>PAAY01000096.1 GCA_002698985.1 Saprospirales bacterium | reverse complement strand
GACTCATTCGGCTGCCTCATCCCCGGCTGCCAACTGGACGACACCACCGCCGTGTCCGGCAGTCCCGAACAAACTGCCCGGCTGGCCATCTTTCCCAATCCCGCTTCGGATTTCCTGCACTTCGAACTGCGCCCGGCCGGCATCACCAGCACCTACACCGCCCGCATCGTGGATACCAACGGAAAGACCATGACGGAAATCCCAGCGGTAAGCACCCACACCACCTACACCCTGCCCGTCTGGCACTGGCCCCCGGGCGTGTACTTCCTCCAATTGCTCCACGAGGGCCTGCCGGTAAGGACGGAGAGGTTCGTGGTGAGAAGGTGACTGGGAGACTTTGAGACTTTGTGAGGGGGAGACGTAGTGAGCTTGCAACTTTCGGTTACGGCCTCGATTTACCTGGCGTACATGGCTCTGTAATCTTTCAATTCAGAAGCTGACCGAAAGTCAGCGCCTGAACCTGGCACCAAACACCGGGTGCAGTTTGAAGCTTCGCCCGGGATTGTGCTGACCTACTGCAGTACCATAAAAATTGATACGGGAAAATCGTGGACAATCGGCTGCTCTCCAAACCTCCCGTTTCGAATAATTTCGGGGAAGCTCGCTCAACCAATTAACTTTACAGCCACCTTACCCAAACTCGCAACCCATAGACGATGAACAAACTTCCCCTCCTCTCACTGGCCCTTTTTGCCCTTCTGGCGGCCTGCACACAGGCCCCTGAAAAAGAAACAGCCGATTCAGGCTATTACAAAGAACCCCACCGCCCGCAGTTCCACTTCTCACCGGAAAAAATGTGGATGAACGACCCCAACGGGCTGGTTTTTTACGAAGGTGAATACCACCTTTTTTACCAATACTATCCCGACAGCACCGTCTGGGGGCCCATGCACTGGGGCCATGCCGTAAGCACCGATCTGGTGCATTGGGAGCACCTGCCCATCGCCCTGTATCCCGATTCACTGGGCTACATCTTTTCCGGCAGTGCGGTGGTGGACTGGAACAACACCAGCGGCTTCGGCAAAGACGGCAAACCGCCCCTCATCGCCATCTTCACCTACCACGACATGGATGGCGACAAGGCCGGCAGGATCGATTTTCAGTACCAGGCCATTGCCTACAGCAACGACAAAGGCCGCACCTGGACCAAATACGAGGGCAACCCCGTGGTGCCAAATCCCGGCCTGCGGGATTTTCGTGATCCCAAAGTCATCTGGCACGAGGAAAGCCAAAGCTGGATCATGGCCGTGGCCGCCTGGGACCACCTGGAGCTCTACGGCTCGCCCGATCTCAAAAACTGGGAGAAACTCAGCGAATTCGGCAAAAACTGGGGTACCCACGCCGGCGTTTGGGAGTGCCCCGACCTCTTCCCCGCCAAAGTAGCTGGCAGCGATGAGACCAAATGGGTGCTCATCCAGAACATCAATCCCGGCGCCTACCAGGGCGGTTCCGGCACCCAGTACTTCGTGGGGCATTTCGACGGAAAAACCTTCACCGTTGACCCTGAATTTGCAAAAGACCTCGGCGTCGAACCGGCTTACGTTCCCGACGGGGTTGTCTTCGCCGATTTTGAAGATGGAAGCTTCGGCGGCTGGGAAGCCGAAGGCACAGCCTGGGGCAGCGGCCCGGTGGATGCCACCCCCGATGTGCCAGGTTCACTAGGAGGCAAACTGCTGCGTTCCGCAAACGGTGGCGACCAGGCCACCGGCACCCTCCGCTCGCCGGAGTTCACCATTTCACACGATTACATCAATTTCCTCGTCGGTGGCGGCAACGACAAGCTGCGGCTGCTGGTGAAACTCGTCGTGGATGGCAAGGTGCTGCGGGCCACCTCCGGCACACACCAGGAAACCATGCTCTGGAACTGGTGGGATGTAAGCCAGCTCAAAGGCAAAACCGCCCACATCGAGCTCATGGACAACAGCACCGGCGGCTGGGGCCACCTCAATGTGGACCACTTTCTTTTTTCCGACGAAAAGGCCCGTTCCGAAACGGAAAAAGCCGTGTGGCTGGACTACGGCAGGGACAATTACGCCGGTGTCACCTGGTCGGATGTGCCTGACGACCGGCGGGTCTTCATCGGCTGGATGAGCAACTGGGACTACGGCCAGCAAGTGCCCACGCACCCCTGGCGCAGCGCCATGACCATCCCCCGTGATCTAAGCCTTCGGAAAACGGCAGAAGGGCTGCGGCTCTTTCAGCAGCCCGTTCCGGAACTGAAAAAGCTGAGAGACAGGTCGGTTAAAATAGAGCCCGCAGAGATCGAGGGAGAAGTGCCATTGAGCCAAGTTGATTTCCCGGCATCGCAAATGGAACTGCTGCTGGAATTCGACCCCGCCAACAGTCCGGTCAAAGAATTCGGGGTCAAAATCAGCAACGGCAAGGGCGAGTACTACCTGGCCGGCATCGACCTGGAAAAGCAGGTGCTCTTCAGCGACCGCACCCACAGCGGCAAGACGGATTTTTCACCGCTCTTTGCCAGCCGCCGCCACACCGCCCCATTGCCGCCAGGCGAAGGAAAAATAAAAATGCACCTGTACCTGGACAGGGCCTCCTGTGAGCTGTTCCTGAACGACGGCGAAAAGGTGATGACGGAAATTTTCTTCCCCAATGAAGATTACAGCGCTGTCTCGCTGTTTGCCGAAGGAGGCTCCGTTTCGTTGTTGTCCGGTGAGGCGCACCGCTTGAATTCCATCTGGTAAAAGCCGATGTTTGTTACTTTCCGGTCAGCCACTAGACTTGATTCTTAAAACTTTTGAATGTAGCTTTTTCAAAAGCAAAGAATTTGGACGGTTTGTGTGCTGGTGCGCACAAATCCGAATACAGTCTACCGTCAAACTGAAAAATTTCTGACATGAAGCAAATACTAATCACCGCCGGATTGATCCTGATGGGACTGTTGTCCTGCAAGCAAAATGACCCGAACACGCAACAGGCCGGCATGTTCCGGGGAGGGCAGCAGCAAGACCTCACCCGTTTTGAGGAAGAAATAAAGGCATTTGAGGAGGCCGATAAAAAATCCATGCCGCCCGCCGGTGCCATCTTGTTCGTAGGCAGTTCCAGCATCCGCATGTGGCCCTCGCTCGACAGCGCCTTTGCACCGCTTCCGGTGATTCAGCGGGGCTTTGGCGGCTCCACCATCCCGGAAGTGCTGCACTACGCCGACCGGATCGTCTGGAAGTACCAGCCGAAGGTCATCGTTTTTTATTGCGGTGAAAACGACATCGCCGAGGGCACCGACCACACCGTGGTGTTCCAGAACTTCAAAAAGTTTGTCGGCGAGATGGAGAAAAAGCTGCCCGACGCTCAATTGGTGGTCCTATCGGCCAAGCCCTCCCCCGCCCGCTGGGAACTCTGGAAGCAATTTGAAAAGCTGAATTACATGATTCAGCAGTTCGCTTCGCAACGCAAAAACGTGCTGTATCTGAACATTGGTCCTACCCTGCTTGACAGCTCGGGTAATCCGGACAAAACCCTCTTCGTGGAAGATATGCTGCACATGAACCGCCAGGGGTATGCCCGCTGGGAGCGGGTGCTGAAACCGATTTTGCTGGATCTATATCAGAAGGCAGCAGTTCAGTGAGGAGTAGGGAGTAGGGAGTAGGGAGTAGGGTGTAGGGTGTAGGGTGTAGGGTGTAGGGTGTAAAGTTTAGAGTGTAGGGTTTGGAGGGCTAGTTCTTTCCTCAGCAATAAAGCAGAAGGCCCGCTGCGAACTCAATCGCAGCGGGCCTGGTGTTTTTAGTTGCGGCGGTTGCCGGGGCGGTTGGGGTTCATGCGGTTTTGTTGTCGCTGGCGCAATTCCTTGAGCAGTTCCCGTTTGAACTCGTTGTCCACTTTTTGGAGCATGGCCACTTTGCGGATGGGAAGTATTTCTTTGAATTTGTAAACATACTCCCGGCGGAGTTTCACCATTTCTTCCTCCATTTTCAGTTGCTGCTCGATGTAATCTTCCAACTCGCTGTCGGAGAGGAGTTCCAGGCGTTTGCCATCCATGCGGTACTTCTGCCGCAGTTCGGTACGGGCATCTTCATACTCGTTGTAAACCGGCCAGAAGGCTTTTGACTCTTCGGGGGTCAGCTGGAGTTTTTCGGTAAAGAAGGCAATCTTGTAGGCCTCGATGCGCTCTTTGGCCTGCTCGCCCCTGGGCCCCCGCTGTGCAAACAGCGCAGCACTGACAGTGAGCGAAAGAAGGGTTAAAATCAGTAGCTTTTTCATCGTTCCAAAATTTAAGAGGGTTTGCGATTATGATTGAGGTTTTGTGTGGGGGTTTTTGTGTGGGTTTTTTGGGGTTTTTGAGGTTTTTGATTGGTTTTTTGGGTTTTTGTGCCGGATCCTGGATTCCTCATCATCGGGGTTCTACAGGAAGCTTTCGATGTCTTCAACATCAATATCGTGCATGATTTCATCCAGGTATACTTCAATTTCACTGTCATCGGGTGAGGGCAGCAGTTGCGGCAGCGACATGCCTTCGTCGTTTAGGGACCGGGTTTGTATCAGATCTTCCGAGGCGAAGTCTTCAAGGTGGTTGTTGATATAATCGAGCAACTCATCTGAGGGAACTTCCTCGAGGGCCATGGCCTCCATGTTGGTATAAGCGTCTGATTGAGTGTTCATCACCCAAATGGCTGCCACCAGTACCAGCACGGCGGCAAAGGCATAGGCCAGGCGATAGCGGGGCTGGAACAACGCCTGTATGCGCTCCAGCAGTTCATCCAGCCAGTTGGGGGCTGCCGGTTCACTTGCCACCGTTGGTTGTTGCACCTTCTGCAGCACTTCATCTTGCAGCCGGTCGAAGTAATCCACCGGCACTTTGAAGCCATCGTCCTGTTCTTTCATGGAAAGCAGCCAGGGCGACAGTTCTTTCAATTCCTCGTTCAATTGCTTCTTATCTTTCATAGCTCAAGGCTTTTCCTTTCAGGCTTTCACGTTTGACACGTAGGTTTCGATTTTCTTCACCGCATGGTGGAAGGATGCTTTCAGGGCCCCTTCCGAGGTTCCCAGCATTTCCGACATCTGGGCGTAAGGCATCTCTTCGTAATAGCGCAGCAGGAACACCTGTTTTTGTTTGTCTGGCAAGGTGGCGATGGCTTTCTGCAGAATCACCTGTGCCTCACTTCCATCGAAGTACGGATCAGCGCTCAGCGTTTGTCCCACATAGCTCTCCTCGTCGTCAATGGAAGTTGCTCTTCTGCGCTTCCGTGAATTGTAAAACGAAATCGCTTCATTGTGAGCAATTCTTCTCAGCCAGGTGTACAGCTTTGACCTTCCTTCGAAAGTGTGTATGTTGCGGTACACCTTTACCAGACAGTTTTGGAGAACGTCATTGCTGTCTTCGTGGTCGTAAACAATGCGTCGGATGACCCAGTACAGTTCCCGTGAATATTTGTCCATCAGCAGGCGGAGTCCCTGATCGGCCGTGGCCGGAGAGTTCATCAACTCCAGGATCTTCTCGTCCGAAATGTCATTTTGCCTGTTCTCCAAAGCTCGTGCGGTTTGTGGCTGTTGACGGTAGGAATTACACAGGGTTTAACGCCACTGAAAAAAAATGTTGCCTGCATGAAAGTTACTGATTTAACAGGTTTGAAGCCCTTCATCAATATTGACGAAGAACTCGGTCTGCACCTGGCCCGGCCCGAACTGGCCGAGGCCATTTTCAAGGCCGTTGACAAAGACCGCCTTCACCTGCGGCAATGGCTGCCCTGGGTGGATGGCACCAGAAGCGCGGCAGATTCAGCAGCCTTCATTCAGCACAGCATGAAGATGAATGCCAGTGGCGACCAACTCATCACTTTTCTGATTTGGAAAGGTCAACTGGCGGGGTCTCTCGGCGTGGTGAAGTTCATCAAAGACCGCAAAAGCTGCGAGGTTGGCTACTGGTTGCGAAGCGACCTTCAGGGAAAAGGAATCATGACCAGGGCTTGTACCGCTTTCATCAATTACCTTTTTCGTCAGAAAAACCTGAACAGGATAGAGATTTTCGTCGCCTCCGGCAATGCTAAAAGCAAGGCCGTTTGCAAGCGACTGGGCTTTTCCCATGAAGGCACCCTGCGCCAGGCCCTCTGGCTCTACAACAACTACCACGACCTGGAACTGTACGCAATGCTGAAAGATGACTGGATGGATCGTGACTCGTGACTCGTAACGCGTGACTCGTGACGCGTGACACGTGACACGTGACACGTTGAGTTGGCCTGAAGCAAAGTGCCCAACTTACAACTTACAACCTTGGAACCCCCTTTTAGAATTTTTTGTTTTAAAATCGCCAAAACACCTTGCATCTTTTTGTTTTTTAAAAACATTTGTTTTAGCTTTACGACCGAATTGTTGCTAATTGTTTGAATCAAGCTTAAAATAAAACAACATGATTGGAGAAGACCGCATAGAACTCAACAAGCGATTCGTCAAGGTTTTTGAAATGCTGGAGGAACGGGGGGTCATCGTCAAAAATGACCGCAACGGGCGTGGGATTGGCGACGTTGCAGAAAAAGTTCTCGGTAACAAAGGCTATGGTCACATCATCCGTGCTTACCTCAACGAAGATGACAAAAGGGTGATCAGTTATTCCCAGGCCCGCAAGTTCTGCCATGAATTCGGCGTCAACGAAGATTACCTTTTGGACGGACGTGGCTCACCTTTCGGATTTGACCTGCCGACAAAAGAAGCGGTCGCCCCTGCCAGCACCGGCAGCATCCTGTTCACCACTGCCGAGGCATTTGCAGGAGCCACAACAGGCACCGACAGTTTCACCCGTGAGACCAATACTTTCTTCTCCCTTCCGGACATCAAAGGCAGCGGCTATGTGGCTTTCCACATCAATGGCAACAGCATGGAGCCCGTCATTCAGGACGGGGACATCGTGGTCTGCAAGGAAATCGACCGGCTCGAAGACATCAAAGACAACAAGATCTATGCAGTGAAGAACAACGGCATGCTGTGGGTAAAGCATGTGCAGCGCATTTTCCACGGCAACAGGGTTACCCACCTCAAACTCATCTCTGCCAATTACCTCGAATACGATCCCTTTGTGGAGGAAGTGAACGTGCATACCAAGCTGTACCGGGTGGTCAGGAAGATCTCCGATATGTGATTCACCCCAAATCCGAATGCAAAAACGGGCTGTATGGAATTACCATGATACAGCCCGTTTTTAATGATGAATAGTCTTTTCCAACAACTCATCCTGCTGTTTAAACTTAACCTTTCTCGCCCCGGGCCATAATGGTCCTGGGCTTTTTTTCATTCCGCTTTGATGGTTTCTGACCAGAGCAATTCGCCGTTGACATCGAAGATTTTGAAGATCAACTGGCGCTCTTTCCGGGGGCCGCTGATCTCCATGATGCCAAAATTTCTTTGGGTGACCATGGTGCCCGGCACGCGGTAGAGGTTGGGTTCATCCGTATCATGTGCACCGGAGGTGAGCGGTGAAACCGTAAAATCATAAACCGTGTTGCCGGCAGCGTTGACCATGGCACTCAACTCAGTGTGGTGACGGTCGCCAGTGAGGAAGATGACGTTTTTGATGCCCTCCCTTTCAATTTGGCGAAGCAGGTAATCACGCTCCATGGGGCACAGCTTTGCATAGGTTTCGAAATCGGCAAAGGAGGTAAGCACCTGCCCGCCGATGGCCACGAATTTCCAGGTTGCCCGGCTGGTCACCAATGCATCGATGAGCCAGTCGAGTTGTTTGCGGCCAAGGATGGTGCAATCACCCGTGTTGCGGCGATTGGGCGTGCGGAAGCTGCGGTTGTCGAGGAGGAAGAAATCTGCATCACCCCACTGGAAAAAGGAGGTGTTTCCCTTCATACCCGGCAGGCCGTTTCGGGGGTTGGGCCAGAACAAGCCAAAAACTTCCTTTGCCAGATCCTTGTAAACGAAGCTCCGGTCGCTGTCGTTGGTGCCGTAGTCATGGTCATCCCAGATGGCGTAGTGATGGGTGCTGGCAAGCAGGGGCTGCATTTCCGGCAATGAGCGGGTGTGCGTGTACCGGTGAAGAAAGCCCGTGCGGGTGTACCAGTCCGGTTCACGCAGATAGACATTGTCTCCCAGCCAGAGCATGAAATCCGGATGCTGCTCATAGATGGCCTCGAAAATCTGATAGTCGCCGCCATAGGGCCTGCCAGGTCGGTCGTATTCTTCTTCGTTGATGTAGGAGCAGGAGCCCAATGCGATCTTCATCGTTGGCGGGTCCGTGCGATATTGCCAAAGCGGCACCGTTTGAAAGACCGTGGGATAGGGCAGTTCAACTCTTTCATTGTTGATGAATACCTCGTATTGATAGTGATTGCCGGGTTCCACCTCATCGGCCAACAGGTGGGCCACAAATCCATCGGCTTTTTTCGTCCTCACCATGTTGGTAAGGTGTCGTTCCTGCGGGCTGCTTTCCAGCCAGTAGGCTGCCTGCACCTGTGCCGCTTCTTTGGTTTGCACCCAGATCAAGGACTCGAACATATCCGTGTACCCGAGCATAGGACCTGATTGCAGCAGCGGATGCCGTTCAACTGTGGCGGCCTCCTGGGCTTGCAATTGCGCAGCGATGAGAAAAAGGAAGAATAAAAAGAACCTGGAAGTAGTGTTCATGATCATAAGTGGTTTGCTTTGCGGCGAAACTAAAGCCCTTCCTGGTTTTTTCAGGAAATTAGCAAGTGATTTTTCATCTGCTTTGAACTTCGTTAACCTTCAAGCAACATGCGTCTTCACCGGCCACTGACATACGGTGTCACTAGCGCCCTCCGACAAATTTTCGAGGAGGGGCGCTATGCGGACAAGGTCATTGCGCAGCTACTGAAAGCCAACCGCAAATGGGGCAGCCGTGACAGGGCCTTCGTGGCATCCTCTGTGTACGACATCGTTCGCTGGTGGCGGCTGTTGTGGAACCTGGCCTTTGAAAAAGACCCGCCTGCCCCACCCTTCAAGGAGGAACGTTTGCTGCGGTTGCTGGGTGTCAAATTATTGCTGGAAGGGCATTCGCTCCCTGACTGGAAGGAGTTTGCCGGCCTCTCTGCAGATAATATCCTGCTTAGCAAAGAAGCCCTCGGATTCAGAACTGCGGTCATCCAATCCATACCCGACTGGCTGGATCAGCTGGGCCGGCAGGAGTTGGGCGAAAAGTGGGAAGCGGAGTTGCCCGCACTCAATGAAACCGCGGAACTGGTCATCCGGACGAACACCTTGCTGACCAACAGGGAAACACTGTTGAAAGAACTGGAAAAAGATGGCTGGCAGCCCCGCCCAGGCACCGTGTCAGACGATGCCATCATACTGGGCAAAAGGGGCAACATTTTCCGGCATCCACTTTTCCTGAAAGGGTACTTCGAGGTACAGGATGAAGGCTCCCAACTGATAGCCAAAATGCTGGCACCGGAACCCGGCATGCGGGTGGTAGATGCCTGTGCGGGTGCCGGCGGCAAGGCCCTCCACCTGGCTTCGCTCATGCAAAACAAGGGCACCCTCATCGCCATGGATACGGAAGCCTGGAAGCTGGACGAGCTGAAACGCCGTGCCAAACGCAACAAGGTGCATATCATACAGTCACGGCCCATTGAAAGCTCCAAAAGCATCAAAAGGCTGACCGAAACAGCGGATCGCCTGCTGCTGGATGTACCTTGTTCCGGCCTCGGTGTTTTGCGAAGAAATCCGGATGCCAAATGGAAGCTGTCACCGGAGTTTGTCGAAGGAATAAAAAATACGCAGGCTGAAATCCTCAGCTCTTACAGCCGCATGCTGAAACCCGGCGGCCGCATGGTTTACGCCACTTGCAGCATTCTCCCTTCGGAAAATGAAGGACAGGTGCAGCGCTTTTTGCAAGATCACCACAACTTCAAATTGCTCAGCAGCAAGCATCTACTGCCCTCGGAACACGGCACCGATGGCTTTTTCATGGCACTGCTGGAAAAAAGCGCTTAACGAAGTACATCGAGGTAGGCCTTCAGGTAATCATCCAGCTTTTTGCGACGATACTGCATGATGAAACGGGGGTGCGACAAAGGCACGACCTCTTCGAAGAAACCCTGCTCTTCATTGAGCTTTTTCAGGAATTTGAAATTCTTGCCCTCGCCCAGGCAAATGCAGCGGGAATTGTCTATGCCCATCTGCAGCAGGCCCTGGATATGGCGGATGGCCAGTGGTCTGGCGGCTTCCAGCAATTCTTTGTCGTCGTAATAGTTGTAATTCTTCCCCGCCTTTACAAAGCCGAAGGGAACCACCGAGTTTACGAAATAGCGGCTGTAAAACTGTTCCACACTCCCAAACTCATCAATGGCAATGTAGATGAATTTAGCTGAGAGTTCTTCCTTTTTGTCAAAACCGGAATCAATACCGCATTTGCGCAGCAGATGGGCCGGGTCAGTAAATGCAACATTGGTGAGCCCTGCCCCAAAGCGGCCCGGATTGATGCCCAGGATGAGCTGACGAGGCTGCTCATCACCGTAATATTTATCCAGAAAAGCACGAAAGACCCGCCCACATTCGGGGATTTCGAGCAAAGGGTTCAACCATGAAACACCAGCTGGAACCGGCGGGAGTTCACGGGCAAGTTGATGGAAGTGTCGAGCAAGTTTTTCAGATAGCATGAGCCGCTTGAATTTTAAGACAGGCAACAATAAAAACAATACAGCGACGGACTGTAACAAATCGTCAGAAGTTCCGTTTCTAAGACTGACTTTCTACCCTACCCCTGAAAAAGACATCTTTACCCTTTCTTTATTACCTTGCATGTGCATTGCATTGAAATGATGCACACTTTTCCACCAGGCTATGTGAAAACGGAACATTATCCAAACACAGAATTGCATGGTTGATTCAGTGCCCGGATATTTCTGGACTTTGCACCCAGCTGTATTGTCAACAAAGCATGGAGCCATTTTTGCGAAGAAAAGGATACCCGCCCGGCAACTGATCAAAATGCAAGCATGCCCAGTTGGGAAACGCCGATTACAAGAGTTCCACTGGGGACAACCTTCAATAGTCCCAAAATGAACGTCCACAAGCTAATCTCAAAACTGAAACGCCTGTTTAAAAACATTGACAACAGGCTCCAACCCGTCACCCGTCCTGTCAAAAAGCTGGCTCAGTACACCTGGTGGTTCATGTACCCACCGAATGACAAAGACGGAAACATCATTCTAGACAAGGCCATTCTGGAGAAAAGTATTTTTGCCGTTTCACTACTAAGTGTGGCCTGGGTAGCGGTTATGTGTTACCAGGTCGCTTCAGAATCACATCACCAAAATGCTTCCCTGGTTCCTGAATTTGCGCTCAACATCAATCCTGAGCCACAGCCAATCGACATCAGCGACAATCTGAAACAATTGGTACTGGAAGCCTTTTCTTCGCAAAAAGTTGCCGATGAAAATTCACTGGAGCTGCGCAGGCAGGTGCTGGAGCACATGGAATCCCTGGAAGCAAAACCAGACGGCGGCCTCAGCACCCGTGAATTCATCGAAAAGTACAATTCACTCTGCCTGTCTTCGATTCTGCTGAGCAAGTTGAGCAGCAGCCGGGGCAAACAGCGGCTGTGGTCCTCCATCGCCATCAACCACGCTGAAAAAGCGCTGGCCGCACTGCCCAAGACCAATCTGACCGTTCAGCAGTTTCAGGAAATCAACCTGAACCGTTTCATGGCAATGGCGCTGAACTACTACCAGCGCGGATCCACAACGGATGAGCAGTTGCAAGCCGTTTTCAAGATGCTCGACAAGCAATACATCATGAACAGCGGTTACAGCCAGACTTACCTGTTTCAGGCACTTGCTGACGATGGCATCATTGCCCTTCCCAGCTATACCCGCCTGAAGAATTCATAAGAGACCCAAACATTTGAACACAAATGGAAAGTTCCGGCCGCATGGCCGGGGCTTTTTTTTTGTGGCAGTGATCCCAGATCTGGCACTGCCAATCCTTTAAGCGCCTGAGTTTATCCATAAGAACAAGCGAAAAGATTACCTTTGCGGCACTTTTGCGGAGCCCTGGGCAGAAATCGTTCAAATTCAGTTATCTGCACAGTGCGTTTCTCCTCGATCACAGGTTCAATTACACATATTCTCACCTGAATGGATAGAAATACGATCATTGGTTTTGTGCTGATTTTTGCCATCCTCATCGTTTGGCAAACCACCATGGCACCCGATCCTGCCGAAATTGCGAAGCAGGAACAATCACTGGACTCGCTGCGGCAAGCAGGTAAGCTCCGGGCCGACAGCCTTGCAGCCCTGCAACCGGCAGAACAACAATCCGCAGCTCCTGTTGACAGTGCAGGCGCTTCCCCACAAATCGCCCAGGCCTATGGGCCGTTCAGTCCGGCGGCGAGGGGTGAAGAACAATTTTTCACCCTCGAAAACGAGGTCATGCGCATGCTGCTTTCCAACAAGGGTGGGCGCATCGTCGAAGTAGAACTGAAACACCACTACAAGGTCATCCTCGATTCGCTTCACAAAGAGCACAAGATCCCGCTCAAATTGCTCGAAGACAAGAAAAACCGCTTCGAGTACCTTTTCCCGGTAGCCAATGTGCCCACCGGTTCAGTGAGCAGTGCCGACCTGTATTTTGAAGCCAGCAAATCCGGTGACGGAAAAAGCATCACCTTCCGGGCTCCGACCACCACCGGCGGCTATTTCGAACAGAAGTACAGCCTCCAGCCAGAAAGCTATGGCGTGCTCTACCAGCTCAATATGCCCGGCCTGTCCAATGCCCTTGACCGCAACAGCGAGAACCTTGTACTTCGTTGGGTGGACTACCTCGACAAACTGGAACTCAACCACACCTACGAGCGCAACTACTCCACCATCTATTACAAGCCCGTCAGCGATGACTATGACTATTGCTCCTGCACCAGTGACGACGAGGAGGTGCTGGATGGCACGGAAGTGGAATGGGTAGCCCATTCCAACCAGTTCTTTGCAAGTGCATTGATGACAAAAGGCAACCCTTTCAAGGGCGCTGACCTGAAAGTGAATGTGCTGGACCCTGAAAATGAAGACTTGAAGAAATTGACTTCCAACATTCTCATTCCAGCTTCGGCACAGGAATTCAACATGGAGTTCTTCATAGGCCCCAAAGACTTTGAAACGCTCAGGGCCTACGGCAACCAAATGGAGGATATCATTCCATTCGGCCGCAGCATCCTCGGTGCTGCCAACCGCTGGGTAATTCGTCCCCTGTTCAACTTCCTCACTTCATTGTTAGGCATAAAGGGACTTGCCATCATTGTCCTCACCTTGCTGGTAAAGCTGGCACTGTACCCATTGACCTACAAGATGCTTTATTCGCAATCGAAAATGGCCGTACTGAAGCCGGAAATCGAGGCATTGAAGAAGAAACTCAAAGGCGACCAGTCACAGGTGCAGATGGAGACCATGAAGCTCTACCGGGAGTATGGTGTCAACCCATTGGGGGGCTGTTTCCCCGTGGTGCTTCAGATGCCCATCTGGTTTGCCCTGTACCGTTTCTTCCCAGCCAGCATCGAGTTCAGGCAGGTAGGCTTCCTTTGGGCCACCGACCTTTCGAGCTATGACGCTGCATTCTGGCTGCCCTGGGAGATTCCTTTCTATGGTCAGCACGTCAGCCTTTTCACTTTGTTGTGGGTAGTGTCCACCATCGCCTACACCTATTACAACATGAAGGTGATGGACATGAGCAACATGGGCGGCGCCAACGCCCAGATGATGAAGTACATGCAGTACCTCATGCCGGTGTTCTTCCTCTTCTTCTTCAACAATTTTGCTTCTGGTCTTACCTGTTACCTGGTGTTCAGTAACATCATCAACATTGCCCAAACAGTGATCACCAAAAACTACATCATCGACAAGGAGAAGATCAAACAGGAAATGGAGGCCCACCGGAAGAAACCCAAGAAAAAAGGTGGATTCCAGAGCAGGCTGGAAGAGGCCCTGAAGCAACAGCAGGCCGTTGCCGAACAGCGCAAAGCCGCCGCCAAAGGCAAAAAACGTTGAGAGACGTTGATCCCGACATTCGTCGGGAGGTTTAGGGGGTTTAGAGAGGTTGGTGATGACGGGCCTCTTGAGGCTGCTATGCCAACGACATTTGCAGCCACCTCCAACGTAAAAAGAAATTTTTGCAGGATACTCAATAGTGGAATCAGCAGGTGCTGCACCTCTACTTCCAAAACTCACTACCATGAAAAAGCTCTTTCTCCTTCTTTTCGTCGCAACGGTGGCGCTGGCAGCCTGCCACCGAAAAGCTGCTGAAACCGTTCAGGAACCTGCCACTGCACCACAGGACCAGGCCATCACCCAATCGGATGAAACCGTGGAACCGCCCACGAAGTCAAATGCTTACCTCGTAGCTGCATTTGAAAAAACAGCCTGCTTCGGGAAATGCCCGGTTTACCAGGTAAAGTTTTACAGCGATGGCAAAGTGACCTGGTACGGACGGATGAACGTGGAGCGCCAGGGCTGGTACACCGCACAGGTTCTGCCAGATGTTTTGAAAAGAATCAAAGCAAAAGCCAACGAACTCAACTACTTCGACCTGGAGGCCAAATACCCCACAGATCTGCAGGTTGCTGACCTGCCCAGCACCATCACCTATGTGCGCATTGGCGACATGGAGAAACAGGTGGTCAACACCCACGATGCACCGGAAAACCTGCTGGCTTTCGAACAGTTCCTGTCAGAGTTGATTGAAGGGCTGGATTGGAGAGCCGAAGAAAAATAAGCCTTAGCACATAGCCCTGAAACAGCAAAGCCCCGCTCCGAAGAGCAGGGCTTTTTTGTTGGTTTTTCTGATGTGGAGATAATGGGATTCGAACCCATGACCTCTTGCATGCCATGCAAGCGCTCTAGCCAGCTGAGCTATATCCCCATGAACAGCTTTTCAAAGCGGGTGCGAAAATAAAGGATTTTGAGAAAAGTGAACTTCTCTAAGAAAAAATTTTACCCCTCGCTGCGCAATTTACGGCGAGGTCAATCTTTGTAAAACATCCATTTGCCCAGCTCTTTCAAGGAGGCCTTCTTTCCGTAGAGCAAGATGCCCACCCGGTAGATCCTTCCCGACAGCCATACGAACAAAACGGCGGAAGCCAAGAGAATTACAGCACTCACCAGAAACTGCCAAAGCGGCGGCTCAAAAGCCACACGTGCCGGCATGATGACCGGCGAAGTAAGCGGTATCATGCTCAGCCAAACAGCCAGCGAACTGTTGGGGTTTTCAATCACCGGGCTGATCATGATGATGCTCAGAATGATGGGCAGCATCACCACAAAGGTGAGTGGTTGCCCTTCGCCCAGATCATCGCCCATGGCGCTGCCCACCGCTGCAAACATGGAGGAGTAGATGAAATATCCTCCCAAAAAGTAAATGAGAAACACCGGTATGATATACCCCCAGTTCTGACTCGTCACAATGTCGAGCATCTCCTCCAACTGCCCCATTTGCGGGGGTTGCGACTGCACCATGGGATTGTTCATGGCATCCTGCATGCTGGCAGGATCAACGCTGATGAACATGCCTACCACGCTCATCAGCACCGTCACCAGAATGATCCAGGCCAGCATCTGTGTCAGTCCGACACCGCTAACGCCGATGATTTTGCCCAGCATCAGTTGAAAGGGGCGCACCGAAGAAATGATGACCTCCACGATGCGGTTGGTTTTTTCTTCCATTACGGAACGCATGATCATGGCACCATAGAAAATGAGGATCATGTAAATGACAAAGCCCGCCACGAAACCAATGATCGTTGCCACCCCGGCGCTGCTCTTTTTCTCCTTTTCTACCAGTTGGCCGGTTTCATCAACGTATTGCTCTTTGAGCTGCAGGGCCACCTTCGTTTTGAAGCTGTTGATAACCTCCTGGTCGTAGCCCGCCAGTTTCATTTTGTAATCTTCAAAACGGTCGGCCACCACCCTTTCGATGCTGTTTTCCAGGCTTAGGGAGAGCTGGTCTTCGGTGTAGTAGGTGACTTTCACCGTTGATGCATCGCCTTCCAGCTTCGGAATGTGCAGCACCCCATCGAAGCCCAGTTCCTTGTATCGCTTGCGCAAATCCTCCAGGGGCTCTTCCCGGACATCGAAGATCAGCTTTCCGTTGTTGTCGATCTCATCGCCCATGACACCACTCTCATCCACCACGGCTATGCTTTGCTGCTGATCTTCACCTGCAAAAGAGACCAGGAGTGCCGGCAGCGTCATAATGGCCACCATGATGATGGGCGACAGCAAGGTGATCAGGATGAAACTCTTTTTTCGTACCCGTGTGATGTATTCACGCTGTATGATGAGCCAGAGCTTTTTCATGCTTGAAAGTTTTTGAAAGGTTTTTCGAAAGGGTTTTTGGGGAGGGTTTTTGAGTTTTATTTGAGGTTTTTGAAGTTTTTTGGGAGGAGGCAAACTCATCCCTCATCCCTCATCCCTGGTCTTGTCTCCTTCCACCACCCTGATGAAGATGTCGTTGATGGTGGGCAGCACCTCTTTGAAAGAAATAATGTGAACGCCCTTCTGAATGAGAAAGCGGAGCAGGTCGTTGGAGTCACCTCCCTGCTCCACTTTTATCCGAAGGGAATGATCCTCTTTGGAAATGATGGAGAACTGCTGGTTTTCGAAGTCCAGGGCATCCAGTTCCACCGGAAGGTTTCCGCTGTACTCGATGCTGAAGATGTTCTCTTTGAAGCGCTCCCTGATTTCCTTGACCTCTCCGGTCAGCACGTTGCGGCCATTGTTGATCAGTACGATTTCTTCGCACATTTCCTCCACTTGTTCCATGCGGTGGGTAGAGAAGATGATGCTGATGCCTTGGCGGTTCAGTTCCCTGATTTCGCTCTTGATGAGGTTGGTATTGATGGGGTCCAGGCCGCTGAAGGGTTCATCCAGGATGAGGAGATCGGGTTCATGCACCACGGTGCTGATGAACTGCACCTTCTGCTGCATCCCTTTTGACAGCTCGTCCACCTTTTTGTTCCACCAGCTCATGATCTCGAAGCGGGTCATCCATTGCCGGAGGCGATCGCGGGCATCTCTGTATTCCAGTCCCTTGAGTTGAGCCAGGTAAAGAAGTTGTTCGCCAACCTTCATCTTTTTGTACAGCCCCCGCTCCTCAGGCATGTAGCCGATGCGCTCGGAATGGATGCTTTTGAGTGGCTCGCCATCAAAAAACAACTGCCCGCTGTCGGCACGGGTGATACTGGTGATGATGCGGATGAGGGAAGTTTTTCCGGCGCCGTTGGGTCCCAGCAGGCCAAAGACCCGGCCTTTGGGAATGGAAAAACTTACGTGGTCAACTGCGACCGTTTTGTCATAGGTCTTAACCACTTCTTCCAGTTGGAGGATGTTCATTGTGGAGTATGATTGTATTTGCAGAATTGCGAAGAAAAAAATGACGGGAGCGAATGTAATGCACTCCCGTCATTTGAGGGTTCTAAATCTATGCACCGGCATTTTTGCCGGACAAATGCAGGCTATCCGGCCAGTTCCTCGAGCTCTTCCTCGATGGTTTCATCCTTTGCCTGCCCATTTCCGTTTTCGCTGACCTGATCCAGCTCCACACGCAGGTTGTCGATGATGAACTCCTGCCTTTCCATGGAGTTTTTGCCCATGTAATAGCGCAGCAATTCGTCGAGCTCGGTGTCATCCCGGAGGTTGACCTGCTCCAGGCGCATGTCTTCGCCAATGAAGTCTTTGAACTCGCCGGGGGAAATCTCTCCCAGACCCTTGAAGCGGGTAATCTCCGGTTTGCCCCGCAGCTTCTTGATGGCTTCCTGTTTTTCTTTTTCGTCGTAACAATAAAACGTCTGCTGCTTGTCCCTCACCCGGAAGAGCGGCGTTTGCAAAATGTACAGGTGCCCGTTTCTGACCAGGTCAGGGAAGAACTGGAGGAAGAAGGTGAGCAGCAGCAGGCGGATGTGCATGCCGTCCACGTCGGCGTCCGTTGCGATGACCACCCGGTTGTAACGCAGGTCATCGAGCCCGTTCTCGATTTGCAGGGCGTGTTGCAACAGGTTGAGTTCTTCGTTCTGGTAAACGATCTTGCGGGTCATGCCGTAACAGTTCAGCGGCTTACCTCGCAGGCTGAAAACTGCCTGCGTCTGCACATCCCGTGCTTTGGTGATGCTGCCGCTGGCAGAGTCACCCTCGGTAATGAAGATGGTGCTGGCATTGCGCTGATCCTCGTCCGTTTTCCTGACGGGGTCATTGAAGTGAATCCGGCAGTCACGCAGTTTTTTGTTCACGAGGTTTGCTTTGCGGGCCCGCTCGTTGGCCAGCTTCTTGATGCCGGCAATTTCCTTGCGCTCCCGCTCTGACTGCACGATGCGATTCTGGATGGCTTTGGCCGTCTCCTCGTTTTTGTGAAGGAAATTGTCGAGTTCCCGCTTCAGAAAATCGTTGACGAAAACCCGCATAGATGGCCCGTCGGGGCCTACATCCTGAGAGCCGAGCTTCGTCTTTGTCTGCGACTCAAACACCGGCTCCTCCACCCTGACGCTGATGGCAGCAATGATGGAAGCCCGGATGTCGCGGGCGTCGTAATCCTTTTTGTAAAAATCACGAAGGGTTTTCACCAGCGCCTCCCGGAAGGCATTCAGGTGTGTGCCGCCCTGGGTGGTGAACTGGCCGTTTACGAAGGAATAGTACTGCTCTCCGTAATGATTGCCGTGGGTGATGGCCACCTCGATGTCTTCTCCCACCAGGTGTATGGCCGGATAGAGCGTCTGCTCAGGGTTGTGTTTTTTGTTGAGCAGGTCCAGCAAACCGTTCTTCGACTGGATCACCTCGCCGTTGAAGTGTATTTTCAGACCGGCATTAAGGTAGGCGTAGTTCCAGAGCTGGTTTTCTACGAACTCGCTCCGGAAACGGTAATTTTTGAAGATGGTATCATCGGGCTGAAACTCGACGATGGTGCCGTTGGGTTCATCGGTTTTGGCCACCCGGTGTTCTTTCTTCAAAATGCCCTGCTCAAATTCAGCCACTTTGATCTTTCCGTCCCGCACGGCTGAAACCCTGAACCAGGTCGAAAGGGCATTCACTGCTTTGGTACCCACACCATTCAGACCCACCGACTTTTTGAAGGCCTTGCTGTCGTATTTACCCCCCGTGTTCATCTGCGACACACATTCCACCACTTTGCCGAGGGGGATACCGCGGCCGTAGTCTCTCACCTTGACCACACCATTTTTGATGGACACCTCGATTTTGTTGCCAAAGCCCATGGTGTACTCATCGATGGAGTTGTCAATCACCTCTTTCAGCAACACATAAATACCGTCGTCGGAACTGGAACCGTCGCCCAGTTTTCCGATGTACATACCGGGACGCATGCGTATGTGCTCTCTCCAATCGAGGTGCTTGATGTTATCTTCTGTGTAGGTGACTTGCTGGCTCATTGATGACAGTTTGATTAATTCTCTTCAGGCCCTTCGTGCAATGTGGCCTAACTTTACGCAAAGCTAACCGCTGAGCGCTGATTTTAGAACAATTTGTTTGATTATCTTAAAACAAAAACTTTTGCTTCCAAAACAGGATTTGCTTCGCCATCCGGCAATGAAATTGCTGCTCCGCTGCATCCGGCGTGAGAGCAGCCTTCAACTGCTGCTGGCCTTGCTGCCTGTGCTTGTCGGGGCAGCGCTATTCGTCTGTTGCAGACAGTTGGGCACCTGGGTGTCCATCCTGTCGCTGGGCATGTGGCTCACCGGACTGCTGCTGATCAGAAAAGCCCTGCAGCAGCCCAGTGGCGAATCCCATCCTTTGTGGCACACCCTGCTCAACAACCCCTTGCGCATCGTTTGGGTTTACAGCGTCCGCACCCAGGTGATGCCCTTTGGCTTCTACCTTTGGGAAACCGGGCAAATGTACTTCAAACTGGTGGATGGCCAAGAGATCTGCCTCTTTGTGCCGGCCCGCAAGCTGCGCATGGTTTCCCGATTTCTCAACAAGGTGCTGCCACATGCCACCTTTGGCTACAGCCCCGAAAACGCACAGCTCTTCCGGGAAAACCCGCTGCAACTCATCAAAAACCACTCATCTCTCACATGAGCTCTCCCGCTGAATTCCTCTTTCGTGAAACCGACATCCGGCCGCTCGCCTTCTTCCGCATCGTTTTCGGTTTTCTGGGCTTTGCCGATGTGTTGGGGGTGTGGATCTATTACCACCTTCACCTGGGCTATTTCGACCCGGAGGCTTTCCATTTCAAATACACCTGGTTCGGGTGGGTGCATCCGCTGCCCGAACCCTTCATGAGCATCGTTTTTTTGCTGACAATGGCTGCCGCTGCAGCGGTCATGCTGGGCTGGCGCTACCGCCTGAGCACCCTGCTCTTTGCGCTGGGCTTCAGCTACATCTTCCTGATGGAAAAGGCCCTGTACCTCAACCACGGCTACCTCTTCGCCTGGATTTCATGGATCATGATTTTCCTGCCGGCAGGCAGGCATTTCTCCCTCGATGCCTTCCGCAACCCTGCCATGCGTCTGACGGCAGTGCCCCACTGGTGCCTGTGGATTCTACCTTTCCTGATGGGCGTGGTGTACTTCTACGGCGGCATCGCCAAGATGGGCACTGACTGGCTGGCCGGTTATCCGATGGTGCTCTGGCTTCGCAATGTGCACGACATGCCCCTGCTCGGCAGCCTCTGGGCCTTGCCACAAACGGCCCTTTTCATGAGTTGGTCGGGCATGCTGATCGACCTGCTGGCGCCCTTCATGTTGCTGTTCCGCAAAACGAGACCCTGGATGCTGCTGGTACTCCTCCTCTTCCACCTCACCAACACCCTCATTTTTCAAATCGGCATTTTCCCCTGGCTGTCCATCACCCTGAGTCTGTTGTATTTCAGTCCGCAATGGCACCAAAAGGCCTTCACCATTTTGCGAAGAAAACTGAAACCGCTGCGCCAGCTGGACGAGCTCTGGCTTCGAAAGGTCAGCGGCACGGCTCCTCTTTCCGCTTATCCAGGTTCTTTACCTCGCTTCGCAACATCGTGGATACTGGCATTGCTGGCCACATTTCACCTGCTGATGCCGCTGCGCCACCACCTTTTTGAAGGGCCTGTGGCCTGGACTGAGGAAGGCCACCGCTTTTCATGGCGGATGATGCTGCGAACCAAATCCGGCGGAGGCTACTTTCAGCTGTTGCCGCCAGGCGAAGAAAAAGCTCAGCGCATCAGCCCGCACAAATACCTCAACGCCCGCCAACTGGAAAAGCTCTATACCCACCCGGACATGATCTGGCAATTCGCCCAACACCTGGCCGCTGATCATGAACGGCAACATGGCCACCGTCCGGCGGTCTTCGCCCGCATCCGCTGCCGGCTGAACGGCCGCCCCATGCAATCTTTCATCGATCCGGAAACCGACCTTGCCGCTCTGCCCTGGCAACCCTTCAAACACGATGAGTGGATTGTGCCGCTGGAAGGGGAATAGGTTAGAGGAGTTGAGAGGGGTTGAGAGGGGTTGAGAGAGGTTGCCGGCAACCCCCTATAATCCTTAATAATCCTCCATAATCCCTATAATCATCTATAATCCCTGCCTGCCAGCAGACAGGCTACATAATCTTCCAATCAAAAATCATAATCGTGCAGGGAGTAGCGCTCGATGAGGCCAATCACATTGGCAGCGAAGCCGGGGTCTTTCCCGTACAGCCTGCGTCCGAGCGCCTCTGACCACACCCGGTAGTCCTCTCCTGACAAGCTGCCCAGTTGCCGGTAGGTGAAGTAGGAAAAATCACGGAAACTCTCCCAGGCTGTCTGGTATTTGCGGAAGAGCATTTGCTCCACCTTTTTGCAGCCGCCCTGCCAGGCCGGCGTATAGGCGGAAGGTTCTGCACAGAGCAAGCCGAAATAGTTGTTGGTGTGTACATCGGCGGTTTTGCGGTGGCCAGCCGTGCTTTCGTACAAGGCCGTGGCCAGCACCACCGAGGCAGGTATGCCGAACTTTTCCTGTTCCACCCGGGCCACATCCACGAAGCGCTGGATGAAGGCGTCGATTTCGTATTCATCCAGTTTTCGCAGGTCATTTTCCAGGCTGGCGGCCTCTTCTTCCGTTCCGGAAAACAGCAGCCCGAGTTTATCGGAAGCTTGTGGCAGTGGCTCCTCAGGCAACTGCCAACTGCCGGTCCTTTCCTGTTTTGCCAGCTTGCTTCCGGGAGCGTTCATTTCCACCTGCAAACTCAGATCCCGGTTGAAAAACATGTACAACAGCAAGGAAGCAACTGCGATTTTGAACCAGTTTTGACGAAGCATCAAAAACAATTCAGGGAGGGTGTATTGCGCTTTCATGACACTTTTTGTTTTAAATTATCCACAAGGGAATGCAAATTAAAACATATTGTTTCATTTTGTCAAGCGCAAAGTGTTTTTTTCAAACAAAAAAAAGAGGCCCGCTCCGGACCTCGATTGGGCTAAGACATCCTGGCTGTGCAGCCATGCAGCTTGCCCCTAAAAACCATAAAAACCTTAAAAACCCCAAAAACCTCCCCATCAATTTTCCTGCGGCACATCCACCTGGATGCGTTCATCACGGTTGGCCAGTTCCCAGGTGGTGTAAAAGACCAACTGCCCGATTTTGACCATTTTGTCGAACATGATTTTGTCCACGGTGTCAGTGGGCCGGTGGTAATCCTCGTGGGTGCCGGAAAAGAAGAAAACCGAAGGGATGCCGTGTTTGGCGAAGTTGTAGTGATCGCTGCGGTAGTAAAAGCGATTGGGGTCGTCTTCGGCGTTGTAGGTGTAGTCCAGCTCCAGGTTGACGAATTGCTGGTTAGCGGCTTCGTTGATCTTGTGCAGCATGGTGCTCAGCCTGTCTGCGCCAATCACATAAATGTAATTGGGATCGTCTCGGTGTTTTTTATCGGTTCTGCCAATCATGTCCACATTCACATCCGCAACGGTATTCTCCAACGGAAATACCGGATGCTCCGAATAAAACTCAGAGCCGAGCAGGCCTTTTTCCTCACCACTTACCAGCAAAAACAACACAGAGCGGCGAGGGCCTGCACCCGCCTTTTTTGCTTCGGCAAAAGCCTGGGCCAGTTCCATGACCATGCTGCTGCCGGAGCCGTTGTCGTCGGCGCCGTTGAAGATGGAGTTGCCCCGCATGCCCAGGTGATCGTAATGAGCGCTCACCACCACCACTTCATCTTTCAGCTTCTCATCAGCACCCTCGATGTAGCCGAGCACGTTGGAGCCAGTCAGTTGATTGACCAGTTTCTTTTGCGAAGTGACGAGGGAAGTTTTAAGTGCGAGCTGAGCCGGTTCTCCAGTGGTTTTGATGCTGTCACGCACCTTCACAAAGTCCTCGAAGGCATCGCCCACGATGGCGCGGGCCACGGTGGAAGAAATGAAAAAGCTGTTGGCAAAACGTTCTTCGGGGTTTTCGCCCCAGCCCATTTTCATGCGGCCGCCGAAAAGCTCCATCCTGTTCTGGGAGATGTTTCTTTTGATGTCCGGATCGATGACCAGCAGCCGCTCGACGCCGTGTTTGTGCGCCGCCTCCAACTTCAGCAAGCGGTTCTTCGACCAATCGGAAACTGTGGTGTCGCCTGTCACATAAGACCTTCCTTCTGCATCCATCGGCTCACCGGCATAGATCAGGATGGTTTTGCCGGCCGCATCAACACCTGCGTAATCGCTGTATTTTTCATCATCGATGCCGTAACCCAGAAAGAGCACTTCCGATGTTTCGGCCTCACCCCTGTCGGCGTTTTCCGAAGGATAGGCATAAAAATCTTTGAGGACCCCAAACTCTGTATCGCCGACTTTCAATTTCAGACCGCCACGGTCCCACCGCTCGGAGGTAAAAGCGATGTATTGAAAGTAGCTGGGTTCGCCGGTTTCCGGGTCTGGGTCGCCAATTTTGGGCAGGCCAAGGGTCTCGAAATGATGGGCGATAAAATCCGCTGCCATGCGCTGGCCTTCGGTGCCGGTCTCACGGCCCTGCAGCGAATCAGAAGCCAATACGCTGAGGTAAGACCGGAGGTCTTCTTCGGTAATGGTGGCGGCAAATTGCCCTGCACCTTCCACGGCAGTGAGGATGGCGTGATCGGGGGAATCGGTTGCAAGTTGCGGAGCCTGTTGGGCCGCCAGGCCCGAAGAAAAAATCAGAAAAGTGAAAAGAGAATAAATTCTGCTCATGCCTGTTAATTATTCAGTGGTACAGCCTGCCGGCTGAAATTTTGGAAACAATGCCGGCAGCTGTCAGTTTACAATTTGGGAGCGACAAACGTAGTCAATTCCGCCTATCGGCCAATGAAACAACACAGGGACAACAATTATTTCAAGCGGGATGTCAAATTCGGCCGCAAAAAGCGCTTGATCCTGACCAAACAGGCAATTGGCCGGTTTTTTACTGTTAATACGATTACTTTTGGTGTAGGGTGTAGAGTTTAGGGTGTAAGGTTTGAGAGCACCACGCTTTTCCCAAAAACCGCTCGTTTCGAATATCACATTGGAATTATGAAATCATTGCTACGCTTAGCTTTTCTGCTTTTCCTCGCTTCGCAACTGGCCACCAGTGCCTTTGCCACCCACAACCGGGCCGGTGAGATTGTCATCGAACAGATCAATGGTTGCTCCAGCAACATGGTGCGCTGTACCATCATCACCTACACGAAAACGAGCAGTATACCCGCTGACCGGGACACCCTGACCCTGTGCTGGGGCGATGGTGTCTGCGAAAGAGTGGCCAGGGTCAATGGTTTTCAGCCAGACCCCAATGTGGCCCCGCAGGGTGAGCCGCTCCCAAACGACATCAAAAAGAACCTTTACGTAGCCACCCACATCTATCCGGGTCCGGGCCAATACGTCGTTTCCATGACGGACCCAAACCGCAACGGCGGCATCCTGAATGTGAATCCGCCCGGTTCGGAAAACGTGCCCTTCCACCTGCAAACGACTTTCACATTGTACAACGGGGCCTTTGACGGCTGCAACAATACCCCGGTGCTTTTGAATCCGCCCATCGATTACGCCTGTGTGGGTCAGACCTTCATCCACAACCCCGGCGCCCACGACCCCGATGGCGACGAACTCACCTACGAATTGATCGTGCCGATGCAGGCCAACGGCACCCAGGTGCCCAACTACATCTGGCCACAAGACGTGCCCGGCAACGGCGGCTGCTGCCTCACCCTGGATCCTACGAAAGGCACCCTGAAATGGGAGGCGCCGCAGGTGCCCGGTGAATACAACGTGGCCATGATCATCATCTCGTGGCGCGATGGGGTGCCCATAGATACCACCATCCGCGATATGCAAATACTGGTTTTCCAATGCGATGAAAACCGGGCTCCTGAAATTGAAACCATTGATGAAATATGCGTGGTAGCCGGTGATATGGTGCAGTTCAACGTGACCGCCACCGACCCTGACGCGGGTGACAAGATCAAGCTTTCGGCCCTTGGCTCGCCTTTCATCGTGGAGTTCAGCCCCGCCGATGATGAGGAGACATGGCGACCATTTGGCAACCCCTCAGCCACCTACGATCAACAACCCGTAACGAAAACTTTCCGTTGGCAAACCACCTGCGAGCACATTTCCGACCTGCCCTATACAGTTGTTTTCAAAGCAGAGGACGATTTCTTCATACAAAACGTACCGGGCTCAACCGGCCTGGCAACGCTGAAAACCGTTCGAATAAAAGTGGTGGGGCCGCAGCCCGAAGATGTGCAGGCCGAGCCGGAATCGGACCGGATAACCGTTAGTTGGGCAAGGCCCTACAGTTGTGAAGAAACGCAAAATGACTACTTCTTCGGATTTTCCGTCTGGCGGAGGGAGGGCAGCAACAATTTCCCCATTGACACCTGCGCCCCCGGTCTGGACGGGAAAGGCTACACCTTCATGGCCAATGTGCTGCCGGCACAATCCGGCGACCGTCACGAATGGACCGACACCGATGTGGAAAGGGGCCGCACCTACTGCTACCGCGTGCTGGCCCGTTTTGCGAAGCGAACGGAAACAGGCCAGCCCTACAACCTGGTGGAGAGCCTGCCGAGTGAAGAAGTTTGTGTGCAGCTTCGCCGCAATGTGCCGCTCATCACCAATGTGAGTGTGGAAGCCACCAGCACCACCGACGGCCGCATACTGGTCAAATGGGTAAAACCACTCGCTGAAGACCTGGACACCTTGCTCAACCCACCACCCTACCGATACCAGCTGCGACGGGCTGACGGCATTGGCGGAACCAACTTCAGCACCATTGCCGAATTCACGGCACAGAGCTATTGGGAACTGACACAAAGCGAATACCTGGATGCAGGGCTGAACACCCAGAATGAAGCCTATACCTACGACATCGCCTTCTTCGTAAACGGCGAGACAACGCCGCTGGGCTACGCACCGGCAGCCTCATCGGTTTTCCTGTCGATTGCCCCTACCGACAATGCCAATGAACTGAGCTGGGAATACAGCGTGCCCTGGGTCAATGAAAAATTCGTGGTGTACCGTTTCAACGGAACCGCCTGGGACTCCATCGGCACCACAACCGACAGCAATTACCTGGACGAAGGACTTGTGAACGGCCGTGAGTATTGTTACTATGTGCTGGCAGAAGGTACCTATGGCATTCCGGAAATCCCCTCTCCAATGATCAACCTCAGCCAGGAGGCCTGCGCCGTACCGGTAGACAACGTACCGCCCTGCCCGCCTGAACTGACGGTGCACAACATTTGCAACGAAGACATCAACTGCCAGGAAAATGAAATTCTGGAAAACCGCCTTTCATGGATCAACCCCATGAATCTTTGCGAGAAGACCGACGACGTGGTGAGTTACAACATCTACTTTGCCGCCACAGAGGGGGCCACACTAGAGCTCATCGACAACATCGATGACTCCGGGGACACCACCTTCTTCCACCAACCCGAAAGGGGCATTGCCGGCTGCTATGCCGTCACGGCACTGGACACTTTCTTAAATGAAAGCGCCTTCAGCAACATCGTTTGCGTGGACAATTGCCCAAATTACGAATTGCCCAACGCCTTCACTCCCAACGGGGACGGCTTCAACGACCTGTTCATCCCCTCCCCCTATTGCTTCATCGAAAGCGTGGAAATGCTGATCTACAACCGCTGGGGCGAGCTGGTCTTCAGCACCAAAGACCCCAACCTGAACTGGAATGGTGAAAACCTGAGGGGCAAACCCCTGCCTGCCGGCACTTACCATTATGTTTGCAAGGTCATCGAACAAAGGGTGACTGGAAATGTGTTGTCTCCGGTAGTATTGCGGGGGTACATTGATTTGATACGGTGAGTAGGGAGTAGAGAGTAGGGAGTAGAGAGTAGGGTTTAGGGGGGAGCTCCGTGAAAAAATCTCTGTGAAACTCTGTGGTTTATTATGGATTATAGAAGATTATAGGGTTTAGCAGAATCAGCTACGAGCTACGAGCCACGAGCTACCCTCCGTGGAACTCCGTGAAAAAAACTCCGTGGAACTCTGTGTAATAACTCTGCTCAACTCTGCGGTTAAGATCAGAGACAACAAAACCAAAAACGAGATTACATACAGCGATGCGGGCAAACGTATTGATCATCGACGACGAACACGACATCAGAACCCTGCTCAGCCGAATCATCAGGCTGGAAGGCTACGAGGTTTTTGAAGCGGACACGGGCCGGAAAGGCCTCAAAATGCTGCAACAGGAAAAAATCCATGCCGTCATTTGCGACGTAAAGCTCCCCGACGCCAACGGCGTTGAGATGGTGCCCCAGATCAAAAAGCTCAGCCCGCAAAGTGAAGTGATTTTGCTTACTGCCTTCGGCACAATTCCGGACAGCGTTTCAGCAATCAAGAACGGGGCCTTTGACTACATCACCAAAGGTGACGACAACAACAAGATCATCCCGCTGGTCAACAAAGCCGTGGACAAGGCCCTGCTGCAATTCCGTGTGCAGGAACTGGAAGAGGCCATGGGCGAGCGCTACCGCTTCGACAACATCGTGGGCAAATCGAAACCCATGATACAGGCGGTGGAGCTGGCCAAAAAAGTGGCGTCCACCGGCACCACCGTGCTGCTCACCGGCGAAACCGGCACGGGCAAAGAAGTTTTCGCCCAGGCCATCCACTACGAAAGCGACCGCAGGCAGCAGCCCTTTATCGCCATCAACTGCAGTGCCCTGGGAAAGGAACTGCTGGAAAGCGAAATGTTCGGCCACAAGGCCGGCTCCTTTACCGGTGCCAGCCGCGACAAACAAGGCCTCTTCGAAGAAGCCAACCACGGCACCATCTTCCTCGATGAAATCGGCGAAATGGACCTCGCCCTCCAGGCAAAACTGCTGCGGGTACTGGAGACCGGTAGCTTTTTCAAAGTTGGTGAAACAAAGGAAACCAAAGTGGATGTTCGGGTCATTGCCGCCACCAACCGGGACCTGCAAGCCGAAAGCGAGGCCGGGAATTTCCGGCTGGACCTCTTTTACCGCCTCTCCGTTTTCAGCATCCGGCTGCCTTCCCTTGCGGAACGCAAAGACGACATCCCCCTGCTGGCCGACCACTTCATCCAGATGTTCACCGCCCGCATGAACCGAAAGCCGCTCACTATGAACGAGGCTTTCCAAAAGGCCCTCGTCAACCACCCCTGGAAGGGCAACATCCGGGAGCTCAAAAACGTGATCGAGCGGGCCGTGATCCTGGCCACCACCGACGAACTGACCCTCGACTGCCTGCCCTTCGATTTTGCCTACACTGAAACCGGCAACCCAGCCGATGCCCTCAAACTGGCAGAAATGGAAAAACTCCACATCCGAAAAGTGCTGGCCTACACCAACGGCAACAAAACCCGCTCCGCCGAACTCCTCGGAATCGGCCTGGCTACGCTGTACCGGAAGATTGAGGAATATAAATTGAATGGTTGAACTGGAGTAGAGAGTAGGGAGTAGGGAGTAGGGAGTAGGGAGTAGGGTTGGGATCTAGCTCCATTAAACTCCGTGAAATAACTCTGTGGAACTCTGTGTAATAACTCTGCTCTACTAATATGTGTAGGGTGTAGAGTTTAGAGTGTAGGGTTTAGGGGCGCTAGCTCTCTCATCTCCGTGGAACTCCGTGACAAAACTCTGTGGAACTCTGTGTAATAACTCTGTTTAACTAATATGTGTAGGGTGTAGAGTTTAGAGTGTAGGGTTTAGGGGCGCTAGCTCTCTCATCTCTGTGGAACTCTGTGTAGCAACTCTGTTTAACTCTGTGGTTGAAAAGCGTAGGGTTTGGTGGCGCTAGCTCATCCCTAAAGCTATGATTTTAGTTGCTGGAATTTATTACAAGTTTCTTCGTGTATACCCCATTTTTACCCATCAACTTCAGCAAGTAAACACCGTCCGGCAACATTGGGAGCTTAATCTTTTTTAGAGTTTGATCAATTGGAAATTCAGATAGCACCAACCTACCATTTCCATCAAAGAGGCTTGCCTTTTTATATTCCATTTCTGGTGATTGTGTTATGACAATAAAATCTCCAGCCGGGTTCGGATAAATATTTACAGGTGACTTCAGCTCACCTTCTCCATCCGTCCCCAAACTACCTTCCAACCTAAACTTAAAGAGTTTGTATTTATAGCTTTGGCTACCTGCCGATGGATTGTAACTTCGTCCCAAAAAATAAAAGTGCCCGTTGGCATAATGTGCATAAAAAGGAATGTCGTACAAGTTCCCGTCTATTAAGGTGTCATAAAGAATACTGCCATCTTCATTTGAACAAAGAAACAGCCTGTAATCCAGATTTTCCAGATTACCATCCTTGTCATAATCCCAAACTTCTGAGCATGAAAAAGTATATTGATCAGATATGGCGATCCTTTTCCCGCGCTCAACAGGTATATCTTCGGAATATTTACTGGTTGACAACCACAGAAGCTCACCCTGGGGAGACAGCTTCAAAATGAGTGTACTTTCCGACTCAGTCAATGTGTCACGAAGGTAGCCGGTGGCATAGACGTTTCCTTCCGCATCCGTTACAGCGGTCATGGCCTGGCCGATTGTACTTGGGAACCCCTGAGCCACATTGTAACACCATACTGGATCTTCCGCAACCTCATATTTGCATACATTGTAACCAAACGTGACCAAATAACCCTTCTCGTCAAAAAAGAAATAGGTGTTAAAAACTTGAGGACCTACTATTTCATAACCAAGGCTAATACTTTCTTCAGAAATAGGATTGCCTCCAAAATCAACGTCGGCTAGTATTGGAACATACTCAAAAGTGTTAAGCTGTTTTCCTCCAAACACTCTAACTCTATCTGACAACACTTTACCTTTAGTTGCATAGAATTTATCATTGTAAATTTTCGTCCACAAGACTTCTCCACTCGCCAAAGAAACTTTCGCCACATACATTTTTGAAGAATCATATTCCTCAGGGTATTGATTGTATCTTCCAAAACCATAAATATCTCCAGAGGGATCAAAATCTACATCAAAAAGACTTGCTTTAACTGATACTGTGTCAAAAATAAAACTTTGCCAAATTTTTTCTCCTGTAAGCTCGTCATATTTAACCAATTCCGCCCTGCTGGGGTCAGACCCAGGAAGACTCCCTCGCCAACCTGCAACTAAGACCCCATCGTCTAAGGTCAAGACACCGTCATGAAAATAATCTTGAAAATAATTGTCAAATTTATTTTCCCACAGCAGGTTTCCCGTACTGTCGAATTTAAGGGTCAGGATGGCTGTGGCGTATAAAACCGGTGACATGGAAGAGCCGGCCGATCCAAACAAGTAAACATTGTCTGCTTCATCCACGGCTATTTTGTCATACTCAAGCGAATTTGGAGGCAGACAAGGATATTCTGCCAGCCAATCCAATTGGAGTGACTGACTCCTGAGTGCCGAAGGCAAACTATACAGCAAGAAAATGAGTAAGTATATTGATTTCATGAGTATTGGAGTATTCTTACAACCCCGGCAGGCAATGCCGGGGTTTTTTGATTTTCAATCAGAAGCTCTTGACAACTTTCTGCACGATGGATTCAGTTCTAGTCGCCAATTGAATGTAATACATACCCGGTGATGCTTCATCCAAATCGTTATATTCCAAATAATTGGAACCTTTATGCAAATACTCCTGCCTTTCCATCACTTGTCGACCAAAAGCGTCAAAAACCAATACTTCGATTGGCTCGTTTTTAACTGCCTCTATCAAAAGCCGGAACGAAGCAGAAAATGGATTTGGGATTACCCTCACTGTAGCAATTGGGCCTTTATGGTACTTTCTAAAAACAATAGGACGTTTGCTGCCATCGGGTGCGTAAGCAAAATTCCTTTTAGGTGATTTTTCCATGCTTGCCCGAAAACCTACATTCTCTGACAGCAAAACATCTGAAAGCGGATTGGTTCCATCACCATTGAACACCAAACGGAAAATTCCAGCACCATCCGGCAAGGTTAGAGCATCTGCTTGGGCAGTGTCGTACCAAAGCGTCTTGACCAGGGTTTGTGTGGTGTCAAAAAAATCCTGATTCACTCCAACAAGATCCATTGGTTCTGCTCTAACGAATTCCAAAAAATCAGGTGTAAACTCAATCTCCATTTGATAAGCTACAACATTGGTAAAGCTATCTACCAGGAAATCGTATGTGGTATAAGTTCCATCATAAGATTTGTTAATCGTCACAAAAATTGGAGTACCTTCATCTTCTGGTGTTTGGCCATTTAAGCCCTCTGAATTGGTATTGTTTACATCTCCAATCTTAACGGCATCAAATCCTTGCTTTGGCGGAGTTAATTGGTAAGGTTCAGTCCCGTCCAATTCATACTGGAAAGGGTTATCATCTTCGCCGTCATCAAAATTGGAAGGATGATTCAAGGTTACAAATTCCGGAATAAAACGCCAGGGCTGATCGAAATCTGGGAAACTTGAGATTTGTCCTAAAATCAACTTTCGGACCAGTACGATATCCGCCGTGGTCACAGCACCACTTTTGTTCACATCAGCAGCCACCTGATCATATCCGTCCATGATGTTTATCCCTAAAATATGCTTTCTCATGATTACGATATCAAAAGTTGTGATACCATCGATCCAATCTTCATAAGTGAACGAAAAATCTGGCTGTGATCCAAGTTTCATGACAGAAGAAGTCACTGAAGCTGATGGAGGTGCATACTGGTAAACAATACCATCAAAGTCACCCTCATTATTGGTAAGCGCCTTCATTATTTTGTCGTTGGTTTGTTGAAACTCGATAGCAACTCTGTTTATCCCATGGCTGGTGCCCTTGTACTCTACTCGATCATCAACATTTCCGCAGACCTCATATAGGGGGTATTGCCAATATTGGTGCCGCCTGACATCATCGTAATAACCATAGGCACGCATTAATTGCTCATTTGTAAAGCTAACCCTGCAAACTCCATTCACCGACATGAGGTTGATTGCAGTGATGTTATTTGGATCATCAATAGGCATTCCATTGTAATCCAAATAAGTGCCAGTGTAGTTGCAATTTGAAAATGAGCACCCTGGATGAGTGCTTTGACTATTTCCTTTGCAGGCAGCTGGAGTATCCCCGACTAAATCACCACCTTTGATGTACTGGTCGTCATCATAAGGTGGGCCACCGTGATTGGGTGTAGGATATACTTGGGCGTTATCCGTTTCCCTGATAACCAATTCCCTTGGATGTCCTCCACCGTTGTAGGGATGATCACTTTGACCACTGGCATCATTTGGGTCAGCCGGTACTTGATAAGCGACCTCAGGAGCAAAAATGTGTAACAGCCCGAATTGATGGCCAAACTCATGGGGCACTGTAGCAGTGTTAAAATTAGCATGGCTCCTGATGTACATTCTGTTGTTGATGGTAGTAAGCCATGGGAAATCTGATTGTGACGGTGTTGACCCTTCAGTAATATAAACATTCACTGCTTGAGAGACCCAGGCATATTCGTCAACCGGCATGGTTTCATCATAAAATGAGCTATTGTAGATATAGTTGACTTCTCCACAAAGCTGAAAATTAAAATTGTAATCGGGATTCGTTGAAAATTTGGCACTCAGGTTTGCAAGCACATTGTCAACAACACTTTGGTCAATGGTTGACCCTGAAGTACCATCATCTTTTAGTACCACATAAATTCGGACTGGAACGTTGGCAATAGCATTGGGAGGAGCTTCTTCTGCCGCTCGGTTGATGTCAGGCAATTGCTCAATGGCCATCTGGTAATCCGAAATTGTTGCTCTCACATTGCAATCATCACTTTGAGCAAAAGCATGCTTTTCGAATGGAAACACAAAAAATACGATAAGAAGAAAAGTTAGAAAGTGGGGGGGGGGGGGGCAGGGTTTTCATTTTAAAATGATTTTTTGAGTGATTGAATGTTAGTCGTGGAATATAGATACTCACCAACAAGTAGAGCTCCAGCCGAGGCATTTATCGATGCTAAGCTAATTCGAAAACCGCATTTCACCAAATGAGTGGAAAGAATTCAATAAAGAAAATTCCAGCCAACTCAACACTGCTCAGCTCTGAGTGAACCCGGTCTAGTCTGTGGGGATGGCTCATCCAGCTCATCCCCCGTCTATTCAGCCTGTCCGTCGGACAGACTGGTCGGGCAAGCTCATCCCTAAAAATTTCCCCTTCGCGTTCCCTACCTTTGCAGGCCTAAAATGAATGCCCATGCCCTACCATTTTGAGATAAGACCTGCACCGGTGGACCTGGAGACAATCAGTGCCCTGATGGAGCCTGGAGCCAGGCTCTCCATTTCCGAAGAGACCAAAGAAAAGATCAGGAAATGCCGCCTGTTTTTGCGGAAGAAACTGGATGAAGGTGGCACCTTTTACGGTATCAATACCGGTTTTGGTTCGCTGTGCAATGTGCGCATCAGCAATGACCAGCTTCGGCAATTGCAGGAGAACCTCGTTCGCTCCCATGCCTGTGGAATGGGCGAGGAAGTGCCACAGCAAATCGTGAAGCTGATGCTTTTGCTGAAGGCACTGGGATTGGCAAAGGGCTTTTCCGGTGTGCGCATCCAGACCGTGGAGCGGCTGGTGGACTTTTTCAATGCCGACCTGCTGCCGGTCATTTACCAGCAGGGCTCGCTGGGTGCCTCCGGCGACCTGGCACCGCTGGCCCACCTCAGCCTGGCGCTCATTGGCGAGGGCGAAGTTTACCTGAAGGGGGAAAGAATGAGCAGCGCAGCAGCCCACGAAAAACTGGGCTGGCAACCGCTGGAGCTGGGTCCCAAGGAGGGCCTGGCCCTGCTCAACGGAACGCAGTTTTGCAGCGCCTACGGCTCCTGGGCATTGCTGGAGGCAAAACGCCTGTTGCAAACCGCCAACCTCTGTGCAGCCCTCTCCATCGATGCCTTTGACTGCCACCCCAGCCCCTTCAACCCGCTATTGCACGAAGTGCGACCACACCCGGGGCAATTGGCGGTGGCCGAAGCCATCCGGGGCTTTCTGGAGGGCAGTGAGATCATTGCGAAGGAAAAAGAAAGCGTGCAAGACCCCTACGCCTTCCGCTGTGTGCCGCAGGTGCACGGGGCAAGTGCGGATACCATAGCGCATGTGGAGCAGGTTTTCCTTCGGGAAATCAATTCCGTAACCGATAACCCCACCCTCTTCCCCGACGACGATGCCATTCTCTCCGGCGGCAATTTCCACGCCCAGCCGCTGGCCCTGGCGCTGGACTTTTTGGCCATTGCCCTGGCGGAATTGGGCAGCATTTCCGAACGGCGCACTTACCAGCTCATCTCCGGTCAGCGGGGGCTGCCGGCTTTCCTGACACCGGAGGGCGGCCTCAATTCCGGCCTGATGATTCCGCAATACACCGCGGCCAGCATCGTCAGTCAGAACAAACAGCTCTGCACCCCGGCATCGGTTGACAGTATTGTCTCGTCCAACGGGCAGGAAGACCATGTGAGCATGGGCGCCAACGCCGCCACCAAAGCATACCGCGTGGTGAAAAACCTGGAAAACCTGCTAGCCATCGAATTCATGACGGCAGCGCAGGCTATGGAATTCCGCCGGCCCCTGAAAAGCTCTCCGGTTCTGGAAGACCACCTGGAGCGATACCGCAATGTGGTGCCTTCGCTGAACACAGACCGCATCCTGCACGACGACATGCTGAAAACGGTTGCTTTTTTGAGGGTTTAACCTTTCGGGTATTTATCTGTTCATTACCGGAACCAACGCGAAAAGACCGACCATGCAGTTGAATTACAAAGAATTCGGCCAGGGCAAACCGCTCATCATCCTGCACGGATTGTTCGGCACCCTGGACAACTGGGTGACCCTCGGCAAAAAGCTGGCGGAACACTTCTCCGTTTTTATCATCGATCAGCGCAACCACGGCCGCTCACCGCATACGGATGTTCACGACTACCCCTCCATGGCAGAAGACATCAGGGAGTTTATGGAACAGCACTGGATGTATGAAGGGGCCTACGTCATGGGCCATTCCATGGGGGGCAAAACCGCCATGCAGCTGGCCCTGACCTATCCGGAACTGGTGAAGAAACTGGTGGTGGTGGACATTGCGCCAAAGCGCTACGAAGGCAACCATGAATTGATTTTCCAGGCCCTGCTGAACCTGCATCCCGAAACATTGGAAGAGCGCAGCGATGCTGATGAAAAACTGGCCAGGTACATTCCACAAAAAAGTATCCGCCAGTTTCTGATGAAAAACCTGACCCGAAGAGCCGAAGGCGGTTTCGAATTCAAAATGAACCTGCCGGTCATCTATGAGCATTACGACGACATCCTGGACGAAATCGAAGCCGATCAGCCTTACGAAGGCCCGGCGCTCTTCGTAAAAGGAGGCAATTCCAATTACATTTTGCCAGAAGATGAGCCGGCCATCAAGGCCCTTTTCCCGAAGGCAGAAATAAAAACCGTCCCCAATGCCGGCCACTGGGTGCATGCTGAACAGCCCAAAGCACTGCTCGAAGTTTTGAGGAAGTTTTTGTTGGGTGAAAAACTGAAGATTTGAGGATTTGAGTACGCCAACCTCGGCGAGGTTTGGAACCTCGCCGAGGTTAAAGTCACACTGACAAGTCTTCAAAAACCTGATAAAAGCCCGATTCAAAAAAACCTGCAAAAACCTGCCACCCGGGGAAGCCTCAACAAGCTTAGCTTTGTGGGCCATTTCAAAGTTCGACTGAATGCAATCATCCGACAAATACAACATTGACATCAAGCTGCTGTGGAAGGTAGTTTCGCAGGCCAGTCCGTATAAGCTCACCTTCATCATCACTGCATTGGTGGGCATCCTGTTGGCGCCCGTAGCCATCCTGCGGCCTTTCCTGGTGCAAACCATGGTGGATGATTACATCTTTCACAAAGACATACAGGGGCTGGGCACCATGGCGCTCATTTTTCTCGGAGTATTGCTGTTGGAAAGTACCATGCGCTACGTATTTACCTACACCTCCAACTGGCTGGGACAGGCTGTGGTCCGGGACCTGCGCACCAGGGTATTCAACCACATCACCCGCTTGAAAATCAGCTATTTTGACAAAACACCCATCGGCATTTCCACCACCCGAACCATCAACGACATCGAAAACATCAACCAGGTGTTTTCACAGGGCATCCTCACCATCCTGGCGGACTCGCTGATGGTCATTGTGGTGGTAGGGGTCATGTTTGCCGTGAGCTGGAAACTGGCCCTTGTCTGCCTCACCACCATGCCCTTCCTGATGATCGCCACCTACGTTTTCAAGGAGAAGGTAAAAGCTTCCTTTCAGCGGGTGCGCACCCAGATTGCGAAGATGAATGCCTTTTTGCAGGAGCGCCTGACAGGCATGCGGATTCTGCAAATCTTCAATGCCGAGCGGCAGGAGATGGAGAAGTTCCGCAAGATCAACAAAGAGTACACCCAGGCCAACGTTGACAGCATCCTGTACTACGCCATTTTTTTTCCGGTGGTTGACATTATCGCTGCCGCCTCGCTGGGTCTCATGGTCTGGTGGGGAGCCAGGGAGAGCCTTGTGGGAGGGGTGAGCACCGGTGCGCTGGTAGCTTTCCCGCTTTACCTGAACATGATGTTCCGCCCCATCCGGATGCTGGCAGACAAGTTCAACACCGTGCAGATGGGGCTGGTCGCTTCGCAACGGGTCTTCACCCTGCTGGACCGCGACGACAAAATCCCCAACACCGGCACCTATGCACCTGAAAAACTGGAGGGCGACATCGCCTTCAAAAACGTCTGGTTTGCCTACAACGCCAAAGAATGGGTGCTCAAAGACATCAACTTCCACGTAAAACCCGGGGAAACCCTGGCCCTGGTGGGCAGTACCGGCTCCGGCAAAACCTCCATCATCAGCATCCTCAACCGCCTCTACGAAATCAACAAAGGCCGCATCGAAATCGATCATACCGACATTCGAGACTACGACCTCTACACCCTGCGCAGCCACATTGGAGTGGTCTTACAGGATGTTTTTCTTTTCTCCGGTTCCGTATTGGATAATATCACCCTCCGCAACGAAAACATCAGCCGCGAGCAGGTTGTCGAAGCCGCCAAGACCATTGGTGCACACGAATTTATCAGCAAATTGCCGGGAGGCTACGATTACCAGGTGATGGAGCGGGGCGCCACCCTCTCCATGGGGCAGCGGCAGCTGATCTCTTTTGTGCGGGCGCTGGTCTTTGACCCCGAAATCCTCATCCTCGACGAGGCCACCTCTTCCATCGATCCAGAATCGGAGGCCGTCATCCAGCACGCCATCGAAACCCTGATTGAAAAGCGCACGAGCATCATCATTGCACACCGCCTGAGCACCATCCGCCATGCAGACAAGATTCTCGTACTCGACAAAGGCGAGGTGAAGGAATTCGGCTCACACGATGAGCTCCTGCAAATCGAAAACGGCCGTTACCGCCAACTCTACGAAATGCAATTTGTGACGACGGGAGTAGCTTGATAGATGAGGGTTTGAGCCCCGAATCCCGAAATCCTTCGGGATCGGGGGAGGAACTGAAGAACTGAGCTTGCCCGCTGGTTATTAGCCTATTAAACAAGTGCAGACCAATCTTCGATTCCTCAAATCCTCGATTCCTCAAATCCTCGATTCCTCACCAAATCACATTACTTCCTCATAAAGCCGCTGATAATCTTTGGCTGATCTTTCCCAGGAAAAATCCACCGCCATGATGTGTTGCCGGAGTTTGTTGAGAGCTTCGGTGTTTTCGTACAGTTTGGCTGCACGGTACACCGCCATGGAAGCATCCTCTACGGTGAACTGGTTGAAGCGGATGCCCCGGCCGCCTTTTTCACCAATGTCGGGGATGGTGTCTTTCAGGCCGCCCACACTGCGTACGATGGGAACCGTTCCGTAACGGCAGGCGTACATCTGATTGAGGCCGCAGGGTTCTACCCTCGAGGGCATAATGAGGAAGTCAGAGCCGGCGTAAAGCTGGTGGGCCAGGCTCTCGTTGTATTCCAGTGAGACGTCGAAATAGCCTGAGGCCTCGCTGCGCATGCGATCAAAAACATCCATGAGCCACTTGTCGCCGGTGCCCAGTACCACAAAGCCCACTTTGAGGCCATTGGCCAGGCAGCGGCGGATGGTGTCAGGCAGCAGGTCGGCCCCTTTTTCCTTTACCAGCCGGCCGATGAAGGTGACGATGGGCAAATCGGGAATGATCCGAAAGCGGTCGAGGATCTTCACCTTGTTTTTCTCTTTGAAGTCAGCGATGTTTTTTCCGTCGTAACGGTGGGCAATGCGTTCATCGGTGGCCGGATCCCAGAGATTGGTATCGATGCCATTGACGATTCCCCTCGCCTTCGGCAACTCCTGATTGATGAGGGCTTCCATGCCGTTGGAATCGTAAAGAAGTTCTTCCAGGTAGCCCTTTGACACGGTGGTTAGTCGCCAGCAACATTTAATGGCGGCAGCCAGCGGGCAAATGGTGTTGCTCCAGTCCAGAAAACCACGGGCTTCTGAATAAAAGTAGGGCATGAGTTCCACGCGGTCCCAGCCAAAGGCGCCGTGATAGGCCCCGTTGTGGATGGTAAAGACCGTGGCAATGTTGCGCAGCGAAGAAAACTCCGGACAATACTTCACCATGAAGGGGATCAGTCCGGTGTGGTGGTCGTGACAATGCAGCACCCGGGGCTTCCATTGCATGTCCACCACCCACTTCAGCACGGCCTGCTGGAAGAGCAGGTTTCTTTGGAGCTCGTCGTCGTACCAGCCACCTTCCGGTGGGCCGTACACGCCGGGGCGGTCGAAAAAGCCGGGGATGTTGACCACGTAAAGCGGAAAGCCCAGGTTGGCATTCTCCACTGCCAGGATGTTGAACCAAACCTCTCGCCGGCCCAACCGCACATGGCCGGAAAAGACCTCCCGGTATTGCTGTTGGAGCAGCCATTTGGTGTGATGAAAAGGCATGACCACGGAGGTGTCGATGCCCATTTTGTTCAGGTAGATGGGGAGGGCCCCCACCACGTCACCCAGTCCGCCGAATTTGGCAGCGGGGTAGCATTCCATGCTGATGTGAAGTATTCTCATGTATGTTCAGCCGATTTTTCGCTGGTGTTTGCTTTGACTTTATCTTCGAAAAACAGCCACTCGACAGCCTTTGGGAACTCCTCGCCCCATTTGGCTTCATTGTGCTGGCCGTTGGGGTCAACGGAGAGCTTGAATTCAATTTTTGACCCATCCAGTCCCCGGTGTTTCAGCACGTTGATGAGGCGCTGCACATTGGGCAACATGGTTTCGCTCTCGTCGCCTCCGGCATAGATATAAATTTTCGTCGCAAAGGGATTGTAAAACTTCATGGCCTGGAAGTAGATCTTTGGAGCCACCCAAAGTGCCGGTGAGAAGATCAACAGCTTGCCATAAACCTCCGGAAACATGAAGCCAGAGTAAATGCTGATGAGTCCGCCCATGCTGCTGCCCCCGATGCCCGTGTGCTGACGGCCGGGCAACGTGCGGAAATTGGCATCCACGTATGGCTTTAGCTCTTTGGTAATGAACTGGGCATACTGTTTTCCCAGGCTGGTTCCGAAACGGGTAACATCCGGCGGAGAAAACTCCCTGACCCTGTCCTTTTCGGCATGATCGATGGCCACGACGATGAGTTCGTGCATGCCTTTTTCAGCCATTTCGGCCAGCCGGTGGTCCACATGCCAGTTGCCGAAAGGCGAACGGTTGTCGAGCAGGTTTTGGCCATCCTGCAGGTAAAGTACCGGATAGTGCTTGTCGCTTTGGTCATAATCATAAGGCAACAACACGGCAATCCGCCTTTCCTTGCCGACGGGCGGCGCCTGCACTTTGTCGGAGATGACTTCAATTTTGGGCAAGAATGCTGGATTCATGGAATGGATCGTATGAGATTTTCCGCCAGAAGGCGGAGGGTCTTTGCTGGTATTTCACTGTTTATCCGGATTCACCGGAAACAACAAAGGTACTTTGCTAACAGGCTCTTCCGCGAACGAATGGAGGATAAATTTAATAATGCCAGCAGAACCGGCGTCCAAAATTGGCAACTGCATGCCGACTACCTCCGCTGTTCCTCAGGCCCTTCATAAACGCCTGCCGGAAAAGCTTTCAAAAAGCTCCCTGCAAAATTCATTTTGCACCCGGAGAAAAAACTTTCATAATCACTTCCTGCCGCTGATCAGCCAGCAGGCTTCATTCTTTTTTCAACTTTCAATTTACTTTCTTTGGCACTCGCTGCGCAATGGCGCACTACCCCATTGCGCAGCGAAGAAAAAAATTAAAACATGCCAAAACTCCTGCAAATGGGCAAAGGCAGCGCAGGTCTGCTGCTGTGGAGCATCATTCCGGCGGCCTTCATCGGGCCCGGCACCGTAACTACCTGCTCCAAAGCCGGTGCATCTTTTGGGCTGGCGCTGGTGTGGGCACTCACATTCTCCATCATCGCCACCATGGTGCTTCAGGAAGCTGCCGCCCGCATCACCATCGCCTCCGGCAAAACACTGGGGCAACTGATCGGCACGCGATACCGTGGCCGCACCGCCACATGGCTGAAGGTCTTTCTTTTCGGCTCGGCAGCCCTGGGTTGCACTGCCTACCAGGCTGGCAATCTGCTGGGTGCTGTCAGTGGCCTGCAACTGGTCAGCACCACCCCACCCAAATACTGGCTGGCCGGTCTCGGCCTGGTAGCCGCCATACTGCTCTGGACCGGCAGCATCCGCATCATCACCAGTGCAATGGCCATCATCGTGTTTTTGATGGGATTGGCTTTCGTGGTGGTAGGCGTCCAGGCACCTGTATCTGCACCAGCACTGGCCAAAAGCCTGGTGGTGCCTTCCTTTCCCGAAGGCTCAGGGCTGCTCATCATCGGCCTCATTGGCACCACGGTGGTGCCTTACAACCTCTTCCTGGGCAGTGGCCTCAGCAAGGGGCAGCACGTGTCCGAAATGCGCAAAAGCCTGCTGCCGGCCATCCTCATTGGCGGCATCATATCGCTGGCCATCGTGCTGACGGGAGCGCAGGTCTCCGGAGAGTTTTCTTTTGCAGCCCTGGCCGCCACCCTGGAGAACGGCCTCGGCCCCTGGGCCGGCGATTTCTTTGGCTTTGGGCTGTTTGCCGCCGGCATCAGCTCGGCCATCACTGCTCCCTTCGCTGCCGCAATTACGGGTCAGGCCATCTTCGGCAACGGCAGGCCCAACTGGAGCACCAGGTCCCGCAATTTCCGGCTGGTTTGGGCGGTGGTGCTGGGCGCCGGACTGCTCTTCGGCCTGACGGGCGTAAAACCCATCCCCGCCATCATTGCGGCGCAAGCCGCTAACGGATTCCTCCTCCCCATCGTGGCCATCTTCCTCTGGATGGTCGTCAATGACCGTAAACTGCTCCCCAAACGATACCTCAATTCCCACGCAGCCAACGCCCTTATGGCCGTAGTGGTGCTGATCGTGACCGGACTTGGGCTGTATAATTTGTGGAAGGTTGTTGTGGGCTTGTTGTGAGGATTATGGAGGATTATAGGGATTATAGGGATTATGGAGGATTATGGAGGATTATGGAGGATTATGGAGTTGTAGGTTGTAGGTTGTAAGTTGTAGGTTTAGCGGGCTAGCTCCGTGGAACTCCGTGAAATAACTCTGTGGAACTCTGTGTAACAACTCTATTTAACTCTGTGGTTAAAAGAGTTTAGCCTGTCCGGCTGGCCAGACGGGGGTATAGGGTTTGGAGTTTGGCGGGCTAGCTCCTTGGAACTCCGTGTAATAACTCTGTTCAACTCTGTGGTTAATAGAGGATTATGGAGGGTATTAGAAGCACGCATGTCACGTTCGTCACGTTTGTCACGCCTGTCACGCTCGTCACGCTCGTCACGTTCGTCACGCCTGTCACGCCCGTCACGTTTGTCACGCCCGTCACGTTTGTCACGCCCGTCACGTGTCACGAGTTACGAGTCACGAGTCACGTGTTACGAGTCACGAGTTACGAGTCACGAGTCACGAGTCACGATTTCCCACGATTGAACCCAATGAGTTCCAGCCGATAGTCCAGCGCAGGGTTGTTTTCATCTTCAAAGAAATAGAATACGAGAACGGTAGCCTTGCCCGCTTTGGCCAGGGCCAACATGCGGCAAAAGGGGTAATTTGAGAAGATGGGCTTTGGTTTAAAGAAATACATCAGGGCCATATCAGCTCCGAAGCGCTCCCGGGCTTCTTCCTGAGAGAGCTGGATGCCGGAGATGAGGTTGTCGTCGTCGTTGACGGCCACATCTGTCAGTGCCCGCCAGGTGATGACATTGGGGGCTTGCGTTTTGACATCCCGGTTCAGCCATGGTATGATCTTGAGCCTTATTTCAAGTTTTTCCTTCGGAGAACGAAGGGCCAGGTCGCACATGACCGGGTTGTCACTGTTCTGGTAGGTATCCCGGTAGCCGGCATCGAGGGGCTCGAACCAGACGAGGTCACATTGTTCCAGCAAGCGGGCAAACCCCGGCGGATAATCTATTCGCTGGGCCTGTAGATCATTTACCAGCAATCCCATTGCGACGAAAAAGAAAAAACAACGCATGGATGGTTTAGGGTGTAGGGTGTAGAGTGTAGAGTGTAGGGTGTAGAGTTTAGAGTTTAGGGTTTGGGAGGGCTAGCTCCGCGGAACTCCGTGTTATAACTGTGGTTAAGAACAGTAGGGAGAAAGGTAACAAACCCGCTTAAAAAAGCCCAACAAAAAAGCCCCGCCGAGGACGTTTCGCCGGCGGAGCTACCGTGGGAGCTCTAAAAAAATCTATTTTCCGAATCCGTAGGTGAGGCCCAGGATGATCATATCGGTGGTCATTCTGGCAATCAACTCACTTTCCGGAACTTTTCCGAGCGGATCATCAGGAGTGATGAACATGGGGTTAAACAGCTGGCCCTTAACTTCTCCTTCCAAACCGTGATGGTAAGCCAGGTTGACTGCCAGCTGGTCGTTGATGCTGTAACCAATGCCCGCCTGCACAGCATTTTGAATGATGGCCGTTGCCGGCGTTGAGAAGAAGAGGTTGCTTTCATCCACGGGGCTGGTGTTGTAGGTATAGCCCAACCGGATGGGGACCTTGTCAATGCCTTTGTATTGCAGACCAAGTGCTACAACGTGCACATTTTTCCAACCGAAACCGGCTACGGCACCGTTTGGATAACCGTTTTCAGCGATGACCCAGCCAGACTTCTCAAAACCATCGGTTTTCTCGTAGTTGATGAATCGGTAGTCAACACCGAGGTCAATCATGTCATTGCTGAATCCTATGCCGGCTGAGATGATGGACGGGAAGTCCATGCTGAAATTCGTCGTCGGGGCTTTGGATCCATCCAGGTATTTTCCATCGATCTCCATGTCTTTGAACCACTGCGGGCTTTTGTAAGTGAGCCCGAAGTTCAGTCCCATTTCCGTCTGGTAAAAGAGGGCCGCCTGGAATCCATAGCCCAGCGTTGAGGCCTTGTCACCCAGGTAGTAGCCCAGCTCGGGAGAGGGAGCAGCAATCGGAACCGGTTTGATTTCCAAAGAGGAGTAGTTGAAAAGTGGGCTCACGGCTACGGAAAAGCCCTCGGCAACTTCATAGGCACCGGTGATTCCCACCTGCATCAACTGGTACTCCGAAAACAGCCGTCCGAATCCACCCATTGATTGGGGATAAAGCAGTGGGTTGGAGTTGGAGGGGTCAAAGTCCGGGCTGGTGGGCAGGTTGGTGGTTTCAGGAAAATCGACTCCGAAACCACTTACCCCGAAAGCAGAAATGCCAAACTTGAATTTACTGTCGGGATTTGCGAAGACGATGCCGAGCGTGGGGAGCGGGGAAGCTCCTTTCTCATCCTCAGTCAATCCTTCTATGGTGAAGAATCCACCCTGTCCATCGGGCTGCAACACCTTGGCGTACACTTCAGGTGCAGCCGTGAAGTAAGCCACACTCAATGACAGTTCGTTGTTTTGGAAGGTGGTGATGGAGGCCGGGTTCCATTGCAAAGCCCCGGCAGCATCAACAGGCAAGGCCGTTCCTGCACCTCCCATCGAGAAGTTGACGGCACCCGCACCTTGCAAAATGTGACCGGTTTGTGCCTGCACACTGATTGTGACGAAAATTGCTAATAGACTAAGCAGGTTTTTCATGTGTAGCTGGTTTTTTTCCGGCGGTGATATTGGCATATCGTCGCACCGGGAAGATTTCAATGATTGATACTTATTCCGGGGTGATTTCCGGTTTAAAATTACCGGCCCAACTACCATCCTGAATGTGACCGCCATCACAAGCAACAGCCCTAAATCCATGATTCTAAACACCTTAGAAATTGACAATTATCAGGGATGAGCGAATGTGGGCTTTTGAAAAGAAGTGCCCGTGACAGCAACTTAATGCCGGGTAAAAACCTTACCTAAGGCTGCAAAAGCGTTAAAACCTTAAAACAGCGCATGTTGTAAGGTGATGGTGGGCAATGCTTTTATAACTTTGTAGCCGCCCCGGAGAATGGCAGAAGGTAGAAATACCTTAGGGGCTGAAACTCAAACATTACTATGTCAGAATATCATTTGAACGAGGATTCGATGCGTGAGCAGAAGCAAATGAAATACGCGGCGATAGTTCGATGGATGTGGAGGCTGTTTTTCGCAGGTATTGCCGGCGGCATCATCACATTTGTGGCGCTGTCGTTTTCTGACCTACCCGACACACAGGAACTGGAAAACCCCCGCAGTGAGCTCGCTTCCGAAATCCTGGCCAACAATGGCGAAGTCCTGGGCCGTTTGTTTACGGAAAACCGGGTAGCCGTCAGTTACGAAGAGCTTTCTCCTTATATCATTCAGGCACTCATTGCAACTGAAGATGTGCGCTACCACGAGCACAGCGGCATTGACTTCAAAGCACTGGGCCGTGTTTTCTTCAAAACAATTCTGATGGGCGACCGCAGCTCCGGCGGTGCCAGCACCATTACCCAGCAATTGGCGAAGCTGCTCTTCACCGGCAAGCCGGGTTCCGGCACCGAACGTGTCATCCAGAAACTGAAAGAATGGATCATCGCCGTTCAGTTGGAGCGCAAATACACCAAAGAGGAAATCATCGCCATGTACCTCAACAAGTTCGATTTCCTCTACGACAGTTATGGCATCAAGGCTGCCAGTGAAACCTATTTCGGAAAATCACAGGATTCTTTGAAGGTGGAAGAAGCCGCCATGCTGGTGGGTATGCTGAAAAACCCCTGGCACTACAACCCCAGAAGGCGCCCGGAAAGAGCCCAGGAACGCCGCAACGTGGTGTTGTACCAGATGGTTCGCAACAACATCCTGGAAAAGGAAGTCTATGACAGCTTGAAAGTGCTGCCGGTTGACCTTTCCAATTTCAAAAGAAAATCACACACACAGGGGCTGGCACAGTACTTCCGCTCTGAGGTAGCCAAAATGCTGGTGCATGACATCCTACCCAGCGATGAAGCCAGAAAAAAGGCCGACGGCTCTCCCTACAACCCCTACAAAGACGGACTGAAGATCTACACGACCATTGACCCCGCCTTTCAGAAACATGCGGAACAGGCCATGTTCAAGAGCATGAAGGCCCTGCAGGAGCGCTTCTGGCGCCGGTGGTTCAAGGAGAAGAAAATGTCACCCTGGGACTACGTTGACAAAGAGCATACGACCCAGGCCGAACTCAACTACCGCAAGTGGAAGTTGCGCCAGATGATCCGTGAATCGGACCGCTATGCGCGAATGAGAGAGCGGTACATGAACGATGTGGAGTCGAAACTGGAAGATGCCATTCCGGAACTCCGCCTCAGTGACGTGGCCATAGAAAGAATGATCGAAGAGTCGGAACAGCCCGGGTATTTTGCAAAGCTTGTTTCCCGCAAAACACTGAACTCCGACCAGGTAGCTGTTTACAAAAAAGCCCTGGAGCACGAACTGTGGGAAGAACTGAAAACCAGGTGGCAGGAGTTTCAGGCCGCCGTTGAGGATGAGTTCAACAAACCGGTCAAAATGAAGGTGTTCGACTACAACGAGACTTTTGAGAAGGACACCACCATGACCCCTCTCGATTCCCTCAAATACCACCACTTGTTCCTGCAAATAGGCTCGCTGGCCGTTGACCCGCGCAACGGTCATGTCAAAGCCTGGATCGGGGGCATCAATCACAAGTATTTCGCCTACGACCACACCCGCTCCAACCGGCAGGTGGGTTCTACTTTCAAACCCTTCATCTACGCTACGGCCATTGCCCAGCAAGGCATCTCTCCCTGCCAGGAAGTGGACGACATCCAACGGACCATTTTCCCGGGCGATGGGAATTTCGGACTGCTTGAACCCTGGACGCCCAGCAATGCCGACGGCAAATACTCCGGCCAGCGCATGCAGCTGCGGCAGGCCCTCAAGAAATCGGTCAACACCGTTTCTGTCTTCCTGATGCAGCAGTTGGGAAGCGTGGACCCCGTCATCGAATTGCTCGGCAACATGGGGATCGACACCAAAAAAATTCCGAAACAACCTTCCATCTGTCTTGGCGCTGCCGACCTGTCGGTGTACGACATGACAGGTGCCTACACCACCTTCGCCAACAACGGCTATTCCAACCGCCCCATCTTCATCACCCGCATCGAGGACAAAAACGGGCGCACCATTTATGCTCAGGAGCAAATCGAAAAGCAGGTGCTGGAAGAAGAGCCCAACTACGTGATGGTTGAAATGCTGAAATACGCCAGCGGAAGTATGGGCCTGAAAAGTGAGGTGGGCGGCAAAACGGGTACCACCAACAACTACGTTGATGGCTGGTTCATGGCCATCACGCCCACACTCGTCGTTGGAACCTGGGTAGGAGGTGAAGATCGCTGGGTGCGCTTCCTCACGCTTTACGACGGTCAGGGTTCCAGAATGGCCAAACCCTTCTGCAAAGAGTTTCTCAGCAGCCTGGAAAACGACCCTGAATCCGGGTACAACTGGGAGGCAAAATTCGTCAAACCCCAAGGCGACCTCAGCATCGGGCTGGATTGTGCCGGCTTCGACAACCGGGACAACAGTGAAGATGAATTTGAGGAGAACCCATCGGCCACCCCGGCATCCAACGAGCAGTTTTTCGAAGATCCTTTCGGCACCGGCAGAAGCGGAGGCAATCAGTAACCCTTTTCTTTTCGCCTGCGGCAAATGGCTTCATTCCGGAAAAATGGGCATGCCCATTGCCTGAATTCTTGTTAAGAAAATCTTACCCTTTAAACCCTGCACGCCTTCCCCTATCTGTGGCATGTTCATTCTGATGAACAGGTGTTAGAATCCAGTTTATTCATTAAACTCATTTAGCCATGATCCAGAAAATCTTTGTCAAAATCAGCTGCGCATTGCTGGTGGTTTTATTCGCCGTTCCGGCAATGGCTCAAACCGAAGTGGACAGCACAGGTTTCCCCGGTGATAATTTCAGCCTCGAAGGAGCACTGGAACTGTTCAAAAAATCCCAGACACTCGAAGAGTTTGAAAAAGCACTCAACGCCGAGGACAACAACGTCAACAACCTCGACCTCAACGAAGATGGACAGGTTGACTACGTCCGGGTGGTTGACAACATGGAAGACGACGTTCACGCCATCGTGTTGCAGGTGTATGTCAATGAAAAAGAAATCCAGGATGTTGCCGTCATCGAATTGGAAAAGACCGGCCCTGAAGAAGCCATGCTCCAGATCATTGGAGACGAGGACGTTTACGGTGAGCAGACCATTGTGGAACCTTACGAAGAGGAGTTCAGCCGCGATGGCAAAGGCGGCCCCCATGTGGACTTTGAAAGAGTCATCGTAAACGTATGGGTTTGGCCTTGTGTCAGATTCGTTTACAGCCCAGGCTATGTCGTATGGGTTTCTCCCTGGCGCTGGGCTTACTACCCACCTTGGTGGAGGCCCTGGAGACCACGCCCATTCCACGTTTTCGTGGTACACACCCATCCGTGGAGGCGCCACTACCATGTGGTAAACGTTCATCGGGTAACCCGGGCTCACAGGGTTTATGCTCCCCGAAGAACTTATTCACACACCGTTCGGACCAAAACGACAACCGTCAGAAAGACCCGGACTGTGAAAGGCAAAGCCGGGGTCAGCAAGACTACAACCAAGACCACAGTAAAAACTCCCCGCGGCAAGGTGTCCAAAACCACTACCACCACCAAAGCCGGCGTGAAAACCAGATCCGGTAAAAAGGCCGGTGTGTCCAAAACCACAACGACCACCAATGCAAAATCTAAATCCGGCAGAAAGGCCGGGGTTCGGAAAAAAACGACCAAAAAAGCCGGCGTCAGCAAGAAAGGCAATAAACGCGCAGCCCGGAAAACGACTACCTCCAGAAAAAAGAGAGGCGGTTAACGTTTAAGTTCCTTCCACATACCCGAATCTACAACAGGAGCTAATTCCCATTAGCTCCTGTTTTTATTTCCGAAAATTCAGTAGCTGACTGAAAGTCAGCGCCTGACCAAATCAATTATTAGGTGCCCCCTGGTTGATCCAGGCTTCGATCAGGCTTTGATTGCAGTCACTGATAGGACCCTGGTTCAATGGCATAGCCACAAAGCCTGACTCCTGCTTCACTGACCCTAACAACCGACCATCATCCACTTTCTTTTTTACATCGTTGTACGTCTCAAGGGAAAATCCTGAAGTTGGGTTGCTACCGCTGTGGCAGCCATTGAAACAACTGTTTTCCAGAATGGGAAGGATATCCTGGCTGAAACTGACATTGGTCGTGTCGCATTCCGGAGTAGTATCCTCATCTTTCTTACAGGCCTGCACAGCCAAAAGTGCAAAGGTCAAAATCAACAATACATTTTTGCGAAGCATAACAGAAAAGGTTTTAAAGGTCAAAAATCACCGGTCAGGTACCAGGTACCCAAACCGGTGAAAATGCTAGAACAAGATCACTTAGCCAGAATTACTTCTTCATCAATTTGACTGTCAGAAGCCCACCTTCATCGTCCTGAATTTTCAGGAAATAAAGGCCTGCCGGCAAGTCACCGAGCGGAACTGAGAGTTTGTTGTATCCTTCGGAAAACCCGCTTTGAGGAACCGAAGAGACAATCGCTCCAGTCATGTTTAGCACCTCTGCCTGCAAAACGGTGTACTCATTCAGGTTCAGTTCCAGGGTGACAAAATCAACCGCCGGATTCGGATACAGGCTGGCAGATTCGATGGAGCTGATCTCCCTGACTGCCGTTGGGAACATGATATCCGTGAAAGAAGTATTGTGGTGAAAGGTTATGGTTTCATCGCCTTCGTCATCCTGGAGGTTTTCGCGCCAGGCATGATCCATGGGTGGGGCATCGTACACGCCGTTTTGGTTGAAATCGGCGTAAAAGTCAATGTTGTAATCGTCGCCCAATTCCAGCCCGGGTACTCTTACAAAGAAATGCGGAACCACGATTGAAGGCATTGAAAAACGGCCGACTTCCTCGTTGTCACCTGTTTTTACCACCCTCAGTTCAAATTTCTGCCCAACGTGCGGTTGCATGTCCTCAGCTTCCAGGGTAAAAAGGTACTTCCACTCTATGTCCGAAAAGCTGGCGTTGTGGCTGAAGTTGATCTCATCGGTTCCCCCGCTGGCCGTGAAAGATTCCTGCCAGGCGTGGTCCATTGGAGGAGCATCGTACAGCCCGTTCTGACTTAAGTCAGCATAGAAATCAACGTCGTAATTCTCTCCGGGCTGCACCCCCGGGATTTCCACCGCAAAGTCCGGCTGGACGATCATGCGGCGGTGACGCTCCACTTCTGCACCGGTGCTGCTGTTGATGACTCGCAACTCCAACAACTGACCGACGTGCGGATTCATCCCAGAAAAATTGACCCTGAGCAAGCCGGATTCACCGATGTCGGTAAAGTTGGCTGCATGCATAAAATCAACTTCCATGTCACCCGTTGCCTCTGAAACCATTTCCCGCCAGGCATGGTCCATGGGTGGAGCATCGTACTGCCCGTTCTGGTTCAGGTCGGCGAAAAAGTCCAGGAAGTAACTCCTACCGGGAATTACGAATGGCAGGGTCACAGAAAAATCAGCCTGCTCAATGGCGCTGATGGTTACCCGGCCTACTTCCCTTCCGGTCTGGTTGATGTCTCGGACTCTGATTTCCAGCATCTGACCAACGTGCGGGGTCATTCCTGTAAAGTTCATGGTGATAGTATGGCGCCATTCGATGTCCGTAAAATTGCCCGCATGGGCGAAGTCAAAATTGTTGACCCCCATGGCAAGGTTGTCGGCGTCCATTCGCCATGCGTGGTCCACAGGTGGGGCATCATAGGTACCGTTCTGGTTCAGGTCGGCGTAAAAATCGAGGTAGTAACTTCCGCCCATTTCGCCCGTGAGGGTAATACTGAAATCGGCTGCGCCAATGGGGTCCACCTTGGTGCGGTCCACTTCGCGGAGGGTCGCTTTGTCCACCAGGCGGGCTTCAAATTTTTGCCCAACGTGGGGAGTCATTCCGGTGAGGTTCAGTTGAACCGTCTGGCCGTTTACCGAAGGAAAACCGGCGAGAAGAAGGCCGGCCAGGAGTGAGAGCTGTTGTAGAATTCTGAGTTTCATAAGCTTTTGATTTTTATACCTCGTGAAAAAATTTGGCAATAGCATTCCTACCCTGCCTCCGGTTCACAGGAAGCAGTTGTGTCGAAAATCTACTTATCCGAACTCGTGTAAAGCCGGGACAGAAAGCCCGGGACTATCATCAAAGTTTCCAGCCCAGCCGTGCCGCAATGCCAGCACTGTACAGCTGGACATTCCCGTGCCCGATGCCGGTAAGCGGAAACTGCATGTAGGGTGCGATGTTCAATCGGGTTTTGGCGCTCAGCGGCAGATCATATCCAACAGACACACTGCCGAGTGACAGCCAATAGGATTTGAGCTCATTGCTCTTCCATTTGCGGATGAGGTCGTCATCGGCAAGGTCGTACTGGTAGTAATAGCGCTGCCGGAAAATCAGCAAGGAAGACAGCCCGGCAGAGAAGCTAACTCCAGCACCAGATTCCAGCTCCCCATGGTAGTTCAGGCTGAGCGGCAGCTCCAGAATGTCGCAATGCCCAATCGTGGACTGCGGGGCAATTTTCCGGGTCCAGAACCCCTTTGGAGGGATGTATTCTCCTTCCCCGGCCCGGTAATCGAGCCGCATGTAGTTAATTCCGGAAGCGATCCCCAATTTAGAACCGAACCGGTACTCCAGCCCCAACCCAAACTTTGAATTGAGTTGGGCAAAGTCATCCGGCCCGATGGATGTCAGTTCACCAGCTGCCGTCACTGCCAGGTAAAAGCCCTTGTTTGCATCGAGCTCATGCTCTTGCGATGAAAGTGCCGGCAGCTCAGGATTCAATTCCGGAACCGTAAATTCCACTGGTAATTCCGCCATGGGCAGGTATGGAATCAAAACACCTGGCAGGAGCACCTTCCCGGAAGCGGCATTTGCTTTTTGGTCTGCTACAACGGACTCTTTTGCCCGGTTGTCCAATTCAGGTGGCAGGATACCAGTGGCAGCGTCAGCCTGTGTATGACCCGCCGGAGCAGGTATCCCTGGTCTTGCTGAGACCCCGAATCGAGACCCTGTTGCTTCTTCCTTCAATGCCGGTCCGGATGGTGCAGCCTGCCGGTGGTTATTGGTGTTTTGAAGTTTTTCTGTTTCGTGGCCCAGGTCTGTATGTTCAATTTCATTGGTGCTTTCCTTCGGCAAATGGGAGGCAGCCGACCCTGTAAGGGCATCTGCTGCAGGCAGGCCGGGCTTTTCACGGCCAGCACCCACAAAGTGGTAAATGCCCAGCCCCAGCATTGCGACGAAAAGCAGCAATCCAAGCCCCCTCCACCACCAGAAGATGAACCTTCTGCGGCGTTTTCTGGCATCCAGCAATTGCTCCATTTGCTGCCAGGCAGCATCCTTGTACTCAAACTCCTGCTGGCCTGCAGCACTTCTGAACAATTGTTCCATGTCCTTGTCTGTCCAATCAGGCATACTTCGCTTTTAGCTTTTCCTGTATCATGTCCCGCAACCGGGCCTTGGCCCGTGCCAGGTTGCTCTTGGAGGTGCTCACGGTAATGCCCAGTTGCTGAGCAATTTCCTCGTGCTTGAATCCATCGATGACGTACAGGTTGAACACCGTCCGGTAAGCCACCGACAGGGGATTGCACCATGGCAATCAACTCTTTGTACCCGATCCGGCTGAGGATGTCGTCTTGTTGCCGGACCTCCATTGCTTCATCCATTGCTACTTCCAGTTTGAATTTCTGTTGCTTCTTCACATGGTTGATGGCCGTATTGACCAGAATGACCCTGAACCAGCTTTTAAAGGCTCCTTTTTCCGGATCAAACTGCTTCAGGTTGTCAAACACCTTCAAAAAGGCCTCATTCAATATCCCAATGGCTTCCTGCTCATCAGTTGCATAGCGGAAACAGATGCTCATTCCATAGGAATAGAACATTTTGTACAGTGCATGCTGGCTGCTGCGCTGCTCCTTCCGGCACCCCTCGATGATGCGCTCCAGAATGTCTCCGGCGGGTTTGTCCATTGATCTTGCGGATATTCAACTTACAGTACAAGTCTGAAGCCCAAAAGGCTGCCAGGCCCCGGATCTTTTTTTTTCCTTCGGTAAAATACTGTGTATTTATCGCTTCGGGACAAATGCCCGTTCTTGTCCAACCCGTATTTATTCCTGTTCGGAAGCATTCGACGCCGGCCAACTACCCAGGGCGCCTATGTTTGTGCCTGCTGAGACCGATTGCACCTTCGACCCTTCCAATCTGCTTCTTCCTTATTGATTTATTTCCCTCGCCCTTCGGGCAACCGCACCGATGGGCCTGGATATGCCCGGGCAGGGCATACAACCGTGAAACACTAAAGTCGAAAAATACAGGGGTGTGGATTCGGGTGTTGATGGTAGTGCCACACTGTGGCTCCTTTCATTCAACCCCGAAAACACGTAAAGCAGGCAGCTTCCTGATTGCCCGCCTCACAGCGGTATTGTCAGGGGCGCCTGCGTTTTTTTTTGAGGATTATGTTATAGGGATTATGGAGGATTATGGAGGGTTATAGAGTTGATGGGAATGGCAGATGGTCTGGGATCTATTGCCAAACAGCACTGCCGTACTGAGTAACTACCCAATAAAACGCTTTGGTAAAAAAAGCAGACCAGCTCTTCAACAACTTTTGTTTGGATTCGGGAAATTGTCCGACTCGTCCTCGTCGCGGGGCGTCAGGCATTTGAAGTCCTTTTCGATAAGGATTTTGAGGCTGTCACCTGAGTCGAGTGGCTGTTCGGCCTTCAGGCTTACCTCATCTGATCCGGCCCAGTTGCGGGCCAGGTCACGGGGCACGTCCACACGGATGGCGCCATTGTCGAAGCTGGCGGAGATATTTGGCACATCGGCCGTTAGCAAGGTGTAGGTGAGCGACTGGCCGGCTGATTTGCCGAAGGAAATGCGATCCTCCACTTTGCCGGAAGCGGTAAGGGCTGTCACTTCGGATTGTGACAGGCGGAGCCTCAAGCTGTTGCCGAAAATTCTCAGTTTCATGGCTTGGCAGATATGGAAATCCCCTTCCTGTGGCTTTGACAACACAGGCAGGGGATTATGGTGCAAACGGTGTTCTTATCCGTTCTTCTTCTGGTCTTTTACAGGCTCGTGAGCTTTGTTGGTCTTTTTGTTACGGCTTTTGCCGTAAGAGTTCCTCCAAATTTTGCCACGGCGGGTTCTTCTGTCTCCTTTGCCCATTGCAATAGTGGTTTTGATGAATGACTGATTTTCAAAAGGGCGGCAAATATACTAAACCTGAAGGCGGGTATGCAACAAATTCCAGATCATGTTTTGAGCCTTTCGGCTCCGCAGTACACGTTGAACTGCCCATTGCGAAGAAAACCGGCCAGGGTCATGCCCGCCTCGGCTGCCAGTTGCACGGCCAGGCTGGACGGGGCGCCCACAGCGGCCATGACAGGGATGCCGGCCATGACAGCCTTTTGCACCAGTTCAAAGCCTGCCCGCCCACTGACCAGCAATATGCTTTCCGAAAGGGGCAGCAAATCCTGCAAAAAAGCTGCTCCAATCACTTTGTCCACAGCGTTGTGCCGGCCGATGTCCTCTCGCAGAAATTGCAGCTCACCGGCTGCATTGAAGAGGGCTGCCGCATGCAAGCCTCCCGTGCAATCGAAAACCGACTGATAGCCGTTGATCTTGTCAGGCAAGCCGTGCAGCAGCTCCGCATCGAATACAGGTATGCTTTCCAAAATCTCATATTGACTGCTCGTCTGCACGGACTCGATGGAGGCCTTTCCGCAAACACCGCAGGCTGAGGTGGTGAGAAAATTGCGCTTCACTTTCTTGAGCAGATCCTCCGTCCCTTCCTCCAGTTGCACAGCAAGTACATTTTCACGGGCCTCAGAATGCCTGGTTTTGACCAGCCGGAATCCTCGAACTTGTTGCGGTTCGCTGATCAGTCCTTCGGTAAACAGGAAGCCCACTGCCAACTCTTCATCATGGCCGGGGGTGCGCATGGTCACGGTCAGGTTTTCATAGCTGCCCGCAGCATCCAACCCGCTTTCGAGACGAATCTCCAGGGGTTCCTCCACGGCCAGCAAGTCGTTGACCTGCTGTGTTTTGCGCCCTGTTACCTTTAAAATTTCCCTTTTGGCTACCCCCTTTAAGGACATGGTTGTTAAAGTTTGGTTAGAAAAAGACGGAGGTCGATGATTATCAACAATTTAATGAAACAAAAGTACCTTTTGCTCAGTTAAGTGTACGTCGTTTATTTTCATGAGATTATAATTTGTCATTAGCAGTCGCACCTTCTGGTGCGACTTTTTTTGTTTGTACCCGTACCATTCCCGCAGTGGCTTGCCTCGCTTCGCAACAAATGCCTTAGTTTTTCGTCCTAAAACCCCTGTCGATCCATTGCCCGACAGGGCTAAGCAAACAAAGCAATCTTCATGAACTCCTTTCCAATGCTGTATTCGTTTCCTCAAAAAACTTTGGTAATCCTTTCAGCCATGTTGCTCACCTGCAGCAACGAAGTGGTTTACCACCCCGATTTCCCTTACAGCATCAACGAACCGGATGCCGCCTTCGAGCTGCCCGGCGAATTGAGGGAAATCTCCGGCCTCAGCCTTTGCGACGACGGTGAGCACCTGGTGGCCCACAACGATGAAGAGGGCACCATCTTCGTTTTGTCAAAACAGGACGGCAAGGTGGAGAGGAAAATTGATTTTTGGGACGACGGAGATTACGAGGGCATAGAGGTAGTGGGCGATGATGCCTTTGTGATCAAAAGCAACGGCAACATTTACCAGGTAAAGAACTTCCTCAAAGACGAGCACCCGCAAACCATCAAACACAGTTCCTTCCTGAACAAGGAAAACGATGTGGAAGGCCTCGGCTACGATCCGGCTCGAAATGCGCTGTTGGTTGGCTGCAAAGGCAAAGGCTTCCACGACGACGGCAGCAAAATGAAAAAAGCCATCTACGCATTCACCCTCGACCGAATGGAAATGGAGAGCCAACCGGTATATGTGCTCAGCCTGGAAGACATCCAGCACCTTCTGGAGCATTACCCGGAAGGGAAAGCCCACAAAAAAATCTGCGAAACTTTTGCGCCCGGCACCAATCAAATGCGTTTCAACCCCTCGGCCATTGCCGTACATCCGCTGAACGGAAACGTTTACCTCACCTCCTCCACTGGCAAGATGCTGATGGTGATGGACCACGAGGGCCACTTGCTCTTCATTGAAAAGTTCAAAAAGTCTGTCCACCCCCAGCCCGAAGGCCTTTGTTTCGACAAAGACGGGACCCTCTACATTGCCAACGAAGGCAAGGATGGTAAGGGCAGGATTTACCGTTTCGCTTACCGGAATTGAATCTATATTTGCCGCGCTTTTTGATACGGGCCACGGAAGCCCGAAAACCCATCAAATCCAATAACTTTTACCAAAATGGCAATCGTTGAAATGAGAGTGCCCAACGTGGGCGAGTCAATTACCGAAGTTACCCTTTCAAAATGGCTGAAAGCCGACGGCGAATACGTGGAATTGGACGAGCCGATCTGCGAATTTGAATCGGACAAAGCCACCCTGGAATTTCCGGCCGAAGCCGCCGGAAAGCTCATTCATGTGGCCAAAGAAGACGATGACCTCGAGATTGGGGCACTGGTAGCTAAAATTGACACATCGGTTGCCAAAGCGGATGGTGGGGAAACACCAAAAGAGGAAAAGCCCGCAACGCCCGAAGCTCCGGCAAAAGAAGCTCCTGCACAAGCTGCAGAAAAAGCACAGCCGGCTTCCGGTTACGCTGCTGGTCACCCCTCGCCTGCTGCCGCAAAGATCCTTGCTGAAAACGATATCAAGCCGGCCGATGTGACCGGCACCGGCAAAGGCGGCCGCATCACAAAAGAGGATGCCCTGAAAGCCGTTGAGAACAAGGCCGCCGCACCGGCAAAAGAGGAGAAGAAAGAAGCTCCCGCAGAAAAGGCTGCACCTGCACCTGCACCTGCTGCAGGCAGCTTCAGCCGCAACAGCACCCGCAAGAAACTGAGCCGCATGCGCCGCACCATTGCGAAGCGACTGGTAAGCGCCAAAAACAGCACGGCCATGCTCACCACCTTCAACGAGGTGGACCTGACCGAGGTGATGAAAATGCGGAAGAAATACCAGGAGCGCTTTGTGGAAAAATACGGCATCAAGCTGGGCTTCATGAGCATCTTCGCCAAAGCCTGCGCCAAAGTGCTCATGGAAATGCCGGAAGTGAATGCCATGATTGACGGCGATGACATCATCTACCACGACTACGTGGACATCTCCATCGCCATCAGCACACCCAACGGGCTGGTAGTGCCTCCGGTACACAACGTGGAGTCACTCAACTTTGCCCAGGTGGAATACAAGATCAAGGAACTGGCTGAAAAGGCCCGCAGCGGCACACTCAGCCTGGAGGAAATGAGTGGCGGCACCTTCACCATCACCAACGGCGGTGTGTTCGGCTCGTTGGTCAGTACGCCAATTCTCAATGAGCCACAGAGCGCCATCCTGGGCATGCACACCATCCAGCAGCGTCCCGTTGCCGTGAACGGAGAAGTGCAAATACGCCCAATGATGTACCTGGCCCTCAGCTACGACCACCGCGTCATAGATGGCAGTTCTTCGGTAACCTTCCTCGTGAAAGTGAAACAACTGCTGGAAGACCCGATGAGCTTGCTGCTGGACCTTTGATTTTGTTGAGGAAATGAGGAATGAGTGCACTGCAAAAAGTGCCCTCATTCGTTTAGAGAGGTTGAGAGAGGTTTAGAGAAGTTGAGAGGGGTTGCGCCTGGTCGCCCATACGCCTCTCTAATCCAATACTTTAGGGCGAGATCAACTTCTGACGGCCAACGAATCTTGCGCAAAATTCAATAGAAAATGACTTTTTGCCCCGATGGCTATCGGGGGACTCAGGAATCGAGGATTTGAGGAACTGAGGAATCGAGGGTGATCCACAAAAACCTGATAACCCTCCATCCCTGATAAAAATCGGGGCCATAATCCTCCATAACCCTCCATAATCCTCTATAATCCTCCATAATCCCCACAATTAAACCCAGCATGACTCTTCAGGAATTCTTTCAATTGCTTTCAGAAAATCCGGTCTGGATACTGGCTTATTTTCTGCTGCTGCCGATCGCAGCCTGGCTGACGGGTCGTTTTGCCAAAGGCGAAGGGCATGAGAGTCCCTGGAAGTATGTGTACTCCACCTTGATCTATCTGTGCAGCGTGCCGGGGATGTTTGCGATTTTTCTGAGTGCCTATCTTTTTCTCTTCGAGCGTAGAAGCATACTCGAGACGGACATTTACACACAGGTATTGCCCATTCTTTCGATGGTAGCCACCTTGCTTGTCATCCGTCGCAATGTTGACCTCGACGCCATTCCCGGCTTCGAGAAGATCACCGGCCTGCTGATGATGATCGGGGCCGTACTGGCTCTGCTCTGGGTCATTGACCGCACCCGTATCTGGGTGGTTTCCTTTTTGCCTTTCTGGCAGGCACTACTCATACTTGCCGGCCTGCTGCTGGCAGCAAGGTGGGGCTGGCGGAAGGTGCTGGCTAAATAGCGTTCCTGAACCTGTGTTGAAAGGGGCTACCTTCCACCCCGAAGTTCATCCGGAATCGAAAAGCGACCTCTTTCAACCACAGCCTGTCAGGCTCTTACTGGCCCATCAACGTTTCCAATTCTTTTTTCAACTCATCGTATCGCACATAAGTGTCCAACCCCGGTAGCTGATCAGCTCTTGACACAACCCCATAGAGGTAGCGAATCTGGCTGAGCAACATATTCTGCGGGTAGGGCCCCTCCTCATTGACCAGCAATTTCAATTTGCCTTCTACCTCTGATTTCCGCGCCTGTTGTTCAGGACTCAGAGGCTCACGCTTGGCTTGTTCCTGAAGCCCTTTCAATTCCGCTTTCAACTCGTCTTCAAACTTGTTGGCGGCAGAGATCAGATCTACGATTTTCAATGAGAGTTCTTCCTGTTTCTGAAGGTCAGCCTCGGTAACTCCTGCGGCTTTCAGCCTGGGGTCCATGCGCAGGTGTAACTCCTGTTGCAATACATCTGTACCGGTCATCAACCTGACGGTATAATGACCGGGAGCCACGAGCGGGCCATTGCGATAGCGACGATTTTTGTTGCTGTGCCAGGGTCCGTTGTGGCGCATATCCCAACGGAAGCGGTGAAATCCTTTTGTGGTTTTGAGCTCGGAACTGGTTTGCCATGTCTCCTCGCCGGTTGCCATGTCTCTTTGAGGCCTGCCAGCTGGCTGGTCGGCCATCTTGCTGCCGTTACTCACGATCACACTGACCTCTTTGCCGTTTTCAGATGTGATAATGAGCTTGAGTGGTTGATCGAGGTTTCGGGGCAGGTAGTAGTCGATATCAACATGGGCAGGTGGATAATCCGGTGAGGGCACAGCTTCAGAACCTCTGCCGTAAACGGACCTGCGCCTGATTTGCTCCGCAGGAGCGAAGAGCACGGGTTTATCCGAAGGAAGTGATTCAAAATTTTGCCGAAGGGGAGAGATGTTGTCCATGATCCAGAAGCCACGGCCCATGGTGGAAAGCACCAGGTCATCTTCTTTGACCTTGATATCTGTCACTGGCGTAACAGGCAGGTTCTGCTGAAATGGCTCCCAGTTTTTTCCGTCGTCAAAAGAGATGAACATGCCGCAGTCCGTTCCGGCAAAGAGCAGCCCTGCCCGGCGGGGATCTTCCCGCACCACGCGGGTTGGGCAGCCTTCGGGAAGACCATTGTTTCCGGGGGTGAGCAGGGTCCAGTTTTCCCCCAGGTCGTTTGTCCTGAAAATGTAAGGCTTCCAATCGCCCAGTTGGTAGCGCAGCACTGCGATGTAAGCCTTGTTCGCATCGTGGGGACTGGGCTCAACGGCATCCACACGCCCCCCGGGGGCAAGCTTTTTCGGGGTAACATTCTTCCAGGTTTTGCCACCGTCTCGTGTTACATGCACGGGGCCGTCGTTGGCGCCAACCCATATCAGGCCGGGTGTCATTTCGGATTCACGAATGGCGTAGATGGTACTGTAAAACTCCTCGCCGGTAATGTCCCGGGTGATGGGACTTCCGGAGATGACCTGTTTGTCCGGTTCATTGGCGGTGAGGTCCGGAGAAATGGTCATCCAGCTCCTGCCATCGTTGGTGGTCAGATGGACGTATTGAGAGCAATGGTACACCCTGTTGGGATCGTGCGGTGAGACATGGATGGGCGACACCCGCTGAAAGCGATACTTAAGGTCAGCAGGGTTGTGGCCGTACATGTTTCTGGCACCCACGTCGTAATGCTGCTCCTGACCCGTTTTTTTGTTGAATACGCTGAAGCGCCCCTTGCAATTGGAATAAACAATGTCGGGATTACCGGGCTTGGGCACTGCCGGGCCGGTCTCGCAGCCACCCACATCCATGATGAATGCACTGCCTCCCAACTGCATGGTGGCCGGTGGTAGGCTGGGCACTGCAATGGCCGTGTAATTGTCCTGCTGGCCGGCGTAGAGCCAGTAGGGATACTGGTCGTCCACTTCCACCTGGTACAGCTCTGCAGTGGGCTGGTTGAACTGGCTGCTCCAGGTTCGGCCGCCGTTGGTGGTCACGTTGGCGCCACCATCGTTGGCCTCTATCATGATTTGTGGATTGCCGGGGTTGATCCAGAGGTCGTGGTCATCGCCGTGCGGGGTTCGGATGGTTCGCCAGTTTTTGCCGCCGTCGGCAGATTTGTAGAGTCGCAATGCCTGTGCATAGATCACCTCAGGGTCCGTCGGATCGGCCGTGATGTTGCAGAAGTAAAAAGGCCGGTGCAGGATGGATCGGTTGTCGGAAACTTTCCGGAAAGACTCACCCTGGTCATCGGAACGGTAAAGCCCGCCCTGTTCTCCCGGTGCTTCCACCAGTGCATACAACACTTTTGAGTCAGCGGCAGAAACGGCCAGGTCTATTTTTCCGACGATATCCGTTGGCAGGCCATTGGTGAGTTTGGTCCAGCTGTCGCCGCCATCCACGGATTTGTAAATGCCGTTTTCCCTGCCCCCGCTGATGATGGTCCAGGGCTTGCGCTCAGCCCGCCAGGCGGCAGCATAAATGATATTGGGATTGCTGGGCATGAATTCCAAATCGGCAAAACCGGTGGTGTCAGAGAGAAACAGCACTTTTTCCCAGGTGCGGCCGCCGTCTTTGGTGCGGAAAATGCCGCGCTCCGGGTTGGGCTGGAAGGGCTGGCCGATGGCCGCCACAAAGCAGATGTTGTGGTCGTAGGGATTGATTTCCACTGCGCCGATCAGTCCGGCATCCTTCAGGCCAATGTGCTGCCAGCTGCGGCCGGCATCAATGGATTTGTACATGCCATCACCCCTGATGATATTGCTTCGCAAACCATCGGAGCCGGTGCCAACGTAAATGACGTTTGGGTCACTCGGGGCCACCCGGATGGCGCCGATGGATGGCGATTTAAAATAGCCGTCGGAAATGTTCTTCCAGGTCACGCCGTAATCCTCGGTCTTCCAGACACCGCCGCCTGTAGCCCCCATGTAAAAGGTGCCCGGTTGCGAAGCGACGCCGGCAACAGCCGTGGACCGCCCCCCGCGATATGGGCCGACAAAGCGGTAGTCCAGATTTCCGAAATCGGTTTGTGAAAAAATAAATTCCGGCAATAGAATGAGCAAAGCCAAAAGCAGTTTCCTGTCCATTGATAATTATGTTTTGAATGAGTTTTTTTTGGAGGTTTTTGGGGTTTTTGATCCGAAGCCGTCGATTCCTCGATTCTTCGATTCCTCAGTTCCTCGCCTCCTCACACCTTAATAAAGATCCGCTTCCGGTAGAGCCACCATGCCACGACGAGGTTGATGAGCACCATGCTTATTGCGAAAGCGAGCGAAGCATTGTAGGGTCCCAGCCAGGTGGCAAAGAGGTTTTGGTAAGCCCAGTGGTAAGCAGAGGAATCGCCCACGGGGATGGCCTGCAGGGTGATGGCGATGACTTCGTGGAGGATGTAGATGAACAGCGGGTTCATACCAAACCAGACGAAGGGGGAGGTCCACCAGCGGTAGTTTTTGACATCCACCAGCCACCAGACGGTACCGAGCGTGAGCAGGGCCAGGCCGGAGTGATAGAGGACGTAGCTGCTGGTCCAGAGTTTTTTGTTGATGGGGAACACCTCGCCCCAGAGCAAGCCCAGCAGGAAGAGCAGGTACCCCACTGCGAACATGGCCGTCCATTTGGGCCATTGGTCCATTTTGTGGCGCATCCAGGTGCCTGTCAGGATTCCGCCGATGCAAGTGGCTATGCTGGGAATGGTGCTGAGCAGTCCTTCGGGGTCCCAGGTTTTGGACTGGCTCCAGAGGTGGCTGCCAAAGATGGTGCGATCCAGCCATGCGCCGAGGTCTTTACCGGGTTCCAGGCTGGCATAGCCCTGGCCGGGCACGGGCACCAGGGTTTCCAGTCCCCAATAGAGCAGAAGGCAGCCGATGGCTATCCAAAGCTGCTGGCGGGCAGTAGTGTTCATGAAGATGATGGCGCAGATGCCATAGACGATTCCGATGCGGGTGAGCACACCGGGAATGCGCCAGGTGGCCAGGTCGAAATCAGGGGCGCCATTCAGCACGATACCGATGCCGACGATCCACAGGGTGCGGGTGAGGATTTTGCGGTAAACATTCTCACCGGCAGCCTTGCGACGGGTAAGGGAAAAGGTGATGGCTATTCCGACGATAAATAAGAAAAAGGGGAAGACCTCATCGGTGGGGGTGTTGCCGTGCCATTCGGCATGAAGCAGCGCCCGGTAGGTAGTGTCCCAGTTGCCGGGGCAGTTGACGAGAATCATCAGGGCGATGGTCAAACCTCTGAAAACGTCCAGGGAGAGCAAGCGTTTGCTGGTTTCCATTACGCTGTTGTTTTGATGGACCAAATTTGAAGCGATGAATGTAGCCAATTTTTCTTCTTCAAAATAATTCCGTTATTCGTGACTCACCGAACGAAAGTCTCTTAATGACAAAAACAACCGAGCAATGAAAAACATAAAAGGACCAGCCATTTTTCTCGCCCAGTTCATGGGCGATGAAGCACCGTTCAATTCTCTCGAGAGCATTTGTAAATGGGCTGCCGACCTCGGCTACATTGGGGTTCAGATTCCAACCTGGGAAAGCCGCCTCATCGACCTTCAAAAGGCGGCAGAGAGCAAGGCCTATTGCGACGAACTAAAAGGCCGGGTCGAAGCCTGCGGCGTGCAGATCACCGAACTGAGCACCCATCTTCAGGGCCAGTTGGTGGCCGTGCATCCGGCTTATGACATCGGCTTTGACGTTTTCGCTCCGCCTGCGCTCCGCAACAATCCCTCCGCCCGCACCGAATGGGCTGTGCAACAACTCAAATGGGCCGCTCAAGCCAGCCGCAACCTGGGTATCGACGTGCACGCCACCTTCAGCGGCGCCCTGCTGTGGCACACCATGTATCCCTGGCCCCAGCGCCCTCAAGGACTGGTGGAGACGGGCTTCCGGGAACTGGCCAACCGCTGGCTGCCCATCCTCAACTTTTTCGACGAACAAGGGGTGGACCTGTGCTACGAAATCCACCCCGGCGAAGACCTCCACGACGGGGTGACTTTTGAGCGCTTCCTGGAAGCCACCAACCACCACCCCCGCGTGAATATCCTCTATGACCCCAGCCATTTCGTGCTTCAGCAACTCGACTACCTCCAGTACATCGACATCTATCACGAGTTCATCAAGATGTTCCACGTCAAGGATGCCGAATTCAACCCCACAGGGCGCAGCGGGGTGTACGGCGGCTACCAGGACTGGATTGACCGCCCCGGCCGCTTCCGCTCATTGGGCGACGGGCAGGTGGATTTCAAATCCATTTTCAGCAAATTGGCACAGTATGATTACGACGGCTGGGCAGTGCTGGAATGGGAATGTGCCATCAAAGACGCCGAACAAGGCGCCAGGGAGGGCGCTGAGTTCATCCGCCGGCACATGATCAAAGTAACCGAAAAGTCCTTTGACGATTTTGCCGGAGGCGAGGCTGACGAAGAACTGAACCGGCGAATCATCGGCTTGGGCTGAGATTCTTCGTAAAAAATCGTTAAAAGCGCTGTTTGCAGGCTTGTGGCAAACAGCGCTTTTTTGTGTCCTGCCGTTCCGGAAAAAAAGTCCTGATCTTTAAATCCTACAGCTATGAAAACAATCTTAGGAACCTTTCTCGTCGCAATTACCCTCCTGGCTTCCTGTGTGCCGGCTCCCGTTGTCAGAATGCAGGCCGAAGAAGGCCAGCCCAATGAATGGAATTACGGAAAGCAAGTAATCGTGAACCGCTCAGGTGGCTTCGAGACACGGGTATTCTTCGACACCTACACCAAGAAGCACCTCATTTTTGATGTGGAAATCATCAACCGCAGCAAGGACACGGTGCTGGTCTCCCCCGAAAATTTTTACCTGGAAGCCAACACAGGTGCCACCACCCACACCAGGTATGCACTGGATCCTGAATCAGAGATTCTGAATGTGGAAATCAAACGCAGCCGCGAGGAGGCCAACTCAAAAACCGCTGCCCTCGTGGCGGGCACAGCCCTGGTGGCAGGTGCCGTTGCCCTGGCAGCTTCTGACAACAATGGCGGCTCTTCCGGCAATGATGACGATGTGGATGTAGTTCCATTCACCTACATCGATATCAGCCCGGTGGTACCACCTGTGGTTGCTACGGCGCTCCCTCCTGACAGGCTTTTCTGGGAAGACTACTCGCTTCGCAAAACCACCGTGCCCCCCGGATACAAGGTCGTAGGCAAAGTGGTTTTTGAGCGTTTTGACGAAGCGAGAAGCTTTAAGCTGAAGCTCCCTGTTGATTCAACCGAGCTGGCCGTGGGCTTCATTCAACAGATCATCAAGCCTTGATGCACCGGTGCTGAACCTCCTGTTGAAATTCTGACAGGTATTCCTTTTCCTTCGGGAAAATAATGGCCCGGTGGTAGTCATTGCCGGCGTATTGTTTCACCGCATCGAAGTCCTTCCAGTAAGAAACGAAGTAGATTCTGTTGTGGTCGCCGTCTTCTTTGTGCGCCAGGGTCAGACCCAGGTTACCCGGCACGCCCCGGAATTGCGGAACCAAAGATTCTTTGAGGTATTCCAGGTAGGGCCTGGTTTGGCTCTTGTGGGCCTTGCCCTCCCAGATTCTCGCCACCACTTGCTCTTGCCCTTCGGGTAAAATGTGCAGTTCGGTGGTGGCACCGTCCAATTCACAAACCAAAGAAGCCAGTGGGTGCGGGCTTTCGATGGCGTATTTCCGGCGTTTGATCCGGGCATTGATGAACACCACCCCGGTGAGCATGAATGCCGCTGCGACCAGCGATTGGTTGGTGATCAGTTCGTTGTTCAGTCCCCAGCCCAGCAGCAGTGCCACCACGGGATTCACATAATTGGCAGTGGCCACTTTTTCAGGTGTTGACTTTACCAGCAAGTAGTTGAACGCCGAAAAGGCCAGGATGCTTCCAAATACAATCAGGTACATCCAACTCCAGAATCCCCGGGCCGTCATTGCGGACACATCAAAAGAGCCTGCCTCACCACTCACCACGCTGATGAGCACCAGGACGAGGCCTCCGAAAAGCATCTGCAAACCCGCACTTAGCAGCTTCGATTTGGGCAGATCCAATTCTGCAACCTTTATACTTGCGTAGCCCCATGAAAGCAGGGCAAGAAAGATGGCCCCAATACCTATCAGTGATCTGGCGTCGGAAACGAATTGGTCCTGCCCCACCAGGAAGACCATTCCCAACATGCCCAAGCCAGTGCCCAGCATGGTCTGCAGGCTCGGTCTCTTGCCTTTCATCATCCACATCAGCAACACCACCAACAGGGGCTGCAAGGCAGTCATGAGTGCCACCATGCCCGAGCTGATGAATTGCTCAGACCAAACCAGCATACCGGTTCCAGCAGTAAGCAGCAGAAAGCCTACCCAGGCCGCGTTTTTCAGTTGGGCGGCGGTGGGTAGCTGCTTCTCGATGGCCAGGCTGGCAATGAGCAGCAGAATACCCGCCATCACAAACCTCGATCCTGACATCAGGAATGGTGGTATTTCGTGAATGGCATACCAGTTGGCCAGGTAGGTGGATCCCCACACGATGTAAATAGTGGCAAAAGCTGCCAGCACAAGCAAAGAAGTGCGATTGTTCTTCGTCATGGTTTTCAATGTTCACAAGGTGTTTCAAAAAGAAATGGCCACCGCTGCACTCCATTGCGCAGCGATGACCACTAAAATGATCCGCAAAAAAAATACCCTGGCCGGAAACCAGGGCTATTTTTTGCTTAGAGTTTTGAGTTTTTCAAAAAAAGTTAAGCACGAACTTTTCCTTTTTCTTCATACATCTTCTGCAGCTTTCTGCGGGCGAAGAAAATGCGGCTCTTGATGGTGCCCAACGGGGCGTCGAGCTGTTCTGCAATTTCATCGTACTTGTAGCCTTTGTAGGCCATCCAGAAAGGTTGTTTGAACTCGTCTGGCAAAGTATTGACCATTCTCAACAACTCTTTGTAAGCCATTTGTGTTTCCCCGTCATTCTCGATGGTCCTGTCGCCGGAATTGATGTAGTAGTTATTCGGCGTCTGGTCGAGAATGGTGCCACGGCGAACTTTCTTACGGTAGTTGTTGATGAAGATGTTTCGCATGATTGTCACAGCCCAGGCTTTGAAATTGGTGTTGGCCTGGTATTTCTCCGCATTTGACATGATGCGGTAAGCAGTGTCCTGGTAAAGATCGTTGGCATCCACCTCATTGCCCGTGAGCTTCATCGAAAAAGCTCGCAACGAGGGGCTTACGCTTTCCAAAAGTTGATGGATGTTAGTTTCCATGGAGGTGAATTTTAAGTCAGGTGATTGAATTGTAATTATTATTTACAAAAGTAGTGCCCTGTGGCGTGCTTTGCAAATCTCATTAGCAATTTAGATGCTATCTTGACAATTTTAATGTTTCATTAACAAGAATTCGCTAGGTTTAAACCTTTTTTAGGTCAATGACGTTATCACAGGGCTCAAAGTTGGCTATGGAACGCTTTTTTATGTAAAAAGTATCTACCAAATGCCAGAATTACCAGAGAATCGGAATCAAAAGGGATGTAGGATGGAGATAGGAAATGACATTTTGACATATAGTCTGCCAGAAAACCTGCGCTCATTGCGCAAGATGATGAAGTGGAGCCAGGAAGAACTGGCAGAAAAGATAGGTCTCAACCGCGGCAACATCGCCTCTTATGAAAACGGAACAGCAGAACCCAAGATCTGCAACCTGGTCAAAATGGCCCATCTCTTCAAAGTATCTGTTTACGACCTCACCCACTCCAACTTAAGAACGAAAGAAGCTTACCTCAACGCCACCCAGAGAAACGGCAATGGAACACCAGTTTCAGTTGACGAGATACTCAAAACGTACCTGACAGAAACTGAAGATTTTGAAAATGCCATCAAGGGGATCCGTTGCATGTTCAAACTCAAACTCAAGAACCTCGATGAGATCCCTGAAGAGATGAAATTCATGCAGGATCAGTTTGAGCAGCTCTATTCCCTGTCCGAGGAATTGCTCAATTCCCACAAAGATTTACTGGAAAAAATCAGGTGCAAATGCCAGCCACGGCATGAAGCTAACGATGAAGGTTGAGGTAAGGCTCCAGTTTCTCCCACCTTTCTTTTGTAAAAATTTTTGACATCGCCTTTCTGAGTTGCTCCATATCGGTCACCGGAACGTGCTGCTGAATGTAACTAAACAGCACCTTAGCTTCCTTATAACTAATGTAGGGGTGTTTTTGCAAGGAGGAGAGGTCGGTCTGATTGAGATCGATGGTTTTCAGAATGGGCGATGCTTTCAGGTAAGGCCGGATTTTCTGAAATACAGAATCCGGTATGCCATAGGTTTCCCCGACCTGCTCAACGGAATAAAAGCCGCCAAGCTTCTCTCTGAAATTAACGATGCGCTTGGAATAAGCCGGTCCGATTCCCCGCAAAGACTGCCACTCCTCTATGCTGGCCTGGTTGATATCAATGACTGTGGGCTCTTTTTCTGTCGCTTTGTAAGGCTTCTTAAAATCCCTTTTACCGGATCGCAGGGAATCGGGCTTCGGCCCTTCATGATTTGAACCGCTGTTTCGCACTGAACTTGACGCATACTGCTTTGGTGGTTCAATTTTTATCCAGTCTTCCAGGCGGCGATACTCGCTTTCAGGTAGCCCGTATATCTTTTTCAGGTCTTCTTTCCTCCGGAATTTTCCTCCCTTGTTTCGATAATTAATGATGGTGTTGGCGACCCTTTCTTTCAGTCCCAGGCGTCGTAGCTCCTCAAGCGAAGACAGATTTGGATCGAAGTAGAACAATGTGACGGGTTGTTTCTCTGCAACCGTTTTCTCATAGGAGCCATGGACGGACTCATCTTCTCTTGAAGTCTTCTCTTCTTTGATTGCAGCCATCCATGCGGTATCCGGAACCTGTTTTCCTTCGGTAAAACGAGCGTGGTAAACCCGGTACAATGCTGGCAATATGCAAAAGAAAATGGCCAGGGCAGCGATGATGACGAGTGCCAGGCGTTCGCTCCGGGTAAACGAATAGCTTTGGAATAAGGGTGGTGTTCTCATTGGTATTTCGAGTTTAGGAGCGCTAATTGCTTGGGTTGGAGTCAAATATAAATCATCGATCCAGAAAATTCAAAAGGCCGGCGTACGATTCCGGGGTTTGTCCTGTTTTTTTTTCATTCGTTACGAACCTGTTAAGGTTGACAAAAAGGTCTGCTTGATAGAGAAGAGGATGACCACTTGGAGAGGGAGTCGTTTTTTTGCACCTGAAATAAATTTTCATTTTCTCTTTTTGATTTTCAAATGTTCACACCCATGAAGTCACCCACTCGACTGTTAACGCTACTGACACTTGTACTTTGTTGCTTCGGAATGGTCCGCGCACAACATAGCCCTGGGATGGTTCCTGGAGGAGGTGCACCCGACAACCCCGCCAAAGCAGTGATCAAAGGGCTGGTGGTTGATGCTGACACAGAAGCACCGCTGGAATTTGCCACTGTCACCGTTTTCAATCAAAAAGATTCGAGCCTCGTCAATGGCGGTATCACCGACGACAAGGGCCAGTTTTTCATTGAAGTGAAACCCGGAACCTACAGGGTTTCAGTAGAGTTTCTGGCCTATCAGCCCCTCGTTATCGACAACATCGTTCTGTCACGAGAAAACCCCGTTGCAGATTTGGGGAAGATAAGGCTGGTTCCAGATGCCGAAACACTCACCCAGGTTGAGGTGGTTGCTGAAAAAAGCCAAATGCAACTCTCACTTGATAAAAGAATTTTCAACGTCGGAAAAGACCTGTCGAATGCCGGAGGCACCGCCGAAGACATTCTGGACAACGTTCCTTCAGTAACCGTGGATATAGATGGAAACGTAAGCCTGAGAGGAAGTGCTAACGTGCGCATACTCGTTGACGGAAAACCCTCCAGCCTGGTGGGCATCAGCGGCACAAACGGATTGAAGCAACTGCCGGCCAATATGATCGACCGGATAGAAGTGGTCACCAATCCTTCGGCAAAATACGAGGCCGAGGGCATGGCCGGCATCATCAACATCGTCCTGAAAAAACAAAACAGGCAGGGCTTCAACGGTTCTTTCGACCTGACGGGTGGCATCCCGGAATCCTATGGAGCCACTGCCAATCTGAATTACCGAAGAGACAGGTTCAACTTCTTCGTTAACTACGGAATCAACAAACGCAACCGCATAGGTGGTGGCAATCAATACACGGAGTTCTTCAGCAATGACACTACTTTCATTACCAGGCAGGACAGGGACAATGACCGCGGTGGTTTGTCGAATAACATCCGATTTGGTGCTGACTACTATTTCAACCCCAAAAACATCCTGACAACCGCATTTTCCTACCGCACCGGCAAGGATGACAACTTTGCCAGCCTGAACTATTACGACTACCTTTTCGACCTCAACAACCCGATTGGATCCACCTACCGGACCGACAACGAAAAGGAAGACGATAGCAACCTGGAATACAACCTGACCTACCGCAAATCTTTTGAGGAAAAGGGACGGGAGTTCGTCCTGGATGTCCAGTACGATGACCGCCAGGAAACAGAGCGCTCTGACTTTCTGGAACAGTATTACGACGAAAACGGTGTGCTGCTTTCAGGAACAGAACTCATGCAGCGCTCGAGAAACGAGGAGGGCCAAAATCAGCTGCGAATAACAGCGGATTACACCCACCCGCTCGGCAAAGACGGCAAATTTGAAGCAGGCATGCTGGCCAGCTTCCGGGAAATCAACAATGACTACCTGGTTGAGGAGTTCAGGGATTCTGACTGGGAAGTTATGACCAACCTGAGCAATAATTTCATTTACAACGAAGACATCCAGGCAGCTTATGCCATTCTGGGAAACAAAAGCGGCAAGCTCTCCTACCAGGCCGGTTTGCGGATGGAGCGCTCCAAAGTGCTGACAGAACTGGTCACTTCCAATGAAATCAACGACCGTTCGTACGTCAATTTCTTTCCCAGTGCTCACATTGCCTATGAAATGGCTGATCAGAATTCTTTCCAGCTCAGCTACAGCAGGAGGGTGCGCCGCCCGCGTTTCTGGGACCTGAATCCGTTTTTCACCTTCAGCGATTCACGCAACCAATGGAGCGGCAATCCCAATCTGGATCCTGAGTTCACCGATTCTTACGAAATCGGCCACCTGAAGTATTGGGAGAAGGGCTCACTTTCTTCGTCCATTTATTACCGTCACACCACCGATGTCATTGAAAGGATCAGAACTTTTGACAACGAAGGCATTTCCTACACCAGGCCTGAGAACCTGTCAAACCAGGATGATTACGGACTGGAGTTCAATTGGTCCTATGATCCGCTGAAAACCCTCAGGCTAAACGGTAACTTCAATTTCTTCCGCTCCATTACCGAGGGCACTTTTGAAGACCAGGACTTCAGTGCCGACACCTATTCATGGTTTACGAGATTCACCTCGAAACTTACCCTGTGGAAAGAACTGGACGTCCAAACGACTTTCAACTACCGTGCACCCCGCGAAACCACACAGGGCAGGGCCAAAGCCATGTATCACCTGGATCTCGGCATGAGCAGAGACATCCTGAAAAAGAAAGGCACTCTGACGCTGAGTGTTCGTGACCTGTTTAACACCCGGAAAAGACGCTACATTACCGAAGGTGATAACTTCTATACCGAAGGGGAATTTCAATGGCACTCACGTCAAATACGACTGTCATTCAATTACCGCATCAACCAGAAGAAGCAGCGCCAAAGAGGCGGAAGAAACGGCGGTGACTTTGAAGGAGGTGATATGGAATTCTAAATCCTCCATCAGCAGGGAAATTCTCCCTCACTACTAACTCAAATTCATTCAGCGGATGCCGGATCAACTCACCAGTTGGTCCGGCATCTGTATTTATTGCCACTTTGTCAACTGATTTTCAACTACTTGCGACAAATTGTCACGCCTAAAACCCTTGGACTCATCAAAATGTCAGCAATTCGAGCTTGGTACCACAATTGATGACCTCACCATGCGGTTCATGATGAAATAATTCCAATTTCCAATCTTTTGATTTTGAAATAAACCAGGCAGTTGACTTGCTTTTGGGGAGTCACTGCTATGAATAAAAAACTGAAAGCTATGATGTACAAACTGACTGATACGAGGAAGGAAAAATCCATGCTCCCTGCCAATGTGGTGGAGATGTTCGAAAAGCATGCAAAGCGTGTTTCAGAATTTTTCAAGCGCTACTCAAAGCCTGTCAATCTGGAAATCCATTTGTCTGGCGATGAAAAGAAAGGATATCACCTTTCCTACAGCCTGCGGCTGAAGGATGGCAGTATCGTATATGCCGATGGTCGTGACAGAAGCCTGGAAAAATTGGTTGCAGAAGTATTCCGTTCGTTCATCCGTGCGCTGAAAAGAGAAAGAGCCCAGGAGCGGAAGGAGCACCTGGTAAAGAGGGCTAAAAAGGCAAAGGAGAAGTTGATCAAAGCCCAAAGAACTTTGGTTGACCTGCATCACAATGACCTTCAGGAAGAATTCAAATACCTGATTGGAGAATTGCTGCCTTCGGTAAAACGGTACATGCATAGAAGGATTAGAACGTTCGAGGCCAAAGGCCTCATACCTGAAGGCAAGGTCAGCCTGATGCGTGCTTTCGACCGCGTTAAGGAATACCTGTTCGAGCACTTTGCGGAGTACGAAAAAGGAAATGTTCCATTGGATCTCCAGGCCTATAAAGCTGCGGATGAAGTATTGGAATCCATCCTCAAATCAGGCGAATGGGCAGAGAACCTGGAAGTAACCAGCATCGAGGAACTTGCAAAGAAAGAAGCAAAATCAATGGAAGAAGAGTTCTCGACCGACGGGGACGGTGATCTGGTGATGCTGGAAGAACTGGATGACATCAGCTACCACCTCGACGAATATACGACCGATGACATCAACCTCGCCGTTGATGACGAAGAAAGAATCATGGAAGAACTCGACGAAGGTAATTCAGCCCATAGCAAGGAGGATATTTTGAACAAAAAAATAAATACCCTCATGCATGAATTACCATGGGAGGACAGTGGCGTTTACGACTTGTATATTCACGGAAATTTGAGCTTTGAAGAAATAGCTGTAGTAAAGGACAAAGAGCCTAAAGAAATCGAAAACATCGTTAAAAAGGTAGAAATGCATTTGAAGAGTGAGCTGAGCACTGGAAATGCAAATACGCTCGCTCAATAGTTGTTCGGGCATCGGCAGAATGCTGCCCTGTTGGCATGCAATAATTGATCGGACACTCAGGAAGTGTAAGGTTGCCGGGCCTGCCCCGGCGCCTGTCCACTTCCAGGTGAGGAGGATCACACAAACCAAGAAAGACTATGCAATACAAAGATTATTATTCCATACTGGGCGTTGACAAAAATGCCAGTGACAAGGAAATAAAAAAGGCCTACAGAAAACTGGCAAACCAGTACCACCCTGACAAAAACCAGGGAGACAAGGTAGCCGAGGAAAAATTCAAAGAAGTAAACGAAGCCTACCAGGTACTGAGCGACCCCGAAAAACGCAAGAAATACGACACTCTGGGCGCCAACTGGGAAGCTTATGAAAAGGGCGGATTTGATTTCTCGCAACATGGTGGACAAGGCGGTCCGGGTGGCTCCAGGACTTTTTATTTCGAAGGTGACCCATCACAGTTTTTTGGTGGACAAGGTTCAGGTTTTTCTGACTTCTTTGAAATGTTTTTCGGCGGTGGTGGTGGCCGTACGGATGATGCCTTTTCACAATTTTCATCCCGTGGTGGAGGCCGGAGGAGCCGTGCTGTAAAAGGCCAGGACATACAGGCCGAGATGGAGGTGACCTTGCTGGAGGCCTACCAGGGCAGCAAGCGCACTTTTGAGTTGAACGGCCAAAAACTCCGCATGGAAATAAAACCAGGAGCTTACGACGGCCAAAAACTCCGCATCAAGGGCAAAGGAATGCCCGGCGCCAACGGTGGCCCCAATGGTGACCTCTACATCATCCTGAAAGTTTTGCCCGACCCACGGTTCAAGCGGGAGGGTGACAATCTGATCCACAACGCCAAAATCGACCTGTACACTGCCGTATTGGGTGGCTCAATAGATGTACCCACCATGACCGGACAGGTGAAGGTAAAAGTGCCAAAAGGCACCTCTCCGGGCAAAGTTTTGCGCCTGAAGGGAAAAGGCATGCCGGTATATGGCCGGCCAGGTTCTTATGGTGACCTGCTGGTAAAAATAGATGTTCAGATTCCTCAGAATTTGAGTGAAGAGCAAATAAAGCTCTTCGAAAAAATCAGGGAATTGGATGTGCAAAAGCGAAAGGCCAACGCAGTTTAACCCAATGAATAAAAGCGAATAAATCATGAAAAAGGTTTTTCTGCTTTCTGGCTTACTCACATTGGTCTCATTTGGAATGAGCAACGCCCAGAATGGCGTTCCGCTGGACGATGTTACCGAAAAATCCTTGGTGGCAACCCATCCGATGCTGAGCTACCCGCATACGGATGAAAGGGATGTTTTTTGGGAAAAGCGGATATGGGAGTTGATTGATATACGGACATTGAAAAACCAACCATTCCGCTATCCGCCCAGACCATTTTTTCAAATATTGGTCGATGAGATAATGAATGGCAACATCAGGGCCTACAGCACCGAAGATGACAAGTTTTCAAAAGAACTGAGCCCTGAAGAGATAAGCGAACTGCTCGCCTCAAGAGACACGGTACTGACCTTCGATCCGGAGACTTACGAAGAACAAATTCAGGTCGTAACCAATGACCTGAATCCTGAAGACGTCTACCTCTACCGGCTGAAGGAGATCTGGTGGGTTGACAGCAAATACTCACAGCTGAAAGTGAGAATACTGGGAATTGCCCCCATCATCGAAGTGACTGATGACAATGGCAATTTTAAGTACTACAAACCGCTTTTCTGGATTTATTACCCGGATGCAAGAAAGGTGCTGGCACGTCACAGGGTTTTCAATCCCTGGAATGATGCATGCACGCTAACCTGGGAGGACTGGCTTGAAATGCGCTTTTTTGATTCTGTAATAATTAAGGAAAGCAATGTCCATGACAGGCGCATTGAAGACTACGCCACCGGGATCGATGCACTTCTGGAGGGACAAAAAATCAAAGACGAAATATTCAATTTTGAACAAGACCTGTGGTCGTACTGATCATTTCAGGGCGATACAGGTGCCAAAAAAATTTACGGCTATGTTCAAGAGAATCGAATTTTATGACAACCTGACAGGACATTTGTTTTCACCATGGTGGATTTACCTTTTAATCGGAATCAACCTGGTGATCATGTCCATACTGATTTTCCTATTTCCTGAATTTCTGGCCTATCTGGTTGCAGCATTTCTGCTGTTGAATGGCATTTTCTTCCTCGCTCTGTCCATGCAAGTTAGAAAGCTCAAAAAGAACTATGAGCGCTGGAGGAAGCAGTACTGGATAGAAGTCGAATAAAAAATAACACCTATGAAAATTGTAAGATACAGGAGGATTCGTGATATGCACCGTGCGCCGTCCGAATGGATGGAATCATGGCAATATTACAGCAAGAAATACAGGGCAAGTGACCTGTTGAACGAAGGGCTGACACCTGGCGAAATAAGTGTTGCCATCCAGCGTGCCATGGACGCCTGCAACGCCAGGGGCTTGGAGATCGATGAACACTTTGTCCCGGTTTACACCCGCTTCAATGGGGGGATTTACAAAGATTTCAGACTGAGCAAACTCGGGCTGCTGCTGACCTTCTTAAATGCACAGCCACAAAATCCGAATGTAGCAGCATTCCAGATCGAAGTAGTTAGATATTACCTCTCAAGAAGGCAGTGAAAGCCGGAAAGAGTTTCCGGCTTTCACCTTCCTCCTGTAATGCGTCGAAAATGATCGCTGTACTCCACGCTTCTTTGTGTTTTCACCGGTTGCGGATACATGCTCAGGAGATCCAGGAAAGCAGGAGGCATCTCATCTGAAACATTCAGGCCAATTGATTTGGCATAATCACAGGTGATGGGAAAATCATGCGTCCAATTACCCTCTGTTAGCAGGGCTGCGAGTTCTTTGGCTTTTTCCTCGCTCTGGGTTCTTTTGAGCAGTGCAGATAAGGTTTCTTTCAATTGATTGATTGCCTTTTCAGCAATATCGGCTTTGATGAAAGTGGCATCATCGATGTCGTTGATATTTTTCTCTTTGAGCAATTTCACGAGGCTTGGTGCCGGGTATTCACCCAGTTGCGGATCCACGGGCCCCAATACGGCATTTTTACTGAGGATGATTTCATCGGCAGCCAGTGCGATGAGTGTGCCACCGCTCATTGCATAGTGGGGCACTACCACTCTCACCTTTCCTTTCCTTCGGTTAATGGCCCTTGCAATTTGCACCGCAGCCAAAACCAACCCACCAGGAGTGTGAAGGACCAGGTCGATGTCCTTTTCCGGTTCTGTCATTTCCAGCACTCTGAGGATTTCCTCACTGTCCTCCATGTTGATGAATTTAACCAGCGGGAAGCCCAGCAAACTCATCTGTTCCTGCCTGTGCACCAACAAGATCACCCTTGAGTTGCGCTCCCGTTCAATTCGTTCAATCATCCGCATACGGGCTGATTCCAGCATTTTTCTCGTAATAACGGGTTGCAAAGAAATGAGCAGAAAAATGATCCAAAAAAAGTCCATACTGGTTCAGGTTAATGAGTTCAAAAAAAAACAGTTTTTAATAACTGGAATAATAGTCCATGTACCGGTGACGGTCGTAATTGAAACCTTGGTGTCTGTTGTTCGATGGTCCCTGGTCAAACAATTTGAATAACAACACTCCCGCAACAAAGCCTCCCACATGCGCCCAAAAAGCAATGCCGGGCCCGTCAGCAGCCGAAAAGAGTGTGGCTGTTCCGCTTAACAATTGCCCCAGAAACCAGAATGCCAGGTAAATAAAGGCTGACATTTCGAAGAAATAGGGAAGAAAGAAAATCGGAATCAGGAAAACGATCCGGCTTTGCGGAAACATCAACATATAGGCCCCCATCACGCCGGAAATGGCCCCCGACGCCCCCAGTGCTGGAATTTGCGAATCAGCATTCAGGATGTAATGCGTATAACTGGCGGCAAGGCCACACAGCAGGTAAAACAGCAGGTAGCGCCATTTGCCCATCCTGTCTTCCACGTTGTCTCCAAAAATGTACAGGGTCCACAAATTGCCGATGAGGTGGGCGGTGGACCCATGCAGGAACATATTGGTCAGAAAAGGATAATATTCCAAAATTCCAGGCTCACCGTAATAGCCGGAGTACCTGGCAGGAACCAGTGCCCAAACTCTCAGAAAACCCTCAAGCTGTTCAGGTGGGATGGACACCTGGATGAAAAACACAAAAATGTTCAAACCGATCAGCACCCAGTTCATCACGGGGAAGCTTCTGGCTGGTATGGTATCTTGAATGGGAAACATCGGCTCGATTTAGTGCTGCGTACTTAAGAGCCTGTTTAGATTTTCATGCTTGAGCGAAAGTGAGCAAATTTTATTCTGAACGAGGCAAATTTTGCAGGCGGATACGGGTAATCCGG
>PAAY01000095.1 GCA_002698985.1 Saprospirales bacterium | reverse complement strand
GTCGTGGATGCAAATGGATGCAGCAAAACCACCAGCCACATCGTCAGCGAAGACCCGCCCATCCAGCTGCTCTTCGAGGTGCTGCCCGTGACCAACCCCAACCAACCCAACGGCGCCGTGGAGGTGCAGCTCACCTTCGGTGGCACGTCGCCCTACAGCTACCAGTGGAGCCACGGCCCCACCACCGCCAGCGTGGACAGCCTTGCCGCAGGCGAGTACAGCCTCACCATCACCGATGCCCTGGGCTGCACGGAGACCTTCACATTTGAAGTGCTGCTGACCTCCACCAAAAATCCGCCAACCGCAGAACTGCAAGCCCTCATCGTGCCGAACCCCTCGGGCAGCGGCGGAGCCGTGTTGCAACTGCAAGGCCCCTGGCCGCAGCACCTTTTGCTGAGCCTTCACGACACCAACGGTCGCCTGCTGTGGCAGCGCTCGGTTTTGCGCAGCGAGGAAATAAACTTACCGGGAAAAAACACCCCCACCGGCAACTACTGGCTGCTGTTGCGCAGCGAGGAGGGAGAGATTTTGAAAGGGCTGAAATGGGTGGTTGTGGAGTGAGGATTATGGAGCCTGTCTGCCGACCCGTCTGCCGCCGGGCAGGCAGGCAGGGATTATAAGGATTATGGGGATTATAGAGGGTTATGGGGTTTAGCAGGGGTACTCTGTTCAACTTTCTTTTTTACTCCTATAACTCTGTGGTTAAAAAAGTGTAGGGTTTAGCGTGTAAGGTGTAGAGTTTGGAAGCGCTAGGTGTTTCCTCCCTCCTCCCAGTTTCTCCCTCTGGCTCAATTGTTGAACTTTGTGAGTGAATAAGCATTTGCAACTTATGCATACCAGACTTTACAAGGCTTTCATCAGTTTTTTGCTACTCATTTTTGGCCAGACCACGCAGGCGCAGGTGGATTACGACCGCATCGTGCCGCCGCCGGGAAGCCGGCCTGCCAGCTTTGAGGATTACCTGGTGCAACTGGCCTGGATGAACAACCCCGAAACCAGCATCATGGACCTGCGCAAAAGCAAAGAGCAGAAGGAGGTGGACCTCAAGCGCCAATCCTGGAAAGACGATGTGCAGTTTGGCTTCAATATCAACGAAGTGAGTCTGGCCAATGTGCTCAATCCCAGTTCCGACAACCTGATCATTTACCCCCTTTACCAGTTCTCCACCTCTGTGAGCCTCGGCACTTTTACGACGAAAAAGAAGGAGCGGGAAATCGAAGAGGACGATGTGAAAATTGCCGACGAAGAAGCCAAACTCCACAAATTGCGCATCCGGGCCGAAACGCTAAGCAGGTATCATAAGCTGCTGTTGGCCATCGAGACCCTTAAGCTCCGCACCAAAGCCGAAGAGGATGCGCTCAATACCTACAACTTCGTAAAACGTGCATTCGAAAAACTGGAGGTCACCCTCGATGACATGCTCCGGGCCTCGGCCAATTACACCGACGCTACGGAAAAACGCCTCGCAGCCGCCACCGATGTGGAGCTGGCCCGCCTCTCCCTCGAGGAAATGATCGGCGTGAAATGGGAATCCCTCACCCGCATCCGTGAAAGGTATGAGGGGCAGTGAGCAACCTACAACCTACAACCTACAACTTCCATAATCCCCCATAATCCTCTATAATCCTCCATAATCCCCATAATCCACCACAACCCAAAAAACCCAAATAAAAACCTCAAAAAAACCTACATTTGGTTCCCGGCATGGTGTTGGACGGACAGCTGAACCCTCCTTTGCTGGCTGTATTTTTCCGTCACGGGCCATGCATTCCCACACACTACCGCACGCCACCCCCTGCATTGTGGAACACGAAGAAGACTACTATGAGATACGGCACCAGTGAACCCATATCCTTTCCTGCTGATCGTTGTTTGCATGAGCTGCTGACAGCACGGGCGCAAGAGCAGCCCGACAAACCGGCGCTGATTTTCCGGAACGAGAGCATGTCCTTTTCCGAGCTGGACCGGCGGTCCACTGAACTTGCCCTTGTTTTGCAGGAATCGGGTGTAGGAGTGGAAGATTTCGTGGCCATCTATTGCGAGCGCTCTTTTGAACTCATCGTCGCAATTTTTGGAATCCTGAAAGCCGGCGGGGCCTATGTGCCCATCGATGTGGATTATCCCAACGACCGGATGGCCTTCATGGTGCAGGATGCCGGTGCCAAAGTTATTCTGACGCAAAGCCACCTTGCTCCCCGCTTACCCGACACGGGGGCTCGAGTGATCAGCCTCGATGAGCCATTGCCTGAAAGCAGTCACACCTTCAAAAAACCGGCAGTTGAACCACATCACCTTGCCTACATGATCTACACCTCGGGTTCCACCGGGAGGCCGAAGGGCGTCATGATCACCCACGAAAACGTGTGTTACCAGTTGCAGGGCCAGCAGGCCATAGCGCCGGCTCCTATAGACAAAATGTTGCTCACGGTCAGCATCAGCTTCGATGTGTCGGTGCTCACCATTTTCTGGTCTCTGCTGCAGGGAGCCACCCTGGTATTGCCCGAGCAGGGCGAAGAAAAAGACATGGTCAGGTTGGCGGAGACCATTCGTCGTAATGCCGTGACCCACACCATGACCCTGCCATCGCCCTACACCCTTCTGCTGGATCAGGCCCCGCCGGGCAGCCTGGATTCGCTTCGGTTGGTCAATGTCAGCGGAGAGGTTTGTCCGGTGTCGCTGGCGCAACGCCACGAGCGGCTCCTGCCCAATACGCAGCTTTACAACCTCTACGGCCCCACCGAAGCCACGGTGAACTGCACCTATTTCACCTTCCCGAAAGGATTTGATGCCGAGAAGGCCCCCATCGGCATTCCCATCGAGGGTTATGACATTTTCATCCTCGATGAGCAGCTCAAGCCCCTTGCCGCTGGCGAAGTCGGAGAAATATACATCGGTGGCAGCGTGCCCGTGGTGGGCCGTGGCTATTGGAACCGGCCCGAGCTTACTGCTGAGCGTTTCATCGAAAGGCCGGAATGGCTGGGCTTGCCGGAGCACCCCCGGGCCCGCACCCTGTACAAAACCGGCGACCTGGCTCGCTGGATGCCCGATGGCAACATCGACTTTCTGGGCCGGTCGGATTTCCAGGTCAAATTCAGGGGATTCCGTATCGAGCTTGGCGAGATTGAAGCTGCCCTCCAACAACAGCCTTCCGTAAAAGAAGCCGTGGTGCTGCTGCGTGATGAGCACGACCTGGCCAAACAGCGGTTGGTAGCCTGGCTGACCCTGCACGACGGGTGGAATGTCACCGTCACTGAATTGAGGGAGCACCTGGCCGGGCGCCTGCCTGAGTACATGCTGCCCTCGCAATTCGTCTTTCTGGACAAGATGCCCCTTACCACCAACGGCAAATTCGACCGCAAGGCCCTGCCCGATCCGCCGGCGGAGCGGCCGGCACTGTCGGTGGCTTATGAAGCACCCAAAACCGGAATCGAAAAATACCTGGCCGGGCTGTGGGAAGCCCTCCTAGCCATTGCCCCAGTGGGGCGAAACGACAAATTCTTTGAGCTGGGCGGCAACTCCATCCTGGCGGCCCGTTTCCTCGGCCGGCTGATGGATGAAACCGGAGCCAGCATTTTCATCACTTCCATTTTTGACCATCCGACGGTGGCGGCTTATGCGGCTTTTCTGGAAAAGAATTATCCGGAGGCGGTGGCCAGCCTGGTCAATGTCTCACCTTCGGAAAATACGGATGGCGCCGCTGACCACGAGCGATTGACGGAATCGGAAATCGAGGATTTCCAACGGCTGGTCCCCATGCACCTTTCTGAGGCTTCCTTCCCTTCGGAAAACGGCGATCCGGATGTGGCGCCGCTATTCATCCTGGCGCCGCCGCGTTCGGGTACCACGCTTTTGCGGGTCATGCTGGCCGGACATCCGGCGCTTTTTGCCTGCAACGAATTGCAACTGCTGCACTTCGAAACATTGCGCCAGCGAAGCGAGGCCTACACCGGCAAGTTCAAATTGTGGTCGGAAGGGCTGATCAGGGCGGTGATGGAACTCAAAAATTGCGACGCCGAAACAGCACAATACTTGTTGCATGAGTTGGAAGAAAAAGGTACCACCACGGCTGAAATGTTCCGGCTCCTGCAGGAATGGTCCGGAGGCAGGACGGTGGCCGATAAATCGCCCAGCTACGCCCTGGACCCGCTGGCCCTGCAAAAGGCGTTGCGGGATTTTCCGAAGGCAAAATTCATCCAACTGGTGCGCCACCCCTGGTCCATGGTGCGCTCCTTCGAGAAATACCACATGGACCAGGTGCTTTACCTGCATCCGCACAACTTGTCGCCCAGAAAATTAGGAGAGCTGGTTTGGTTACACAGCCAGCGCAACGTCAGTGAATTTCTGACGGAAGTTCCGGACGGGCAAAAATCCACCATCCTGTACGAAGACCTTGTAAGCCGGCCGGAAGCCACGATTCGCCGCATGTGCGAGGAGATCGGCATCGAGTTTCACCCCGGCCTGCTCGATCCTTACCAGGACCTGGACAAGAAAATGACCGACGGCATCTACGCCGACAGCCGCTCCATGGGCGACACCCATTTTGAGCGGAAAAAGGGCATCGATGCCCAAAAGGCGGAGGAATGGAAAGGGGTTTTGAAAGACAACTTCCTCGCTTCGCAAACATGGGCAATGGCCTCCCGACTGGGCTACCCGCCTCCTGAACAAGCGAAGGAAAAAGAGTCAACAGCTGAAAGTGCCGAACCCCGGAAAGAGAAGCGCATCGCCATCATCGGAATGGCTTGCCGGGTGGCCGGCGCCCGCAATGTGGACGAGTTCTGGGAACTGCTTAAAAGCGGGAAAGACCCCGGCCGCAATGTGACTGCCGAAGACCTGGCCGCTGAAGGCCTGAGCGCCTTTCCGGAACGGCAGGTCCTGCGCACCTATGCACTGGACGATCCCTACGCTTTCGACCACAACTTTTTCGGGCTGCACCCACGGGAGGCAGCCATGATGGACCCGCAGCACCGACATTTTCTGGAAACGGCCTGGGAAGCGCTGGAATCCGCCGGCTACGACCCCCGCCGTTACGATGGCCGCATCGGACTGTTCGGAGGCGTGGCCCGGAATACCTATTTTCTTCGCAATGTTTTGGGGCACCCTGAGCTGCTGGAAGCTGCCGGTGGCTATCAGGAAATGCTGGCTTCCGACAGCTCGTTTTCTGTGACCCGGGTGGCCTACAAGCTCAACCTGAAAGGCCCCGCCGTCAACGTTCAGACGGCTTGTTCCACAGGTGGGGTGGCCCTCCACCTGGCCTGCCAGAGCCTGCAAAACGGCGATGCCAACATGGTGTTGGTGGGTGGCGGTCGCATCCAGAGTCCGGTGAATGCCGGCTATGAATACACCGACGGTGGCCCGCTCTCTGCCGATGGCTACCTGCGGGCTTTCGATGCCGATGCAAACGGCATGGTGCAGGGCCAGGGCATGGCCATGCTCCTCCTCAAACCACTCGACATAGCGCTGGCCGACGGGGACCGCATCTGGGCGGTCATCGATGCCACGGCCATCAACAACGACGGGGCCGACAAAACCGGCATCACTGCGCCCAGCAGCGCCGGCCAGGCTGAGGTGATTGAAACTGCGCTTAGGAAGGCCGGTATCAGCGCCGAAGACATCAGCTATGTGGAGGCCCACGGCACTGGCACCTTCATTGGCGATCCCATCGAAATTCAGGGGCTCACCACCGCCTTCCGGCGTTTTACGGAACGAAAGAATTACTGCGCCATCGGCTCGGTGAAGACCAATGTGGGGCACCTGGATGCCGGGGCTTGCATCATCGGTGTGATCAAAACGGCGCTGGCCCTCTACCACGGTGAGCTGCCGCCGACACTGCATTTCAAAAAGCCCAATCCACAAATAGATTTCGCCAATTCGCCATTCTTCGTCAACGACCGATTGCGGCCCTGGCCCCGGTACGACAAGCCCCGCCGGGCCGGGGTGAGTTCATTCGGTTTGGGTGGCACCAATGCCCACCTCATACTGGAGGAGGCCCCGGAAGTGGAGCCATTGCGCAGCGAAGAGGAAAGCGAATTGCTGCTGCTCTCGGCCCGGACGGAAAACGGACTGGGCAGGCTGCAAGCGGAGTTCCGGAATTTCTTCGAAAGCAAACCCCATACGCCCATTGCGGCGGCAGCCGCTACCACAGCCCTGGGGCGGAGCCATTTCAGCCACCGCTCGGCTTTCGTCATTGGTCCGGGTCTGGCTTTTTCTTCGCCTGCGGCAAAAGGGCAGGTGCAGCCCGGCGAGCTCGAGGTGGCCTTTCTCTTTCCCGGCGGCGGTGCGCAATACGTCAACATGGGGCGGGAACTGTACGAATCAGAGCCCATTTTCCGGAGGGAGATGGACCAATGCTTCGAGCTGCTGAAAGAACAACACGGGCTGGATATTCGCAGCCTTTTGTATCCCGATGACCGGCAGGACAATTCGCCCATCCAGGCACCTGCGGCGGGGCTGGCGGCCTTGTTTGCAGTGGAATACGCCACGGCTCGCCTCTGGCAACGTTGGGGCGTTCAGCCGGCTGCCCTGCTGGGCCACAGCATGGGCGAGTACACTGCAGCCTGCCTGGCCGGCGTCATGGACCTGGAAACGGCCCTCGGCCTGGTGGCCGTGCGGGGCAAGCTCTTCGAAAGCCTGCCCGCAGATGGTGCCATGCTGAGCGTGCCGCTGTCAGAGGAGGAGTTGAAACCCTGGCTGGGGCCGGAACATTGCATCAGCGTCGTCAACCGGCACGACAGCCTGGTGGTGAGCAGCACCGCCGAAGGCATTGACCAACTGCACAACAAACTGGACGCAGCAGGCATCGAATGCACCCGCCTGCACATTGCCGTGGCGGCGCATTCGCCGCAGGTGGAACCCATTTTGGAGGCCTTCGGAAAATACCTCGCTTCGGCAACATTGAAAGCCCCGGCGCTGCCGGTAGTCTCCAACGTGACCGGCACCTGGCTGACGGATGAGCAGGCCATTTCGGTGGACTACTGGCTCAGCCACTTGCGCAACACCGTTCGCTTCCACGATGGCCTGAGCACCCTCTTCCGCTTTTCTGAAGAAAAACCACTGACGCTTTTGGAAGCCGGCCCCGGGCAGACCCTTTCCGGTTTTGCCCGCCTGCATCCGCAGCGGAAAGGCCAGCCCGTTCTGGCCAGCATCCGGCACCCCCGGGAGCAGACGGCAGATCGTTCTTTCATTCTGAAAAGCCTGGCCCAGCTATGGGTGCAGGGCTTTGAAATAAACTGGCAGCATTTTTACGACCACAAAAACTGGCGCCGGCTGCCCCTGCCAACCTATCCCTTCGAAAAACAGCGGCATTTTCTGCCGCCGGCAATGGTGGCAACCCAACAGGCAATTGCCCCACAGAAAATAACCACCGAACCACCCACCCCCGAAGATTCAAGACCAACCATGAGTCAACCCACTAAAACCCGCAAGGATGTCCTCATCGATGAGGTGCGCAACATCCTGTATGAACTGAGCGGCATGGATCCGGAAAGCATGGACCCTTCGGCTGCATTCCTGGAGCTGGGCTTCGACAGCCTGTTCCTCAGCCAGGCCGTCATCCGTTTCAACAAGCGCTTCAACAGCCAGCTCTCCTTCCGGGCCCTCTTTGAGGAGGTGCCCACCATCGAGGCATTGGCGGTTCATTTGGATGAATCCCTGCCGCCAGGTGTCTTTGAACCGGAGGTCACCCCCCCGGCCCCCCTCGAGGGGGGAGCTCGCCAGGAGCAACCTCTCGGGCAGCTTCAACAATTTCAACAATCTCAACAGTCTCAACAATCCGTAAAGGATTCTCCACTTGCAACGCTCATCCAGCAGCAGTTGAACTTGATGCAACAGCAACTTGATTTGCTGAGGGGCACCACTCAACCTCTTCAACAGTTTCAACAATCTCAACAGTTTCAACAACCAGAACAGGTCACCCCCCTGGCCCCCCTCGAGGGGGGAGCTCGCCAGTCGCAACAGCCCGGGCAGCTTCAACAGTCTCAACAGTCTCAACAGTTTCAACAGTTTCAACAATCCGGAACGGTCACCCCCCTGGCCCCCCTCGAGGGGGGAGCTCGCCAGTCGCAACAGCCTGGGCAGCTTCAACAATCTCAACAGTCTCAACCTCAGGAAATCAAGCGTTCCACCAAAGGTGTGACGGCCAAGATGAGCAATTACGCCAAGATCAGTGCGGCGGAGGATTTGCCGGAGCGCCAGCGAAAGGGATTGGAAGATTTTATCCGCCGGTACAACAAGATGACTGCCACCTCCAAAAAGATGCAGCAACGGCACCGGCAGTTTTACGCTGATCCCCGGAGTGTGACTGGATTCAGCAAGTTGTGGAAGGAGGTGGTGTACCAGATTGGTTTGAAAAAGAGCAAGGGCGCCCACATCTGGGATGTGGACGGCAACGAATACATCGACTACGTGATGAGCTATGGGGTGGGACTGTTCGGCCACATGCCCGATTTCGTGGAAGAAGCGGTGGCGGCTGCCCTGCAGCGGGGCAATTCATTGGACGTGCTGCCGCCGGAAGCCACCGAGGTGGCCCGCATCATTTGCGAGATGAGTGGCATGGACCGGGTCACCCTGGCCAACACCGGCACCGAGGCCGTGCTGGGAGCCGTCCGAGCGGCCCGCACGGCCAGCGGTCGTGAGCGCATCGCCGTTTTTGATACCGACTACCACGGGATGATCGACCAGTTTCTGGTCCGCGGGGTGCACCTGAAAGACAAATCGGTGGCTTTGCCCTCATCGCCGGGTGTTCCTTCTTTTCTCGTCGAAAACAACCTGGTGCTGGATTACGACGATCCGTATGCGCTCGACAAGCTGAAGGCCAACATTCACGAGCTGGCAGCGGTGGTTATAGAGCCGGTGCAGGCGCAGAACCCGCATTGGCAGCACGACGAGCTCATTCGCCAGGTGAGGGAGATCACCCGGGAGGCGGGTGTGGCGCTCATTTTCGATGAGATCATCAACGGCTTCCGCCTGGCCAAAGGCGGAGCCCAGGAGTGGTTCGGCGTGGAAGCCGACATCGTCGCCTATGGCAAGAGCATCAGTGGCGGTCTGCCGCTGTCTGCCGTTGCCGGCAAGGCGAAGTACATGGAGGCTTTTGATGGTGGCTTGTGGCAATACGGCGACGGCAGCAGTCCCGAGGGGATTGTGACCTACTTCGCCAGCACCTTCATCAAAAATCCGATCAGTGTGGCGGCGGCCCATGCGGCCATGCAGGAACTGGAAAGGCGGAGTCCTGAATTGCAGGAGGAACTCAACGAGCGCACCGAACGCTTTGCGAAGCGAATCAGGGAGATCTTCCTCAAGACGAAGGCACCCTTCATGATCCAGAGCTGCTCCTCGTTTTTCATGCTGAAAACCGCCGACAACAACCCGCTCAGCCGGCTCTTCAACTACTTCCTCCGCATGCGGGGCGTCAACGTGCGGGAGCGCCCCTGCTTCATCTCCACGGCGCACACCGACGAGGATTTCGAAAGAACTTACAAGGCCTTTGAGGAGGCCATTCAGGATATGTACGATGCCGGTTTGATAGAACCCTGGGAGGGCGAAGACCTCAATGTGGTCGTTCCGCCCAAAGTGCGGCGCCATGCCGATTATCCGCTCACCGCCGGTCAGGAAGAAATTTTTGTGACCGACCAGCTGGGCAAAGAGGCCTCGCTGACCTACAACGTGGGCACCGAAATACGGCTTGAAGGAGAGCTGAAACGGGAAGCCCTGGAGGCGGCCCTCCGGCAGCTGATCAAACGCCACGAGGCCTTGCGGATGAGCTTCAGCAGAGATGGCAGCCGGCAAAAACCTTTGCCGCCTTTTGAACCGGAACTGCCCTGGACCGACCTCAGCCATTTTGCCGAAGGGGAAAAAGCAGCGCAGCTGAAAGCCCTGCACGAGGCCGAAACGGAAGCCCCATTTGACCTGGAAAAAGGGCCACCGGTCAGGTTCCGCCTGGTGAAATGGAACGACCAGGACCACCGCCTGCTGATCACCGTTCACCACATTGCCGTGGATGGCTGGTCGCTGGGCCTGCTCACCCGGGATGTGGGCCGCCTGTATGCCAGGGCTTGTGGCGCAGCGGTTTCTTTGCCTTCGGTAAAACAATTGGGAAGCTATGCCCTGGAGCAGCGGGCCTATCAGCAGGGTGAGGATTTCAGGAAAAACCTTGCTTTCTGGAAAGAACACCTGACGCCCTTGCCGCCGTCGCTGGAGCTGCCCACCGACCGCAAACGCCCTTCGGTAAAAACCTGGCGCAGCGAGGTGGCCACCCTGCGCATAGGGGCTGAGCGTTTCCAGCAAATCACCAAAACGGCAGCCCGGCAGGGCACCACTTTCTACTTTTATGTTTTTGCCGCCTTCGGCGCTTTTCTTCACAAACTTTCCGGGCAGGAGGATTTCGTGTTGGGCATGATTGCCGCCGGCCACAACCTGCCCGGCAACGATCAACTGACCGGCCATGCCGCCAACCTGCTGCCCATTCGCTTGCGCACCGACGGCAATGAAGCTTTTGGCAGCTTCCTCAAACGCACCCGGGGCACCCTGCTCGATGCCTTCGAGCATCAGAACTTTACCCTGGGCGCCCTGGCCGGCGAAATGGAACTGCCGAGGGATCCTTCAAGGCCTTCGCTGGTGTCCGTGCTGTTCAACCTGGACAGCCCGCTGGATCAGCTCCAATTTGGAGACCTGAAGGCCACTACCCGCCCCATTCCCCGCCGATATGAGACTTTCGACATCTTCGTGAACATCAGTCCGCAAGCCGGAGGGAAAGGGCTGGTGGTGGAATGGAATTTCAATGCCGACCTCTGGGACAGGCACACCATGGAAAGCTGGTTGCAGTCTTTCGGCACCTTGCTGGACGGCTGCATGGCGGAGCCGGAAAGGCCCGTCGGCAAACTGCCGCTCATGGACCCGCCTTCGCTGCGCAACTGGGTGGAACGAGGCACCGGCCCGGCCATGGATTCCCCGAAGGCAACCCTGCACGAGCTGGTGAGCGCACAGGCCCGGAAGACACCGGACCGGGTAGCCGTGGAGTGCCAAGGCCGCCAGCTGACTTATCGCCAGTTAGAGCAAACCGCCAACCGTCTGGCGAACCATTTTGCCGGGAAAGGCCTGCTGCCCGGCACCTTCGCTGCCGTGCTGGTGGACCGCAACGAACTGCTGCCGGCCGTGCTGCTGGCCGTGTTGAAATGCGGCGCTGCCTACCTGCCGCTGGACGCCGCCAATCCCACTGAGCGACTGCGCTTTTTGCTGGAAGACAGTGGTGCACGCCTGCTCATCAGTGAAAGCCGGTTCAGGGACATACTGCCCAATGAACCGCAAATTGCCACCGCATTCATTGACGAAGAAAAGAACCACTGGCAGGAGCTGCTGGTGCAGCCGCCCGAATATTCGGCCGGTCCAGAAGACCTGGCCTACATGATTTACACCTCCGGTTCGACCGGCCAGCCCAAAGGGGTGCCCATCCGGCATTCCCAGGCCATGCACCTGATTACGGCCATGCGGGAGGTGCTGGATTTCAACGAGGAGGAGAAAGTTTTTGCCGTCATTTCGGCCACCTTCGATCCATCCGTGCAGGACATTTTCATGACCCTCAGCAATGGCGCCAGGCTGATCATTGCACCAACCGAGGTGGTGAAAAACGGCTACCTGCTGGCGCAGGAACTGAAAGCTGCCGGCGCCACCTTCCTGCAGGCCACACCCGTCACCTGGCAGATGCTGGTGAGCAGCGGCTGGCAGGGTTTGCCCGGACTGAAAATGGTCTCCGGCGGCGAGGGACTGAGCCGGGAACTGGCTGCCGAATTGCTCAAGCGGGGCTCCAGACTCTGGAATGCCTATGGCCCCACAGAAACGACGATTTACACGCTGGCAAAAGAAATCAGCCATGAAACGCTGGACGAACCGCACCACTCCGGCTATGTGCCCATCGGCCGGCCGCTGCCAGATACCCGGGTGTTCATCCTCGACCGGCACTTGCAGCCGCTGCCGGATGGAATTCCCGGAGAATTGTACATCCAGGGCCTTTGCGTTGCCGGCGGCTACCACCGGCGTCCTGAAAAAACGGAGGAGGCTTTCATTACCCATCCGGATTTTCCCGAAGGAAAACTCTACAAAACTGGCGACCTTGTGGTGCGCCATGCCAATGGTGACATCGAATACATCAACCGCCTCGACAACCAGGTGAAGCTCCGGGGCTACCGCATCGAACTGGGAGAGGTGGAGGCCGTCCTTCGGAAAATGGAAGGCCTGCAGGATTGCGCCGTGGCACTCCGCACCCTGCCCAACGGCGAGCAGGGCCTCGTTGCCTACGTGGTGAAAAAGCCCGGCGTGAACGGCATTCCCATCCGTGATTTTCTGAAAAAGCAGCTGCCCGATTACATGGTGCCCGGTGTCATCATGGAGCTGCCGGAGCTGCCGCAAACCGGCACCGGTAAGCTGGACCGGCGGGCCCTGCCCAATCCGGATGCCCGCCAACTGGAGACCCGGTCCGGCTATGAAGCGCCGGAAGGCCCCATGGAGGTGCTGCTGGCAGAGCTGTGGAAAGAGCTGCTGGGTGTGGAGCGCATCAGCCGCCACGACAATTTCTTTGAACTCGGTGGGCATTCTTTGCTGGCCGTGCGACTGCTTTCGGCCATCGAGGACAAGACCGGCCTGCGGTTGCCGCTGGTTTCGCTGGCAGGTGAGGCCACCATTGCTCATCTGGCAGGTTTGCTGGCCAAGCCAAAAAAGGATGACACACCATCGGAACCGGCCCGGCCGGTGGTGGAGGACCGCAGCGACATCGTCACGGTGCCGCTGACGGAGGGCCAGCGGGAAATCTATGTCTCGCACCACTTTTCACCGGAGGCGGCAGCTTCGTTCAACATCGGCTCTGCCATCCGGCTGAAAGGCGACCTGAACCTGGAAGCATTGAAATGGGCCATCCGCACCCTTGCGCAGCGACACGAAGCACTTCGCACCAGCATCGACGAGGGTGGGGAAGTGCAGCACATCTGGCCGGCAGCGGAATTGGAACCCCAGTTTCTGGATTTCAGCGACCTGCCCATCGAGCAGCGAGCGGAAAAATTGGAAGCGCTGAAAAAGGAGCAACTGACACAGCCTTTCGACCTGAGCCAGGCGCCGCTGGCCCGTTTCTTCGTCGTCAAAATGGCGGAGCGGGATCACGTGGTGTTGTTCGTCATGCACCACATCGTGCTCGATGGCTGGTCGGTGGGTGTGCTCACCGCCGATCTCGGCAGGCTCTACGCCATTGAATCGGGCTACAGCCGGGAGCCGCTGCCGCCGGTGCAGCAGTTGTCGGAATTTGCCCTCCGGCAAAAGGACATGCAAACATCAGAGGCCTTCGCCGCTGCGCGGCAATACTGGTTGCGGGAGTTTGAAGGCGGCGTGGAACCGCTCAACCTGCCGCTGGATCACCCGCATTCGCAGGACAGTGGGCTGGAGGCCGTTTCGCAGTCCGTCGTTTTGCCGAAGGAAGAAATAGAAAAGGCAAAAGCCCTGGCAGCCGGGCAGGGAGCCACGCTGTACGCACTCATGTTCGCCGCTTTTCAGGCCTGGCTGAGCCGCTGGTGCCAGCAGCTGGAAACGGTGGTGGGCGTGGCCGTCAGCGGCAAGTCCATCGTCGAGTGGCAGGACCTGGTGGCGCACCGCACCCACCTGCTGCCGGTACGGGGCAAGACGGACCCGGAGGCGGGGTTCCGCCAACACCTGAAGGATGCCAACCTGAAACTGCTCACCGCTTTCGACCACCAGGAATACACCCTCGGCACGCTGGTAAAAGAAACGCAGCTCAAACGGGAGGTCGGGCGCCACCCGCTGGTCTCGGTGGTTTTCAACATGGAAACCATGGAACGCAGCTATGATTTCGGCCCGCTGGAGGTGCAGTCAGACTTTATCGAAGGCAATTACAAACTCTACGACCTGCTGGTGCAGCTCAAGCCGGCCCTCGACGCCGAGGGTGCTTTGCAGTTGAAATGGTTTTACAACAAATCCCTGTTCGAACCCGGGAGCATCCAGCGCAGCCTGAACGGTTTCAGGGCTTTCTTCGAAAAATTGCTGGCAGACCCGGACCTGCCACTTGGCCGCATAGACATTTTGCCGAAGGAAGAAAAAGAGCGGCTGGAAAAGTTCGGCACGGGCGAACACATGCCCTGGCCGCTGCCAGATCAGCCTCAGACCCTGCACGGCTGGCTTTCCTTCACTGCTTCGCAGCAACCGGAAGCAGTGGCTGTGGTTTGCGGAACGCAGCAAATGACCTTCGCAGAACTGGAGCGCCGTTCCAACCAAATCGCCAACCTGCTTCTGCAGCAGGGGTTTGAAGCCGGCGCCTATGCCGGGGTACTCCTGGAGCAGTCGGCAGACATCCTGCCGGCCATCTACGGCGTGTTGAAAGCCGGAGGTGCCTACGTGCCGTTGGACGCCTCCAACCCGGCCGCCCGTTTGCGCAGCATTGCCAAAGACGCCGGCATCAGCCACCTGCTGACCCATTCTTCCGCGATGCACAAGAGCTTCGGAATGAGTGCAGACCTGGTGGTGCTGGATTCCGTGGACTGGTCAGCGCTGCCCGCCGATATGCCGGATATTGCCGTTCGGCCTGCGGCCAACGCCTATGTAATTTACACCTCCGGCTCCACCGGGCAGCCCAAAGGGGTGGTCATCCGTCACGAATCGGCGCTGCATACCCTTGCTGCCATCAACCGCCACCTGAAGGTGGGCAAGGACTCCGTGCTGCTCTCTGTGTCCAGCATGGCTTTCGACATGAGCATTCCGGATTACTTCCTGCCCGCCACCACCGGCGCCCACCTGGTGATGGCCACCCCCGATGAGCGCAAAGACGGCTTCCGGTTGGCTCAGGCGCTGGAACAGCACCGGCCCACCCACATGCAGGCCACACCGGCCACCTGGCGCATCCTGCTGCTGAGTAGCTGGCAGGGCAGTGAAGGCCTGTGCGCCATTGCCGGAGGCGAGGCCCTGCCCAAAGAACTCGCTGCGCAATTGCTGAACAATTGCCGAGAGCTGTGGAACGGCTACGGACCCACCGAGACCACCATCTACGCCACCTACCAGCGGGTGGATAAAGACCTGCTGCGGCGACAACCCGGCGATGCTGTGCCCATCGGCAAACCCATCGCCAATGTGCAGGTGAAAATTGTCGGAAAGGACGGTGGCCTGGTGCCCATCGGCTCACCCGGCGAACTCCTCATCAGCGGGCCGGGTGTGTCAAAAGGCTACCTGGGCAGGCCGGAGCTGACAGCCAAAGCCTTCGTTCAGGATGAAAACGGTCGGACCTGGTACCGCTCCGGCGACCTCGTCCGCTGGCTCCCGACAGGCGAAATCGACTTCCTCGGCCGCATCGACGGGCAGGTGAAACTCAGGGGCTACCGCATAGAGCTGGGTGAAATTGAAGCTGCATTGCACCAAATACCGGGTGTGGAGCAGGCCGCCGCTGGCATCGTGAAAGACCCCGCAGGGGAGCCCCAGTTGGCTGCATGGGTGGTGGTGCAACCCGGTGCCGTTTTCGACGAAAAAACTTTCAGGGATTTCCTCCGGAAAAAGCTGCCGCCCTACATGGTGCCGGCTGCCTTCGTAAAAATGGACGAGCTGCCGCTCAACAATTCGCTGAAGGTGGACCGGAAAAATCTGCCTGAACCCCAATGGGAGCAAAAGCGGCAGACCAGCACCCGCACTCGTCCGGAAAGTGAGACCGAAAAATTGCTGGCCACCCTCTGGGAGGAGGTGCTCGGCCTGAAGAACCCCGGCGTTGATGAGGATTTTTTCGAAATGGGCGGCCACTCGCTCAGCGCCGTTAATTTGCTGACCCGCATCCACAAGGCCACCGGCAAGCAACTGCCCTTGACGGTGCTGTTCCAGCACGCCACCATCCGTGAACTGGCCGAACTGCTGGAAGAGGACCATTCGGATGCGGCTGCTTTTTCCTCGCTCGTTCCCATTCGCCCTTCGGGCAACAAGCCGCCCTTGTTTTTGGTGCATGGCGGAGGCTTGCACGTGCTGTTTTACCAGAACATGGTGCGGCACCTGGAGCCCGATCAGCCCATCTACGCCCTGCAGGCCCGCGGCCTCGACGGCAGCACGAAACCCCACGACAGCATCGAAGACATGGCAGCGCACTACATCCAGGAGATCAGGAGTGTGCAGCCGCAAGGGCCCTATCTGTTGGCAGGTTACTCGCTTGGCGGCATCGTGGCCTGGGAAATGGCCCGCCAACTGCTGGCAGCCGGTGAGGAGGTGCCTTTCCTGGCCGTATTCGATGCCGTGGCCAAACAGGAGGCCGGCGGCTCTGCCACCAACTGGAAAAAGAAACTCAAAAAGACCGGTTTCAACCTGGGACTGCTGCTGAAGCACCCCATCGCCACCGTGGAATACAAATCGCAAATGCTCAAGAACCGGGTAGACAACATCGCAGGGAAACTGCGTGTGGCCTATATGAACACCAAAACCAAACAGGTGGAAGAAGGGTACCTGCCCTTCGGAAAAGAGGTGTACGAAAAGAGCATGGAGGCTTACCACAAATACCGCCTGGAACCGCTGGATGTACAACTGGACCTCTTCAAAGCCCGTGAACTGATGTTCTATGTGGCCGATCCGAAATACTATGGCTGGTCCAAATTCGCCCGCAAAGGTGTCCGTGTCCACAACATCGACGGCAACCACCTGACCCTCTTCGACAGGGTGCACGGAGAGGAGATTGCGAAGATCGTGCAGCGAAGACTGGAGGAGGTGGCAGGTGTGAGTGATGAGGGGTGAGTGATGAGGGGTGAGTGATGAGGGATGAGGAATTGAGGATCTGAAGAATCGAGGATTTGAAGAATCGGGGGATTGAGGCCACTGCATAAAGTCAAATTCATTGAATACGATGATGCAGGATACAGTCCGGTTGGATGATGCATCGGAGGTCTCGAGTGAACCTGGCTTGTTAAACGCCCGAAGGGCCTAAACTCGCTGAAGGTGAGTAAACAATTAAACAGTCAATTGCACCTGCAAGTACTCAATATCAACGAAATCGGCCCGGCGCGGTGGCAGCGCTGGCAGGACCTGCTCAGCGAGGAGGAAGCAGACCGGGCAGGGCGTTACCGGCAGGCGGTGGACCGGAAATCCTTTGTGGCCGGCAGGGGAGTGGTGCGGGAACTGGCAGCTGCAGCCGCCGGAGTTCCTGAATCTACCATCAGCATCGGCACCACGGCCCGGGGAAAGCCATTCATTGAAGGCATGCAGGAGATATTCCAGTTCAGCATTTCGCATTCTGCAGAATACCTCGCAATTCTGTGGCACCAGCGGCCTGAATCCGTAGGGGTTGATATCGAAAAGCTCCGGGCAGATTTTGACTACGACGGAGTTGTTCATCATTACTTTTCCGAAAAGGAGCGGCAGCAAATCCAGTCAGCAGCTGATTTTTTCAAATTGTGGACCCGCAAAGAGGCACTGCTCAAGGCCTTGGGCACCGGACTGGTGGATGAGTTGAAAGGGGTGGAGGTGCATGAACGCATTGTTCAAGGATCAGATCCCGTCATGGAATTTATGACCCTGTTGTCGGAAAAAGTCGTGCTCAGTTGTGCCATCCCTCAGGGTTTGCCGCATCCCCAATCCAGTTTCCATCCGGAAAAGTTTAATCTTGTCCCCTGATACAGACAAGCTTATCGAACGCACATGCACATCCTCCTCACAGAACCATTCTTCACCGGCAGCCACCGGCAATGGGCGCAGGGCCTGGCTGCTCACAGCCGGCACCAGGTGGAACTGCTAACCCTGCCGGGCAGGCACTGGAAATGGAGGATGTACGGTGGGGCGGTGGAACTGGCCCGCCGGTTCAATGAACTGGAAACTTTACCCGATCTCATCCTTGCAACGGATATGCTGGACGTGGCCACTTTTCTGGCGCTGACCCGGGAAAGGAGCGCCGGAATTCCCGTGGCGCTTTACTTCCATGAAAACCAGATCACCTATCCCTGGTCACCTGACGATGAGGATGTGAAACTGGGCAGGGACAACCAATACGGCTTCATCAACTATACCTCTGCACTGGCTGCCGACCGGGTGTTTTTCAACTCACACTTTCACAGGAATTCGTTTTTGGAGGCCCTGCCAGGTTTTTTAAAACAGTTTCCTGATTTCCGGGGACTGGAAAACATCGGAGCGATTGAAGCGAAAAGTGAGGTGCTGCCGCTGGGCATGGACTTGCGGGCTTTCGATGAACATGCCATCGGGAAAGCAGAGCAGGCACCGGTGCTGTTGTGGAACCACCGCTGGGAGTACGACAAAGGGCCAGAGCTGTTTTTCAAGGCACTTTTCAGGCTGAAGGAAGAAGGTGTTGAATTTAAGTTGATCGTACTGGGCGAGGCCTTCGGTAAATACCCGCCCATTTTTGACGAAGCAAAAGAAAGGCTAAGCGAGGAGCTGCTGCATTTCGGCTATGCAGCGGATTTCAGCACCTATGCCCGGCTGCTCTGGCAGGCAGATATTTTGCCCGTCACCAGCCGGCAGGACTTTTTCGGCGGCAGTGTGGTGGAGGCCATTTACTGCGGCTGTTACCCTTTGCTGCCCAATCGGTTGGCCTATCCGGAGCATCTGCCGGAAGCCATACACGGCGCACATTTTTACGAAAATGAAAATGATTTTTTTCCGGCACTGAAGCGCCTGCTCCAAACCTGGAATGAGGTGCCAAAATTCCCGGGAAAGCAATACGTGGAAAAGTACGACTGGCAAAGGTTGATTGCTGTGTACGATGGAGCTTTAAAATTACCATAACCCCTCAACTCTGAACGTGCTCGTAGCTCGTAGCTCGTAGTTGGTGCTGCTATAATCCTCCATAATCGCTATAATCCTCCATAATCCCCAATAAACCACAGAGTTATAGGAGTTGAAAACAGAGTTGAACAGCGTATTCCTGCTAAACCCTAAAATTCTCCATAATCCCCATAATCCCCATAATCCTCCATAATCCCCAATAAACCACAGAGTAAAAGGAGTTGAAAACAGAGTTGAACAGCGTATTCCTGCTAAACCCTAAAATCCTCCATAATCCCCATAATCCCCATAATCCTCCATAATCCCCAATAAACCACAGAGTTATAGGAGTTGAAAACAGAGTTGAACAGCGTATTCCTGCTAAACCCCATAATCCTCATAATCCAGGGATGAGGGATGAGGGATAAGGAATAAGGAATAAGGGATGAAAGTGCTAGCGCCTGCCAACCTACAACTTACAACCTACAACTCCTCAACCACCCTCAACTCATGCAGTCCGGTCGGGGCTCTGTGCTGCCCAACTATCAGTAACCTGATCCTCCTGGTTTCCACTTCGTCGAAATGGCATTCGCTCCAGCCGTCGGCGAGGGTGGGGTTGTCCGGTCCGTGAATGGGGGAGACCCATCCATTTTCGCTGTGGAACTGTACGCTCCAGGAGGCCGGCAGTTTGCAGTCCTTTCCGGTGAACCACCAGGCATGCACTTCGCTGATTTTCTTCACTTCCGGCAATTCGATCAGAATCTCGACGGTGTCTTGCACCGGGAAGCGGACATAGGTGCTTTCCAGGTCGGCCGAGTTGTTGGGAATCCATCGGTCGTTGAGGAAACTGGATTTGCCCCTGCTGCCTTCCGGTACGGTGATCCGGGCTTTTTCGATGAGGTTGGGAGCCGGCTTCTTTTTGGCGCTGGCTGGGTTGTCGGCCAGCCAGACGGCCATGTTGTCGGCGCCGCGGTTGGCCCAGGCGTAGTAGGGGATGGCTTTCAGCCAGAGCGGTTTGCGGGTGGGCCTGTTGCCGTGGGGTTCCTGCAAGAGGGTGGCGGCCAGGCTCAGGGTTTGCACGCCGTTCAGGAAGTTGGGCTCAAAGCGGGTGCTGACGGGCTTGGTGAAATCCGTCCAGGTGTAATGAATGGCCGGAAATTCCTGGTCTTTCCCTTCAACGCAATAGACCAGCGGCCCGCGCTGGATGGCTTTGCGCCCCACGTTGGCTGCCACGGCGGAATGTGATTTTGCGAAGTAAATATCCATGGGCAGGCGCATGGAAAGCAGGTCGTTTTTCTTCCATTTCCGGTTGATGATGGCGTAACCGTTGCGGATTTCCGGCGTGAAGTCTTTGCCGTTCAGGCTGAAGTACACCCGCTCTGCAGACTTGTTGCTGAAGCTGTACAGGTCGCCGGGGAAGGCATCACCCCGGGCCCAGCCGGGTATGCGCACCCGCAGTTCGAAGGTGTTGGGTTTTTCAGGTTCCACAATGATGTTGACCTCGCCGTCCCAGGGGTAGTTGGTCTTTTGCCGGAGGGTGACGGGAACGATCTGCAGGCGGCTGTTGACGTTTTCCACTGTGGTTTCGCTCTCCGCAAAAAGGTTGACGTACACGGTGTTGCCCCATTTGGCGTAGATGTAACCGGGCAGTGAGGGGAAGAACCGGGCGATGTTTGAGGGGCAGCAGGCGCAGGCGAACCACTCACTGCGTTCGTGGTTGCGAAGCGAGGCCAGCGGGTTGTCGTAGAAAAAGCGGTCGCCGGAAAAACCGAGGCCGCTGTTGAGGGCATTGTACAGGGTGCGCTCCAGCACGTCGATGTATTTGGCGTCGCCGGTCAGCTGAAACATGCGCTGGTTCCACAATACGAAGCCGATGGAGGCGCAGGTCTCGGCGTAGGCGCTGAAGTTGGGCAGGTCGTAAGCGTCCGTGAAGCCCTCGTTGCTTTGCGAAGAGCCAATGCCCCCGGTGAAGTAAACCTTGCCCCGAATCACATCTTCCCAAAGGGCATTGAGGGCCTCCACATAGCCGGTGTCTTTGGTCAGCGAGGCCACATCGGCCATGGCGGAGTAGAGGTAGCAGGCCCGCACGGCGTGACCTTTCACCTCGCGCTGTTCCCGCACGGGCAGGTGGTTCTGGCTGTATTCCTCACCGTAGCCCCTTTTTTCCAGAAAGAAGCTGGCCATGTCCAGGTAGCGCTGCTCGCCGGTGAGTTGGTACAGTTTCACCAGTCCTATTTCAATTTCTTCATGGCCGGGCACTTTTTCCAGCTTGCCGGGGCCGAAGGTGTTGCAGACCAGGTCTGCGCTTTTGAGGGCCACATCCAACAGGTTTCGCTTTCCGGTGGCCAGGTGGTGCGCCACGGCGGCTTCATACAGGTGCCCCAAATTGTACAGTTCGTGGCTGTGCTGATCGGTCAGTTGCCAGCGCTCGGTGCCGGCCATGCGCAGGCCCTTGCCTTTGCTTTTATCGTCGGAACGGCTGTCGGGGTATTTTTCGTAAATGCTGCGCCAGGAATACAGGTAGCCGTCGGGTTCCTGGGCGGCTGCTATTTTGCCGATGAGGCTGTCGAGTTGGGCGTCCAGACTGGCGTCGTACTGGTGCTGGAGGGCATAGGCTGCACCTTCGATGATCTTGTAAACGTCGCTGTCGTCAAAAGGGTAGGCGGAGCAAAAAGCCCCGTTTTCATTGCCGGAATCTGTCCCGGCATCCCGGGAGGCGAGTTCAAAATTCCGGATACGGCCTGTTTCTTCGCATTGCCGCAAGGCGAAGGGGATGGTGGTTTTGCAAACGGTTTCGATGCGGGGAGCCCAGAATTTGTCCTTCACTTTCACGTCCGTAAAGGGCAGGGGTTTGATGTCCCTGATGAGGATGGACTTTTGACCGAAGGCAAAAAAAGGCAGCAGGCAAAGGAGCAGGATTTTCATGGCAGGTAATGTCTTGTCGGGTGATGGTTCGGCTTACTGTATGTCGGCAATGCCAAATTTGTAAACGGTGGCAGTCCGGTAGGTCTGTCCGGGCCGCAGCACGGTGGACGGAAACTCCGGTTTGTTTGGCGAGTCGGGGAAGTGTTGGGTTTCCAGGCAGAGGGCCCAACGGTCGTTGTACACTTGTCCGTTTTTGCCGGTGTAGGCACCGTCGAGGAAGTTGCCGGAATAAAACTGCATGCCCGGTTCGGATGTGAGTACGGTCATTTTCCGGCCGCTTTGCGGTTCAGTGACTTCGGCGGCCAGTTGCAGGCTGCGGCCTTCTTTGTCGCGGTTCAGCACCCAGCAGTGGTCGTAGCCCTGGGCTCTTTTCAGTTGCTCATCGGCTGCGCCAATGTCCTGGCCAATGGCTTTGGCCGTTCTCAAATCGAAAGGCGTTCCCGTCACATCAGCCATTTCACCTGTTGGAATGAGGTTTTCGTCCACCGGCAGGTAGCGGTCGGCATTGATCAGGAGCCGGTGGTCAAGCACATCCCGCTTGCCACCCGTCAGGTTGAAATAGGAGTGATGGGTCAGGTTGACGACCGTGGGTTTGTCGGTGCGGGCTGCGTAATACAGCACCAGTTCATTGCTATCGGTGAGGATGTAGGTCACCTGGCAGAGCAGTTCACCGGGATAACCCTCTTCCATGTCGGGGCTGCGGTACCAGAATTTCACACCCACGCCGGGGTGGTGGCTGGGTGAGTCGGCTTTGTCCACTTTGTCCAATATTTCAGCACCCCAGATCACTTTGTCGAAGCCCTTCAGGCCGCCATGAAGGTGGTTGGGGCCATTGTTGGCAGCGAGTTGGTACTCCACGCCGTCCAGTTCAAAGCGGGCGCCGCCAATGCGGTTGGCATAGCGTCCGACTGTGCTTCCAAAGTAGGGATTATCTTCCCGCAGATAGGGTTCCAAGGAATCGTAGCCGAGTACCACATCGTCAAAATTCCCCTTTGCGTCGGGCACTTTCAACGAAACCAGGGTGGCACCGTAGTTCATCACCCTGGCTTCCATGCCGTTGGCATTGGTGAGGGTGTAAATTTCAACGGCTTCCCCGGCTTTGGTCAATCCGAACGGGGCTTTTGTAACAGCAGGTGTCGTCATTGCTTTTTGGCTTGTGTGTTCAGCGGTTTTGTCGCTGCCGCAAGCAGCAATGGTCAGGGCAAGTAGCAGGTACAGTGGTCTCATTGTTCAGTAATCAGTCTTCAGTGAACAGTAGGCAACCCTCTCTCAACCCCTCTCAACCTCTCTCAACTTTTCTCAACTTTTCTCAACCCCCCATCTCCACCTTAAAGATGTGAATGGGAAGTTTGGATGGGTTGAGTTCGACGTAGTTCCAGTCGTTGAACCAGTGATACACTTCACCGGTGAGCAACTCCGTTACCTGGAGGTTGATCCAGCGGTTTTTGAGGCCCAGCGCTTTTCGGGGCACTTCCACATAGCCGCCTTGTTTCTGGTGCGGATCCAGGTTGATGACGCACCAGATGGCATGCTGACCGCTATGGGTGGTTTTTACGAAACTGATCAGTTTGTCGTTGTCCGTTTGCGAAAAATGGAGGTTGAAAGAAGTTTGCAGCGCAGGGTTCTCCTGCCTCGTCTTGTTGATCCTGCTGATAAAATCAGTCAGGCGGTTGCGGGCGTCCCAGTCGTGTTGAACGATTTCGTATTTCTCGGAATGGAAGTAGCGTTCCCGGCTGTCGGGGTGGCGCTGTCCGGTCATCAGTTCGTAAATGGGGCCGTACATGCCGCAGTTGGATGCCAGTGTGGCGGCCAGGGCGTAGCGGATCATGTACATATTTTCCGAGGCGTTGTCGAGGTATGAGGGAAAGATGTCAGGGGTGTTGACGAAGAAATTCGGCACCATGAACTGGCTGGACTGCCCATGGACGAGCTCGCTGACGTACTCCTCGATCTCTTTTTTGGTGGTTTTCCAGATGAAGTAGGTCAGCGACTGGTTGAAGCCGGTCATGGCCAGTTCCTCGATGATGAGGTTCCGGTCCAGTGCGCCGGAAAGAAAGACGACATCCGGATGTTCTTTGTGAATTTCCTCGATGAGCCAGTGCCAGAAGTTGAACGGTTTGTAGTGAGGTGTGGAAGCATAAAATGTCTTGACGCCCTTGTCAATCCAGAATTCCACAACGCTTTTTAGTTCTTCCCACAAGCCTTTCCAGTCCTCGCATTCAAAGTCGAAGTTGACGATGTCGGAATACTGAAGGGGTGGCACTTCGTCTAGTTCCAGGCGACCGTCGGGCAGTCGTTTGAACCACTCGGGGTGTTCTTTGACATAGGGGTGATCCGGAGAGCAGCGCAGACCGAGGTCCAAAGCCACATCCACCCCGGCTTTGTCGGCAGATTTTACCAGCTTCTCAAAGTCTTTGAGGGTTCCCAATTCTGGGTTTACGTTTTTGTGGCCACCGTGCTCGTTGCCCACGGCCCAGGGGGAGCCTGGGTCGGCAGCACCGGCACCGATCGTGTTGTTGGGGCCTTTGCGGTTGGTTTTGCCAATGGGGAAAATGGGCGGCAACAGCAGGGTATCGAAACCAAGTTCTACCAGTCTGGGCAGCCGTTTTTCCGTGGTTTTGAAGTTGCCGGGTTTGCCGTTCTCACCCGTGGAGCGGGGGAAGAGCATGTACCAGGTGCTGTATTGTTCTTTGGCTGAGCTAACCCTCACCCGGAGGTTGTTGTCGTATTCCGTTGGGTGTTTGCGGATGGAATAGCGCACCATGGCCGCAGCAAAATCCTGTGTGGAGATGAGTGCAGCAGCCTCTTCGTATTTATCCTTGTCACCGAGAACCTTGCTCCAGGCCGTCAGTAGTTGTTTGTGGTTGCCGGTGTTGGCCTTTGCTGCTGTTTTGAGCAAATGACTGCCGAGAAAAAAGTCATCATGCAGGTTTTGCCCCAGCTCCTTTTTTCTGACAATGATTCGATGCCAGGTCAGCAGTTCATCGCACCAGGCAATCAGCTTGTAGCTGTAAAAACCGGTTTTCTCAACGGTGAATTCAGCTTCGAAACTGTCCGTAGCAATGAGCTGCATGGGTACTTCCGACCACTTCTTTTCTGTGTGATGCCTGTAAGCCAACACGGCTTTCACACTGTCTTCCGAATCGGAAAAGATGGTGGCACTGACGGTGACACTTTCACCGGCTACCCGCTTGATGTAGTACCTCCCTCCCTCTAACTGTGGTTTTACGTTTCTGATGATACAGCGGTTCCTCATGAATGATTGGTTGTTTTTTAGGTTGCGACCAAAGGTAGAATGAACTTTCATTTCTGAAAATTGGAAAGGTGGAATTTCCGCAAATCCTGCGTGCAGTTGGGGGAAGGTCGTTTGCGTGGAGAGGAGTTTAGAGGGGTGAGAGGGGTTTGGTAATCTGCTCCTTACTGACAAAACCTGAGTCATCCCGAATTTTCATTTACTAGTCCCGCTGGGGCGAAATCTTTGTAGCAAAGCTGCCAGCAAAAGTTGAAGATTTTTGGAGTGCTCAATTTTAATTATTTCAAGAATCTGAAAGAAAGTGACGTACCGTGATTATAGCTATTTAAAGGGTTGTAGACGTTTTTTTGATTTCATGGCGGAAATATTATTTGCTATTGAAAATCAAATATGCCCAAAAAAAGTACTTTCAGGGCCCAATGTTTCGGGGCACATTTGTACCGTCCAAAAACAGTTTACTCATGATAAGACGACTGACAGTTATCCTAAGCTTTGTTTTTTCCTTTGTCATCGGCCTTTCCGGCCAATGCATCATTGACAATGTGACCGCTGTGCCAGGCGATTGCGAAAACGGCGAATTCTTCGTCACCCTTGATTTTGAGTACGTTGGCGTCAGCGATCATTTCAAGGTGCAGGGCAACGGCATCAACTACGGCACCTTCTCCTATGCCGACCTGCCCATTACCCTGGGCCCTTTGGCAGGGGATGGAGTTACACCTTATGAGTTTGTGGTCAAAGACCTGAACCATCCCGATTGCCAGGATTTTGTGGAGTTAGGCCCGGTTGATTGCCCGGCAACGGGCGACTGTTCCATAACCAACCTGCATTTTGAGGTGGGACCCTGCTACTCCGATGGCACCTACAAGCTGTGGATCAATTTTGACTATGAAAACGCCCCCAACAATTTCTTTGACGTCATTTACCAGGGCCAGAACATCGGCTATTTTGCATTGGCCGACCTGCCCGTTTTTATCGAGCACTTCGACGATGGCGGCAATCCCAACCCCGTGGTGGCAGTGTGCATCAACGACACACCCGACTGCTGCGCCGAAGCGGATTTTACGCCGCCCAACTGCGATCCCTGTGAAATCTGGGACCTGGAGGCCGTGGCCAGCGACTGTGAAAACGGCCTTTTCTTCGCAACCATCAACTTCCAGCACGCAAATACCGGCAACGATGGTTTCAAACTCTTCGGCAACGGCATCGAGTACGGGATCTTCAGCTACGACGACCTGCCCATTCAGGTAGGCCCCCTCGTTGGGAACGGAGTGACCGAATACGAATTCATCGTGAAAGATGCCCAAAACCCGGATTGCAATGCCGAGTTTGTTTTGGGAACCGTAGAATGTCCGCCTACGGGTGATTGCGAGATTTTCGACGCCATAGCCGAACCCCTGGAATGCAACAACGACGGCACCTATTCGCTGCTCATCGACTTCCAGATGGCCAACCCCGGCAACAATTTCTTCTTCGTAAAATACAAGGGCGAAGTGGTGGTGCCCCATGCGGCGCTGGCCAATCTGCCCATCGTCATCGAGCATTTTGAAGACGATGGCGCTGCAGCCCAGCATGTTTTGATCTGCATCAACGACCAGCCCGGCTGTTGTGTGGAAGCGCCTTTTGAATCGCTCAACTGCCCGCCACCGTCCGACTGCGAAATTTTCGACGTCATTGCCGAAGCACATGAATGTGAGAACGGACAGTTCCTGGTGGACATCGCCTTTGAGCATGCCGGCACCGGCAACGAGGGTTTCGTCATCTTCGGCAACGGCCAGGTGTATGGCGAGTTTGAATACGGCGAGCCATATTACACCATAGGCCCGCTGGAGGGCAACGGCCAGATCTATGAGTTCATCATCAAAGACCTGCAAAACCCCGATTGCAAAGGCTTCACCCACATAGGCCCCGTCTATTGCGACGATGTGTGCCACATCTATGACCTGGAAGCAGAGGTGTCGGATTGCGACGATGAAGGGCAGTTCTATGTGACCCTGAATTTCGAGCACAACGGCACCGGTGACGATGGCTTCAAAGTGGTGGGCAACGGCAATGTGTATGGGTACTTTGGTTACGACGAACTGCCCGTGACCATCGGCCCCCTGGAAACCGATTTGGAAGTCCTCGAATTCATCGTGAAGGACGTCAACCACCCCGATTGCCACGATTACACCGAAGTGCACAGCCCGGACTGCGGCGGCAACGACGATTGCTTCATCGCTGACCTGGTGGTGGATGTGCATCCCTGCCTCGGCAACGGCACCTTCTATGTGTCGCTTGACTTCTTCCATGAGAACACCAGCGGCTACTTCAAGGTACACGGCAACGGCATCAACTACGGTGTGTTCAGTTACGACGACCTGCCGGTTACCGTCGGGCCGCTCGTGGGCAACGGCATCACACCCTTTGAGTTTGCAGTGACCGACATCCACCATCCCGACTGCCATGATGCGGTGGAGGTAGGGCCGGTTGACTGCGGTGCCACGGGCGATTGCGAGGTTTTCGACCTGATTGCCGATCCGGGCAGTTGCCACAACGACGACACTTACAACCTCTGGGTCAACTTCGAGGTGAACAACCCCGGCAACAACTTTTACGACGTGTTCCTCAACGGCGAGCACCTGAGCTACTATCCGCTCAACCACGTGCCTGTGGTCATTCCGCACGTCGCCTCCAACGACGAGCCGGTGCAGGTGCTCACTGTTTGTGTGAACGACAATCCGACCTGCTGCGACACCACGGAATACGAAAGCCCGATGTGCAACATCGTGAACCCGGTCTGGCCGGGTGATGCCAATGCGGATTTCATCGTCAACAATTTCGATGTGCTGAACCTCGGGCTGATCTATGGTTCCGAAGGACCTGCAAGGGATGTGCTTGGAGTGGAGTGGACGGCGCTCGAAGCCGAAAACTGGCCGAAGTATTTCAGCTCCGGCATCAACCACAAGCACGCAGATTGCAACGGCGATGGAAAAATTGCCGCAGGCGACATCGGTGCCGTATTCCTCAACTACGGCCTGACCCACGGCGAACCCCAGCAACCGGTGGAGGTTGGCGGCGATGAGTTTGCCCCGCCGCTCTATGTGGACCTTCCGGATGGCGGCGTTCCGCAAAACGGCCAGCCATTTGAAGCACCCATCATTTTCGGAACGGAGGCGCTACCGCTGGACGATGCCTATGGTCTGGCCTTCACCATCCACTTCGATCCGGGCGTAATCGATCCGGCCAGCATCCAGATCAGCTACGATCCCAGTTGGCTGGGTGTGCAGGGTGTGAATCTGCTCGTGCTGGACAAGAAGTATGAAAGCGAGGGCAGGGTAGAGGTGGCCCTGGTGCGCACCGATGGCAACAACGTAAGCGGCTTTGGTCAGGTGGCCGGTTTCATCGGCATCATCGACAACATCGCCGGCAAAGAACAGGTGAGCATCGACGTGAGCAATGTCAGGGCAATCCGCCAGAACGAAACCCTGATTGCCGTCAAAAAAGTGGCTGACTACGCCGACTTGCTGACCGCTACCACCGAAGCCGCCGAACGATACTTCAGCATCTACCCGAATCCGGCTAGTGACTGGTTGTACATCACACCGCTGAACGGCCATGAAATTCAGTCGTGGTCGCTGCGCAACCTGGATGGCAAAACCATGCTGACCGGTGAAAAACCAGATGGAAGAATCGACCTTTCATCGCTGAACGACGGTGTGTACACCCTCCTGCTTCATTCTGACGACAAAGTGCTGGTTGCCAAGGTTGTGAAACTGTAAGCAATTGAGGTGATGACCCGAAGTCATCACCTCGCCCGATAGCTATGACAAATTATAATCCTAAAAAAGAAGCAAGGTAATTAAATGGAGAGTGTGCAAAGCACTGGTGCCTTTCGGTTCTGCCGGGGCACCTTTTTTGTTTCATCCCTGAGCGCCCCGTGCCGATAGTTATACGACTTTTGCACCGGAGAAAATCGCTGCTTCATAGCCTATTATCTGGCCCAGAATGCAGTATTTCGGGCAAAATCCGCCAAGTTCTTTGACATTTC
>PAAY01000094.1 GCA_002698985.1 Saprospirales bacterium | reverse complement strand
TCCGGGACCACATCTTGTCGGACTCTGTCCGACCTTTGTTCAGAAAGAAAAACATCTTTCGATGCGAATAACACTTTTTGCAGTGCACTCAGGAACTGAAGAATCGAGTGGGGGAAACCACTCTCAACCACTCTCAACCTTTCTAAACTCCTCTAAACGAACTTGAAAACCCGGATTGCCGGAAGGGGAATCACTCCTCTTCCGGTTCTCTGTTTTTCCACCAGACGAAGCCGATGGCACCGACGACGAGGTAGGGCATGCTGAGCATGAACAGGATGCCGGTGTTGAGGCCTTTGCCGGCCTGGCCGCCGTTTTTGAGGTTGCTCTCCACGCTGGCCCGGCACATGGGGCACTGGGCATCGGAGAGGTTGGCGGAGCCGATGATGAAAAAGGCCGTCAGGAGGAGGGGAAGCAGGTATTTGCGAAGACTTTTCATTTCCGTATCAATTGTGTTGCAAAGGTAGCCAATGTTCAGCACCGTCAGGTGTTTGAGACGGATGAAATTGCTTAAATGGCTGTCAATGTTGGTAGTAGGGTTTGATCATGAAGTACAGTACCGGGCCGGTCAGGGCCACGTAGAGCCAAATCCAGTACACCCAGCGTGCCATTTTAACATGCCTTCTGAAATCGCCGGTGAAGCCCCTGATGAAAGTGAAAAGGATAAAAGGGAAGATGACTGCAGCCAGGATCACGTGGGTGATCAACAGGAAAAAGTAGATGTAACGGATGGTTCCCTCACCGGCAAATTTGGTCTCTTCTGTGGTGATGTGATACAGCACATAGCCCAGCAAAAACAACAGGGAAGAAAGCATCGAGAAGGTCATGGCTTTGGCGTGGGCTTCCCGGTTGCCATTCTTGATGAAGTACAGGCCGGCAATGAGAACCAATGCCGTGAGGGCATTCAGGCTCGAGTAAACTGCCGGCAGAAAGGTGAAATCAACGCTTGTGTCGATCTTGAACTGGCGCATCATGCCCACGAGGGCCAGCACCGCCACCGTGATGAGCCAGGCGATTCGGTTGAGCTTTTTTTCGAGTTGCTGATCGTGTGAATTTCTGACGAGCATATCACGGGAGATTTTAACGGCGGGGTTGTTCAGGAATGATGAGGGCAATGTGTTCGACCAGCCTGCCCATCTGACGGTTGTCGTAGATGTTGTAATGCTTTCTGACCATCAGGCTGGTGTCGGCCAGTGCAATCTGGAATTGGCCTTCCTTCGGAAAATGGTACAACTGCCTGGCTTTTTCATTGTCTTCGCTGCGCAACAGCCACCACTGGTCATGGTCTGTAATACCTAACTGCTTGGCTTTTTCCAGCAGATTGGTGGAGTCGGAGCTGTTCAGGAAAGAGAGGAAAATCACGTCCTTGGTATCATCGTAACTCTCATGGATGATGGACAACCTTTCGGTATAGAATGCGGCAGAATCTGGATTTTCGGGAAGCAGGCAGGCTACTGTCACTTTGCCCCGGAACATTTGGGGGCTTAGGTCTATGCCGCGCTGGTTCTTGAGCTGAAAGTCTTCCACTTTTCCGTATTCCTTCATTTCCTGGAGTGCCTGCATGCGGTAATTCTTACCTGAATTCAGAAAGTACAGCGAAAGTGCGGGCAGCACGAACAGGATGATCAAAAAGAGGATGTACCTGATCTTCAGTTTACGACTGATTTGCTCATTTGCCATGCAGAAAAGATTTGACTGAATCGTTGTGACACAAACAACAAAAAAGGCGAGATGTTCCGTCTCGCCTTTTTTATTCGAATGTGATGATTAACCCGGCAGCCGGTAGGTATCGGGGGCTTCATCGATGGCGCCGGTGGCATCGCCGGCAGGCGCCGAATGGCGCAATTCGTGAATCCTTTCACGGTTTTCTTTCCATGCATTGCCTTCCTGGAAAAAGGCGATGACGGCCCAAATCAAGAGCAGGGTGGGGAGCAAAACGCTCCAACGCAATGCTTTCACCTCTTGCGCCATGTGCATGAAGTTGTAAACGATGAAGTAGGCCTTGTACAAGCTGAATCCTACCATCAGGGCCATGTAAACGTAGTGCATGAAACCGGTGAATTCAACGCCCTCGATGAGGTGTCCTCTGGCGAGCAAGGCTACCAAAACTTCGACAATTGTTATTGTACCGAGCATTTTGAGGCCGTACATCACCAGCTTCTTCTGCTCTTCGTAACTCATGTGTCCTTCCATATCTAGAGGATGTTATTGTGTTCTTAAGTTGATTGAGTTTGATTTAGATGAGGTAGAAAACCAGGAATACGAAAACCCATACAAGGTCCACAAAGTGCCAGTACAGGCCGATCTTCTCTACCATCTCGTGGCCGTTGCGGCGGCGCAGGTAAATTCCACTGGCAGTATTGATGGCCACAATGGTCAGAAATGCCACTCCGGAAAATACATGGAAACCGTGAAAACCGGTGATGAAGAAAAACAGCGCACCAAATGCACGTGGACCGAATTCCTCTTTCAGAACAGCCCCGCTGGCGGATTTGTAGGCGCCAGGCTCGTACATGTGGGTATCGTGGTTGATGGTGATGAGGTAACTGTCACCAACTTTGAAGTCCTTGCCGGCAAATGAATTGCCGAAGTGGTCAGTCTTTACGAAGTAGCGGTTTTCTTCGATGTCAGCAGCGCCAGCAGGCAGGAAGTAGGTGGCTGTGGTACCGTGTACATCTTTCTCCACCTTCGTAAAACCCATGCTTTCGAGGTCGGCGGCGGAGAGGTAGGTTCCTTCATCGATGTGACGGCTGAAAGGATTGGTGTGAAGGGTGACACCTTCTTTAACGATCAGCGTGGTCCATTCCCAGGCCTGGGAGCTAAGGAAGATCAGACCACCAACAATGGTGAAGATCAGCCATTTGACCGCTCCATTTTTGTTTTCCCGGTGGCCTTCCTGCACCGCCCGCACCATTGTGACGGAACTTGCGATGAGGACGAAGGTCATGAAGGTAACAAAAACCAGCGGAGCCTTGGCATGGTCGAAAAAGGGAATTTTCTCGAAGACGAAATCCGCAACCGGCCAGGTCTCACTACTGAAACGCAATGCACCGTAGGCAATGAGAAATCCTGCAAAGGTGAAGGCATCTGAGACCAGGAAGTACCACATCATCAGCTTACCATAGCTGGCCTTCAGGGGTGATTTACCACCATCCCAAAGGTGCTCGTCCTGTTCGGTCTTGTGCTCTAAAACTGCTGCTTCTGAAGCCATTTTAAAGTTGATATTATTGGTTAATCACCGGCATCAGGCCGGCTTGATTGTTAACGATACAAGGTCAAAAAGAAAAACACATATACCCACAGCGCATCTACGAAATGCCAGTAGGTCAACGACAATTCAAATCTGAGTTTCCGCTTTGGTGTAACCCTGAAAGGCAGACCAAAAGCGTGAATCATGGCCACCGCCAGTATGGCAATGCCTCCCACCACGTGGGCTGCGTGCAGCCAGGAGATGACGTAAACAAAGTCACCTGACGGATTGAGGGTGAAAGGCACCCCGTTTTCCATCAGCTGTACCCAGCCCTGGTATTGCAGTCCGAGAAAAGCAACACCCAGTAAGCCTGCAAGCACCAACAGCACTTTGTAGCCCATCTCGTTTTGCCGCTTGAAAGCGATGTAAGAGGCGTGCAGAACGATGCTGCTGAGGATGATGGTGGCGGTGCTGTACTTAAATACTTCAGGCAGGGTAAACTCCAGCCAGTTTCCGGCACTTTGGCGAACGATGTAAGCACTCGTCAGTGCTGCAAACATCATCAGCAATGAAGCACAGCCAACCCACAAAGCGAATTTGTGAGGGTGTATCTTACTTCTGCCGGTATTTTGTTTCAAGGTCAATTCCATTTATTAAAAGCTTCGTTTCAGTTCCTCAAATTTTATCCAGCCACAGGGCTATCAGCACAACGGGCAGGTAGAAGAAAGAACTGAACATTAATTGCATGGCGCTTTTGCGGTCGTTACCCCTTTGTAAGCGCCATCCCATCCAGGCGTAAATCACGGAGGCAAGCACCACCACCACGGCGGAGGTCATGCCCGTGTAGCCGTTGATGAAGGGCAACAATCCCACGGGAATCAGGCACAGTGCATAGAGCATCGACTGAATTCCCAGGTTCGGATGTGGTTTTCCATTGTGTGAAGCCACAAACCTGAAGCCCGCTTTTTGGTAGTCCTCAAATCCCAGAAAGCCAATGGCACTGAAATGAGGAAACTGCCAGAAGAATTGCAAAGCGAAAAGCGCAAAGGCCAGGGAGGTGATTTCACCCTGGAAGGCCACACAGCCGATCAGCACCGGCAGGGCGCCCGGGAAAGCCCCGATGGCTATGGCTGCCGGAGATATGCGTTTCATCGGGGTGTAGAGAAAGGCATAGCTCAACATGGCCATCACGCCGAAAAAGGCTGCCCAGGGGTTGAACGATGCCAGAAGCAACAATCCGATGATGCTCAAAATTCCGGCGGTCAAAACTGCGTCGGAAACACTCATCCTGCCTGCGGCAACGGGCCTGTCGGCCGTTCGCTTCATCAACTTGTCAAAATCTCTTTCGAGGGCCTGGTTGAGCGCATTCGCTGCACCGGCCACGCAAAAACCACCGAGGGCCAGAATTCCAACTGAAAGCCAATCGATTTCACCGGTGCTGGCAATGAGAAATGCCATTACCGCAGAGAAAACGACCGTAAGGTTCAGTTTGAATTTCACCAACTCCCCAAAGTCCCGCACTTTCTGAAGTGCCAGTTGGGCAAGCTTGAGGGTGGTGGTTTTTGATTCTATCATTTGTCAGATATTCCTGAGGAAAGTACGCTTAGTGCACTTCCGACTCATTCGGTCCAAGTGGTTCAATTTGCGGAATGAAATCGCGTCCGTTCTTGCTGTAATCGTAAGGCCAGCGCTGCACGGTAGGCAGTTTGCCGGGCCAGTTGCCGTGAACCGGCTCGATGGGGGTTGTCCACTCGATGGTGGTAGAGCCCCATGGGTTCTTGGTGGTCATCTTCTTTCCTTTCCAGATGCTGTAGAAGAAGTTTACGACGAAAAGAATCTGAAGGAAGAAAGTGATGATGGCCGCAATGGTGATGAACTGGTTCAGATCATCAAACGGGCGCAGGTATTCAAAGCTGTCGAAGCGGTAGTAGCGGCGTGGTACACCGGCCATTCCGAGGTAGTGCATGGGCCAGAAAATGGCATAAGCACCGATGAGCGTTCCCCAGAAGTGGATGCGGCCGAGGGTTTCGTTCATGAAACGGCCATACATCTTGGGATACCAGTGATAAATACCCGCAAACATTCCGAAGAAAGCAGCTACACCCATCACGATGTGGAAGTGAGCAACCACGAAATAGGTGTCGTGCATCTGTATGTCGATGGCAGAGTTTCCGAGGAAGATACCGGTCAATCCACCGGAAATGAACATGGAGACAAAGCCAATGGCAAACAAGGAAGCTGCATTGTAGCGGATGTTGGCTTTGTACATCGTCGATATCCAGTTGAATACCTTCACGGCAGAAGGTACGGCAATGATCAATGTGAAGATCACGAAGAAGTTACTGATGAAGGGGTTTACACCCGCCATGAACATGTGGTGAGCCCACACGATGAACGACAGGAAGGCAATGGCAAGGATGGAGTAAACCATCGCTTTGTAACCGAAGATAGGCTTACGGCAATGTGTTGAAAGCACTTCGGAAACGAGGCCCATTGCAGGCAAAATAATGATGTAAACCTCCGGGTGACCGAGGAACCAGAACAAGTGCTGGTAGAGTATCGGGCTGCCACCTACATGATCGAGGGCCTGACCGCCAATGAAGATTTCGTTGAGGTAAAAGCTGGTGCCCAGCCCACGGTCAAACATCAACAGGAGGAAACCTGAAACCAGTACCGGGAAAGAAAGCAGAGCGATAATGGCGGTGATGAAGAAAGCCCATACAGTCAGGGGCATTCTCCACATGCTCATGCCTTTGGTGCGCAGGTTCAGCACGGTGGTGATGTAGTTGATACCACCCAATGCAACGGACACCACAAACAAAGTCAAACTGATCAGCCAGAGCGTCATACCTGCACCGGATCCGTCAGAAGCCTGCGGCAGTACACTCAATGGCGGATAGGCGACCCAACCACCTGAAAAGGGGCCGGTGCTAAGGAACAGCGAAAAGAACATAACCACGCCGGCCAGGAAAAAGAACCAGTAGGAGAGCATGTTCAGGAATGGCGATGCCATGTCCCTGGCTCCAATCTGAAAGGGAATGAGCAGGTTGGAAAACGTACCACTCAAACCGGCAGTCAATACGAAGAACACGATAATGGTTCCGTGCATGGTCACCAATGCGTAGTAAAACTCCTGGGAGAGTTTACCAACGCCGGTGGCTGCATCTACCTCGATCCACTTGCCGAGAAGCGGCTGGAGCCATGCAAGGCTTTCATCCGGGAATCCCAGCTGCAAGCGGAAAATTACCGACATGGCAGCACCGATAATGGCCCAAATGATACCAGTGATCAAAAACTGGCGGGCGATCATCTTGTGGTCCTGGCTGAAGATATACTTCGTAATGAAGTTTGATTTGAACTTGTCACCGTGCTCGTGCTCATGGAAGTGGTCGTCATAACCCAGTTCCTCGATGAGCTTGGTTTCCTGATCTTGAACGGCGGTTGTTGCGTGAGCCATAATGAAATGGTGGTTTAAACAATCCGGAATTATCAATTAAGACCGGAGATAACTTTTATTGATGGAGGATTCAGCTTGCTTTGATTTTTCGTTTTGCTATCCTCTGTCATTTTTAGCAATTACTCTTCAGAAGTTGTCGCTTCTTCTGTAGAGGTTTCATTCTCAGCCGGGGCTGTTTCCTCGGAAGGCGGCGTTTCACCCGGGAGAATTTTTCCTTTATTGGGATCTTCATCCTTGCCGCGGATGCTACTCATGTAATAGCTCTGTTGTTCACTGAGCCATGCTTTGTATTCCTCTTCGGTAACGATGCGAACAACCTTGCGCATGGAGAAGTGACCTTTGCCACAAAGTTCAGCACAAGCCAGTTCGTAGTTGAAGGTCTTCCACAGCGGTTCGCTTTCCGGATCGTTGGGATCTGAAGGCACCTGGTATTCAGGATACTTGCTCAGCTCCTGGCGGTATTCTTCGGTGGTTTTCGTAGGTGTGAAAACGAAATAGGTTGGCATGCCCGGAACAGCGTCCATCTTGACCCGGAAGTGGGGCAGGAAGAAGCTGTGAAGCACGTCCCTGGCAGTAATACGCACCCTTACCTTCTTGCCTACCGGCAAAACGAGGTCATTGGGCTGAAAATCGTCGAGGTTGGCTTCGTCGGTCCAGTCCTGACCCAGCGGGTTGCTACCGGTGATGAGTTTGTAGTTGCGCTCTCCGAGAATGCCATCGGGGCCGGGGTAGCGCAGGTACCAGAGGAATTGGGCACCCGTGGCTTCCACTTCGATGTATTCGTCATCGGCTCCCACATCGCCCATAACATCGTTCCATGCTACCAAACCGCGGATTACAAGGAAACACATCACTACCGCCGGAACTGCGGTCCAGATGATCTCCAGTTTGTTGTCGTGGGGCAGGAAGGCAGCCTGAACGCCTTTGCGGCCTTTGTACTTATAGGCAAAGTAGAACAGTGCGATGTGAGTCAGAATGAATACCACACCAGTAAAGAACAGGGTCCAGTTGAACATGCTGTCCAACTCAGGGCCATGTTGTGAGGCAGCTTCATGCGGGCCATAGCCCAGCATGTAGTTTTTGTATTTAATGGCCGACCAGAAAACCAGTGCCATGAAGGCAATCAAGAATACCATCATGAAACGAGCCATCCGGTTGTTGGTCTCTATTTGCACCTCTTCTTCACCACGGATCTTTGCAGCCAGCTCGGTGATCTTACCGATCTGCACCACCACAACGATGATGAGAAGCAAACTACCTATGATCAATAATCCGGTTTTCATATTCAGAGTTGTTATTACAGGCTTTTAACAAAGCGCTTTCAAAGAAAGCAATTAAGATAAAATTGATGAAAAACGACTATTCGTAAGGCTGCACTTCGTGGTGCAAACTTTCTTCGTAATAAGGGTCATTGACCGGATCCAGCGAAGCTTTTGACAAGTGGTGGAAGACCACATAGATGAAAAGTCCGAGGAATCCGAGCATGATGCCTATTTCCAGCAAACCAGGAATTGTAAATCCTTCCACAAATCCACCACCTGCATGGTGGCCTGCCTCGTGAGCACCTGAATGTACAGCTTCCTGGGCCGTGATCAGGGTGCCTGGCTTGATCATGTAAAAGTAGTCCCACCAGTGACCGATGAAAACCAAAATGGCGGTGAACACGAGCGTTCCTTTGCGACGCTTGGTGGTGTTGCGCATCAGAATCAGGAATGGCAACACGAAGTTTACGACGAGGTTTCCGTAAAACAGCACCGGATAGTGGGTAAGGCGCTCTTTGAAATAGATGGTTTCTTCACCAACGTTGCCGTACCAGATCAGCATGTACTGGCTGAACCAGCAATAAGTCCAGAAGATGCTGAAGGCAAACATGTATTTTCCGAGGTCGTGAAGGTGCTCGGTAGTCACTTTTTCAAAATAGCCTTTTGACTTGAGATAGATCAAAAGGAGAATGGTCAGCGAGCAGGCAGCCAGGAACCAGCTGGCCATGCTGTACCATGCAAAGAGGGTAGAGTACCAGTGTGCGTCAACTGACATCACCCATTGCCAGATCAGTGCCGGGCCGGTGAATGCAGCAATAGGAAGGAATACTGCTGCCCAGAATCGCATTTTGCGGTGGTAGGCAAAGTTCTCGACCTTGTCGCCGTCAATATCTTCCTGAACAGAGAGTTGGCGCATTTTTCTGGCAATGAAATACCAGAGACCACCGATGATCAGGGTGCCTCCAATGTACCAGCCGTTGTTGAGGAAGCCTGATTTACCTGCAATGATCTCGTCGTAGTGCGGGCTGGATGGATCCGTGACACCTTCGGCAGCCCAGTGGTACAAGTGGTGCAGATGCATCACATTGCCCAGGCCTATGATGGCGAGAATGACGAGGCCAACGATCAGGAAAAGGGAGAATGCTTCCCAAATGCGCTTGAACATTACATGCCATCCTGAGTACGCTGTGATAAAAGCAGCTATCACAAAGGTGATCATAAAGGACATACCTGTGAAGAAAACACCGTTGTGCAACAGGTTGGTCCAGAACCTTTGATGAAAGCCGGCTTCTGCAATGCTGGCAGGTTCGAAAATGAACGACAACACCAGGCACACTGCGCCGAGAGCCATGAGGCCCATCAAGAATTGTTTTTGCTTAGCTTCGAAAATAAACTGCTTCATGTTGCAGGTATTTGTTTTCCGGAAATCCGGTCTTGCTTTTTTTAGTGGTTCTTCGTTCAATTAGTGATGCCCTTCGCCTTCCTCCTGCTGGGTATCACTGTGGTTTTCCCCTTCGGAATGGGCTTCCATTGCTTCCTCATGCCCTGCTTCCAGTTTTTCTTTGATTTGGGCATAAGGCACTCCGTAATCAGGATTCAGCTCGTTGACTTCGCTGTCGTATTTCACTTTTTTGGCTTTTGCCTGAAGCGAACGGATGTAATGGATGACATCCCAGCGCTCTTCGAAAGAAAGCTTATCGGCGTGTGGGCCCATGACGTTCTTTCCGTACATGATGGCATGGTAAAAACGGCCATTGCTTGAGTTTACGAACTGGTCATCGATAAAGTTGGCAGGTTGTGCAAGGTACTTTGACTGTGGCCCGCTTACGATGTAACCATCGCCGTCACCTTTGTCACCGTGGCATATAGCGCAGTAAATCGTGTACAGCTCCTTTCCTTTTGCAAGGCCCTCATCTGTAATGGGGAATGGGTTGTAGATGATCTTTTCAGTAGCCTCTGTCCGACCTTCCTCCGTATCGGGGTAGAAGTAAGGTACGTGACCGTTGGGCGCATAAACAGACCTCCCTTCATTCTTTTTCATGCTCTCGGCTGTTTTGAGGATAGCGTCTTCGGCTGAGGCGAAGGTCAGGTCATAGCTGCCAATGGCAGCATAACCACGCGGCACGGTTCCGGATACCGGTGTACCGGGCTGTGACAATTCCCAACGGCTTTTCACGCTTTCTTCATCCCAGGTATTCAGGGAGTATTTGGTGAGTACATTGGCCTCGTAAGCCACTGAGTGAGTCATATCGGGAATGAACTCACTTCCGGTCTGATTACCACCGGCTTGTTGGCAGGAAGTGAACACTCCCAATACCAATACCAGTGCAACTGCGGCTATGAACGTTTGAAAGTTTTTCATTTTCATTGAATCAGTTCTTTCAATTGCGCAGCGACGATGAAACCGCTGCTTTTCGTTATTCAAAACTCAGATTGCGCCGAGTTAAACTTCTTTTTCGTGAATCTCTGCTGCCCCTGACTCTTTCAGGAATTTTTTGATGTTGCTGACATCGCTTCCGGAAAGGCCGTTGGTCTGGAAGGCCAGGCAGAATTTATCGTCAGTAATTCTTTCATCGAGAATGGGGTTTTCCACGCCAAAGCCCAAACCGCAAACGATGTAAAATACAACCGTCATGGCGATGGCAGAAAACAGCACCGTCAACTCAAAAATGATGGGTACGAAAGCCGGAAGGGAGAAATAGGGCTTACCACCGAAGATGGTTGGCCAGTCGCTGGTGAAGATCCAGGTCATACCCAGGAAAGCGGTCAGGGTTCCGATCATTCCGAAGATAAAACCTACGATGTGCAGGCGGCTTTCCTCCAGGCCGAGTACTTTCTCCATGCCGTGGATGGGGAATGGAGAGTACACATCCATGATGTCGAGGTGCTTGCTTTTGGCTCCGCTGATGGCGGCCATCAACTCCTCTTCATCGTTGTAAAGCCCGAACAGAACTTGTTTGCTATGACTTTTCATCCTATTAAAGGTTGTTGCTTTTAACTGTGGTTTATCGTTCCTGATCAGTGGGTCTTTTCCGAATGCTCGTGGTGATGTGCCTTGGCATTTGGGCCCAGGTACTGGTCACCGTATTGCTTCAGAATGTGTTTCACCTCGGCAATGGCCACTACCGGAGCTACACGTGCGAAGATCAGGTACAAGGTGAAGAACAATCCGATGGTACCGACATAGATTCCAATCTCAACCCATGAAGGCCAGTAGTAAGACCAACTGGAGGGCAGGTAATCCTTGGCCAGCGTGGTTGCGATGATCACGAAGCGCTCGAACCACATACCGATGTTTACGAAGATGGACATCAGGAAAGTCCAGAATACGCTTCTGCGGATTTTCTTGCTCCAGAATACCTGCGGTGAAAGCAGGTTGCAACCCATCATGCCAATGTAAGACCAGTAATAGGGGCCCAAGACCCTGTTGTAGAAAGCAAACTGCTCATAGATGTAGCCTGAGTACCAGGCAATGAACAGCTCGATCAAGTAGGCAGAACCCACCATGGTACCCGTTACCAGGATCACCTTGTTCATGCTTTCGATGTGGTTGATCGTGATGTATTCTTCCAGCCGGAAACATTTGCGGGTGATCACCATGAGCGTTTGCACCATGGCAAAACCCGAGAAGATGGCACCTGCAACGAAGTAGGGCGGGAAGATGGTGGTGTGCCAGCCTGGGATTACTGAGGTTGCGAAGTCGAAACTTACGATGGTGTGCACGGAAAGTACCAGCGGCGTGGCAATACCGGCAAGTACCAGTGAAAGGTACTCGTGGCGTTGCCAGTGCTTGGCGGCACCTGTCCAGCCCATCGATATAAAAGCGTAAATTTTCTTGCGGATACCCTTTGCACGGTCACGTACACTGGCAAAGTCAGGAACAAGACCGGTGTACCAGAAGAGCAAAGAAACCGTGAAGTAGGTCGAGATGGCGAAAAGGTCCCAGAGCAGTGGTGAGTTGAAGTTCACCCACAATGGCCCCCTTGTGTTGGGGTAGGGGAACATGAAGAAATCAAACCAGGGACGTCCGGTGTGTGTGGCCGGGAACAAACCGGCACACATCACGGCAAAGATGGTCATGGCTTCTGCTGCACGGTTCACCCCTGTACGCCAGCGCTGACGGAACAGCAAAAGGATGGCCGAGATCAGCGTTCCGGCGTGACCGATACCGATCCACCAAACGAAGTTGGTAATGTCATAACCCCAGCCGATGGTCCTGTTGAGGTTCCAGGAACCGATACCGAAGTAAAAGGTCCAGATCAGGGCAAACATGCCGTAGGCAAACAGAGCCACCGAAATGATGAAAGCAATGACCCACAAGCGGTCTGGTGCTTTTTCGGTAGGCCCTACCAGGTCTTCGGTGATCTGGTGGTAACTTTTGTTGCCCAATACCAGGGGCTCACGTATTCTGGAAACTGATGCACTCATTTTGTTAGTTGCTATTTAAGTGTCGGGGATTCACCCCGCATTTCCTTTTGCTTTGATTCATTCACTTCGCCGCCAGGCGGCAAAAAATATCAGGCAAGTTCTTCGGATTTGTTGATCACCTTGGCCGTGTACTGAACTGACGGACGGGTGTTCACCTCTTCAAGAACTATGTAATTCAGTGGGTTTTCGTATGCCTTGCTGACGGCAGCCTCTTTGTTGTTGGTGTCACCGAAAGTAATGGCACCCGTTGGGCAGGCAGTCTGGCAGGCACTGCGCACTTCGTCACCCAATGCACGGCCTTCCCGCTTGGCAGTCAGCTTGGCCTCCTGCAGGCGCTGTACACAGAAGGAGCATTTCTCCATCACACCACGGACACGGACAGTTACATCCGGGTTGAGTACCATACGGGTCAGGTTGTCAGCACCGTAGGGGATTTCGTGTCCTTCGGTAATGACCTCGTTGGCAGGGAAGAGGTCGGCGGTGGTGTAGTCCAGCCAGTTGAAACGGCGCACCTTGTACGGGCAGTTGTTGGCGCAGTAACGGGTACCAATGCAACGGTTGTAGGCCATTTGGTTGAGACCTTCGCTGCTGTGGTTGGTGGCTGACACCGGACAAACGTTTTCGCAAGGTGCGTTGTCGCAGTGCTGGCACATCATCGGCTGGTAAACCACGTTCGGGTTTTCGTAATCGCCATAGAAGTAGCGATCGATGCGCAACCAGGTCATTTCGTGGTGGCGGTACACCTCGTGCTTTCCAACAACCGGAACGTTGTTTTCAGCTACACAGGCAACCTGGCAGGCACCACATCCAATGCAGGCATTGAGGTCGATGTGCATGCCCCAGTGGTGGCCCTGGCTGTATTTTTCAGCAACGAATTTGTCGTAAGGGTAGAGGGTTTGCTGGTTGAGGTGCTCGTGGTGCTCACGCTCGTGGTGCAATTCCTCCACAAATGTATCCAGCTCTTTCAGGTTGGTACGGCGGATGATGGTACGGTCGGTCAGTGCTCCCTGGAAACCTTTGCCGATGGTCATCAGGGCAACCTCATCCACGTTCACTTTTTCTTCGCTGTCATTCGTCTTGCCGGTAACACCCATGGTGTGGTGGTACTGTACACAAGCGAATTCCTTGTCTGTATCGACTTTGTCAGAAACCTGAACATCAGTGGCGAAGTACTGGGTGTAGCCATCGGCGTCGACTGACAACCAGGGCGTTACATTTACGCCAACGCCTTTTCCGCAATCTCCGGCCACCGTGCGGCCATAACCGAGGGCGATGGAAACGGTATCGGCCATCTGGCCAAACTGGCGAACGCAGCTCACCCGCTGGGTCGTACCGTTGATGCTTACTTCTACAATGTCAGCTTCCTTGAAGTATTCGTTTTCGTTCAGGTTTTTGAACTGGCCCTGGCCGTGGAATCGGCGGTCGCCATCGAACTCAATGGGAATGGCCAGGTAGTTGTTCCAAACCGTTCTGGCAATCGGATCTGGCATCTCCTGCAACCAGGGGTTGTCAGCATACTGACCACCGCCAATGTTGACAGTTTCGATGAAACTGATCTCGATGCCGCCCTGGGCAGGTTTGGTGATTTTGGCAGCAGCTGCGTTTACATCACCCCCGAAAGCGAATTCTGCAACGTCGCTCTGTGGCATCTCGAAAACACCGTCGTGCAAGACGGAAGTCCAGAAAGCGTCGAAGGTGGCAAATTCGCTCTGTTGCGGGAAGATGGTGTTTTGCCAGTTTGATTTAAGGTACTCGTAATAAGGCTGCTCAGCGTTCAGCGCTTCACTGCCGGCCCAGCGGAGGAAAGATTCCTCAGCCTGACGGGTGTCGAACAGCGGGTTGATGGTGGGCTGGATGAGGCTGTAGTGGCCAACTTTTGGCTCAGCATCGCCCCAGCTTTCCAACAGGTGATGCGCTGGAGCAACCCAGTCGCAGATGGCGCTGGTCTCATTGGGCATGGTTGAAAGTGATACTTTCAAACCAACTTTTCCGGCAGCTTCGGTAAATTCAGCGGCGTTCGGCAATTCGTAGGCCGGGTTGGCACCCCAAACGAAGAGGGCATCCACGGAACCGGATTTCATTTCCCGGACGAGAGCCTGGGTTTCTTTGTCGTTGCCCTGGCGCTGCAGTGAAGCATTTGCGAAGCTGAGAGTGTTGCCATAGTTGTCGAGCATGGCATTGATGGCATTCACCAGGGTTTGCTCACCAACGTTGTTGGTTCCGCAAACGATGAGTGACTTGCCGCGTGCTGCCCAAAGTTCCTCAGCCACTTTTGCCAGTGCAGCAGCAGCTTTGTCGTTGACTTTGGGAGCAGAAACAGTGGGATTGCCGGCCTTGGAGGCAATGGCATTGTAGAGCGTTGCAATAGCAGCTCCGGTTTCAGAAGGTTTTACCAGTATGCGGTTATCGGCGTTGGAGCCGGTCAGTGTCATTGCACTTTCAACCTGGATGTGGCGGTTCATGCTTGCACCCTTCACGTCTTTGATCTTGCGACGCTCGGCGTACTGACGGGCATATTCAACCGGTGAAATCCAGGTTCCGAGGAAGTCAGCGCCAAAACTGACGATGACGTCCGCCTTGTCGAATCTGTAGTTGGGAACCAGGCGTTTGCTGAAGCAAGTTTCGTTGGCATCCAGCATTGCCGAAGCGGAAACTGCGTCGTAAACGACAACTTTGGCATTGGGATATTTGGCGACGAACTCACCCAGCACTTTCTGAGCAGTGGGGCTTATTTGTGTGGAGGTGAGGATGCGAATGCTGGCATTGCCGGTCAACTTGGCTGCTACGGCCTTGTCCAGCTCTTCCCAACTGCTCTTTTCCATGCGGCCGCCATTGTTTTTCATGGGGCCCTGGTAGCGGTTGGTATCGTACAAGCTCAATACGGAAGCCTGAGCCCTGGCTGAAGTTCCTCCTTTCGTTACAGAAGACAAATCGTTGCCCTCGATTTTGATCGGACGACCTTCACGGGTTTTGACCAGCACGGAGCAATAGTCACCGCCATTGACGAAGGAAGAGGCATAATAAGTGGCAACACCGGGAACGATTTCATCGGGTTTGACCACGTAGGGAATCGCCTTCTTCACGGGAATGTCACAGCTGGCAGCAATGGTGGCTGCTCCCAGGCTGAATCCCATGTATTTGAGAAAATCACGCCTTGAAGCCTTCACGTCGAGGGCTCCTTCGTTCATGATGGCTGTGGGCTCCTCATTGAACTCTTTTTCAACGGATTCCAGATAATGTGGGTCGTTCTCGAGTTGCTCGACACCAATCCAGACTTCCTTGTTCTGCGCTTGATTTTTCATCTTAGTATTAATGTGTACCGAAATTCAGGTTTGAAAAATGTGATGGTTTCAGCTCGATCAATAGTGGCATTTCTGGCATTCAGAGCCTCCAATGTCATCAACGGTGACTTTGTCACGCTTGTGCATTTTGATCTGATCGTGGTAAAGCTGATAGTAGTTGTCGTAATACTTGTTGTCCGCAAATTTGACTTCTGTTTTGCGGTGGCAGTTCACGCACCATCCCATGGAGAGCGGAGCGTATTGACTAACTACTTCCATTTGTTCAACCGGACCGTGGCAGGTCTGGCATTCAAGTCCGGCTACAGTCACGTGCTGTGAGTGATTGAAGTAAACGTGATCTGGCAGGTTGTGTATGCGAACCCAGTTGATGGGGCCTTGAATCTTGTTGTCACCAATTTCTTCGTCGGTGAGTGCTTCCACGATACCATCCCACTGCTCATTGATGAGTTTCTCCCCGTCGGCATCGAGGCTTCCATTGTCCTGGATGTAGGTGTCGGCAATCCACTTGGTGTAGATCTTCTTCACTTCATCATCAGAAAGGTTTTCGTAATTCTCGATGTATTTATCGGTGGACGGATCGTAACCGATGGAAGCAAAAATCTTGGTGAGCTCACCGGTGCCGTATTTGGAACCTACTTTGATGGATTTGTGGCAGTTCATGCAGGTATTGGCGGCCGGAATTACACTGTGCTTGCTGCGGCGGGCTCCATCGTGGCAGTATTGGCAGTCAATTTTGTGAACACAAGCGTGCGTAATGTGACTGAACTTTATGGGCTGCTCGGGCTGGTAGCCTTGCTGCCTTCCGAGGTTGATGGCATTGTTTACTGTAAACAATCCGCCAACCACAACTACTGCGAAAACGACGAAGCTTACAAAACCTTTGCTGGTGAGGATTTCTGTAAGGGTCTTTTTCTCGGCCTCGCCTTTTTCACGCAGTTCCTGCATGTAGTTCAGGTTGCTGATGATACGGGCAAGGATCAGTGCCAGCACCACGAGAATCACAAACAGAAAGGCGTACATCATGTTGGAGCCACCGGTATCAGCGGCAGGCGGAGTGCATTCGTCAACCACCTCTGGACCTCCCTTGGTTGTTTGGCCGGCTCCGGTGTATACATAATTAATGTATGCCAGGATGTTCTCTATTTCCTCGTCGGTCAGGTTGGGGAAGGGGTTCATCACTACGGGCTTCCACTCATTCCAGAGCTCGGTTGCCTTTGGATGGCCATCAGAGATCATTCCCTGAGAATTCCTGATCCATGTGTACAGGTCTTCGCGGGGGTAATCAGCCCAACGGTCTTCCACACCACCCAGTGCCGGACCGGTCATCTTGGTCTTCATGTCACGACTGTGGCAGGCACCGCAGTTGTTTTTAAACAGCGTGGCACCGGCATCGATCGCAGCCTGATCCTGAGCGGAAAGTGAAAAAGTGAGAAATGAAAAGAGAAGCAGAAAAAATGAACTGTAGTACAGACGCTTGAGTGTCATTGTAACAGGGTTGTTTTCGCCTATGCTTTGCAGAATGGTCACCCCTCCTGGCAAAGTCGGCGCAAAGATATAATTCGGTGCATTTTTTTAACAGGAAATTAAAAAGTGCTATTCTATTTAGATGTCGTATAAATTGAAAGAAAGATTTGGTGCAGTGTTTAATGTGAGGAATGATATTCCGTATGACAACTCAAAACTTTTCAGATGTTTTAAGACGGCTCAAATCAGGGCAGATTTAGATCATTGACCTTTTTTGCCTTCTGTGACAAATGTTCCAGCCGCAAAGGCTGCTTTGGGAAAAATGAGCTGCGAAGGCCCCAAATGTGAAAACTTTCAAGACGATAAATGACTATTCGTAAGTTGCTGGTAGTTAGCGGGTTGATTTTGTTGGTTCCTTGCAATCAAAATATCCTTAGGTTTGAAACTTCAATGAATTTCAGTCAATGAGTATTACGCTTAATAGCCTTCAATCTGAGCTCAAGGGAGAACTCCTGACCAGTCAACTCATGCGGCAGGTATATGCAACCGACGCCTCGGTGTACCGGGAGCTACCCCTTGCCGTGGTTTATCCGAGGGAGGTGGATGATCTCAGGTTGCTCATTCGCTTCGCTGCGCAAAATGGCATTGGTTTGATTCCGCGGGCTGCCGGCACCTCACTGGCCGGTCAATGCGTTGGTTCCGGAATCGTGGTGGATATTTCGAGGCATTTCACCAGGATCCTGGAGCTCGATGTCGATGGGCGTTGGGTCAGGGTTCAACCGGGTGTCATAAGGGACGAGCTGAACCGCTTTCTCAAACCCCACGGCCTTCGCTTCGGACCTGACACCTCCACGGCCAACCGCTGTATGATCGGCGGCATGGTGGGCAACAATTCCTGCGGCATGTCATCCATTGTTTACGGCAGCACACGCGATCACTTGCTGGAAGCGAAGGCACTGTTAAGCGATGGATCTGAAGTAGTTTTTGGTCCGCTCGATGAAGAGGCCCTTCGGGAAAAGCTGGCGCTGAATACGCTGGAGGGTAAGCTCTACAGGCAGTTGATGGCCGAACTTTCGGAAGAAGAAACCCGGGCCCGCATCATCAGCGAATACCCCAAACCTGAAATCCATCGTCGCAATACCGGCTATGCGGTGGACCTTTTGCTTCGGCAACAGCCTTTCAATCCCGGCGGTCCGCCGCTGAATCTTTGCACCTTGCTGGCCGGTTCTGAGGGTACGCTCGCCTTTGTTACAGAGGTGAAGTTGAACCTGGTGCCCGAACCACCGGATGAACATTTACTACTGTGTGTCCATTTCGACGATGTGTTGGCGGCCATGCGGGCGGTAGTTCCGGTCATGAAAAGCAAACCCTTCGCCTGCGAGATCATGGACAAGGTAATTTTGGATTGCACCAAAGACAATCCCGGTCAGCGGCCCAACCGCTTCTTCGTACAGGGCGACCCTGCTGCAATCCTGGTGGTGGAGTACCGGGGCACATCCGCATCTGCAAAGGCTTCCCGGATGATCGACAGCTTGCGAAGCGAGGGACTGGGTTATGCCTGGCCAATTGTGGAACCTCCCCACACCCATAAAGTCTGGAACCTGCGAAAAGCCGGCCTGGGTTTGCTGGGCAACCTGCCCGGCGATGCAAAGGCCGTGGCCTGCATAGAAGATACGGCCGTTGCCATTACTGACCTGGCCGATTACATCGGGGACTTTACCGGCATCATGGAGCGCTACGGCCAAAAGGCGGTGTATTACGCCCATGCCGGCGCCGGGGAAATTCACCTCCGCCCCATTCTGAATCTGAAAAAAGAGGAAGATGTGGTCCTTTTCCGGAAGATCAGCGAGGAGGTGGCCGGGCTGGTGAAACGATACAGAGGAGCACTGAGCGGGGAGCACGGCGACGGCCGGGTGCGGGCTGAGTTTTTACCGAAGGTGATTGGAAAGGAAAACTACGAACTGCTCAGGCGGATAAAGCAAACCTGGGATCCCAAAGGAATCTTCAATCCCGGTAAAATTGTCGATGCACCTCCAATGGACACTTCCCTTCGCTATGAGCCGGGGCAAACCACACCGGACTACAAGACCCTGCTCGATTTCAGCCGGGATGGTGGCATCCTGCGGCATGTGGAAAAATGCAACGGCTCTGGTGATTGCCGGAAGTTGCCCACTGCAGGTGGCACGATGTGTCCGAGCTACCACGCTACCCGAACCGAAATGCACACCACCCGTGCCCGTGCCAATGCCCTGCGGGAAATCTTGAGCCGGCCGCAAGACCCGCTCAGGCCATTTGACTCGGAGGCATTGATTGAGGTACTGGATTTGTGCCTGTCCTGCAAGGCCTGCGCCAGCGAGTGCCCCTCCACGGTGGATATGGCAGCCTTGAAAGCAGAGGTGATGTACCAGTACCAGCTGAACCATGGCTTTTCGCTGCGCAACCGCCTCTTTGCCGGCAGTCATCAACTGTACCGCCTGGGACGTGTGGCTAGGCCGCTGGCCAATGCCTTGATGACCAACCCGTTCGCTGCTTCAGTTTTGAAGAAAGCCGCCGGCATTCATCCCCGCAGGAGCCTGCCGCCAATCCCAAAGGAAACCTGGCGGGGATGGTTCAACAATAACGAAAATGGCCCCGCAGGAGACAAAGAGGTGTACCTCTTTTGCGATGAATTTACCAATTACACCGACCCTGCTCCGGGCATTGCGACGGTGAAATTATTGCGGGCGCTGGGTTACAGGGTTTCCATGCCGGAATGCGAACCGAGTGGCCGGGCGCACATCTCCAAAGGGCTGTTGCACAAGGCAAAAGAACTGGCTGAGAAAAATGTGCTTCGCTTCGCGAAAATGGTGACAGCCGACAAGCCACTGGTGGGTGTGGAACCTTCGGCAATGCTCAGTTTCCGGGATGAATACCCCCGGCTCGTTGATGCGGCATTGCGCAGCGAGGCGGAAAAGCTGGCTGAAAATGCCCTTACCCTCGAGGAGTTCCTGCACCGGGAGTTTCAGGCCGGCCGCATTGACAGAACTCATTTCACGAAGCAGCCGAAAAAGCTACTCTTGCACGGCCATTGCCACCACAAGGCTCTCGCCAATGTGGAAGATGTGGGCCTGGCCCTGAGCATCCCGGAGCATTATGAAGTGGAGCTGATCCAGGCCGGTTGCTGTGGCATGGCTGGTTCTTTCGGCTACGAAAAGGAACATTACGAAGTGAGCATGGCTGTGGCGCAGCAATCCCTGTTGCCTGCCATCAGTGCGGCAGGGGAGGAGGTGCAGTTGGTGGCCCAGGGGACCAGCTGCCGGCATCAGATCCAGGATGCAAGCGGCCGGCTGGCCCGGCATCCCGCAGAAATTCTCTTTGAAGCCCTGGAAATGCGAAACGATGAGTAAAGAGACCGACTTTTTGGTAATCGGTGCCGGCATCGTAGGACTGGCAACAGCCTGGCACCTCAAACGTCTTCGGCCTTCGGCCAACATTGCCATTCTGGAAAAAGAGGCCGACCTGGCCCGGCATCAGAGCAGCCACAACAGCGGCGTGATCCATGCCGGCGTGTATTACAAACCCGGAAGTGCGAAAGCCAGGAACTGCCTCGAAGGTTACCGCCGCCTGCTGGATTTTTGCGACGAACACCAGGTGAACTACCGGATCTGCGGCAAGCTGATCACCGCGGTGGAGGATTGGGAGCTTCCGCACCTGGAGCGCCTGAAAGGCAATGCGGAACAAAATGGCCTGACCGGCCTGAAAATTCTGCAAGCAGAAGCCGTTCGGGAAATAGAGCCACACCTTAGTTGTAAAGGAGCGCTTTGGGTTCCGCAAACCGGTGTCATCGCTTTTGCCGAGGTCTGTCGCAAGCTGGCGGAGCTACTCCGAAACAGCGGTGCTGAAATACATTTCAACAAGCGGGTTGAGCGCATCCGGCAGCAGGGAAATGGCTATGTGGTCGTGGCCGGGCAGGGTGAGTACCCCGCCAGGCATGTGGTCAATTGCGCCGGTCTTTATGCCGATAAGCTGGCTTTTCCCGATGCTGCCAAAGCACCACTGGCGGTGGTTCCTTTCCGAGGGGAATACTACGTCATTTCCGAAGCGAAAAAAGACCTGGTCAACAACCTGGTTTACCCGGTGCCCAATCCGGCGCTGCCATTCCTCGGAGTTCATTTCACCCGCCGCATCGATCACACGGTTGACATCGGGCCCAATGCCGTGCTGGCATTTGCCCGTGAGGGCTACCGGTTCAGGGATGTGAACGCCTCTGAGATGGCTTCCTACCTGCGTTTCCCCGGCTTCTGGAAAATGGCCCGGCGCTTTTGGAAAGTGGGCATCGACGAGATCCATCGCTCCCTTTCAAAAAAGGCCTTTATGAAAAAGGCGCTCCGCTACTTTCCAGAAATCACGGAACTGGATGTCCACCCCGGCCCATCAGGCGTCAGGGCGCAGGCCATCGACCGGAACGGCAACCTTGTTGACGATTTCTTCTTCGAAAAACGGGGGGGCGTGCTGCATTGCCTGAATGTGCCTTCGCCTGCGGCAACCTCCAGCCTGGCCATCGGCGAGGTGGTAGCGGGCAAGGTGTTGGAAGAAGTGGCGTGAGGGCACATCGGCGGTGCGTGCCGTTCAGCGCCGTTCAAAAATTTTTTGCGAAGAAAAATTCAGGAAGGAAAAAAGAAAAAAGGTACCCGGAGCGGGACTTGAACCCGCACGGCCATTACTGGCCACTGGATTTTAAGTCCAGCGTGTCTACCAATTCCACCACCCGGGCAGTCAAAAAGCGTCATTTTGACCTTTGGCAGAAATTCTGTCTTTCTGCTTGTATGTAATTTTTTGTAATTCGGTATGATCTACTGACAAATTGTCATAAAGCAGTCGATGGAACGTGAATTGAAAGGAGCTAGACCAATTTTCATTGGTAGTTTGCCATGAAACTAAAATTTTATAAATGAATAAAAATTTACTTTTTAAGTTCCTAACCCTACTTCCAGAAAACCCTTCTGACTCTGAACTAGAAAAGGGCTACAAAGCTCTAGCTCAGTTTTTTCATCCAGACCGGAATCCAAATCGAAAGGATTGGGCTGAAGAAATGATGAAACAATTGAACGAAGCCAGGGAAGTTCTGGCCAACCCGCTAAAACGTTCCAGGTACATCCAGATCTTTAAGGAAAGTCAATCCCACCAAGACATTCAATCAAACCACTTACAAAGACTACGGGCTGAAAATTTACATTTAAAGCGAGCTGTTCGATCAAGGAATCAAGCTAATGGAGTATTGGGTTTGGCACTGCTCCTTTTAGGTGGCGCCATGCTGCTTGATTCATAGAGGTAAAATGATTGTTGGAAAGAAATAGGCTGTAATGTTTAAACATTATTTTTCAAAATGTTTGAAATTAATGGTCTAATAAAACTTATCCACAGAGTGTTGAAAACATTTTGTGGTATTATTGATACTTTATGTGTTAATTTTGTGCATCATGAAACTGTTTGACCCATAAAACCACAAAAAAAGGCTGTCTTGCGAGGACAGCCTATGAAGATTTTGGATAAGGTATCGGAATTAGCGGATACCTCGTCGGTTATAACAACGCAAAGATATAGAAGCTGTTCACACTGACAAGCTTTAATCTTACCTATCTGCTGATTCCGGCCTTATCCAATTCATTATCAATTTTTTATAACCAATTTTTTTTGACATGGCATCAAAAAAACACCAACACGTTGTGCCCCACCCAGAGGGTTGGGCCATCAAAGGCGCTGGAAACAGCAAGTACACCAAGATCCTTACTACCCAGGCGGATGCAATTAAGGCTGCGCGTGGTATTGCAAAGAATCAAGGCAGCGAATTGGTAATCCATCGAAGGAACGGGCAAATCAGGGAGAAGAACTCTTACGGCAAGGATCCCTTTCCGCCGAAAGGATAATGAAACGGAAATGGGGGGGCAGAAGAGCTCTTATGTCTATGTGAATAAACAAAATGTGTTTGTTATGGAGAAAGAACGACTTCGGTTTTGCATGACGCGCTTTGACCACTATTATGACAGTGTAAATAACAAGGCAACTGTTTTTCTAACGTATAATACCTTCATCGTCGGGGTGTTGGTGGCTTCGTACTCTTTTTTTCTAGAAAAAATTGATTGTAATTTGTTTGTTAATATTTTCTATATAGTCATAATTATTGTTGGTCTGATTTCTATGTTATTCACTATTAGTGCTACCAAACCTTTTTTTTCAAGGGATACTCCTTCATTGCATTATTTTTTATCCATCTCTGAAATCAGTAAAGATGAATTCTCTCAAAAGTCTGAACTATTATCAGACGAGGAGGAATTAAGTGACTTGAGGACACAAGTTCATCAACTCTCAATCGGTCTAGCGAAAAAATTTAAGATGCTTCGATGGACAACAAGACTAATGACCTTTCATTTGTTTCTGATTGCTATTTTCATTTTCATCCTTATCTTTAACTTTAAACTTTAATCCAATGGAAATTTTCAAAGACTACATTAAAAACCTTAACAAGGTACTCGACGAAGGTAACAAACATGGACGAAGGGCAAGAAAATTCCTGGAAAGTGGCCATGGAATAAGTGGATTGCCAACTAGTGGTACTTTTAGTCAAGAGAAAAGAGAAAAGAAAGAAGTTCAGCTTCTTCCTTCTCTTCAAGAATTTGCATCAACGTTAGGTGTTTCTGTTGACTTGAACCAAAGGCTTGGTCAACATCCCGATTTTGCAAACTTAAAAAGTTCAAGAAATGTTGAACAACATTACATAGTATCTATGTTTATTGATATTAAAGGTTCAACGAACCTTTTTAAGAAATATCATCCGGGGGTAGTTCAGGAAATTACTCAGATTATTCAAGAGGTCGCAATTCACACAAGCTTAGTTTTTGGCGGATACGTTCACAGACTGCAAGGCGATGGATTATTTGTTTACTTCGGTGGTAAAAAGACGGAAAAGAAGTTGGCAGTCGAGAGGGCATTGCAAAATGCATGTGTGTTTACATACTTTGTAAAGAATGATTTAAGAAAGATATTTAATGAACAAGGAGTTGAGACTATATACACTCGAATAGGGATTGATTTTGGCGATGATGATGAAGTGCTTTGGTTCTGTTCTGGTGTTGGTGAAATAAGCGAAGTGACAACATGTAGCTTACACACAAGTCTTGCAAGTAAGATGCAGAATTATGCTGAAAGTAATGGTGTTGTCGTTGGTGAAAATATTAAGAAATTTAGCCATCCTAAGTTTTTTAGTCCGGCATGCAATAGGGACAAGAGTGTGCCTCGGTATATTTTTGAAATCCCAGATGAAAATTACCGCTATACCCAATATGATTTTAATTGGCTTCAATACTTGAAGATTCAGCCGTTTATCGCTACTGACCAATATGGTAATATTGTATTAAAATCAAAGGCCGCCATTCAAAATCCAGAAAATATTAGGTCTATCGCACGTCGAAACATCCCATATTTTGCAAATAAATGAAGACGAATATAAGAAACTTGAGCGAAGAGCTATCTATTATTGAAGAGAGGTTTCCAAAATTGAGGGCTGTCTTTTCAAAGTCTGGACGGCTTGAGAAACTAATCGGAGAATTGGATATTTGTGATGATGAAGGAAATTACTGGGATACTTTTGATATAAAAATAGTAATCCCCAAAAAATTTCCTTATGCAATCCCCAAAGTTTTCGAGCTGAATGGGAAGATCTTGAGAGATAATGATCGTCACATTTCTGAAGACGGACTTTGTTGTCTTGATATCGAACATGAACTATTGCGGCTTGCCAGTAAAGGGATAAGTTTATGTGATTTTATTGTTGATAAAGTTTACACTTTTTTTGCGAATCAGCTTTTTTTTGAGAAGATGGGGGAGTATGCCAATGGGGAATACCCTCATGGCTTCGAAGGAGTGCGATATTTTTATTCGAAAAAGTTGAATTTAACTAATCCTGTAATTATTATTCGTTTTTTGAAACTGATTTTGAAAAACCAGATTCCTGGAAGAAATGATTGTTGTCCTTGTCAATCTGGGAGAAAGTTTAAAAAATGTCATTTGAAGAGCTTCGAATATCTTAAATCAATAAGACGAGAAAGATTAAAAGAGGATTTAAATGGTTTTATCAATATGTCTGTTAACACCTAATTTTTTTTGTAAAACATTACTTATGTGCTGTCATGCCTATCTATCTAACATGCCTCTGTTGTCTCACCAGGTGGAACCTTAGTGCTAAAATATTAGGATGCTTAAAGAGTGTAAGTTGATGGGAACAGTACTGCGGCAACCTCCAGCCTGGCCATCGGCGAGGTGGTAGCGGGCAAGGTGTTGGAAGACGTGGAGTAAGCGCACCCTCAGCGGTGCGTTCCTCTCGGTGCCGTTCAAAAATTTTTTGCGAAGAAAAATTCAGGATGGAAAAAAGAAAAAAGGTACCCGGAGCGGGACTTGAACCCGCACGGCCATTACTGGCCACTGGATTTTAAGTCCAGCGTGTCTACCATTCCACCACCCGGGCAGTTGTCAAATTCCGGAAAGTGGCTTCCGGAAGGGGGCAAGTTAAATAAAAAAAGCCTTCTCTGAGGAAGGCTTGGAGCGGAAAACGGGACTCGAACCCGCGACCCCGACCTTGGCAAGGTCGTGCTCTACCAACTGAGCTATTTCCGCATGTTTTCGTGGGCTTTCGTTTAAGCGGGGGCAAATATAAAAGGCCTCCGATCAAATGCCCAAAATTTTTTTGCGACTAATTTTCAAAAAAGTTTTCCACAGCTTGCTATGGCTTGAGAATGAAGGGTTTAGTGAGGGATTTTTCCCCTGAAATGATTTGAAAAAAGTACATAGCCCGGCCTGCCGCTGCCAGTGGCAGTGAAAGCTCCGTTTCGCCTTTGGCAAGCTGGTACTCCCGGTCGTGGACGGTAGTGCCGTTGGCGGCTATGATCCGGATTCTGGCAACTGTTGTATGCGGGGAGAAAAGCCTGGCGACAAGTTGTTTGCCGGAGCTGCTGTGCAGTTCCAACAGGCTGAGTTCTTTGCCGTCGAGGCGGTTGACGACGATGACTTTGCTGAGCTGAATGCTGCCGTCGAGGTCAACGGACTTCAAACGGTAATAGCACAATGGAGGAGGGGAGTGGTGCTCTTCAGAATACCTCCTGCTTTCATGGCTGTTGCCAGCTGCCGGAATGTTTGCCAGCGGCGTCCATTCGGCTGCCTCATGGGGCCGGAATTCCAGGATGTGTTCGTGGGTATTGGATTCCGACGCTGTTTCCCATTGAATCAAGTTGTAATCTGCCAGCGCCTCAGCCGTGAATTGCACCAATTCCACCGGGAGGCCTACCTGCTGCAGGTTCACGTTCAGCGAAGTGACGGTGCCGGGGCTGAAAGTGGCCTGGATGGTTTGCGGGACGTAACCGTCTTTGGAGAATACCACGTCGAAAGTACCGGCGCTGGGCTGGCCTGTTCTGTATTGACCGGCGGAGTTGGTTACATCCGAATTCAGCGGGTCGGAGCTTTGGATCTCGACGCTCACGCCTTCCAGCGGCAGGTGGGTGGTGAAGTCGTTGACCGTGCCTTCCAGGAAGCAGGCCTGGGTGTAGGTAGGCGTCAGAATGTAGAGGGCTCCGGTGTCCGGTCCGCTGCCGGTGTTTTCATCGATGTTGCTGACCAGCAGGTTACCCGAAGGAAGGTAGGGGTAAACGCCCCAGGCCCCGAAAAAGCCGTTGCCGGAGCCGTTGGGCCAGGTGTCGTACCGGCCCACCTGGATGAGGTTTTCCGGACGGCTTACATCGGTAATGGTGACGCCGTCTTTGTACCAGGAGGTGACGGCGTATTGGTCTTTGATGTGCACATTGTGGACGATGGAGCCACTGCCGGGTGTGGTGTGTATCTGGTCCTTCAGGACGATGTTGGTGGGGTTGTCAATGTCGTAAACTGCCAGGGTTCCGTTGCTCTTCTCGTCGGTGGTAAAAAGGTAGTTTCCATTTGTCGACAGCCAGGAGTTGTGGGTGAAGGCATAGGGCGTCGTTTGCGAAGAAATGGTGACCGGGGAGGATTTGTTGCTGAAGTCGATGATGGCAAACTCGCCGGCGTAGATGTGGCCGGCATAAAGGGTGTCGTTGTGGGCGTAGCCGTCGTGGATGTATTTGACATTGTACTGCCCGGCATAAGTGGGGTTGTAGGGGTCGGAGTTCAGGTCCAGAACCACCGCACCGCCATTGGCGAGGCCCGTGGTGCCGTAGATGTAAGCGTATCCTTTTAGGGTGTCAATGTGGAGGGCATGGGCCCTTTTGAGCTGGTTATGGATGGCCCCGTCGCCGTGGTATTTGTGAAAGGGTACGGGGGTGTTGGGCAAATTGCTGAGGTTGGCGATGCCTATGCCGCCGTAGCCATTGGGCGTGGTGCCTTCTGACGTGACGTAGGCGTAATTGCCGAAGGTTTTCACTTCTCGCCAGAGGGAGTTGATGGTATCTTCCAATTGCGTGAGCAATACCGGTGAATCCGGATTGGTGACATCAACGATGGCCAAACCTTTGGAAGCTCCCACCAGAGCGTACTCTTTGCCATTGGCGGCATAGCCCCAGACATTGGCCAGGGTCTGGCCGGGGAAAATCAGTTTGGACCTGAATGTGATGTTGTAATTCTGTGCCTGAGGAGCGGCAAGAACCATCAAGAATAACCCGAGAGAAAGAAAAAACCTCATGTCCCTTTCAGTTTAAAGGTAAAATGGGGCTTCGTCTTTCATTGTCGGATATGGTTCACAGAAGGTTATACAGGAGCTGCAAAGATAGCGTTTGAAACAGGTTTTTGTAAATGACTTGTTGGAATAATTCGTCTGCTGTTGGCAGTTCTGAGTGCACTGTAAAAAGTGCCCTCATTCGTTTAGAGGGGTTTTGAGAGGTTTAGAGAAGTTTAGAGAGGTTGCGCTCGATCGCTCATAAACTTCTGTAATCCATAATTTTAGAATAAAATCAAACTCTCCAAACCAACGACTCTTGCAGGCAACTCCATTTGAAAATGGTTTTTTGCCCCGATGGCTATCGGGGGACGCAGTTCTGCAATTCAGTTCACTGCGATGCCATTGGCTTCCAGCATGTTGAGCATCTCGTTGAGCCGCTGCGGCTGGCGCATGCGGCAGGCACTTTTCAGCACTTCCACTTCGTAACCCAGCTTTTTCGCATCGATGGCGGTGTTGACCACAATGGGGTCGAACGGCATTCCGCAGAGGTAAAGCTTTTTGACAGGCATACTTGAAAGGTATTCCTTCAGCCCTGTGGAGCGGGGATTTCCGGTGTCAAAGAAGGCGCTGTGCGGAATTGCATCCTCCTCGGCGGCCATCTCCACGATGTGGCTGATTCGGTCAACAGCGAACCCCGGTGGAAAGGCTGCCCCGAAGCTGTCCTGAACACAGTACATGATTTCCAGCTCTACATCCACTCCGTTGACAGAAACTACCTGCCCCGGTTTTCGCCAGGGGTGATTGCCGGCAAAGCTGAGGTGACCTGGCGGCAGGCAAAAGTTGGCGGCAATGACTTCCTCGAATTCACCCATGAGGTCGTTGATGATCGGTATCAGCTCCGCTCCTCCGGGCACTTCCAATGCGCCTCCCGGAAGCATGTCCACCTGCATGCCGATGACCAGTAAAACATCTTTCTTTTTCATTCAATCCGGATTTTGAAAACCAATGCAAAAAAACTACAAACGGAATAACCATGAAACTCCCCGAAACAACAGCCCCGGCTCGTAAATCAGGCGGCTCAAAACCACCACATAGCTGTCAAGGTCCACGACCTTTTTTGACAGTTCGGCCGGATGGGATATGACCAGGCGAGAAGTGGCCACCCAGGCATGCTGTATGGCTTTTCTGAGGCTGAAGTGGCCGTAGTGAGTACTGCTGAAAGCTCCCGAAAAAGACAGCACACGTGCCAGGGGTCTTTTGCCGGTATGCGCTTCGTAAGTCTTTGCAAAGCCCCTGCTAACAGCACCGAGCAGGCAATGAATGTCGGCTTCCAGGCTGTCCGCTTCATCCTTCTGAAGAACTTCCCGTGCCGCCAGCCCGAATTGAAAATTCAACACCAGGTTCAAACCCGCAAACAACTGTGGCAAGGAGTCTGGCGGTTGGTTTGCATTTTCCAGGTACAGCGCCCAGCACTGATAAGCCCGTTGGGCAGGCAATTTTTTGTACTCCTCCACCATGGTACTGCCGAGGGTGGTGACGAGCAGGCTCACCTTCTCCGGATTGCTGAATCTTGCTGCCTGCAGATCCGTTTTGATGACAGGAATTGAAGCCTTCAAAATCTCCAGAGGGGCGGCCGGAACCCGCTTTTCACGGCATGAAACAATTTCCAACTCCAGTGCATTTTGCAAGCTTGTCAGGTCTTTGAAAGCGGGTATGTGGGTAGATGGAGCCAAGGTGTTGTTCTGAATTGTTGGGTGAAGGTAATGAATTCTGAGGCTGGCCATAATCTTGAACCCCGCAATCAACTACCTTGAAAAATCATCCATTTGGGAAAAAAGTGGCAGCTTGCACCTTTATTTTGCCCTTCAGGTAAACGAGCTATCGAGCATGGAACTTTCCTGGCAAAAACTCATTTTGACCCTCAACCGCTTCGGCAAGCAGCTTACCATTTTGCTGGTAGTGTTGCTCATCAGCGTGGTGTATCCGCAAAGGGTCAAATTTCAATATGAATTCCAAAAAGGGCAGCGCTGGAACTATGAAACCCTGCTGGCCCCTTATGACATCCCCATCAAGAAATCGGCGGAGCAGATCGCCCAGGACCGCGCCAGGTTGATCGCCTCATTCATTCCCTATTACAAGTTGGATAAAACCGTTGAAGAACGCCAACTGGAACAGTTCCGGGAGAACTTTCACACCTGGTTCCTTTCGGTGCACGGTGATTCGTTGGGGGCTGAATTGAAGACCCGTTACGAGTCAATGATGGCCCAGGGGGAGGGTTTGTTGTCCAGAATATATCAGAATGGGGTCATTGAAGTTGACCCCCAGCACCAGAACAAAGGGCCGGATTTCGTGGTCAATGTCATATCCGGAAATACCCTGCGGCCAACCCTGCTGGCATCCCTCAAAGATCCTGATAAAGCGGAAAAGGAATTGTACGAAGTGTATGACAGCCTAGCCCTGAGCGGCGTGAAATTGCCGACCCGGGGCATCTTCCAGGGCCTGCTTTTTCCCAATATATTTTACGATGTTGACCATTCGCAAAAGATGTTGGATCAGGCCCTTTCAGAGATCGTAACCACCAAGGGCATCGTGCGGAAAGGCGAGGTCATTGTGACGAAAAACGCCGTAATAACTGACAGCATCTACGAAATCCTGGTATCCTTCAAGGAAAAATTTGAGCAGGACTACGGGCCGGCTTCGGTGGCCAGCTGGGTGTACGTCGGGTATTTGCTGCTGATCGTTCTGGTGTTCGTGGCCTTTTTGATGTACGTAAGCGCCTACCGGAAGGAAATCCTCAACAGGTGGTCTTACCTCATTTCCGTATTGATTTGGCCCGTGGTGTTCATTTACCTCACCTTCCTGGTAGAAAAAACCAATACCATCAGTGTTTTCCTGTTGCCTTACACCATCGTTCCCATTGTCATGCGGCATTTCTTTTCGTACCGGCTGGCTTTTTTCGTGCATGTGCTGGTAGTGCTGTTGTGCAGCCTGCTTACGTCCGTGGGGTACCAATTTGCCTTCATTCAGATCGTAGCCGGGGTGGTGGCCGTCCTGGCGGTAACCGATGCCCGTTATTGGGGGCGTTTTTTCATGTCGGTGTTGTACATCACGCTCACCTATGTGGTTGGCTTTTTCGCAACGGAACTGATCAAGGAAGGGAATTTGGCTCAAATCGACTGGCCCATGTTTGGTTGGCTGGCCGGCAACAGCGTGCTCGTCTTGCTGGCATTTCCGCTGATTCCACTGATGGAGCGCTCCTTCGGCTTCGTCTCGTCCATTTCACTGGTGGAGCTGAGCGATATGGAAAAGCCGCTGTTGAAAATGTTGTCGTTGAAAGCGGCAGGCACCTTCCAGCACTCCATCCAGGTGGGGCACCTGAGCGAGGCGGCTGCCAAGGCCATCGGTGCCGACGCACTGCTAGTGAAAGTGGGAGCACTGTACCACGATGTCGGCAAGGCACTCAATCCGGAGTTTTTCGTCGAAAACCAGCAACTCTACAACCCGCACGAAAACATGGATTGCAAGGAAAGCGCCGCTATGATCATCAGCCACGTGACCAAAGGAGCGGAGCTGGCAAGGAAATACCGCCTTCCTCAGAAATTGATCGACTTCATCCTCACCCACCACGGCACCACCAGGGTGGAGTTTTTCTACAAGACTTATTGCAACGAGCATCCCGACGAGGAAGTCGATGTGGCTGATTTTACTTACCCGGGCCCCAGGCCCAGAACCAAAGAAGAGGGGATACTGATGATTGCCGACAGCGTGGAAGCCACCTTGCGGTCGGTGAAAGAACCTTCTCTGGAGGTGATCCATGAGGTGGTGGACAAGACCATCGAGCGCAAGCTTGCGGATGGCCAGTTCAACCAATGTGAACTTTCGTTTAAGGAACTGGAAAAAATAAAAGAGGTACTCAAACAGCAGTTGGTCAGCATTTATCATCCACGGATTGCCTATCCGACCTAGGTGTCAGACTCCGTTGAATTCCTTGCTCATCTTCAGCTCAAACTTTCCTTCGGTAAATGCGATGCGCAGTTCATGGCGGTGTTTGAACCAGGAAACGATTTCCGGTCCGAGAAACTCCTTGCGCCAGCCCTCCAGCAGCGAAGGGTCCATGTAGCCGGCCGTGTTTTTCATCTTCTTAAATGCCTGTCGGGGCAAGACCATATGGTGAGAAATGCCCGCTTCGAGGCATTTGTACAGAACCAACAGGTCCAGCATTTCCATCATGATCTCGTGCTTGGGGTCTTCATAGCCGTCCTTCGGCAGGCGACTCAGTACTTCTTTTTCTTCTTCCGTAACTGGCTGGTTGTACATCTCGATGAACAACTTGCCGTATTTCTGAACCAAAGAATCCGGCAGCCTGCGGTTGTGCTTGAAGGCATCGATACCTTCTCTGGCACCCCTGACGATGGCGCTGATGTATTTGCCGGGCAGGATCATTTCTTTGGAATAGTTCTTCCGCCGGGCCTCCTCCGTTCGCCAAAGCAGCAGGCGCAGCAACATCACTTTCTCATTGAACCGGAGTCCTTTGATGAGATTGCTCTGGAGGGTTTCTTTGTAAGGATCTGTTTCGTAAAACTCCGCATTCTCGAGGGTCTTGCATTCTTCCATGGCCCAGTCGAAACGGCCCAGGGCATCCAGCTTTTCTTTCAGTTTTCCAAAGAGGTCGTACAGGTAGATGGCGTCGTAAAGGGCGTAACGCAGTTGTTTCTTCGGAAACGGCCGTTTTTCCCAGTCGGTGACGCTGAAGCCTTTTCCAATTCTGATCTTCAGCTCGCTCTCCAGCAATTTGTTGAAGGCAACCGGGTATTTGTAGCCCAGAAAAGCTGAAGCGATCTGTGTATCGAAAGTGTTTCTGGCGATGACCCCGTAGTGGTTGTAGATCAAGCGGTAGTCATTGGAGGCCGCATGCGCAATTTTCAAAATCTTCTCATCAGCCAGCATATCCAGCACCGGCTGTATATTTGAGAGCTTGATCGGGTCAATGAGGAAGTTGCCCTTGGGGGTGGCGATTTGAATGAGGCAAATGGTGGTGTAAAAGCGCTTTTCACCAATGAATTCCGTGTCGAAACAAATCCAGGGGCTGTCGGCATTCAGCGCATGAAAGCGCTGTAAATCTTCTTCGGTTTCTATGATCTCGTGGCTCGGCAGGTTGACTTTCATGTACTTGGTTCTGTATGCTTTTTGGTTTCTCCGTCTTTTCCTTGCTTGGGCGGCAAAATTAGCAAAATAGGCTTTGCCGCAGCTTTTGCATCCATTGGGGCTCAAACGGACCGGATGCGTGAAGGATACTTTTGGCCCATCCGGTTTGCGGTACGGCACATTTTATCAGGATAAGGTCTGATGCAGCCCTTCAAATTTTCTCCGGTTTTCATAAAGTTGCCGAAACGGCCCTGGTTTTAAAGCCAGGGATGTTGGCATCAACCCCTCTCAACCACTGAGCGCATTTTTTGCAGTGGACTCAGATTGCAACAAAATACTGATCGCAGTTTCTATGAAAAAACTTTTGGTTACAGGCGCTTCGGGCTTTCTTGGGTGGAATGTTTTCAAAGTTCAGCCACCTGATTGGCGTTTGATTGGAACCTGGAACAAGCACGAGGATGGCCTCTGGCCCCGTTCGGAAAATTACCAGTTGGACCTCCGGGACAAGGACGCTGTTTGGAAGTGTCTGAAAGAGATCAATCCCGATGCAGTATTGCACCTGGCTGCCTTTTCCGACACCAATTTTTGCGAAGAAAATCCGGAAAAGGCCAAGGAACTGAACGTGGATGCTACCGCTACCTTGGCGGGCATGTGCGCTGACAGGCACGTTCATTTGCTTTTCACATCCTCTGAACAGGTTTTTGACGGAACCAAAGAAGCTTACCAGGAGTCGGATGCTCCCAACCCGAAAAACGAATACGGCCGGCAAAAGCTTGAAGCCGAGCAACTGGTGCAGGCCATTTACCCCGAAGCTTCGGTGGTGCGCATCTCTGTAATGTACGGCTTGGCAAGCGCTGCCCGGCCCGGTTTTCTTCAGAAATGGCTGGATGCCTGGCAGCATTTCTTTCCGGTCAAGGCTTTTTACGATGAGTACCGTTCTTTCCTGGGCGGGGCTTCAGCAGCCCGGGGATTGTTTCACCTGCTTGGCCAGCAGGCTTCCGGCATTTTTCACATAGGAGGTGATCAGGGGCTTAGCCGCTACGACCTGGCTTTGCTGGTCAAAGAGCGGTTCAGGCTGGAGCATGCCCCGGTTGAAATATGTTCGCAAAAAGATGTCAATATGCCTGCTTTCAGGCCTCCCCGGCTGGTGCTCGACAACAGCCTGATTGCGGGCACGGGTTTTCAACCCATGCCATTGGACCAGGAACTCGATGCCCTGGTGCAGGAGTTCAAACTGCCACCGCCCTTCTCGGATAATTGAGCTTGGCAGTGGCCGGCATAGACTTACCTTTGCTCGCCATTTTAAACCAGAATATTCGCTCAATATGAAATTCTCCATCGTCCACGCCGGCTATTTCAAACTCGACGGAGGTGCCATGTTTGGCATCGTGCCCAAAAAACTGTGGCAGCGCCTTAATCCCCCCGACGAAAACAACCTTTGTACCTGGTCCATGCAGTGTTTGCTCATCGAAAACGGCGACCGGAAAATTCTAGTGGACTGCGGCCTGGGCGACAAGCAGAGTGAAAAGTGGCGCTCGTTTTTTGAGCCTCACGGTGATGAAAACCTCTTCGACTCGCTGCGCAATTGCAGTGTGAATCCAGAGGAGATCACCGATGTGTTTTTGACGCACCTTCACTTCGACCATTGCGGCGGAGCCGTGAAGATTGATGAAAAAGGGAACTATGTACCCGCTTTCCCGAATGCCACCTACTGGTCGAATGAGGTGCACTGGAACTGGGCCATGGAACCCAATGCCCGTGAAGCCGCCTCCTTCCTGAAAGAGAATTTCGTTCCGCTGAAAGAGGCCGGTGTGTTGCGTTTTATCGACGTGCAGAAAGAACTGGTTGAATGGCTGCCAGACATTCAGATCCAGTTTGCCTACGGCCATACGGAAGCGTTGATGGCGCTGCACCTCGATGTGGATGGAAAGAAATACGTTTACTGTTCTGACCTGCTTCCCTCATCCTTTCACATCGGAATGCCCTATGTGATGGCTTATGACATCAGGCCGCTGGTGACCCTGGAGGAAAAAGGGCAGTTGCTGACGCAAAGCCTGGAGGAAGACTGGACCCTCATTTTCGAGCACGATCCGGCGGGGGCTTTTGGCAAGGTGGCCAAAGATGAGAGGGGCAGAATCGTACTTTCGGAAAAATTTTGACATTTTTAGGGCCCCTTTTGGGAAATGTGGAGGTGGACATGCTCTCTCGATTGCCAACATTGTACTTCCGCACGAATGAAGAACAAAATGAAAAACTTCCTTTGCCTCCCGCTCATTCTTCTGCTATTCCTTTTGAGCTGCCAACCCAACCAAACCACTCAACAGGACGAGCCTGTAACCCCGGCCAAGAACGAAAATCCGGACCCAGCATTCATCCTGATTCCCGGGAAAAAGGTGGGAAAGGTGAGCGCTGAGAAATGCACCAGGAAGGACGTGTTGGAAGCCTATGGCGCAAATGCCGTGGTGGACAGCATTTATCTGGGAGAAGGAGTTTTGGAAGAAGGCGTTGTTTTGTTTCCCGACGACATGCTGAAAAGGGTCGAATTTTTCTGGGATCATACCATTGACTCCCTGCGTCCGAGTTTTATCAGGATCAGCGGCAATGAACAAGGCCAAACCTTGTGGAGAACACCCGAAGGCATCAGCATTGGGACGCCCATTGCAGAAGTTGAAAGGATCAACGGCACCCCGTTTCAGATTTACGGATTCGGGTGGGATTACGGTGGGTTGGTCAATTCATGGAACGGAGGTAAACTGCCCGAAACCCTTGGGTTGACCTTTACCTATACGGCTTCAGAAGTGCCTGAATACCTGCTCGGCGAGGTGCAGCTTTGGAGCAATGACAAAAGCCTGCTTTCTGTGGGCCCGGTAGTTTCGGTGATTGTCAGCAGTTTCAGAGAGTGATTAGTTGCCATTCAGTTTTTCTTCGGCAAGCATCCATTCCTCCAGGTATTTTTCCAGTTCTTCCTTTGCTGCTCCGTGGGATTTTAGTTTTTCCGTGGCTTTAGGCTGATTGTAAAAATTCGGGTCAGCCATTTCTGTCTCCAGCTTCGCAATTTTCTTTTCCAGTTCCTTCACTTTTTTCTGTGCCTGCGACACGGCCCGCTGCAATTGCTTTCTTTCTTCGTAACTGAGCTCCACCTTTGGGGCAGCCTCGTTTTTCTGAGCCTGGGCGGTGTTGTTGGAAGTTTTCTCCACCTGCCGCATGTTGTCCAGCTTCCGTTTTTCCAGGAAGTAATTCACATCTCCCAGGTAGGTGTGCAGCCGGTGATCCCTGAACTCGATGGTCTGGTCGGTGAGCCCACCCAGGAAATCCCTGTCGTGCGAAACGACGATAAGGGTGCCATTGTACTGTTGGATGGCATTTTTGAGCACCTCTTTTGAGAGCATATCCAGGTGGTTGGTAGGCTCATCGAGCACCAGCAGGTTCACGGGGCGCAGCAGCAGGCAGGCCAGTGCCAGCCGGGCCCTTTCGCCCCCGGAAAGTACAGAGACTTTCTTGTCCTGGTCTTCTCCGCTGAAGAGGAAGGCACCCAGAATGGCCCGAAGCTTTGTTCTCATCTCCGGCGGGGAGTGTTGTTCCATGGTCTCCAACAGGGTGAGGTTCGGCTGCAGCGTTTCCGCCTGGTTCTGGGCATAGTAGCCGATGCTCACGTTGTGGCCTATTTTTACCTGGCCTTCCGTTGGTTGCAGGGCATTGACGAGGATCTTGGCCAGGGTAGTCTTCCCCTGTCCGTTTTGTCCGACGAAGGCCACGCGATCGCCGCGATCCAGTTTGAGGTCAACTTTGTCGAGCACCAGCAGGTCGCCGTAGCGCTTTGTGACCTTGCTGGCCTCTATGACCACCTGGCCTGACCGGGGAGCCTCCGGAAAGCGGATGTTCATCACGGCGGTATCCTCTTCCTCTATTTCAATCCGTTCAATTTTGTCCAGTTGCTTCTGCATGCTCTGGGCCATGCTGGTCTTGGTGGCTTTGGCCATGAAGCGCTTGATGGTGCGTTCTTTTTCCGCAATGACCCGCTGCTGGTTTTCGTAGGCAGCCAGCATTTTCTCCCGCCGCTCTTTGCGCATCTCCACATAGCCGGAATAGGAAGCCTTGTAATCGTAGAGTTTACCCAGCTCAATCTCGAGGGTTCTTTTGGTGACGTTGTCGAGGAAAGTCTTGTCGTGAGAAATGACGATCAAAGAGCCTTCGTACCCGTCGAGAAACTCCTCCAGCCACAGAATGCTCTCGATGTCGAGGTGGTTGGTGGGCTCGTCAAGGAGGAGGAAATCCGGCTGCCGCAAGAGGATCTTTGCCAGTTCGATGCGCATCTGCCAGCCGCCGCTGAATTCATCGGTCAGCCTTTCAAAGTCCTTGTCTTCAAAGCCGAGGCCTTTCAGCACCTTCTCAGCGGTGGGCTGCATCTGGTGGCCACCGAGGATGTGGAAGCGGTGCTCAAGGTCGGCCATGTCGGTCAGCAGTTTGCTGTAGCCTTCACTTTCGTAGTCGGTTCGCTCCGCAACTTCTTTGTGGATGTTCTCCAGGCGTTTTTCCAGCTCACGGGCCTCTTCGAAAGCGGTCATTGCTTCTTCTATGACCGTTTTTCCCTTCGGTAAATTCATTTCCTGGTGGAGGAACCCCAGTGTGCTGTTTCCAGGCCGTGAAACCTTGCCGGCATCCGGCGAAATGACACCGGCGATGATCTTGAGCAGGGTACTCTTTCCAGCCCCGTTTCGCCCGACGAGGCCGATGCGCTCCCGTTCACCAACGGAAAAACTGATGTTGTCGAAGAGGATTCTTTCGCCGTATTGAAGGTATATGTCTGAAACTGAGAGCATTAATTTATGGAGGATTATGGAGGATTATAGAGGATTATGGAGGATTATGGCCCCGATATTCATCGGGGATAGAGGATTATGGGGTGCCCCTCGAAACAAGGTGCAAAAGTAACCTTACGGCAGCGATTGCCAATAGGTAATTCACTGCTAGGTTTGCAACTTCTGCACCTCCTTCTTGCCATGCTGCGCTCAAACCTTACATTTGGCGGTCAATTCTGACGACAAAGAAAAATGAACATGAGACTTGATCTTTTCCAGGTTGATGCATTCACCGGAAAGCTCTTCGGCGGCAACCCCGCAGCAGTGGTGCCGCTCGAAGACTGGTTGCCGGACGAAACCTTTCAGGCCATTGCCGAAGAAAACAACCTTTCCGAAACGGCTTTTTTCATTCCTTCGGAAAACGGCTACCGCATCCGCTGGTTCACACCCGTGGCCGAGGTGGACCTTTGCGGGCACGCCACATTGGCCACTGCACACGTACTCTGGACACACCTGGGGTTTTCCGAAGAAAAACTTGCGTTTGATTCCAGAAGCGGCCGGCTGACCGTTTCCAAAAATGCCGAATGGTACACCCTCGATTTTCCGATGGATGAACTGGAGCGGGTAGATGCACCGCTCGCTATGGTCGTTGCGCTGAATGCCAAAATCCTCGACTGCTTCAGAGGGAGGGAGGATTATCTAGTCATTCTGGAAAATGAACAGGCGGTAACTGGCCTGACACCTGATTTTTCCTCGCTTCGCAAACTGGGGGGAAGGGGAGTGATCTGCACTGCCCGGGGTGAGACCTGCGACTTCGTCTCCCGCTGCTTTTTCCCTGCCTACGGCATCGATGAGGATCCCGTCACCGGTTCTGCGCACACCACCTTGACCCCTTATTGGGCTGCTCAGTTGGGGAAGAAAAAATTATCAGCCCAACAGCTTTCCAAAAGGGGCGGCAGGCTCATTTGCGAATTGCAAGGCGACCGGACCCTTATTTCAGGGCAGGCCATAACATACCTCACAGGCAGTATTCACCTGAGCAATCAGCTCTAAACTTTAGGAACACATGCACCTAAGCGAAATTCTGACCCATCTTGGTGAAGACCACGAAAAGTATTTTGGCGCTACGGCTCCGCCCGTCATCCAGACCTCCAATTTTGTTTTCAAAAGTGTGGCGGAGTTCAGGAGTGCCATCCAGCATGAGTTTGATGAACACATCTACACCCGGGGCAACAACCCCACGGTGAAAATGCTCAGGGAAAAGCTGGCCGCACTGGAAGAAACGGAGGATGCCCTGGTATTTCCCAGCGGTGCCGCTGCCACCGCCATGGCCGTATTGTCTTTGATGAAAAGCGGAGAGCACATCATTTGCATCGAAAAGCCTTATTCATGGACCCGAACGCTGGTAGCAGAAATCCTGCCCCGCTTTGGCATCAGTTACAGCTTTGTGGACGGCACAGACACAGAGGCCATCAGGCAGGCCGTGCAGCCCAACACCACTTTCATGTACCTGGAGTCGCCCAACTCCATGACCTTTGAATTGCAGGACCTGGCAGCCTGTGCCGCCATTGCGAAGGAAAACGGCATTGCCACCTTGATCGACAACACGAACTGCACACCGCTGTTTCAGAAGCCCGCCAACCTGGGCATCGACCTGGTGATGCACACCGGAACGAAGTACCTCAACGGCCACAGCGATGTGGTTTGCGGAGTGATTTGCGGCAGCAGAAAAAACATCGAAAAGATATTCCACGCGGGTTACATGACCTTCGGCAACATCATTTCACCGCACGATGCCTGGCTGATCATGCGCGGGCTGAGGACCTTTGAATTGCGAGTGAAGCGCAGTTATGAAAGTGCGCTGAAAATCTCCCAATGGCTGGAAAAGCAGCCCAAAGTTCGACAGGTGCTGTTCCCAATGTTGCCTTCCTTTCCGCAATACGAACTGGCAAAAAAACAAATGAAGGGTTGTGCCGGGCTGGTGAGCTTTTACCTGGACACAGAAAGTGTGGAAAGGGTGGAAGCTTTCACCGACAAGCTGGAACGCTTCCTGCTGGCGGTTTCATGGGGCGGACATGAATCGCTGGTGATGCCCATGGCTGCTTTTTACAACATGCCTGGAAAAGAAAATCCTCCACTCCCGCCAAATCTCGTTCGGATTTATGTGGGACTGGAGGATCCGGATTATCTCATCGAGGACTTGGAACAAGCCCTGGCTGTTATGTAGATCAGGCGTTTTGGTAGGTCACTGACTTTACCGCCTTGATTATTTTCTCCGGGTTGGGCATGTATTCAGCAACCAGTGTTGGAGCATAAGGCAGGGAAGTGTCAGCGCTGTTCACCCGTACCACCGGTGCATCGAGGTAGTCGAAAGCATAGCGTTGCACTTCGTAGGCAATCTCGGCTGAAACTCCGAACAGCGGCCAGGATTCATCCACCACCACCAGCCTGTTGGTCTTCTTCACAGACTCAACGATGGTTTTGTGATCGAGGGGGCGGATGGTGCGCAGGTCGATGACCTCGGCAGAAATGCCCATTCCTTCCAGTTCTTCGGCAGCCTTCATCGCCTCGATGATCATCTTGTTAAATGTCACGATGGTTACATCCGTACCCGGCCGGCGCACGGCGGCCACTCCGATGGGAACGAGGTACTCTCCCTCTGGCACTTCGCCTTTGTAACCGTACATGAGTTCAGATTCCATCATACACACCGGGTCGTCGTCTCTGATGGCTGATTTGATCAAGCCCTTGGCATCAGCAGGGTCGATACAGGAGATCACTTTCAGACCGGGAGTGTTGCCCAGCCAGCTTTCAAAAGTCTGCGAGTGCTGCTGCGCCAACTGGCCGGCCGCACCGGAAGGCCCCCTGAAAAGAATGGGGCATTTGAAATCGCCAGCGGATTGAGAGAGCGTTTTGGCAGCGTTGTTCACGATCTGGTCAAAAGCCAGCACAGCAAAGTTCCAGGTCATGAACTCAACGATTGGACGCAGCCCGTTCATGGCCGCACCCACGCCGATTCCTGCAAATCCCAACTCGGCAATCGGGGTGTCAATGACCCTTTTGGGGCCAAATTCATCCAGCATGCCTTTGGTGACTTTATAGGCGCCGTTGTACTCGCCAACCTCTTCACCCATGATGAATACATTTTCATCACGGTGCATTTCTTCGGCCATTCCTTCTCTTAGCGCTTCGCGCAATTGCAGTATTTTACCCATTCTTTCGGTGTGTTTTGTTGAGGGTTGTGTGTCTGGTGCTGAAAGTACTCGTTTTCAAAGCGGCTGCAAAAATATCTTTCTTTGGCGAACTACCGATATGTGGGCCTTTCCTTCTTTCTCTAAAACAGCCCCTAAGCACACGGCAAAAAGTGCGGTTAGGGGTTTAGAGGAGTTGAGAGAGGTTTAGAGGAGTTGAGAGGGGTTCTACCTTATCGCCCATATACCTCTCTAAACCAATACTTTAAAATGAACTCAACTTCTATTTACCAACGGTACTTACGCCAACTCTAATAGAAGATGACTTTTTGTAGGGGACTCAGCCCCTGTGTTCCTTAAATGGCGGGGTTGCTGAACCCTTTAGAGCCTGTTTAGATTTTCATGCTTGAGCGAAAGTGAGCAAATTTTATTCTGAACGAGGCAAATTTTGCAGGCGGATATGGGTAATCCGGCGAAAAATTTAACGAAGTGCAGGATAAAATTGGCCGCTTGCAGCCAAGTAATGGGAATATAAACAGGCTCTAAGTCCGGGCGCCAGCTTGTATGTAAATAGATTGGCAGATTTTATTGCCCCTTTTCAAAGTCAAGAATCGACTTCTCAATAATATCACAGCATTCCTGAAGTTGCGCTTCGGTCATCACCAAAGGCGGTGCAAAACGGATGATGTTGCCGTGAGTGGGTTTGGCGAGCAGTCCGTTTTTGGCCAATTCCAGGCAGATGTCCCATGCTGTGTGGCTGTCTTCGTCCCGATAGCCATCGGTATTGATTACAATAGCATTCAACAGCCCTTTCCCTCGCACCAGGGTCACCAGTTCTGATTTTTCGACCAGCGCCTTCATGCGCTGCCGGAACAGCTTACCCAGGCGCTCTGCATTTTCGGCCAGTTTTTCGTCTTTGACTACTTCCAGCGCCTCCATTGCGACAGCACAAGCCAGCGGATTGCCACCGAAAGTGGAACCGTGCTGCCCTGGCTTCATGGTCAGCATGATCTCATCGTCAGCCAGCACAGCGGATACCGGGAACACCCCTCCGCTGAGGGCTTTGCCAAGAATGAGGATATCAGGTCGCAAGTTGTGGTGATCACAGCAGAGCAATTTGCCCGTGCGGGCAATGCCTGTCTGCACCTCGTCGGCAATGAACAGTACATTGGCCTCTTTGCAGAGGCGGGCGACTTCTGGCAGGTAGTTGTCATCCGGAACGTAAACCCCGGCCTCTCCCTGAATGGGTTCCACAATAAAACCGGCAACGTCCGGATCTTTCAGTGCCTCTGCCAGTGCTTCGGTATCGTTGTAAGGAATGATGACATAACCGGGCAGGTAGGGTCCGTAGCCTTCGGTGGCATCCGGGTCCACGGAGGCGGAAATTACACCCATCGTACGGCCGTGGAAGTTGCCGGAGGCGAAGATGATCTTGGCCTTGTAGCGCTCGATACCCTTCACTTCGTAAGCCCATTTCTTGCACAGCTTCAGCGCCGTTTCAACGGCTTCCACACCGGTGTTCATGGGCAGCACCCGGTCGTAACCAAAATATTCCGTGATGTATTTTTCGTAAGGCCCCAGCTTGTCGTTGTAAAAAGCCCGGGAAGTGAGGGTCAGCTGCTCTGCCTGCTGTTTGAGTGCATTGACGATTCGGGGATGGCAATGCCCCTGGTTCACAGCAGAATACGCCGACAGGAAATCGTAGTATCTCTTGCCTTCCACATCCCACACATAAACGCCTTCACCACGTGACAATACCACCGGCAGCGGATGGTAATTGTGTGCGCCGTATTTGTCTTCCAGTTCGATATAAGTCTTCGCTTCCTGAAGGGTATCCTGTACCATAATCGTCTTAAATTTTTAGGTTGATGAATTTGCCCGGCAAAGATAGAGGAGGCGGAGGAGATGAGGAATCCCTGTCTGCCGATAGGCAGGGAGAAATCGAGAAATCGAGGATTGAGGATTTGAGGGCGCTAGCTCCCTGAGTTCCTCAAATCCTCAAAACCATGACTTTTATCACTATGTAGATTAAATCTGAATAGTAAGTTTGCCGCATCAAATACAATCCCAACCATGAGTGTAAAAACCAGAGACCTTCGGGAACAGGAAATGAAGCAGGAGAACCCCCTGCTTCATTTGCCGTTTTTACTTCCGGTGGTGCAGCCCAAAAAGAAAAAGAAGTGCTGCAAGAAGTTCAAGAAAGGCAAGCGCTGCAAAAGTTGCCCGGGCCGTTGAACCCGTCAGCAAAACTTACCTTCTGATCACCACCACCCCACTCTTCACCTGTCCGTTTCCGAGATCGAGCAGGTAGAAATAGCTGCCATCAGGCAGATCCGTTCCATTCCATGTTCCTTTCCAGTCGTTCCGGTAATTTTCACTTCGTAATATCCGGTTGCCCCAGCGGTTGAAGATGCTCAGGCTGTGATTGGGGTATCGCTCCAGCCCGATGATTCGGAACACGTCGTTGACGCCGTCGCCGTTGGGTGAGAAGGCATTGAAGATGATCAATTCGTCGTCATCGGTTGTCAACGAATCATTGGCGCCGGTATTCAGGTCGCTTTCAGCAATGGGTACCGCAATCACTTTCAGTTCGATGTAGGTGGTGTCACAGATGCCGTATTCATCGCACAGCACATAGCAGGCGCTGGTGGTTCCGGTACTGGTGGCGCTGCATTGCAGGCACCAACTTTCCGGCAACAATTCCAGTTCAGCGCCAGGTGTGGCGGATTGGCACACATTCTCCAGGCTCACCACCTCGCCCATCAGTTCGGAAGTGTCCAGGCAGATGGTGTCCACCTGTCCCAGTTTTACCGTTTCTTCGAAATAATCCGCATAAACACAGGCCACCATGATGTGCAGAGAATCCGTCAATCCATCAGCTTTCCGGGTCGCCATCAGCCAGTGTTCACCCACCGGCAAATCAAGGCCTGCCCGTCCGGGCGTGGTGTTGGAGTTGGCATCCAGTATGGACAAGGCTCCGGTGGCCAGGTGCAGCACTTCCATTGGGCCGTAGGCCGAATTAGATTCGCCTCCGGCAATGGTGAAAGTGGCTTCGTCCAATTGCCAGTTGCCGGCCGGGTCCAGTTGATTGAGCAGATCAGCCAGCTCCTGTGGATCGTTGAAGGTTCCGGAATGGCTCACTCCGTTCACTTTCCAGTCCTGCAACTGGTAGGGTCCCGACAGCCCCAGTCCCGGCAGGTTCACATAAGTATAATAGTGAACCGTGTGGTACTCACAAATGCTGAATGGCCCGTCGAAGGGCTGTCCATCCATTGTAAAAGTATAATCGTCCAGGTCCTCGTAGGCAATGTCCAGGCAGGTACTTGCATTCATGAAATCGCAATCGCCCTGGAACACCACCAGTTCATTCTCGAAAATGCCCGTCGGGGTCAGCGGACAACCAACCACAGCGATGATCTGCTGGGCCTTGGCCACGTTTCCACAGGGATCGGTGGCAGTGAAATTGCGCACCAGGTCATAGCCATCAGCGGTTGGTATGGAATCGGTAGTTACGGTGATGATGGCCTGGTCACAGCCATCCACAGCCACGGCATCCTCCAGCGGTGGCAGTGGCTGTCCGCACTGGACGGTATCGTTGGCCGGCACATAGGTGAACACTGGCTCCACATCGTCTTTGATGAAAATATTCAGCGTCACGACCGTCTTGTTGCCGCATTGGTCGGTTGCGGTCCAGGTACAGATCATTTTGACGATGAAACCATCCTGGGCGCAATCGCCGAAGACAACCCCGGCTTCGTTGAAACTCACCGCCGGAAGGCTGCAACCATCGGTAGCCACCGCATCGGCTGCGCCAAACACTTCCGCTTCACCGCATTGCATGAAGAGGCTGTCACCATGGGTCAGGCCCGCCAGCAGCGGATGGGTGAAGGTCAGTTGCGGAGCCTCATCGTCGATGAACTGAATGGTTTGCGTGGCAACGGACTGGTTGCCGCAACTGTCCGCAGCGGTCCATGTACGGGTCAGGGTGTATCCGCACACACCCACGTTGGAAATGGTCTCGGCATAGTCCAGCTGGGGTTGCGGCGTGCAATTGTCGGTTGCGAATACGATGTCAGTTGGCACTGTTGAACCGCAGGGCAAGGTGGTATCAGCAGGTACGCCCCAGATCAGCGGAGCCTGTGTGTCTTGAACGAGGATGACCTGAGAGAAAGCCAGTGAGTAGCCCTGATCGTTGGCGGCTTGCCAGGTGCGAACCAGGGAGTAGCCACAGTTTTGCTGCGTGAGCAGCGAATCAAAACTGACTGAAAGTCCGCTTCCACAACCGTCGTCAAATACAGGCGGATCCCAGGGCAGGGGCTGGTCACATTCCAGGGTGAGCATGGTTTCGGGTGCATAGATCAGCACAATGGCTGCCGACTGCACATCAACAAAGACCGTATCACTTGCCTGGCAGCCAAGGCCGTCGTCGTATACTAGGACATACTGCTGCCCTGTTGCCGGATATGCCTGGGTGATCAAGCTGCCCGGATCGCTCAGCCCGGATGATGGTTCCCATGCAATGCTTCCACTTCCGTGGGAAAGGCTTCCCGTTAGGGTGACAGAATCAGCTTCGCAAATTACCTGATCTGGGCCTGCATTTACCGAAGGACACTGGTACAGGCACAGCGTGCTGCTGGTGTCCACCTGCCCAAAGGTCAGGCTGAGGCAGGGCGACCAGCCATCGGCGCCGATCAAACTGCCCTGAACAGGCCGGTAGCCTGCCGGCAAGTCAAAGTACATCCTGTAATCGCCTCCGGCAAGGCCGTCAAAAAGCACCTTGCCGTCGGCACCCGTAAGTGCTGAATCTATGGGCGACAAGCTGTCCGCACAGTTGAACAGCCACACCTGCATTCCCGCCCAGGGCAGGTCCGCCACATCAGCGGTGTCGTTCAGGTTGCTGTCTTCGCAAACACCGGCACCCAGTTGCGAGCAGGCCAACGGCAGGTTGTTGTTCGTCACAATGGGGTCTCCCGGTTCCAGAATGAAATTCAGGTAGTACGGATTGGCGCCGCAAGTTGGATCCGTCAGCCAGATGCCGGTAGTATCAGACCCCAGCACAACAGGATTGGCCATGCCGGTGGGATCGAGGGTGTCCGGCTGTGGCAGGCAATCAAAACTCAGCGGGTAGCCCAGCGGGTGGTTGTAGGAAAGGGTGTAAACACCCGGGGTGCCATCGGTGTAAAACTCGTAGTAACCGGTGGAGCCGTCGGCTACGATGTAAACCTGGCCCGGGCCGGAAACTGAAATGCTTCCACCCTTTATGAGCTTACCGGTCTTGTCGCAATAAATGTAGCCCGTCGGGTCGTGCGGGGTGGTTTGGACGGTGGCCACGCCAAGGTCGTCCTCGTGCGGGTTGCCGTTGGCCGGCGTAGAGTCTTCATCTTGGAAGACCGTTCCGGTAGAATCCCGCACTTCTCCGATTTCAGCATAATTCACCAAATGTGCCCCACTGGCCGCATAGAGCAGCTCCAGGGTGATGGGGAAGGTCACCGTATCGCCAGGGGCCAGTGGCCCCGGATAATACATCACCGCCGAATCCGGTGACAACAATACCCAGCCGTTGGTATCGGCCGGACTCAGCTGCATCCCTGTCGGAATCAGGTCCGTTACGCTCAGGTCGTGTGCCGATACGGTCCCCTGGTTGAAGACCTGTATGAGGTAGGTGACTTCGTCACCAATGTCCAGGCTGTCGGGCTGGCCGGGAGCCAGCATCTTGTTGAGTGCAAGGTCAGGTCCCAGCGTACAGGTGCTGTCAACCACCAGGTGCAGCACCGCAACAAGGCTGTCGCAGCCCGACTGGTAGGTGGACAATACCTGCTCATAGCTCCCGGCCAGGTGCAGGTAGTTGCCAAAGAAAAGCACAGAATCACCAAGACAAATGGTGTCGTAGGCCACAGTGTATGTGGGTGTTTGAACATCCAGTGAAAGTGTCACAATGGAATCACAACCGCTGTGGGCAATGAGGGTGTCGGTGTACTGGCCCGCCTGGGTCAGCAACTGCCCGTTGAAACCATAGCTGTCGCCTTCGCAAATGGCGGCGCTCAACTGCTCCGTCACAAAGGGCTGCACCAGCAGCTCCAATGTCACGATGCTGTCGCAGCCGTTGGCAGCTGTCAGGGTATCGCTGTAGAATCCGGCCTGCGTCAATATCTCGTTG
>PAAY01000093.1 GCA_002698985.1 Saprospirales bacterium | reverse complement strand
GAAAGGTTTTTTGGGTTCCTTAATGATGCAAAAAGCCAGTCCATAACCCGAAGGCCGCAGGTTTCCGCCAGCCGGCGGACCTCCGCTACTAAGAATCAAAGGGCCTGCACATAAGTGCGGGCCTTTTGTGTTTTGGAGAGGTTGTTAGGTGTTTTTCAAGGTTTTTTAGGTTTTTAGGCTCCCCTGTAGCACAGCCTTCTCGCCTGGTCGATGGACAGGTAGGCTCTGCCTGCAAAACGATCTTTAGGTCGTGCTGATTCTGAGATTACTACTAAACAGCCACACCAGATCATATTCCCTGTTGTTGTTTCTCTGTTCAAACTCGCAGACTTATTGCTTAAGAAATTTGGGCAGTATATTCGAAAAACCTGGTAGGTTTAATAAAAAGCCAATCTTATCTATATTAGAGCCGCTTCTTCATGTACACTACTTACGTCTTATATTCTCCAAAGTATCAAAAAATCTACATCGGCCAAACAGCCGACTTGGATCAGAGAATGCTATCCCACAACGTCTTATCTGAGAAAGGATTCACATCCAGGTTCAGACCATGGGTAATTATATACACAGAGGAATATTTAACGCGGGCTGAAGCAATGAAAAGAGAAAAACAATTGAAATCTTCAGCAGGCAGAAGATGGATATGGAAACTTGTTGAAGATAGATTTGGACCTCCCTAAATAATATAGAAAGCCAGTTCATAACCCGAAGGTCGAAGGTTTCCGCCAGCCGGCGGACCTCCGCTACTAAGTTCAAAGGGCCTGCACATACGTGCGGGCCTTTTGTGTTATGGGGAAGTTCTTAAAGGTTTTTGAGGTTTTTGAGGTTTTTGGGCTCCCCTGTAGCACAGCCTTTCCACCAGCCGGCGGATGCCTGTATCACCACCTTCACCTCGTAATGCTTTTCTGTAAAATCCACTCAAGTTTTCATTATCACCATAGGATAAAAAATAAGAGCAGCCAGAAAGCTGCTCCTGAAATCCCTGTTTGTCCTGTAAAGCTAATTTCAGCTTCACATATTAAACCCTTTTATTTTCTGACAAGCAGGCGCTGAATCATCAACTGGCTTTCAGTTGTGACTGCAACCTGGTAAACGCCGTTGTTCATGTCATTTGCTCTCAAATCCAGATCAATCACTTCGGTTCCGGAATCCAGTTTTTGCATCAGGATGGCCCGTCCGAGCTGATCGGTGATGGTGAGGATGCCAGGTTGATCGGCAAGCCCCTCCAACAGGATGGTAACCGTACTGGTAGCTGGATTGGGGAAAAGGCTCAACCTGGGTTCTTCAGACTGTTCTCCGAAGGCAATGCCGCTTCCCGGATTTATGATGATGTTGCCACCACCACAGGAATTGCCGATATCGCTCACGCTGTTGCAGCCGGAGGAGTTGTTGAAAATGGTGGTGTTACCCCCCACTCCGGCATTGCTCAGCAGGTCATCGATGCTGCAACAGTCGCTCAAGCTGAAGTTGAACGAGATGTTCAGGTTCTGGCCGATGCTGGTCAGGTTTTGCAAGCCACTGAGACTGGTCAGCTTGGCGCCGTAGTTATTCAGCTTGATGGTCAGCGAGCCACCGATGGTGGTCAACCCATCCAGACCATTCATGTTGGACAAGCCCGTCACCTGGATGAGCACATTGCCCGTCACCTCCTGGAGGTTGCTGAGGTTGGCCAGGGAGTTGATGTTGGGACTCACAATGGTCAGGTTGCCCTGGATTTTGTAAACACAGGGTGAAAAGTTGTTCACCGCATTCTGGTTGGCAAAGGTCACATTGCCTACGTGAACCACGTTGGGTGGTGCGCCTTCGTCAATCTGACCGTCGCAATCGTCGTCGATGCCGTTGCAGACCTCGGCAGCGCCTGGATTGATGTCCGGATCGGTATCGTCGCAATCTCCATCGCAAAGCCTGTAACCGTCGCCGTCGGCGTCCTGCTCATCGGCGGGAATGACCCCATCGCAGTTGTCATCCAGGCCGTTGCAGAGCTCCGGTGCGCCGGGGTTGATGCTGGCGTCGTTGTCGTTGCAATCACCAGGCAGAGCGCTGGCCACGTAGCCAGCCGGAGGTGAACAGGAAACCTGGGTGATGCCGTCGGTGTAGCCGTCGCCGTCCAGGTCTTTGTACCAGGTACTTTGCGAAGAACCGGCATTGACCACGGCAGTGGTCGAAACAGAACAACTGCCGTTACCGCTTATTTCCACCACGATGTCATAAGTGGCCGGACTGAGGTCCGTGAAAACATTGGTGAACTGCCAGGTGGCACCACCGTTGATGGAATAGCGAAGCTGGACGCCCGGCCCTGCGCTGGCAACGATCACGATGACGCCGTCACCATATCCTGCGCAGCTCTCATGGGTGATGTTGACGCTGGTGATGCTAACACCGCCGTTGATGGTAACGGTGGCTGTGCAGGTTGCCGTATTGCCGTTGTCATCCGTGGCAGTCAGGGTAACGGTGTTGGCTCCGCTGTTGGCACAAGAGAACTGGCTGGGCGATACACTCAGGCTGAGTCCGCAGGCATCGCTGCTGCCGTTGTCAATATCAGATGGCAGAAGCGTATAGTTGCCGTCAGGGTCCAGGTCTGTGGTGAAATCCTGACATTGTGCATCGGGAGCAGTATTGTCTTCGACAGTTGCGGTAGCCGTACAGGAATCGGTGTTTCCATTGTCGTCGGAAACGGTGAGGGTTACGGTATTGGCTCCCACATCGTCGCAATCAAAATCCGTCACATCGAGGCTCATGCTGTTGATGTTACAGTTGTCGGAAGAACCGTCGTCAACATCCGATACGCTGATGCTGGCTTCTCCGTTGGCGTCCAGCGCCACGGTCACATCTTTACAGACAGCCGTGGGGTCCACATTGTCGTTGACGTTGACGGTGGCCGTACAGGTGGAGGTGTTGCCTTCGCTGTCCTTAACGGTAAGGGTCACCGAGGTAGCTCCAACATTGGCGCAGCTGAAGGAAGATGGACTTACGCTCACCAAGGTGACGTTTCCGCTGCAATTGTCGCTGGCCGAAGCATAAACCTGGATGGGCTGGATGCTGGCCTGTCCCTGTGAATTCAGTGTTACATTGGTGTTCTTACAAGTTACATCCGGACCGATCTTGTCTTCAACGGTTACGGTCGCTGCGCAAATCTGCGTATTGCCGTTCAGGTCGATGATCTGTAGGGTCACGGTGTTGGCACCGATGTCGTCGCAATCAAAAGTGTTGGGCGTGACGAAAACTGGATAGGGATCACCGCAGTTGTCGCTGCTGTTGACATCGTCGAAAACATCTGCGGTGGTGATACTCCCCTCCCCGTTGGCATCCAGTTCCACGGTGGCGTTTTTACACACGGCCACCGGCTTTATGTTGTCAACAACGGTGACCGTTGCATGGCAGGTGTCGGTGCGGAGTGCGGAATCTTCAATGGTGAGCACCACGATGTTGGCATTTACGTCGGCGCAGTCGAAAGCTGTTTCCGAAATGCTGAGGGTGCCTGTTCCGCAATTGGTATAACTGCCACCATCCACATCTTCCACGCTGATGCTTCCCTCACCGTTGGCGTCGAGGTAAACCGTGGTGGACTGGCAAACGGCAACCGGGGGCGTTTCATCCACCGTTATGGAGGCATGTACAACCGTCCCGCATTCTTCAATCGGATTGTCGGGCATCGCCGCTGTTGCCACCTTTTTGCCAGGCTTGAATGGCACACCAGTTTCTATAATGACCGGGCAGCTTTTTACATCGGGACAACCCAATGAAGTCAGCCCTTCGTAATGATAAACCCCGGCGGTAAGCGCACCGTGGTAGTAACCAGTGCCCACCTGCATTCCATCCTGATACCAGATTACGTCAGTGTAAGAGAAGTCTGCCTGGAGGCAAAGCCCATTGGTAGCAGGTAAATTAAAATACTCCGGCTCGCATTGGGTGATGATGAACAAGGCCTGGACGGAGTCAATTTTCTGCCCGTACTCACAATCTTTGGCATAGAACATCCCGAATTGCTCTCCTGACCAATAAGGATCCAGCACTGTGGTTGACCAAGTCCCATCCTGATTCACACTGACCTGTATGGGGGAAAAATCCACGACCAACGGATCGAAGACTGTTCCCGCAGAGTTGGTTGGATCAAAAGGCTGATTGGTAGCCCTTGAATGCAGTAAATTGTGGTCGGCATCGTACAGCATGAATGTGATGTTTCCGGAACCCACATTGGCAAGCGTCAAGAAATACAGTGTCACGCCATCATGGATAGATGGCCTGGTCACACCTGCCAGTTGACCACCTACATAGGCAGCCAGCCGGTCTCCGGATCCTCCGATGATATTGGTCCCACTGTATTCAGGTCTCACCACCAGGCTCATCGAACCAGAATTGGTTCCAGGCTGCTCCCAATCGGGTGCGGCGTATTGCCCTTCGGGCAACATCAGTTTCAGGGAGTACTCTAGGCAAGGGCCTCCGAAGCTCAGGAAATCATCGAGATCTCCTGCGGGCAAGGGTACTCCTTCCTGAACGAACCAGGAGGGCATGGTTCCGAAAACGGGATCCCCGTAATCTGGCAAAATGGTAAAACGCACCCACTTGTTAGCACTGTAAGCATTGGCAGTGCCTGTTTCGGTGGCCGTGACCAACAGGCTGTCGGTGCCGGTCCAGTTGGGGTTGACGGGTGTCACCGATAAGTTGTTATTGGCATCGATAGTTCCCTGAAGGTTGGTACTGGAGCCCACGGTCCAGTTCACCGGATCGTTGTCCTGGCTGAGCAAGTAATTGTCGAGTGAAATGGGTGGGAAAGCAATCCCGGCGAGCGTGGTGTCAGCAGGAATCGGTGACAAGGCGATGGGGAAATCCCCTCCGCTCGAAATGCTCAATACAACTGCTTCGGGAAATCCCAGGAAATCGTTTTTGACGAAGGGAATGGTTTCCAAAACATCGAAAACATCATCCTCATCTGACAAGTATGCTTTGAAAGTGATCGTCTCTCCACTGTTTTGATTGGAGTAAACGGTCATAAAGAAGGTGGCAGATCCAAAAAGCTCGATGGGCGTTGCCACTCCTCTCAATTCATTGCCGACGAAGGCCCCCAGCACATTGCTCATCCCGTCTTCGGGAAGATCATCGACTTCCAGCCTTGCAACGATGGTCATGTTGTTGGAATAATCTCCGGGGTTGACCGTCCAGCCGGGAGCCTGAGCCAACAAACTGGCATAGCCCATGACACAGAACAAGGCTGCAAGGGCAAGGTATTTTTTTAAAATAGACATGGCTTGGCTGTTTAAAAAAAGCCTGTACTATGTTGCCAAAGGCTTCGCAAATGCGTGGCCTTCGAGAACTTTTTCAGACAAAAGGATTTTCGGACAGAAACAGAAAAAAGCAGCAAGAGCCGCTAAGGCCCTTGCTACTTGTGTTGGTGGATTACTTCACCACGACTTTGCTTGTCAGCGACATGTCTTTGGAAGTAACCTTGATGACGTAGATGCCTGCAGGCAATCCGCTGGCATCCCAGTTTAGGGTGTTCCAGCCCTTCATCGCAGGCACTTCTTCCAATTTGAGCATGCGGCCGGTGGCATCTGTCATGGTCACAGTTACCTCTTCGAAAGAAGGCGAGCGGAAGGCAATGGTGGTTTCACCCGCAAATGGGTTCGGACGAACGACCAGGGCACCTTCCGGTGTGATTCCATCAACTACGGCTGAAACTCCGTCCATGGTGAATGGTACAGGATCCTGAACGCCACCTTCCTGTCCGTCAATGGCGAAGTAGAAAGATTCATTCAGGTCAACCGTGCTTTCGTCGTTGATGTCGTAGAGCTTGAAGTCAATCGGCTCACCGGACTGGTTGGCGTAGATGGTCATGAAGAACATCCACTCATCCAGTGCTTCCACATACATGGCAGGCGCCACACCTCTTACCTCTCCATTGACGAAGGCACCGAGGGTCATGCCCTCTCTGGTCACGTTGTAATCATCGTCAGACAATACACCGACCAGGATCATGGTGTGTTCGAAATCGGTGGGTGTAACCACCCATGGAGAGTAGGTCACAGTCCTTTCATCCACCTCTTCGATGTGGAAGTTGCCACCATCCGGATACAGCAGAGTGTCAGGATTGGATATCTTGAGCAGGTATCCTTCCGGTGCCTGCATGAAATCCAGGTTGCCGATCCAGCCGTAGCCGGCCACATACTGTGCAAATGCCGTCTGGTTCTTAATCACATCGCCGTTGAGCGGTGTCAGGGATGAGAGCGCCTCAGCTACGGTCATCGGATTCTGTGGCAGGTAGCCGATCCAGTTCCAGCCGCTTTGCACCGGTATCTTCACCGTGGCATGATCGATGGGCGTTCCGACCATGAAAATGGTATCAGGAACATCGGCCCGGTACTGGAACATGGAGGTGTTGTTCAGCGTGTCCAGTGAACCGATCCATTGATTGAGTGGCGCTCCGTAATAGCTGGCAAAGGCCGTCTGGCTCTTCATGATGTCATTGTCTGGATGGTCGAGGCTCACCAATACGGAATCCAGGTCCGGATCGGGGAAGCCCAGGTTGAAAGAAATCCAGTTCCATCCATTGTGCAGTGGAATTTCCCGAAGGAGCAAACCATTGGTGTGAATCACCTGTGGGTTGGAGGGTGTACCTACCAGGTCGTCACCCACGAATGGGAAACTCTCGATGATGGTTCCGTAAAGGGCACATTCATTGGCATCCCAAATCTGGAACTCGACGTTGGTGTCCACAAAATTGTCGCTGTAAACGGTCAGGAAGGCCTCGTAGCGATCCAGTGCAGGCACATATTCTACATAAGCTTTGCCTCGCAATTCTCCGTCGATAAAGGCTGCCACGATGTCCATCTTGTCTTCGGAAACCTCACCCTGGATGTTCAATTCCAGCGAGAAGTTCATGCTGTAAGTGTAGGCTGCGGGGTCGAATTCCCACAGTGGCGCCGGACACAAGACCCGGTAATCCACATCGATGGCTTTGTTGCCCTCCGTTCCGACGACGTTGATTTCGGATAAATACTCGTCTTGCGGAAGGTCATCCGGGAAGACGAAGGTGATGGTCTTCAGCTCGCCCGGCTCCACGGTACCGTTGAGCGGGAACACGTTCATCCACACCGGAATGGGATCGTAGGTTACGGATCCATCTGTATGATCCACGCGTGGTCCCCGGAGGGTGAAGTCCATGGCCGTACCACTGTTGTTGATGATCTTTCTGGTCACGGTCAGGCCGTTGCCCTCGATGACTGACTCCTGGATGTCGGAGCCGGCCTGCCACCTGAGCGGGTTGAGGTCTACCAGGAATTCCCACTCTTTGTAGTTGACAGTGGGGCTGCCAGGCGCACCGACAGGCACTTCCATCTCATTGCCGGCAAGGTCCTGAATGGCGGTGGCCCTGGCTTTGAGGGTTTTGCCATTGATGAACTTGGACTGCACCTCCGGCGTGATGATGATCTTGTCGCCTACGCACTCGTGGCTGAAAGGCACCAGTTGGCCGGTCTGGGTATTGATGAGGGCAATGTTGTTCAGGTTGATGTTGGCACCTATCCCGTCAGCTGCAAATACATCGTTGCAACTGATCAGCTCGTTGAAAGTGATCGAAATCTCATCACCTGGCGACAATACACCGTCAGCAGGCTGCGGCGTGCCGAAAAGGGCTGGAGGCTCTGTTTCTTTGATGACACGAATGACCTCTGAGATACCCGGTGAAAGGTTGCCACCAATGGTTCCGGAACAATCGGCTACGGCCCTCAGCTCGTAATCCCCATCTTGCAGGGCTGACATGTCCCACTGTACAATTTTAAATGTGGGATCATTGGCAAAGCTGTCACGGGGCAGTTCTAGGATGTTGATCCAGGAGCCGTCGCCATTCATTGGACGGTATTGCAGGCGCACTTCTACGAGGTTAGTGTCCTGGTTGTCGTATTCTGTTAAGGTTACGAACAGGTTCTCGTTGCCCGGTGTGACCACATGGTTCTGCAAGGGGAAGGAGATGTCGATAGGCGAGCAGGGCTCCACGAAATAGACATCCAGTTCCAATGGCAGATAAAAGCGGCTGTAGATCTCCTTTTCTCCGTTTTGCTCAACGGTGGACTGGTAATCGTCGTAAATCAGGAAACCACCATCTCCGGCATCATAGCCCACTGATTCAGAATGTTCTTTCTGACAAACCGAAGCAAAATAGAGCCCGAGGTCCTCAAAGGTGAATTGGCCCGTATTGGGATGCTCCACCGTAATGGTTTTGACAAAACTCTGGTTGCCGATGAACTGGAACTCGATGGGAGTGATCAGGGGCTGGCCATCCACTTTGATGATGGCTCCATCGGGATTGCCGCCTTCGTCCACTCCCAGTTCGTACACCAGACCATCCACGCCATTGGGACCAATACTACCCAGGGTAACCTGAAATACCGCAGGGGTATTTTCCGGGACGTTGGTCGCCACATTCTGGTTTACCTGGATGAACACTTCCTCCCGGTTGCGGGTACCCGGTATCCAGGGACACATGGATTCGCCACCGCGAAGTTTGAAGATGGGTGCAGAACTGAAGGGCTTGTTATTGAGCCTGGAAGCATCAAATGGATTGGTTGGCAGCTCGGTATTGGCATATGCTGTTATTGGGTCCTCTCCGTTTAGGATAGCAGAGGTTGCTGCCTGATTACGGATTGTGGACTTCAATGAGTCGTAACTTTCTAAGATACCTTCCAGATCCTCATAGCTAAGGTCTGGCAAAGACACGCTTGAGATATCGACAGAGTAAAAATCATTGAGGTCATCATCTGCAAGTGTAAAGGATGTTTCAACAGAGTTGCTGGTCGAAGTAGAGCCTGATTCCTCATGGGAATGATTGTATGAAATGCTAATATTCCAATCCACACCAAAACCATCCCACTCCCAACCTTTGTCATTTTGAACACCAAATCCACCTCCAAGGGTTGTGGTGTATGAACTGGTTCCTGTGTTGGTACTCGATGTGGTTTCCGTGTAGGTTGCAGCTGCGTCGAAAGTAATGTTCCGGTCATAGGTAGCACTCTTTTGTCTTGCACGTTTTAAGGTGATTTGAGATGTCCACCTGTCAAAATCGTTGGAAGCATTATTTTTTTCAATATCAGACGCGGTCGGGCTGTTGATAATCTCCAATAGCTGTGGCAATACCTCAGTCAAAATCTGCCATTCCGAGTAAACGAAATCAGTGGCAAATCCAGTGGGGCTAATACTCAAAATCTGGTCAGTGGTAAACTGGCAATTGTCGAAGTCGTAATCCAATACGTCACGGGCGCCTATGTCAAAGTTCATGGCAGCACCATAATATACATCTGCATAAGTTCCCCAAATATCGTCTCCGTCTGAAGTACTGATCTCTTTTGTTGTCGAAATACAAACCTCTGCTGAAGTCGAATTGGTTTTAGACGTTTCAAATGAACCGGATAAGGTAACTGTATTATCGACTTCAAATGTAGTTACAGAGGCAACTCCAACACCTGTAACCAGCGACTTCTTAGTACCAAATTTCATGGCCACATCCGTTGAAGCAGCAAATGAATTAACATTAACTTCTTCCCAAGTCGTGCAGGTTTCAGTGCCACTTGCAATGGTTGCATAGGATCCATCTCCAGGAGGATCATATACCACACCATAAACTTCGGCTGGCCCACTTGTACTGATGGTACCAGGCAACTGCCTTTCCCCCAACACAATGGCTTCGTAAGTATCCGATGCGGTAAGACTGCCAACTTTAGCTACCACCTGCATGCTCTTGGTGTGAGGCGGAAGCATATTGGGGTTGTTGGCATACCACTCATAAACAAAGGTGCTGGTATCGCTGTGGTATTCTTCCTGGTCGTATTCGGCAATGCCGTTGTTGATGATCAGGTTGAAGGTATCGAGGTAGCATTTCTGGCCGTAGTAACTCTGGTAAACCCTCAGGTTATTGGAATACAACTTGGGCGTGGAGAATTTTTGAGAGTCGTAAATCAACGGGAGGTTGCAGTCATTGCCGATCAAGCCATCGTTGATCTCTCCAATTTCTACATTGGGTGCACTGATGTACATGAAATCAACCGTGTCCCGCATTTTAAGGCTTAAATCCACTTCCGTTCCTCCCTGTACCTGGAAGTAGGAGTAAACGGAATTGTCAGAGTGTTCGATGACTGAGACTGCGACCGGTATAGGAGGCACATTCTTGAAGGTGAATTTGCCATTGGCCTGGTCCAGCTGAATCACGTCTTCGTAGCAACCGTTCAAAGAAGCCAGCTTCACTTTCACAGTAGCCGTCAGGTTACCACTTGTATCTGTAGGTATGGCTGGCAGCCGGCAATGGCCCCCGAAAAGCTGCCCTTCCACCTCCCGCTTGGTTAGATTCTGGAACAGCACATTGGCAACGGGAACATTCAGGCGTTTTACTTCGAAGAATCCCGGGAAGAACTCATGCTTTGTATCTTCATCAGTTCCGAATACCGGTGTAAGTTTCACTTTCGACCCCGGTTCAAAATCACCTACAAACTGGCCGTCTTCGTTGGTGTAAATTGGTGGATTGTATGATTCACCATTGACAAGGATCTCAACCGAGTCCTGGTAACAGAAGGTATTTTCGAAGCGAACAACGCCGGTGATCGCCACGGTGCTTTTGTCCGTAAAATTCACATTGTCAACCGCGGTTGCGCTGGCATTGAGGTTGATCAGGCGGGTATTGGGCTGGAACTCATGCTCATTCACTTCCTGAATGCGGGTGATGATGGAAAAAGTGGCGTTTTTCAATACGCCTTCTCCACTCATGGACGAGCCCATGTCCACCAATTCCGTTCCGCCACCTTCATTCAATGGGAAATAGGAAAAAAGACTGCCGTGCCCGCCATCCGTACCGCCGGTGCTGCTGGTGGAAGCGTGCAACTGGATTTCAGACAGGCTCAATAAGGTGTCCTGATAGAATGCCACCTCGTCGATGAGTCCGGTATAGAAATCGACAGGCGAGGTTTTACCCTTAGCACCCAACTGCCATTCCTCTGCAGTCCATGTTCCGGTGACGTCGGCAAAGCCAAAGGTGTTGACCAATGAGCCATCGAGGTAAAAGGTTACAACATTGTTGGCTCCATCGATGCTCAATGCCAAATGCTGGTATTCAGATGCAGCATTGCCCAGCTCTTTGGTTTCGCCATTGATGGTCAGTTTGTACTTGCCATTTTCTATGAACAGGTTGAAAGCATCAGTGGCTCCTTCCACCTTGCTCAGCAATGATTGCTTTCCATTCAGGTCGAATGGATGCACCGTGATTTCAATATGGCTGGTATCCGGCAGGTCGAAATTGGTCAGGGTAGCGCAACCCTGGTAGGCTGCATTGAATTCAAGCGCATAATTGCTGTAAAACTTCTTGCTCGGCCTGGCCGTGAAGGTTTGAGCCGTGCTGTAATTAATGCCTTCGATGGCGTAGAAACCGCTCACATCAGTGATGCCGGCATTCAATACGTCTGGGGTGTCGTCGGAAAAGGTGGTTCCATTCCTTTTGCCATCCATGTCATTGCTGGTGAGGTCAAAAACCGTCGCTCCAATCCCTTCATCGAACTTCCAGTATGCCTGGAGGCCATCGTAGTAAGAAGGAACAGTAATATTCATGGTGGTAATGATCTCAGTCTGGGTGAGCAGGCGGTTGTAAATGCGTACCTCATCCAGCCAACCGTCGAAGAAACCGCTTTGGTCTCTCCTGCAACCGATGGTAAACAGAGCATCTTCATTGGAAATGCTTGCCGGCATAGAAGCTATGAACGCGCCGTTTACGTAAAGCAGCAGGTTGCCGCCACCGTAAACGACTGCCACGTGGTTCCACTCGTCAGGATCATTGATGCCATCCAAAGGATCGGAATCCTGGAATTCATAGGTGAGCTCATAAACGTTGGTGCTGTCACCTACGCCTACCACTACGCCTTTTCCCATAGCGGAAGGCGTGGTCTTGATCCAGAAATTTTCTTTCAAATCACTGCCAAGATCGAGGATACCGTCAGAATCGTGGGTACTGTCAATTTTGACCCAGGCCGAAGCGGTGAACATATTGGAAGGAAGGGACGCGTTGTGCGAAATACAAATGTATTCGCCGTTTCCGTCGAATTGCAGGGACTTCCCTATGGTGGGGGTGAGCGAAACGACGGAACCCACTACGGGGTTGCCGTTTTGTGTAGTTACCTGGCCGGTAACAACACCATTTGGATTGACAAAACCTACGCTGAAACCCGATGCGCCATTTCCAAAGCCGTTTTTGCCAATGACCTCGTATTCATAGAATTCACCAGCCTGGACATTGAAGTCGATAAACTGATAAACCCCGGGGTCGATGTTGGTGAGGAATGAGCCGTCCCTTAGAATGGTAAAACCATCGACAGGCTTTGCACCCAGCGGATCCACCTTCCAGGTGACTACTACCCTGTTCGGATAGATTCCCTGGCTTGCAGTTACGTAAGGGGCCTGAGGAGGCAGTAAAAGGGAAGACCAATAACCAAAATCAGCTGTGTTGTCCTGCGAGAATACCTTGCCTACAAGGGGTTGTCCCAGCGTGACACTTGATTTGGCGGTGGTGTGATATGAATTGTTGATGCTGCCGTAATTGAGGAAAACATCCCCGGAGGCGACCGGAAGCCCTGACAACGGATTGCATTCGGTCTGGACCTGGGCCATCAACCCCGGGTGCAGGTTCCACAATGCAGCCAGCAGCAGGAAAAATATTCTATATTTCATGATGACTGTGTTAGATTAAGATAGGTGTTGAAGCATGGGGCACGATGGCCTGGTTGGAGGTGTTGATGCCGTCCTCAGATTTTGATGATGTAAACAACACTCACGTTTTTTGGGCGAGCTTCAGAGCCTCCTGAGTTATTGATTGTATGCGTATGTGCTCCACTGGTACCAGTTGTTTTCGAATCGGTTTTATTACCCTCAGATCCTCCACTTGGAGCTAAATGGTTTCCACTACCGCCATAGTCGAAACGGGAATCCGTGTAACTGTGGGAGTGGCTGCCGGCAGAATTCATTGTGTGATTATGGCTTTTATTCTGGTCTCCTTGAAAGCTACCCACCATATCACCGGTATTACCACCTGATGCTGAGGCAGTGCGCGAAGCAGCGTCAGGGTCGTTGCTGCTACCGTCATTCCACCCCCTTAAGAACATACCGCGCATATCCGGCAAATTGAAGTCAGTAGAACCAGTAGCACCTGCGCCTGTCGAGCCATCTCCCCAGGCGGTGCCGATGGCGGCGTACAAGGTGGGGTATTGCGAGCTGGACAGGGCCCTGCCATCACACACCAGCCATCCATCCGGAACATTATAGGCTGGACCGGCAAAGGGTATCATCCCGCCGGAGGGTGTACCATTGCCTGCATAACCAGTGTAAAGGGTGTATGGGGCATAAGTCAGTTCCGTTCGGGGGGTCAATTCATTGCCATCCACCTCGATTCCCACATAGAGGGTGGTGTCGAAATAGCTTGGCAGTAATGTGGCGACAGAACCAAGCTTGTGGCTGTAAACACCACCCACTACTTGTACATTGGCAGTCTCTTCCCAAATTGCGCTACTGGTGCTTCCAGTCGAAGATGGGTACAAGCGAAAAGTGATCTCCCTGGTTCCATCATCTACCGCAGCACCGTTGGCATCTTTCAGTGTCCCCTGGATGCTGATTTTGACGTTGTTTTGAGAGAAGGCTACGGAGGTAGCTGTAAAGATTGCTACAGCAATTGTGAGAAGTTGAATAAGGGATTTCATGAATACTGAATTTAAAAAATTAAAGTTATCAGCGGCCAACCGGCCACCATTTCAAACTGGTTTTAGGCAATGCCCACCCCGCTCCTGCTTGAAACAGAAGAAGGTTGATCTTGTCCACGGTTTTGAGAATTATGGAGGAGATTTGTGAAATCTCAAACTCGGTAAGGAATTGCGGAATTACTTTCAGGAATGCTCAAGCTGGGTGAAAAGGCAGGACATTTGAAAGGAAAATCACAAATACCTGTCACAAAGGTAGCCGCGCCATTCTGGTCATTTTTTTTTATGTGGTGAATGGTGGCAGAACTGGGGCAAATGACCGGAAGTCTGTGGAAAGCCGTCTGGAAAAGATTGTTGGGTTTGCGGTTTCAGGCCCAAATAAGGTAAGCAAGGTAGCAGATAAATGGTCTATGAAGTGCACCGGGCCAAACCACCTTTTTGAAAAAGAGATATTAAAAGCATTGGTTTGTCTCATCGAGAATTTTATACTTTTGAGCAGATTGAAGCACCTATACACCTCTATCACATGAAGTATTTTTTGACACCAGCCCTGTTGATTACCTTTTTGTTAATTACCCAGTCATCAGTTGCACAAGACAACGTTTTTGACAGCCTTTCCAACGAGATTAAAATTGCAAAGGAACCCGAAGAGAAAGTAAAACAATACCAGCGTCTCATCACCTATCTAATCAATAACAATGACCCACGGGTAGAATCTTATTGCAACGAATTATACGATTACGCCTCAAAGAACAATTCAAAGCACGGTATGGCCCTCGCTGTTGATGACATTGGCGTATCACTCATCAATCAATCCGGTGACCTGGAAAAGGCGATAATGAATTTCGAAGAAGCCAAATCGCTTTATTTGTCAGAAGGCAAGGTAAGTGATGCTGTGAGATCAATGCTCAACATTGGTGTGGCCTATGAAAGAATGGGTAAGTTTGACCTGGAGGGGCAGGTTTATGAAGAAGCAGTGAAAATTGCGGAAGCATCCGGCGACAAAGATGCCTTGCACCGTGCTTATGCAGCCATGGGAAAGGCACTGGGATATGCCGGTAAAATTGATGAGGCCATGATGTATTTTGACAAGGCCGCAGAAATTTTGGAAGAGCTCGATCAACCTTTTCAAAAAGCTCAATTGCTGTACACCAAAGGGCAGATCCAATCGCAATTTGATCCGAAATCAGCTTTGATTACCGTTGAAGAAGCTGATCGAATAGCTACTGAATTAAACGAGACTTATTTCCGGCTTTATGTCCGGAATCTGCTCTCCAATATCTATCAGCGACTGGGAGAGTATGAGAAGGCCATTACAATAACAGGTGAACGTCTGACCGATGCCATAAAATTCAACGACAAAGTTCAAATCCTTACCTGTTACAACGACTTGGGAATTTTTTACTCCAACCTTGGTGACGATGAAATGGCCATGCGGCAATACAACAGTGCGCTCAGTCTTTTGGACTCTCTCGAATTTCCGATGGGGCGAATGATTACACTGGGCAACCTGGGCAAGCACTACCGAAGTATGGGTAATTGTGACTCTGCTCTTGTTGTTTTCTCTGAGTCAATGGCATTGGCAGACAGCATTGGAGCCGCAACGATAAAATTGGATTTGTGGAACGAAGTGGGCTTCTGCAGCCTGGATAAAGGTGAGCTCGAAAAAGCAAAGGAATACTTTGAGCAGACCTTGGTTTTGAATCAAGGACAAGATCCATCGAAAGACCAGTATGCCAATTTGGGATTGGGACGATACCATCTGGCAAAGGGAGATTATCGCAGAGCCATTGAATACCTCCGCCCTGCGTATAATTATGCCGTTGAAGGAAGTGAACTAGTCTTGCAGAAAGATGCTTCTGCCTTTCTCGCAGAATGTTACAAAGGCATTGGGGCGTACAAAGACGCATTGAACTGGACAGAAACCTTCATGGCTGCGTCAGATTCACTGAGGGACGAAGAGAACCTGCGCAAGTTGACCACGTCCAAATTGACCGCAGAGTTTGACAGGGAAAAAGAAATTCTCGCCTTGCAACAGGCTCAGAATGAAGCCCTCCTCAAAGCCGAAACCCAGCAGACCCGCACAGTGGCCATCGCCATTGGGGCTTTGGCACTGCTCGGATTTGGGTTCTTCTGGAATGCACGCCGCCAGAACAAGGTGATCGCTACGCAAAACCAGCAGCTCGAACAGCTCAACCGTACCAAAGACCGCATCTTTTCAATCATCGGCCACGACCTCCGCAAACCGGCCATTGCCTTCCGGGGCATCACACAGAAGGTGAACTATTTGCTGAAAAAGAAAGACTACGAAACCCTGGAACGCCTGGGCAATGAAATCGAAAAAGATGCGCTCAGCCTCAACCAGCTCACCGACAACCTGCTCTCCTGGGCCCTGACCCAGAAGGATGTAATGCCTTACAACCCCAAAGCAATCGAGGTGGCGCCCCTGGTTGAGGAACAGCTGTCCATATTTGAAAAAATTGCTGCGGAAAAGAACATCATACTATCGGCAGAAATACCCGTGGGGCTTTCAGTCTTTGCCGACGAAAACGCCCTTCGTGCCATCATTAGAAACCTCGTGGACAATGCCCTTAAGTACACCCCGGAAGGGGGCAGTGTGCAAATTGTTGCCGAAGAGTCTGACGAGGGGGGTAAAATCGTGGTCAACGATACCGGAATCGGCATGCCCGAAGAAATACTCCACGATATTTTCCTGCTCAAAGATGGCAAAAGCCAACAAGGCACCTCCGGTGAAAAAGGAACTGGCCTGGGCTTGCACCTTGTGCACGAGTTGGTGCATCTCAACAAGGGTGAAATCAAGGTGGCCAGCCAGTTGAATAAAGGTACAAAGTTTGAAATTCTGATGCCGCGTCAAACCCAGGTGGCGTAAATAGATAATAGTTTTGTAATTTCAACTGCATTACACCGGTACGGCCCTATGGAATCATTCAAATTGGATGTTCTCGTCGTTGAAGACAACCTTTCATTCGCACTGGAACTGTCCATGATGTTGGAAGACATCGGCTACAATGTCATTGGTCAAGTGGACAATGCAGCAGAAGCCCTGGAGCTCATCTTCAGCAAAATGCCTGACATCATCCTGATGGACCACGATATCAAAGGAGAAATGACGGGTATTGAGTTGGGTAATAAAATCAGGCACTTGGACATCCCCATCCTTTATATTACTTCCTTCGGCAACGAAGAACACTACGAAGAAGCCAAAAAGTCCAACATGATTGGCTACCTGGTAAAACCCATCCAAAAATACAGCCTGAGAAGTGCCCTGGAGCTCTCCATGCAAAATGCACTGCTCAGAAGCAGTGATAAAGATGAGAACGAAGAGCAGTTTCTTTTGAAAGAGCATGTGTTCGTGAAAAAGAAGGGGGTCTACCACAAAGTGCCCATTGCATCCATCGCCTATGTCTCCTCAAATGATAACTATTCCGAAATAACCACCGACAAGGGACAGACCTTCGTCGTCCGCTTCCCCCTTTCGAAAATGGAGGAAATGCTGCCTTCAAACGACTTTATGCGCATCCATCGCCAATACATCATCTGCATGCAGAAAATTGATTCAGTGAACCTCCAGGATGGCGTCCTGATGATGTTAGGGGAGCAAATACCCATCAGCCGCCCCAACCGCAAGCTCCTAAGTGAGCGATTGAACATGTGGAGCTGATGTTGGGAGGTTTTATGAAGGTTTTTAGGTTTTTGGGCTCCCCTGTAGCACAGCCTTTCCGCCGGTCGGCGGACCGACGCTACTAAGTTCAAATGAAAACCCTTGCAACAACTTATGTTGCAAGGGTTTTTGCATTTTTAATGACATTCTGGGGGACACACAATTTTTTACCTTCCGAACCATGAATCGGGCCTCCAATTATCCCGCTGCACTTCTATACAGATATTCCTGAAACCCAATAAAAGTCTCTCTGATGGACTTTATGTTTCCCAATTCTCTCTTCGCATCTGCAATTGCTTTGTATTTGAGGATGAGCAGTTGTCCCAACTTGTCGTCATCAAGTTCATCAACACCATCCCTGACGTACTGCTCCAACACGAAATTCAGGAACTCCTGTTGCTTCGGATCGTAGTCAGATAAGTAGACTTTTGCCCTTTCGGCCCGCTCTAACCTTGGCACTAAGTTTTTGTGGTAGGCGATATAACTCAGCACATCGTACAAATCACTGTCTTCACCGTGTACCAATCTCCTGAGTTCTTCCAACTGTTCCACGGTATAGCCGTTCTCGCTCAGTTCTTCCAGAAGCTTTTTGCGGGTGCTGGGCGAACTCCAAAGCTTCCGAAGCTCCTCTTCATCGGAAAAGAAGGTGGGCAGGTCGCCAAATAATTGCCGAACAAACTCCTCTGCAGAAATGGGCTTCCCTTCCGGACTCCAGAAAGAGGTCTTTACCGTTGCGTCTATTTCCCGCTCCTTGTTATCTGACAACTTCACACGAATGATGCGCTTTGGAGGCTTATCACAAACGCAAGGGTCGTTGTTGCATTCAGGACACACCAAAGGTGGGTCTTCAAAAATATCTGGAGTTTCTTTCCGTGGTGGATAGGGCCTTGGCGGCTCTGGCTCCAATGGTTCCCCATCCCATTCAGGGTCTTGAAAATGTTCGTGTGCCCTGACAAAGTCGTAAATGGTGAAATAGTCCTTGTTGTCGTAGAGCCGGGTGCCACGTCCCACGATTTGCTTGAACTCTACCATTGAATCCACTGGACGCAACAATACAATGTTCCTTACTTCGGGTGCATCCACTCCCGTGCTCAGTTTCTGTGAGGTCGTTAAAATGGTGGGTATGCTCTTTTCATTGTCCTGAAAATCCCTCAGATGTTGCTCCCCCAAATTGCCGTCGTCTGCCGTGACCCGGTGGCAATAATCGGTGTTCTTACTGTCGGCGTGTTGATTAATCAAATCCCGGATGTGGGCCGCATGCTTTTGCGTAGCGCAAAAGACCAGTGATTTTTGGTTTTGGTTAATCAGTTCAAGAAACTTCCTGACCCGGTATTCCTCAACTTGCTGGATAATGATTTTCCTTCCATAATCCCGGTAAGTAAAGGTGTCGCCCACGTTTGCCTCGCCATCTAAAATGGTGTCGTCCGCCGTGACCGTGTATTCGTCGTAATTGGTCTGTATTTGCTTGACTTTGAAAGGGGTCAGGAACCCGTCGTTGATACCGTCCTTCAGGGTATAGGTGTACACGGGGTCGCCAAAGTACTGGTAGGTATCGCCATTGACATCCCGCTTCGGGGTGGCCGTCAGTCCCAGTTGCACAGCAGGCTCGAAATACTCCATAATGGCCCGCCAGGAACTCTCGTCATTGGCTCCGCCCCGATGGCATTCGTCAATAATGATGAAGTCGAAAAAGTCCGGTGGGTACTGCCCGAAGTTGAAATCTTCCGGCCGCCTTTCTTTTGGTGCTGCGTCTTCTTCCACATCTTCCGACACGGCATTGTTTTGCGCATCGGTCATAAACGTCTGGAAGATGGTGAAAAAGATGCTCCCGTTTTTGGGCACATGCCCTTTCTTTTTGATTTCCGACGGGCGGATGCGCACCTTGATGTTCTCGTCTATTTTATCAAAGGCGCTAAAAGCGTTGAAGGCCTGGTCGGCCAGGATGTTGCGGTCGGCCAGAAACAGGATTCTCGGGCTGCGCTGCCCGTCACGGCGCAGGTTCCATTTGGCCTGGAACAACTTCCAACATATTTGAAAAGCGGTGGCCGTTTTTCCTGTTCCCGTGGCCATGGTGAGCAGAATGCGGTTTTTCTTTTCGGCAATGGCGTACAGCACCTTGTAAATCGCATTGCGCTGGTAGTAGCGGGGCGTCCAGCCTTTGCCGCCGTCCTCGAACGGAATGGCATCGAAGCGCTCTTTCCAGTTCTCGATTTCGGCTTTGTAGTCTTCTTTGGGCTTGGGGTAGGTCATTTCCCAAAGCTCTTCGGGGGTGGGGAATTTGCTGACATCGCCTTCCGTGCCTTCCTCTATGTCCATCCCATAGATGCGCAGGCCATTGGTGGAGTAAGCAAAGCGGATGTTCAAACGATGGGCGTAGTCCTTGGCCTGACCGACGCCATCGGTATAATAAACATCTCGTGCTTTGGCTTCGATGACGGCCAGCCTCCTGTTTTTGTATTCCAAAACATAATCCGCCTTCAGTGGCTTTGCCCGGCGGTTGCGGCCGATGAGGCGCCCGGCGGTGATGGGAAACTCCACCCGGATGCGGCTGCCTTCCACCACACCCCAGCCTGCTGCTTTCAGTGCAGGGTCGATGTAGTCTAAGCGTGTTTGCGTTTCGTTCATGCGGGTATGGCTGAATGGGTTAATTCTCCTGCAAAGGCTTTTTGAAGGAGGGATTTTTTGAGGTCGTCGAGGTTTTGGAGTTTACGGTTTAAATTTTCTATTAATAATTCAGACTGGTATGAGAGTTTTTTAATTTGACTGCTCAACTTTAATTGATTTTCCAAAGTAGTAACTGGAACTGGCATTTTTCTTAAATCTGCTATTGAGAGGTTAGGTTGCATCAAGGTATTTACGTTATTCAAAACATAATCATATACAATTTTAGAGCTGAAATAATAGAAAAGATAATCTTTGTTTATCACCGCCTCATCAGCCATTATAGCCGCAACACGCTGATTTAATAATGAATTATGGTAAGATGATGGAACCTTTGCAACTTTCAACCCACCTGAAATAATAGTACGAGTTAAAGCTAACACAATACTACCTTCAGATATTTTCACTTTAGAATAATCTTTTAAAAAGGAAACAGGCAAATTATTACTATCATCTTCTACAAATTCTTTAATGCCTACGTTGGTTATTTTAATTGCTTTTATCTCATAGTTTGGATTAAAATCTCGACTCTTAAAACTGTGACCATTAACAATTTTTGAAATAGAATCAACAGTCTTCTCTTCCCAACCCTCTCCACGCTGAGAAAAAACCTCATTCAATTTCGATTGAAACAACTCCCTCGCATTCTCTATGTTTTTTTCGATGTTGGCTTTGGCCTGGTCTATTTTGGCGAAAGCCGCATCGAGCAGGGCGACGATGGCGCGTTGCTCGGGGAGGGGGGGGATGGGGATAGGAATATTTCTCATGCTCCCCTGATTAAGTTTGGGAACAGTCATACCCGTAACAAAAGGCATTAAATTTTGAAAATTCAAATTATAGACCAACCATTCTTCAATCAACATTTCTTTATGAGTTCTCAAAACATGAGCATGATTATTCACCCATGTTTTTCCTTCAATGACAAAGGCGCTATTATCACCACACTCCCATTTTGCGCCATCTTCACCTAAAAGAACTAACTTCTCATCGAATAAATAATCCTTCACGTAGCTCAAAACTCCTGTTGCTCCGTAGTAAGGAATTTCTCCGGCTATTCTATTTCTTTTAGTTATTGGTTTCCTTTTGCTATCAAGGATGTCACACACCTCCCCCAACTTTTTCATTTCCCATCCTTCCGGTAATTGAGCTTGCCGAGACTTCATATCAGTTCTTTTAAAGATTCCAAAATAGCATTTGTTTCCCTGTCCAGTTCGGCCATTTCAGCCAGTATCTCCTGTGGGCTGCGCAGCGGGGCTTCCTCCGGCGTGTTTGGGTTTTTTGGCGAAAGGTCAAAGGTGTCTTTGTCCAGCTCCGCTACCTTGAACGTCCAGGATTTTTCGGATTCCCTTTTTGTTTTCTGAAACTCGACAAACTCTTGCATGTCGTCATCGTTGAGCGGGTTGGTTTTGCCGAGTTTGCGTCCCGGGTCCAGTTGGTAGTACCAAATCTTTTTGGTGGGTTCGCCTTTTTGGAAAAAGAGGACGACGGTTTTCACCCCTGCCCCCTGGAAGGTGCCCTGTGGCATGTCGAGGATGGTGTGCAGGTTGCAGGTTTCAAGCAGGTGTTTTCGCAGGGCCGTGGAGGCATTGTCGGCATTGCTCAGAAAAGTGTTTTTAATGACGATGGCCGCCCGTCCGCCAGCTTTCAGCGATTTGATGAAATGCTGCAAAAAGAGGGAAGCCGTTTCGCCGGTTTTGATGTCGAAGTTCTGCTGTATCTCCTTTCGCTCCTTCCCGCCAAAAGGCGGATTGGCGAGGATGATGTCGTAACGGTCTTTCTCCCGGATGTCCCGGATGTTTTCGCTCAGTGTATTGGTATGCACCAGGTTGGGCGCTTCAATGCCGTGCAGTATCATGTTCATGATGCCGATGACATAGGCCAGGTTCTTTTTTTCCTTTCCGAAAAAGGTGCTTTCCTGGATGGTGCGCAGGTTGTCGGTGGTCTTTTCCATGCGCTCGTACATGTACTCGTAGGCCTCGCACAAGAAGCCACAGGAACCCGCCGCCCCGTCATAGACCGTCTCTCCAATCTTAGGGTCAATCACCTTTATCATGGCCCGGATGAGCGGACGGGGGGTATAGTATTGCCCGCCGTTCCGCCCGGCATTGCCCATGTTTTTGATTTTGGTTTCGTAAAGGTGGCTCAGCTCGTGTTTGTCTTTCGACGAGCGGAAGGGCAGTCCGTCGGCATAGCCCAAAATCTCCCGCAGGTTGTAGCCCGACTGGATTTTGTTTTTCAGCTCCGAAAATATTTCCCCGATTTTGTACTCGATGGTCTGGGCGTGCTCGGCTGTTTGTTTGAATCCTGCGAGGTAGGGAAACAGCTTTTGGTCAACGAACTCAACCAGTTCGGGGCCGGTAAGCGCCCGGTGGTGGTCAAGATTTCCGTCGGCTGTTTTGGGCATGGCCCACGAGCTCCACCGGTATTCTTCTGCGAGGATGTATTGGTATTCTTCGCCCCGGAGTTCGGCTTCGTCGGCTTTGTCCTGTTCCAGTTCATCCAGGTAGCGGAGGAAGAGAATCCATGAGGTCTGCCCAATGTAGTCGAGTTCACTGTCACAGCCGGGGTCTTTCCAGAGGATGTCGTCTATGTTTTTGAAGGTTTGCTCAAACATGGAAAAGTTTGGTTTTAAGTCAATAGAGGTTAAAGAATTGGTGGTCAATATCCACGATTCACCTGTTTTTTTAAACGTTTTCCAACAGTATGGTAAAAGGAAATGTACGGAGGCTGCCAAGATAATACCTCTCTCCGAAATCTGCACATGATATCATTTTCAATCTTGCCTTCTCGACAAGCCCCATTGCGGCGAAGGCGCAAAAAATACCTCACAGGCGCCGGACTCCTGTCCGGTGTCCCCAGAAACCTTCAAAAAAAAACTTTTTAAAAACCTCAATCAAAAACCTCAAAAACCCCACAAAGAAAACCTTACCTTTGGCCAACACACATCTGTGAAGCACACCTGAGACCAACAGTTCATCATCTCATCAAAACCGGTTACCATGAAAAGAGCCTTACTCCTTTGGGCTTGCATCGGCAGTATTTGTGTGCAGGCACAGCAAACCCACCTCGAATTTTACGGAACGGAACAAATCGACATCAACCAGGGCCATGACCTGCTGCAGGTCAATGACAGCACCTTCATCATCGGTGGCGAGTGGAACAACGCCGGCTACCTGGCCCTGGTGGATCAGGCTGGCCAGATGCTGGACTACTTTTTCCTCGATGGCACCATCCCCGGTAACAGCCGGGTGCTGGACCTGGAGCAAGACCTCGCCGGCAACATCATTGCCGCAGGCGAGTGCGATCATTGTGTGACCGGCGACACTACCGACCGCATTTTTGCCGTGGCTGTGGAACCCAATCTGCTCTTCATCAACTCGGCCATTTACGAAGGAAGTGAGCTCTCCAACAAACAAATTGCAGAGCCCTCCATTGCCCGCAAGGGCAACCAGCTGGTACTGGCTGCCTCGCAGGGTGGCACGGGTCTCAACTTCTCCGACCTGCGCCTCATCGGCATCACCTCCAACCTCAATGTGAGCTGGTCGAAGGTGTACAACTCCTGCGGCAACTGCGGTTTCGACCAGCCGCTGGGCATCAGCACCACCCTCAACGGTTTCGGGGTGCTGGTGCGCAATGCCCTCACCGATTCGGTGACGCTGTACGCCCTGAACGACACCGGTGCCGTATTGCTGAAGAAAAGGCTGCCCGAGCCCGCCGGCACCCAATTCCTGGGGCTCGACTACCGCCTGGGCACTTTCTACGCCTTTGGCTACCAGACACCCGCCGGCGGCAACAAAGAAGGCACCATCTGGCGCATCGGCGAAACGGACGGCAGCATCATCTCCACCTTTCCGGTGGCTTTTCCTTCGGTCAATGACGAGATCGTGGCCACCCGCTTTGCCAGTGACAACCTGCTGTTGGCAGTCAGTCAGCGGGCGGAACCCAACAGCCTGGGCACTTACACGGTTTCAGGCATGTTCCGGGTCAACGCCATCAACGGAACCATTAACGGCTTCACGGAAATTCCCAATCCGGATGTCTTCACCAACATGAGCGCCAGCGCCGTCGTCCCCCTCGATATCGACGGTACGGAGCTGGCCGCCACGGGGTCCAGGGGCTTTTTTTCCCGCACTTTTTTCTTTTCCGTAACGGGCGACCAGCCACAGCCGCCAGGTGTGGCTTTCACCGCCAGCCCCGATACGGCCTGCGGCCCCGCACTGGTCTTCCTCAACAACTACCTCACCGGGGCCACCAGCTACCAGTGGTTCCTCGATGGCGTTCAATTTTCCGAAGAAATGAATCCGGCCCCGCTGACCATCAGCGAGGGGGGGCTGCACGAGATCAGCCTTCAGGCCACCGTTGCGACGGAAAACAAAATCCAGAATTTCGTGGTGAGCAGCCTGCCGGAAATCTGGAACGAGTGCATCATTTGCGACAACAAGCCCGACCCCTATGTGGTCATCAAAACCGTGGCAGGTGCGGTGCTCTACACCTCCGGCTGGGTGGAGAGCTACCCGCCGGTGGCCCTGCCCGTTTCCTTTTCCATGGACGTGAGCCAGACCTACATCCTCGAAGTTTGGGACAAAGACAACATCGGCGCCGATGACTTTTTCGGGGCCTTTACCATCGAGGGCAACTCAGCCGGCGGCACATTCAGCGTGACCAATCCCGGCGACCCCGCCCATCCGCTCACCATCAGTTTTTCGACGCAATTGCAGACACAGCAAAGCACCCATACCCAAACGGTTCTGGTGTATCAGCCTTCGGCCAACCTTCAGGGCGGAACGCTGCTGGCGGCCGATCCCGGCAATCCTGCACCGCCAAGCTATTCATGGCAGTGGTTTTACAACGGTGAGCTCATCCCCGGCGCCACTTCCGACACCCTCACCCCCACCCTCGGCGGCAACTATGTGGTGGCCATGATGACGCCGGAATGCACGGCCCTTTCTGAGCCGGTGCAGTTCGTCACACCGCTCACCGGCTTGCAGGTGGATGTGGTTCAACCCAAATGCCCCGGTGATGCCAACGGCGAAATCCACGTGCAACCCATCGGCGGCATCGGCCCCTACACCTACGGTTGGAAACCGCCCATCCTCACCGGCAGCGATCCCACCGGGTTGGCCGCAGGCACCTACAACCTGACCGTCACCGACGCCAACGGCCAGACCGCCAACACCACCATCGTACTCACCGACCCCGACAGCCTGCTGCTGAACCTGGAACCGCACGACCTGGCCTGTCACGCAGACCAGTCGGGATACATCGTAGTGAACGCCAGCGGCGGCACGGGCGATTACAGTTACTCCTGGAGCGATTCCACAGTGCAGGGTCCCAATCCCATCTACCTTTCGGCCGGTTTGTACAGCGTTACCGTCACCGATCAAAACGGCTGCACGGTTGTGGACAGCACCGAGCTGTCGGAGCCACCGCCGCTGGAGCTGAGCCTCAGTTTCAGTCCTTTTATTTCCTCTCAAACCTTGGGAAGCGCAACGGCCGAAGTTTCCGGCGGCACTCCGCCCTATTCTTACCTGTGGAGTGATTCACTGGCACAAACCACAGCCACCGCTGAAGAACTCCTCGCCGGCACCTATACAGTAACAGTGACTGACGCCAATGGCTGCCCCATCGTGGATTCTGTGGAAGTCAAAATGGTTTACAGCGCCCGGGAGAGCGAACTACTCAAAGGCCTCAGCCTCTACCCCAACCCGCTTGACGAAGTGATCTTCTTCAATGGCGCAGGGCAAGTGCCCGGCCCGGTCAGCATCAGCCTTTTTTCGGCCTCCGGCCAACGGATCGAAAACTGGGATTTGCCGGCCATGCCTCAACAACTCGTTGTAACCGACATGGCTCCAGGCATGTATTTCCTTCGGATAACCGCCACCGATGGCCAACGAACCTGGAAACTGGTGAAGCGGTAAAGCACTGTCGATCTCCAGATCGACTGAGCAAACCGGTCGATCTGGAGATCACCCTTACAGGAACTGAATGCATCAAATTCCCTACCTTCACCCCACCCCGGGGAGCCAGTATGCAATATAGTTTCGCAGACGTACGCCACTCGGTTCACTATGAGCACACTTTTTACCCGACTTTGGTTCTTGTTGCCATTTGTGGTGGCAGCACCATTTTGGATTTTTCCTTCGGCAAAACGAACATCTGCGCCTGTGCCCGTCACGCTGCCAGTGGTTGATGCAGCCAGTCCACCACCTTGCAACTGCACCGTCACCCAGGGCACTTTCACTGCGCCCCTGCCTTATTTCAGCTCCAACACCTCCGCAGTCAACTTTTACAATTACGGCAACCCTGCTGCGGCCTCCGCCAATACCGGCCTGGAGATGTCCGAGACCATGCTCATCATGATTTACGAGGACATTACGACGCAAAACACCAGCCTCATCATCATTCTGGACCAGGCCAACGACGGCACCGGCGGCAACGCAACGATCGATTTCAGTTGCATGCCCAGCTCTGCTTTTGTAGAATTTTCGGACGACGGCGGGGAGCTGAGCGGCAGCCCGCCCAACATCACGGGCAATTTCAACTGGGCCGGATGTTGTACCGATGGGGGCATCATCGGTGGTTTCACCTGCGGCAGCAACATCACCATCAACCCCGATATCACCAGCGGCATCAACGCCTTTTCGCTGGTTTACGGCTCACCTGCCAACCCGATCTACACCAGCATGCCCATGCTGAACTGCCCCATCACCGTGAACTGTGGCGGCCCCGTTTGTTGCGATCAGGCTTTTGAATTCAGCGCCGCTGTGCAAAACGCCACCTGCGACAACAGCCCCACCGGCTCCATTGACCTTACGACCGATTGTGCATCGGCGCCCCAGTTCATGTGGTCGAACGGCATGGCATCCGAAGACCTCTTCGGGCTGTACCCCGGTGCTTACACCGTGACGATTACCGACATCAACGGCTGCTCACAAGCGGAGACCTACACCGTGATGGCCGATTCACCGGCGCCGCAACCCGTCATCAACGGGCCGACGGAGTTTTGCGAAGGAGATATCGTGGAACTGGGAGTGAGTGGCAACTACATCGCTTATCAGTGGTCCACCGGCAGCCCCAATTCCCTGATCCTGGTCACCGACCCGGGAACCTACACCGTCACCGTCACCAACGCCTCGGGCTGCACGGGGGTGGCCAGCACCACCCTCACCCAAAACCCCTCTCCGCAGCCCGATATCAGCGGCCCCTCCACCATCTGTGTGTTTGGCGACACCATCACCCTGGATGCCGGAGGCGGTTACACGGCTTACCAATGGTCAACGGGGGAGGTGACCCAAAGCATCGAATTGACCGACTTCGGCGGCTATTTTGTGACGGTCACAAACAGCTACGGCTGCACCAATTTCGACTTTCATCTGGTGGATCCGGTGCCCAACCCCTTCCCGGAAATTACCGGCCCCGAAAGCCTCTGCCCGGGAGAGAGCATCCTGCTGGATGCCGGCAGCGGGTACAACAGTTACAGCTGGTCAACAGGTGCTTCTTCGCAAAGCATTTCGCCGCCCGCCGGCGGCAACTACACGGTCACCGTCACCAACGGATACGATTGCGAAGGCACAGCCAGCATTGAAGTGACCGAGTACCCCGCTGACACCATTCTCCTGTTTCAGACCAGTTGCAACCCGGCTGATACCGGCGTTTTCATTGGCCAGTACCAGAACCAGTACGGCTGCGACAGCCTCGAAATTCTGACGATAACTTACAGCGAATCCGATTCGGTATTTTTGTTCGACCAGAGCTGCAACCCACAGGACACCGGCATTTTCACCCAGACCTTCACCAACCAGTACGGTTGCGACAGCGTGGAAGTCCTCACCGTCAGCCTGCTGCCCGCTGACAGTGTTTTTGTCGTCGCAAACTCATGCAACCCGCAGGACACCGGCGTAGTGGTGCAAACTTTCATGAATCAGTTCGGTTGCGACAGCGTCGTGACCACCACCACCCTGCTGTTGCCATCGGACACCACCGAGCTGTTTCAGACCAGCTGCGACCCCGCCAACGCCGGGGTTGTCGAAGAAATTTTCACCAACCAGTATGGCTGCGACAGCCTCGTCATCACGACCACCACCTATGTGCTGGCAGACACCACCTACCTGGGCGCCACCACCTGCGACCCGGCTGCCGCCGGCATTTTCGAAGAACAGTACACCGGCAGCAGCGGCTGCGACAGCATTGTCATCACCACGGTTGAGTTGCTGCCATCTGACACCACCTACCTCCAGGCCACAACTTGCGACGAAAACCAGGCGGGCATTTCGGAAGAAATACTCAGCAACCTGTACGGCTGCGACAGCCTCATCATCACCAACACCACCTACATCCCGCCGGACAGCACCTTCCTGAATGCTACCACCTGCGACCCGGCCGCCGCCGGCACTGCGTATGTGCTGTTGCAAAACAGCTACGGTTGCGATAGCGTCATCGTCACCAACACGGCGCTACTGCCCAGCGATACCACAGAGTTATTCCAGACCAGTTGCGACCCCAATCAAGTTGGCACGGAAGCGTTTCTTTTCAACAACCAATACGGCTGTGACAGCCTCGTCATCATCCAAACTTCGTTTGCGCCGGCTGATTCCACCAGTTTGTCGACAACCACTTGCGATCCGGGCCTGGTGGGCGACAGCGTGGAGGTTTTCACCAGTACCGACGGTTGCGACAGCGTGGTAACTACCACCACGACCCTCTTGCCAAGCGACACCGTGATGGTCTTTGCCGAAAGCTGCGACCCAAGCGACGTGGGCACCACCCAACAACTTTTCAACAACCAATACGGCTGCGACAGCCTCGTCATCACGACCACCTCACTGCTACCCAGCGACACCACCTACCTCCAGGCCACTACTTGCGACGAGAACCAGGCGGGCATTTCGGAAGTCATACTCAGCAACCAGTACGGCTGCGACAGCCTCATCATCACCAACACCACATTCATTCCGCCTGACAGCACCTTCCTGAATGCCACAACCTGCGACCCGGCTGCGGCCGGCATCTCATACCTCGTCTTACAAAACAGCTATGGCTGTGACTCTGTCATCGTCACAAACACGGCGCTGCTGCCCAGCGATACCACCATACTGCAAGCCTGGTCCTGCGACCCGGCACAGGTGGGCATTTCGCAGGTGATCCTGACCAACCAGTTCGGCTGCGACAGCACCGTCATCACCGAAACCGGTCTGCTGCCCTCGGACACCACCTGGCTGTTTTTCGGCTCCTGCCTGCCTGCCGACACGGGGCTGGTGGTGCAGCAATACAGCAACCAGTACGGCTGCGACAGCACCGTTTTCCTGCAAACCGACCTGCTGCCTGCCACCGCCTGTCAGTTGAATGCCCTGGCCGTCGGCGACACCATCGGCTGCAACAGCACCACGGGCTCCATCAGCGTAACTTTGTTCGATGGCAGCCCACCCTACCAGTACACCTGGACGGAGCAGAACGGTGCCTCCGGTTCCGGGACCTTTGACCAGACGGGTTCTGCCAATATCCTCACCGGGCTGCCGCCCGGCAACTATTCCATTGAAATAACAGACCCCGACGGGCTGAGCACCACCCTGAATGCCACCGTCTTCCAACCGGCACCACTGAGCATACAGGCCCAGCCCAGCTCAGACTACAACGGCTACCGGATTTCATGCCCCGGCGCTTCGGATGGGTCGGCCATTGCCGTCATTGCCGGCGGTGGACTGCCCCCGTTCTCCATCCAATGGTCAGACGGGCAAACCACCCCACAGGCCGAAAACCTGGCCGCCGGCTGGCACAACGTGACAGTGACCGGGGCCACGGGTTGCGAGGCCGTTGATTCTGTGTTCCTCAACAGTCCACCTGCCCTGGCATTCGGATTCAGCACCCAGCAGCCCGACTGCTTTTCGCAGGGCTACGGCAGCATCAGCATCGAAAATGTGACCGGCGGGGTGCCGCCCTACCAATACAGCCTGGACCTGGACAGCTATACCGACCTGGCCATTTTTGAGGGGCTGCCGCAGGGCAGCTACCAGCCTTCCGTGATGGATGCCAATGGTTGCGTCGCTTCGCAAAATGCCAGTATCGGCGCTTACCAGCAGTTGTTCGTTTACCTCGGCGCCGATGTCAGCATCCCGTTCGGTGACTCAGTGCTCTTGGCTCCGGTCATCAGTCCCTTGCCGGCCGTGGAAGAGGTCGTCTGGGAGGGGGTTGATCGCCCCGGTTGTTTTGAGGTCGTCGTCGCTCCGCAACAGAGCAGCAGCTTTGTCGTCACCATTTTCGACAGCCTGGGATGCTCCGCAACAGATACGATTTGGGTAGAGGTGGAAAAGAATTTCGACGTTTTTGTTCCCAATGCCTTCTCCCCCAACCACGACGGTGTCAACGACCTGTTCATGATTTACAGCGGCCCGCAGGTGGTCAAGGTGCGGCAGCTCCAGGTCTTCGACCGTTGGGGCGAGCCGGTGTTCACCTATTTCAACTTTCCGCCCAACGACCCCACCTACGGCTGGAACGGAACCTACCGAGGTAAGGAACTGGACCCTGCCGTCTTTGCCTGGTTCGCCATCGTTGAATTTGCCGACGGCAGCACAAAGGTGGTGAAAGGGGATGTGGTGTTGATGAGGAAGTGAGCCCCGAAAGCTTTCGGGGGAGGAACTGAGGAACTGAGGAATGAGTGCACTGCAAAAAGTGTTATTCGCATCGAAAGATGTTTTTCTTTCTGAACAAAGGTCGGACAGAGTCCGACAAGATGTGGTCCCGGACGAAGTCCGGAACCAGCGTGGTGTGGTGTTGATGAAGAAGTGAGGATCTGAGGAATCGAGGATCTGAAGAATTGAGGAACTCCTGTCTGCCGACAGGCAGGGAGGAATTGAGAGCACTGTAAAAAGTAGCCACATGGAATATTTTGCAATTTAGCAGGCTCAGTCCCCCCTCGAGGGGGAAGAAGGGGGGTGATTTTTCACAAATTGCTAGTGTTTGTAAAATCCAGACTTTTACTATTGAAAACTGCTGTATATGCGGGAAATTATTGGTAAATCAGGTGGTCACCCCCCTGTCCCCCCTCGAGGGGGGAGGAAGCGCTAGCAAAAATGAACAGTTAATACACTATCGTTCATTCGATATTTTTGGCACGGTTAAAACTCATGTGAATTGTCGATTATTTCGAAAAATGACTTTTTGCCCCGATGCCGATACCGATATACCCAAGTCGAAGTTGTTTGGGGAAATTCCAGCTTTAAACTTCGGCAGGGTTTGGGAGTTTGGTCCCGATCCCGAAGGATTTCGGGATTCGGGATCGCCACCCAAACCACTTCGTTTTGAGTATAGCTATCAGTATCGGCAAGAGGATTCAGGAACTGAGAAATTGAATGGGGCACTGCAATTGGCACTACGTATAGCTTGAAAGAGGTTGTTTTCCCGTCAAGTATTAGGAGGAAACCACCCCTGCTCATTTGAGGGAATAAACTTTTTCTCATTCAAATTAATTTGACACGTTCTCTCACTAAAGCATAAAACATTAAAGAGGTTCCAAGATCTCAGAAGACTCCTTTGATTGAAGAAGTCGATCAATGACAATGTAGCAAACAGGATAAGTTGTAAGAATAATGAGAACAGAAACAAATGAAGCACCAGCATTCGCAGTAACAACAAATACAAAAAAAATCAACGCACTAATTAATAGATTAACATATCCTGCCATCCTGGGGGAAGAACAAAAGAGATATACAAATAAAGTGATTACTGCACACAATATTGAGAAAACAGTTGCGATCAAGATGGCACCATCAAGCGATTCCTTTACACTTAAAATTAACGATAAAATTATAATTGTTGTAATCGTTGCCACCCCAAGGGTTTTCCAGCCTTTTTTAAAATTATTTTTAAACTTGTTCGCTACACTTTTATCAGAGCTCGAATTCTTACGTAAAAAGAACGGACTTATTGAAAACAAAGCTGAAGCTGCTATGAATGCCCAGAACCCCCAAAGGAGTTCATATCCTGCTTCTGCAGAAGCTTGATGCCCCAGGTAATCTACTGAGTATGACACCTGAGCATTTTCAATTGATGAATAAATGTAGAACGCATCCACAATAGCCAATGGCCCTGCTAACCACAATGGTCCGTGAAAGTTTAGGCGTCTAAGCGGCAGCCTTGACGCCGAAATTTATGATTTGGCAAATATCGGGATGATTTTTTAGCGG
>PAAY01000092.1 GCA_002698985.1 Saprospirales bacterium | reverse complement strand
TTTATTGTTACAATTAAACTGTCAGTTACATTGCAAAACAGAATTCAGAATGAACCATGTACCCCCTCAGGCCACCAGCACCACCAGAAAAGCCAGCACGGAGGCGGCGAAACCGAAAAGGAAGAGGGTGTAGCAATAGGAAAGATAGCGGTACTTTTCGTCGAGCACTTTACCGAGGTGGTAGAGGTCGGAAATGAAATTGTGTTGGAGCAGGGCTTTGTCTTTCATCACCTCACGGAGGAGTTGTTCAAACTTTTCGGGTTCCATTGCGACGAAATTTCCGAAGAACATGATGTTGCGTTTGGCCTCGTCCAGGGGGGTGGCTTCCTGCACCACGGAGGTGACGCGTGGCTTAACGGCCAGTACGGCACAGATCAGTGACCCCATGCCCGTTGCGACGAAAAGAAAAGCGGGCATGAGCAGGGCGGGCTTGTTGTCGGTGGCGTCTGAGTAGAGGGCCATGCCGATGAGCAGGGCAATCAACATGGCGTTGACACCGATCATTACATGGGCCTTATTATCGGCCAGGGTGGACAGGCGCAGGTGGTTGTGGTAGTTGATGGCCCAGAAAGAGGCGGGTGAGACCTCCTTGCCATTGGCAGTCTGGGTGTCTTCTTCTTTTTTCTTTCGTTCCTCAAACTGCTTTTTGTTGGCTTTTTTCTGGCTCTCAATTTTTTCTTTCAGCTGCACCAGATGGCTGGCTGCCAACGGTTCGCAGTGGACTTTGGCGTAAGCAGAGAAAAATCGCACATCCATGAGCTGCTGCAACAGGTACTGGTCCCATTCTTCCGTACTGTAATGCAATTTGAGCAACAGTTCCCGTTCTGCCTGCAGGTGCGGGGCATTCTGAAAGAAGTCAGCGCCGAATTCCACGGCATTCATGGCGTCGGAAAGCAGTTGTGCCGGGCCGCTTTCGGCGGGTTTGCGCTGCAGCACCTCTTTCAAGGTGTCCAGAAAATCTTTCTTTCTTTTCTCAGGATACTGATGGGCGCTGAGGAATTTATCAGCCACCTCCATGCCTTTTTGCTCCGGGCGTTTGTAATTGAGCAGGTAGCCAACATTCACAAACCATGCAGCCAATTCGGCCGTCTCCCAGTCGGAACGGGGAGCACCTACCGCTTCGGCAATGACGTTTACCATCCGGGCTATTTCGGTGGTTTGTTTGTAGGTGTGGTACACCAACCTGGAGTTGTTCTTCTGGTTGAAGAGGTTGAGGACGTACTGCTTTGCCAAGGCAACGATATCGGTCTGGGAAGGCAAAGATCCTGAGGAGGAAGAGTGCTGGTTCATTCGTGTTTTTCAATTAGGACTCGCAAGGTAAAACTTATTTGAAAAATGTATAATGTTTTGTTTTGAGAAATCGAGGATTTGAGGAATCGAGGAACTGAGCCCCGTGCAGATGCCGCATCGCTATCGGCATTGCGGCAGGAACTGCAATGTCCGGACTTTTATCCCACAGCTTAAGAGCCTGTTTAGATTTTCATGCTTGAGCGAAAGTGAGCAAATTTTATTCTGAACGAGACAAATTTTGTCCCCTTTAATGTCGGGAGATACGGGTAATTTCCCGATAGCTATCTGGAAAAATTTAACGAAGTGCAGGATAAAATAGGCCGCTTGCAGCCAAATAATGGGGATTTAAACAGGCTCTTAATTGAGCAAAAAAACATCTGCATCAACAATTTGACTTTTGCAGTGCTATCAAATCCTGAGCGCACTGCAAAAAGTCCGATTGACTAATTCCATTGGGAATTTCAACCATTTATCTGCCGGACGGAGTCCGGCGCCAACAAACACCAGCAAACACGCTGGTTCCTCCCGAAATTTTTCGGGACGTCCGGGACCCCATCTAGTCGGACTCTGTCCGACCTTTGTTCAGAAAGAACAACATCTTCCGACTGGACTAACACTTTTTGCAGTGCCCTCAATCCTCACATCCTCAAATCCTCACATCCTCAAATCCTCAAATCTTCAAATCCTCAAATCTTCATTATATTTGGCGAAGTGCTTCCACAGGGTGTAACTTTTTCAAATCCTTGCGTCTCAAGGGAGCATTTATCCACATTTGTTTCTTTTATTCTTTTAAATGTCTGGCAACGGATTCCAGAAATTTAGTTGCTGACCTTTCAAATTTTTTACAATGTCTAATCTTCTCGACCTTATTCAAAGCCAGTTGGATGACAACCTCGTTGGCCAGCTTTCCAATCAACTTGGTGTCAACGACCGCCAGCAGGCTTCAACCGCCGTCAACGGTGTGGTGTCAACGCTGGTGAGTGCGCTGGCAAAGAATGCTGCCACTCCCGAACGCGCTGCAGGCTTGTACAACGCCATCGAGCGCGACCACGACGGCAGCATACTCGACAACCTGCAGGACTACCTTACCGGCAACCTTCAGCCGAAGCCCGAACAGCAGCGTGCCCTCAACGGTCAGGGCATTTTGAAACACCTGCTGGGCGACAAGCAAAACGACGCTGCGTCCATGCTCAGTCAACAAACCGGATTGGATTCTTCCAAAGTGATGGACCTGATGTCACGCATGGCACCCGTAGTGATGGGCCTGCTCGGAAAACAAAAGCGCGAGCAGGGCCTCGACATGGGTGGGCTGGCCGGCCTGCTCACCAACACCGTGAGCCAGCAGAAAAGCTCAGGCAATAGCTTTATCGACATGGCCACCAGCTTCCTGGACAAAGATGGTGACGGCAGCGCCCTCGACGACGTGGCCGGAATGGTTGGCAAAGGACTTTTTAGCCGTTTATTTGGCAGAAAGTAAATCTTAGCCGCCACCTTATTAAAAAGCCGATGACGATCTTTCGCCATCGGCTTTTTGTTCCTCGTGCGGTCTGGTAACCGGAATCACCACCTCAATGAACTTGATGCTTTGGGTCTCCTAAACCCCTCTCAACCCCTCTCAACTCCTCTCAACCCCTCCCAACATTTTACATTTCAATTCGTCCTCAGCCGCAGGTCCATGGCCCGGATGCGCCATTTGGTGTATTGCCCGTCTGCATCCCGTTTCAGGCGGTAGGTTCGCTTTTTGAAAAGTTTTTGGAGGGTAAAGCCGAGGCCGGCACTTGAGGCTGCCACTGCCACGTCACCGGAGGAGTAGCTGTCGTCGTCGTCAACGAGGCCGGCAACCAGGGCAAACCCCGTCCAGGCAATGGCGAAATTGTAGAGCTGGTTACCGATGGGTCGGGACCACTTTTGTGGCTTGAAAGAACGCACCGCCACGATGCTGTCAATCTGAACCTGGTTGTCGGAAAAGATGAGCGCTTTCGATTCGTAATTTACGTCTTCGATGACGCGGGTGTACCAGAGGCCGTTGTTGAGCTGAAAGGTGATCTCGTCACCGGGGTAGTATTTCACAAATTTGAGGGTCCGGACTTTTTCCAGTTGGAGGTATTTGTCCTGTCCAAACAGACTGGTACAGGCTAAAAGAAGCATGGCGGCAATAACTGGTTTCATACGGGTATTCATTGTGGGGTCAGGGTGCAGGTTTAGAGTGCCGAAAATTGGTTCAGGAGTTGGCAAGCCATAATTCCGGCAGTTTGCGGATAGCCCTTTTGACGGATTTTTCGATTTCAGCAAAGCCCTTTTCCTCATTACCGGTATAAATGATCATCAGGGCCATTTGCCCTTCCATGGCATTCAGTTTTTCATACAGTTCATGCTTGTGCAGCCGCCAGGCTTCACGCATTCGGCGTTTGATCTTGTTGCGTTGTACCGCCAATTTGAAATTCCTTCGGGAAACACCAAAGGCCACCCTGACGGGAGCCGATCCCATCCTTTCAGGCGTGTGCACCCACACAAAGCGCAGCGGATACATTCCTTTGGAACGGCCCTCCTCAAACAGGCGCTTGATCAGGCGCTTGCCTTTCAGGCGTTCATGCGGATAAAATCTGAAGCTGGTCATCTGGTTTGAATCATTGAGAAGAGCAAAGTAATCGAAGTTTGAGCGACAGCGGAATCTTCAGGGCCATCAGACATGATAAAAATCCGGTGGCTGTGGTGCAGGTTTTAGCTACTTTTGCTTTCTCTAAAAGGCAAATCAGTCAACCATGACCGCTCGCAATGATGAAGCGCTGATTGAAGAAGTAAAACGCAAATTTGCGGAGCACCTGGAAGCCAACCAGTTTCGCAAGACCCCGGAGCGTTTTGCCATCCTTCAGGAAATTTACCGTCGGAATGACCATTTCGACGCAGAGGCGCTTTACATCCACATGAAAAATCAAAACTACCGGGTGAGCCGTGCCACCGTGTACAACACCCTGGACCTGCTGGTCAGTTGCGACCTGGTGAAACGGCACCAGTTTGGCAAGAACCTGGCGCTTTACGAAAAGTCTTACGGTTTCAAACAGCACGACCACCTGATCTGTGCCGATTGCGGAAAAGTATTCGAATTTTGTGACCCCAGAATCCAGCAAATCAAAGACACCATGGGTGAACTTCTGAAGTTCAAAGTCACCCACCACTCCCTCAACCTGTACGGAAAGTGCAACGGAGCCTGCGACCGAAAACCCGAAGAATCCTGATTTTCTGTGCTTTTGAGGCAGATCTGAAACTGAATCCACCAAGAAAAACTCATGGCAATAGACGTAATACTCGGCCTCCAATGGGGCGACGAGGGAAAAGGAAAGATTGTTGACTACCTGGCCAAGGATTACCAGATCGTGGCCCGGTTCCAGGGTGGCCCCAACGCTGGCCACACCCTGAAATTCGACGGTAAGAAGTTCGTGCTCCACACCATCCCTTCGGGCATCTTCCGGCCCGGCCTCACCAACCTCATCGGCAACGGAGTGGTGATCGACCCCATCACCCTCGAGAAAGAACTGGCACTGCTGGACGAAAGTGGATTCCAGTACCGCGACCGCCTGCTGGTGGCCAAAAAGGCGCACCTCATCCTGCCCACGCACCGCTACCTGGACGCCGCCTCCGAAGCCGCCAAAGGCAAAGAAAAAATCGGCTCCACCCTGAAGGGCATCGGACCAACCTACATGGACAAAACCGGCCGCAATGGCCTGCGCATCGGCACCATCACTCTGCCGGATTTTGCGGAACGCTACAATGCCTTGAAAGAAAAACACCTCGGCTTGCTGAAGAGCATGCCCGATGTGGATTTTGACCTGGCCGCCGAAGAGGAAAAGTGGTTTGCCTCGCTGGAGACCATCCGCAACTTGCAGCTGGTTGACGGGGAGTACTTCATCAACAAGGCATTGGCCGAAGGAAAGAAAATTCTGGCCGAAGGCGCACAAGGCTCCATGCTGGACATCGATTTCGGAACTTATCCTTTTGTCACTTCGTCAAACACCATCACCGCCGGTGTTTGCAGTGGATTGGGCGTCGCTCCGCAACGGATCGGGGAGGTCATTGGTATCACCAAGGCCTATTGCACCCGCGTAGGCAGTGGCCCGTTTCCCACAGAGCTGTTCGATGAAACCGGCGATAAGTTGCGCAGCGAAGGGCATGAATTCGGCAGCACAACGGGCCGGCCACGCCGCTGCGGCTGGATCGACCTGCCACAATTGAAGTACACCATCATGTTGAATGGGGTTACCCAATTGGTGGTTACCAAAATTGACGTGCTCAACAATTTCGAAAAGCTGAATGCTGCCACCCACTACGAGATCGACGGCCATGTGAGCGATGAACTTCCGTTTGACCTCTGTGGATTGCCCGTGAAGCCCGTGTACAGGGAACTCGACGGCTGGAACCAGCCACTTTCGGGCGCAGGTGCTTTTGAGGACATGCCAGCCAATGCAAAGGCTTTCATTACATTTCTGGAAAAAGAACTCAACACCCCGGTGACGATGATCTCCACCGGCCCCGAACGAAAAAGCCTGATTCTGAAAGATATGGTTACGGCCTGATCATTCCCGGTCCCTTTCCTGTTTCCATTCCCGGAAGGCCCTTTCCACTTCTGGCCCATCCCATTGATTTTCGATGTTGGGGATGGAAAGGATTTTCTCAAAGAGGCTTTTGTGCACCTCCACCTCCGCCAGCGCCTTGCTGTACGGGATGTGGCTGAAACTGACCATGGAATAGACGCTCTGAAATTCATCGGGGAATTTCTGGTGCAGGTGCTGCTCGATTTTCTTCCACAACAAAAACTTCGGATCCGCCACTTTGTCACGCATTTCGATGAAGTTCATCAATGCCAGATCGGCAATGGCGTTGGCATCCTCGATGCGGTTGGCGTTGAACTCCTCGATGATGGCGTCCCAGTCTTCATCGTATTTGTCCATGAGGCTGTCCAGGATGGTGCAGTCCTCGAAACCGGCGTTCATGCCCTGACCGTAAAACGGCACGATGGCGTGGCAGGCATCGCCGATGAGCAGGGTGCGCTTCCTGTAGTGCCAGGGGCTGCAGCGGATGGTGGCCAGGTAGGAGGTCGGGTTTTCTTCAAAATCTTCAACGAGGGTGGGCATCAGCGGCACCGCATCCGGAAAATACTTATTGAAAAAACGCAGGATCTGGTCTTTGCCATTCAGGTTTTCAAAAGACTCTTCGCCCTTGAAGGGCAAAAACAAAGTGCAGGTGAAGCTGCCGTCCAGGTTGGGCAGGGCGATGAGCATGAACTGCCCCCGTGGCCAGATGTGCAGGGCATTGGTGTGCATGGCATGGCTGCCGTCAGGCCGGGCCGGGATGGAGAGTTCTTTGTAGCCGTGTTCCAGGTATTGTTGGCAGTAGTTGAAACCCGGCACCCGCTGGAGGCTGTTTCTGACAGCAGAAAAGGCCCCATCCGTTCCGAAAACGAGGCCCTCCTCGATGCTGTAAGAGGTCTTTGTTTGCATGTCTTCAAATGACAGGACGTTGGTTGAGAGGTCCAGGCCCTGGCATTTCTGTCCGAAATGGAAGCGCACCTGTTCGAAGCTGTCGGCAATGTTGACCAGTGCAATGTTCAGCCCACCTCTGGACACAGAATAAATGGCTTGTCCCTTTTCTCCATAGGGCTGAAAGACCGTTTCGCCGTCCAGGTTGTGGATCATGCGGCCGGGCATGGGAATGGCCACCTTTTCTATTTCTTCGCGGATGCCCGCAATTTCGGCTGCTTTCCAGCCGCGCTCACTCAGTGCCAGGTTGATGGAACGGCCACCGATGTAGCCGGCTTCTCTGAAATCGGGCCTCATTTCATAGACGTCAACTTCGTATCCTCTTTTGGCCAAAATCACTGACCAAAGGGCCCCGACGAGGCCTGCCCCGACGATGGTGGCTTTTTTCTTTTGCGACATGGGTGTTTGGTTTGTTCTTTTGCTTTTTATTTGGCTGGCGCCAAAGCTACCTCATTTGCTGCAATTGACCCGAAAATCCAACAGCCCTGTTGCTCATGAAATACCTCGCAATTTCGGATTACAAGATTCAAATCGGCCCTGCCGGCCAGGCCCTCGCAGAAATACTGAATGCGGGAAACTACTCCAAAGCGGTATTGCTGGTGGATGCCAATTCAGAAAAATTTTGTCTTCCGCAATTTGCCAGCATCGACTTGCCCATCATCCGGATCGAGCCCGGTGAGCAGCAAAAAAACATCCGGACCTGCGAGTACATCTGGCAGCAAATGATGGCCCTCGGCATGGACCGCCATAGCCTCCTCGTCAACCTCGGCGGGGGCGTCATCGGCGACATGGGCGGCTTTTGCGCAGCGACCTTCTTCAGAGGTATTCCCTTCGTGCAAATCCCGACCACGCTCCTGTCGCAGGTGGACGCCTCCATTGGTGGCAAACTGGGCATTGACCTCAACTGGGTAAAAAATGCGGTGGGTGTTTTCAAAAATCCCCTGGCCGTTGTGGTTGACCCACAATTCCTGAAGACCTTGCCTGATGCGGAGCTGCGCAGCGGCTTTGCCGAAATCATCAAACACGCCCTGATCGCCGATGCGGTATTGTGGAACCAGCTAAAGGAAATTGACCGGCTGGACGGTGTTGAGTGGGAACCCATTTTGGAGGCCTCCCTTCGGATAAAGCGGGATGTGGTTGTGGAAGACCCCTTTGAAAAGGGTAGGCGCAAAGTGCTCAACTTTGGCCATACCATCGGCCATGCCATCGAGAGTTTCGTGCTTAGTGCTGGCAAACCCCTGACACATGGAGAGGCAGTAGCAGCAGGTATGGTGGCAGAAAGCTATTTATCTTCAAAATATCTTGGACTGGAGGCAGCATGTTTGGATGAAATCGTTCAGGTAATCAAGCGCTTTTACCCACCTATCCATTTTACCGAAGGAGACTACGATGCCCTGCTGGGTTTGATGAAAAAAGACAAAAAGAACCGCGCCGGAAGTATCAGTTTCACCCTCCTGCCTGCTATTGGGCAGGCCAGCTTCGACCAGTTCGTCAGCGAGGATTCGATCAGGGAAGCGCTGGATTTTTATTTACGCGAAGCTGAAGAAATGAAGAACTGAGGATTTGAAGAACTGAGCCTACTGCAAAAAGTGTTAGTCTATTCGAAGGATATTTTTCCTTCTGAATAAAGGTCGGACAGAGTCCGACAAGATGTGGTCCCGGACGGAGTCCGGAACCAGCGTAGTTGCTGGTGCCTCCCGAAATTTTTCGGGACGTCCGGTGACTCCTCCCGCCGGACTCTGTCCGGCAGATAAATGGTTGAAATTCCCAATGGAATTAGTCAATCGGACTTTTTGCATTGGACTCAGGAACTGAACTGGCGTAAATCTCGATTCTTCAAATCCTCAAATCCTCGATTCCTCAATTCTTTACACCAGCCAGCTCTTGTAATAGTCCTTCTCTTCGATGCTTTCGCCGATGTCGGTGAGGAGCAGAGGTTTGAAGGTGTCCACCATTACGGCAAGCTCACGGGTCTCTTTCGCTCCGATGCTTTTCTCCACGGTGCCGGGATGTGGTCCGTGGGGGATGCCACCGGGGTGGAGGGTGATCTGGCCTTTTTCCACGTGTTTGCGGCTCATGAAATCGCCATCGACGTAGTACAGCACTTCGTCGCTGTCGATGTTGCTGTGGTTGTAGGGTGCGGGAATTGCCTGCGGGTGGTAATCGTACAAGCGGGGCACGAAACTGCAGATCACAAAGTTGCGGGCTTCGAAAGTCTGGTGGATGGGCGGCGGCATGTGCACGCGGCCGGTAATGGGTTCAAAATCGTGAATGGAGAAAATGTAAGGGTACACGAATCCGTCCCAACCCACCAGGTCGAATGGATGGCTCAGGTAGTGGTAGGGATAAATCTGGTCCTGCTTTTTGATGTACAGCAGGAAGTCGCCCTGCTCATCGATGGTCTCCAGGTTTTGCGGTTTGCGGATGTCCCTTTCACAGAAGGGAGAATGCTCCAGCAACTGGCCAAAAGCGTTGCGGTAGCGTTTTGGCGTGAGCACCGGGCTGTAACTCTCGACGATGAACAGCCGGTTGTTTTCGTCGTTGAAATGGAGCTGGTAAACCGTGCCCCTCGGAATGACGATGTAGTCGCCATAAGAGAAATCGAGGCTGCCGTACATGCTTTTCAGCGTTCCGGAACCTACATGCACGAAGATCACCTCATCGGCATCGGCATTTTTGAAGAAATAATCTGAAGTGCTTCTCCGGGGCGCCGCCAGGATGATCTGGCAATCGTTGTTGACCAGCACAGGTTTGCGGCTTTTCAGGTAGTCGTCTTCCGGCTGGATGTTGAACCCCTGCAGGCTGCGGTGTTTGAGTTGCTTGTCATTTACCACCTTGGCGGCAACGGAGATGGGATCGCCCACCTGGACGATCTGCGTCGGAGGGTTGCAGTGGTAGAGCAGCGAGTACATATTGCTGAAGCCTTCCGTTGAGAACAACTCCTCGTGGTACAGGCTGCCGTCGGGTTTTCTGAATTGGGTGTGTCGTTTGTGTGGGATTTTCCCCAGGCTGTAATAGTGCATAGTCAGGGCTTTAGTTCTATGTATCAGATTACTGTTCTCCTTTCAGAATGGCCTGGTACTGTGCCGGATTGTGGAAAAGCTCGATGGCCTTTTTGATCTCGATATCATTTCTGAGGCCCAGCTTTATCCTTCCTTTTTCGTATTGGTACCGGCTGGCAATCTCTTTCTCGATCAGGTCCGTAATGATCTCCTTGTGGGCTTCGAGCTGAGATTTTTTATTGGCAATGAGCCGCTGTTCCAGGTCCGAAAAATCGGCGTCGGAAAGATAGCCGCTTTTCACAGACTTCTCCCGCAAGTCGGCCAACAGCTTTTCCGTTTCGGTGTCGAAATCGAAGTTTCTCGCTTCGAGGTATTTTACAAAATCGTCCCATTCTTCAAAATGGAAGTTGTCCAGCTCCGTGAGCTCAGGGTTGCGCAGCACCCATTGGGTCACGTAGTTGAAAATGATGTTGTTTTCTTCGAGCGTTTCCAGGATGTCAGTCTCATCGTCGAGGTCAATGACGATATCCGGTTTGACGCCGCCACCATCCAAAACGATCCTTCCGTTGCGGGTTTTGAACTTAGCCCGTTTTTCATCGGGAATTTCGGCGGGTTCCCCATTGTGGTACTCCAATGACTGGATGCAGCGTCCGCTGGGGATGTAGTATTTGGCGGTGGTCATTTTCACTTTGGCGTTGTAGCCCACATCGCGGGTGTTCTGCACCAGGCCTTTGCCGTAGCTGCGTTGCCCGATGAGTACGCCCCTGTCGAGGTCCTGAATGGTGCCGCTCACAATTTCAGAAGCCGAGGCAGAGCCTTTGTTGATGAGTACGATCAGCGGCACTTTGTCGTCAACAGGTGCATTCAGCGTTTTGAAAGAGCGGTTCCAGTCTTTCACCTTGCCTTTGGTGCTAACCACCAGCTCACCTTTCGGAACGAAGACATTGACCACGTTTACGGCCTCTGCCAGCAATCCACCCCCGTTGTCGCGCAAGTCCAGCACCACGCCTTTCAGGTTGGGTTGTTCCACTTTGAGATCTTTGAGGGCATTGGCCACATTGCGGCCGGCATCTCGGGTGAAGGTGGTCAGAGCGATGTAGCCAACATCCTCCGAAATCATATCAGAATAAGGCACGTTCGGGATGTTCACTTCATCGCGCACCAGGGTCAGGTCGATGGTCTTTTTTTCGCCGGGGCGCTTCACTTTCAGCTTCACCTCCGTGCCGGGATATCCTTTCAGAATGGCTCCCACGTCTTCGGAAGTTTTTCCTTCCGTGTCCTGTCCGTCAATTTCGAGAATCTGGTCTCCGGCTTTCAATCCGGCGTTGAAAGCGGGAGCATTTTCAAATGGAGCCACGATGGTGGGCCGCCCGTCGATGATGCGGATATCTGCTCCGATACCATTGTATTTTCCTTCGGTAATGTAGCGCCATCCTTCAATCTGGCTTTCGGAAAAGTAGTTGGTGTAAGGATCGAGGCTGGCCAGCATGGCATCGATGCCCGTTTTCATCAGGCTCGATGGGTTGGTCTCATCCACGTAGTAGGTGTTCACCTCCTTGTAAAGGTTGGTGAAAATCTCGATGTTCTTCGCAATTTCGAAGTAATTGCCCGAAGGCGGCAACACGGTTGTTGAAGCTGTCAGAATTGCCAATGTGACGAGGGTGACACCTTTCAGGGTTCTTTTTTTCCAATTCATGGTAAAGGTTGTTTGCACTAGATTGTTGACAGTGTTGAGAATGTTGATAGGAACTCGAACCAGCTCAGGATCATGGTTAACCGCAGAGAAGGTTCCGTTATCTGCGCATTCTCAAAGGGCCTAAGCCAAAAACAGCTTAAGAACGACGAAGCGCAGTGCGAAGTTCGTCAATTCAGGACTTAATGACCGCACAAGTTTTCAAAGGGTCAGCTTCATGCCTTCTTCGGCAATGCCAAAACCCAGTTGAAGCACATTACTCCTGGCGGGGCTGTTTGCCCGAAGGACAGGGTTGGTGTGGTTCAGGTGGATGAAAAAAATACCTGCTTTTTCTTCCTTCGGCAAACCTGAAAACAGCTCCATACTTTCCTGGATGAATGGGTGCGGAATCTGGCTCATGTCCCTTCCGGGAATCTCTCCATTCTCATAAAACGTGCCGTCGACCAGGTTGTAGTCATGCGTTTTCACAACATCAGTTGCCGGGTGGTCCCAGCGATCCCATTTGTCGATGTCGGGAATGAAGACCAGGCTTTTCGAAGGGCCCAAAATTTCAAACCCGACTGTTTCGGAATATTCATCGCGGTGAGGCACCCGGAAGGGTTTGACTTTCAGACGCTCATTCAGAACGACAGTGCTGTCGGCTTCAAGTTGCCGGATGGCGATGTTATGAAAAGAAACGAGCTGGCTCCACGGGCCGTTTTTCCGAAGAAAATCTGCCATGCGCGGCATGGCAAAAACGGGTACATCTTTGGCTCCCATCACCTCGTGGCCCAGGTGCATCAGTCCGGTGTAGTGCCCGATGTGGGCGTGGGTGAGGAAGATACCTGCCAGCTCGGGCTGGCCATGTTTTTCGCTGGTAAGCTCTGCCAGTTGGAATTTGAAATCAGGGGTGGCATCAAACATCCATGCCTGCTGCTCAACCGGGTCGATCAAGGCTATGCAAGAAACCATTTTCCTTTCCGTGTGTTGGCTCCACAAATGCCGGCAGCAGTCCTTTGTGCAGCCGGCTTGCGGATAGCCGGCATCCTGGGCAATGCCAAGAACCACCACATAGGGCCCATCTCCCGTTTGAAAGTCCGGTGGGCCGTTCTCTGTGCAGCTTTGCAACAAAACACCAACGCAAAAGGTAAGAACAATAAGAAAGCGCATAAATTCAGTTATTTGCAGTTCTTTGAGGAAACATAAAATCCGGCCCTTTGGCAACAATGAACATTTTCAGTCAGCATTTTAAAAAAATCAAGTCCAATATCCGATGCATTTTTTACACTGCATTGGCACTCTCTGCATTGGCATGGTGCTCCTTTTCTCCCGCCGGCAGCGAGCTCGAAATAACCTTTCAGGGATTGAAAACGCAAAAAGGCACCATTCGCCTGGCCGTTTATGATTCAGAAAAAGTCTTTATGGACGAAAGCCAGGCAAGGCTGGTCAATGTACCAATTTCCGGAGTGCCAACCTTTAGCTACAACCTGAATGGCCTGGCCCCCGGCAAGTATGCACTGGCATTTTTTCAAGATGAAAATGACAATTTCAAACTGGATAAAAACCTGTTGGGAATTCCAACGGAACCATACGGCTTTTCAAAAACTCCGGAGAGTAAATGGAGGGTGCCGGATTTTGAAGAAATCGCAGTAAAAATTGAACCGGGTAAAAACCGGATTGCGGTTCAGCTCAAAAAATGGCAGCTTTGAGTTCTTTTCCTACAACCACTTCCAAAGATCATGAAGGTTACCGAATATTTCAAAAGTGCCGAAGGTCAAACACTGATATCTTTTGAGGTCTTGCCTCCTCTGAAAGGGGGCGATATGTCCGCCATCTTTGCCACCCTGGACCCGCTGATGGAGTTCAAGCCACCTTTCATCGACGTGACCTACCACCGGGAGGAGTTCATTTACAAGAAAATGCCCTCTGGTTATTATGAAAAAATAGCCATCCGGAAACGCCCAGGCACGGTGGGTATTTGTGCGGCCATCATGCACCGCTATGGGGTTGACGCAGTGCCGCACCTGATATGTGGCGGTTTCTCGAAAGAGGAAACGGAAAACGCCCTCATCGATCTCAATTTTCTGAACATCAACAACGTTCTGGCCATCCGTGGCGATGCCCGGAGTTTCGATGGCAAGTTTGTGCCAGAGCCCGATGGCCACGAGTTTGCACTGGATCTCGTCAAACAGATCGTGGATATGAACCACGGCCGCTACCTCGACGACAACATCGAGAACGGGGCGAAGACCAATTTTTGCATTGGTGTAGCGGGTTATCCGGAAAAACATTTCGAGGCTCCCAACCTCAAAACCGACCTGGAGTTTACCAAAGCCAAGATTGATGCAGGTGCCAATTACATCGTAACACAGATGTTTTTTGACAACCAGCATTATTTCAATTATGTCAAGGCCTGCCGGGAAATTGGTATCGATGTGCCGATCGTGCCAGGTCTGAAACCGCTGACAAAACAGCATCAACTCACCTCCATTCCAAGAAATTTTTATGTGGATATTCCGGCAGAACTCGCCGGAGAGATGGCCAAAGCCAAAAATGCGGAAGCCCGCAAGCAGGTCGGCATCGAGTGGTGCATCATGCAGTCAAAAGAACTTAAAAAAGCCGGGGTGCCCTGTGTTCACTATTACACCATGGGCGATGCGGATACCATCCGGCAGGTCTGTGAGGCGGTTTTTTGAAGTGGAGGTTTATAGGGATTATTAGGATTATGGAGGATTATGGAGGATTATGGAGGATTATGAGGGGCAACCCCTCTCAACGAATACAAGCTCAATTTTTCCACCCTTTCATTTCCTGTTCGAGGTGTTTGAGTACCACTTTGACGCCGTATTTTTCTTCAATATGCCGGGCCAGTCTGTCGGCAGCATAGACCGATCTGTGCTGGCCACCGGTGCAGCCGAAGCTGACCGATAAATTGGTGAAGCTGCGTTCAAGGTAATTTTCAATGGCCGGGTCAACAATGAGGAAAACATTGTTGAGGAAATCCTCCAGGCAGGAGTGGTGTTTGAGGAAATTGATGACCGGTTCGTCACGGCCAGTCATTTTTTTGTAGGGTTCATACCTGCCGGGGTTGTGAATAAAGCGCACGTCAAACACAAAGCCCCCTCCGTGCCCTGAGTCGTCTTTGGGGATGCCGCGTTTGAAAGAGAAACTCTGGATATTGACCGTCAGCAGATTCCCGCTGGCTTTGCTTTTGTCGAAGGGTGCAAATTTTTTGCTGCTGATGAGCTCCTTCAAAACCCTGTACAATTCCGGCAGGTCAATGGGAGGGGCGGCGTTTTCCAGTATCCACTTTGCATTGTTCAATGCGTATGGGATGCTTTTAATAAAATATTCTTTTTTCTCGAAAATACCCCGAAAACCGTAGGTTCCAAAAGTCTGGATGCAGCGCATCAGGGCATATCCGTAAAAATATTCTTCAAATTTTTGCCGGTCAATTTTTGTGAGCTGCTCCAACTTATCCATATAGTGTTGCAGCAACTCCTTTTTTATCCTTACCGGCATGTTGGCCTTTGCCTGGAACAGCAGACTCGCCAGGTCGTACTGCGGGGCGCCCTTTCGGCCTCCCTGGTAGTCAATGAAAAAAGGCTGTCCATTCCGGATCATTATGTTCCTTGCCTGAAAATCCCGGAACATGAAGTGTTCCGCCCCCGCTCCGAGCAGGTATTCGGCAAAGTTGTGCATGTCGGTTTCGAGCTGCTGCTCATCAAAAGGGATGCCTGCCAGTTTTACGAAGTAATATTTAAAAGTATTAAAGTCCCACAGCATACTTTGTTTGTCAAACTCGCTGCGGGGGTAGCAGGCTGTATAATCGAGGCCTCGCCCCCCGGTGACCTGTAACTGAGCCAGCTTTTCAACCACCCTTTTGTAAATTTCTACCAAATAGTCGGGGAAATCATTGTTTTCTTTCAGAAGGTAACTGTACAATGTCGTAGCGCCGAGGTCCTCTTGCAGGTAAACATAATTTTCAGGGTCTTCTGAATATATTTCCGGAACGGGTAAGCCACATTTGTGAAAGTGCCTTGAAAAAGTCAGGAAAGCGTGGTTTTCTTTTTTGTCGAGGTTGTAAGTTCCAATGGCCGAGGTGTCGCCTTTTGCAAGCCGGTAATAGATCCTTGGTGAGGCACTGGGGGCCAATGGGAGTACCAGATCAGGTTTTTTTCCAGACCATTTTTCGAACAGCTCTGAAAGCTTTTTTTCTATTTCAACTGAGGTCATGCTCTGTGTTTACTTTTTCGAGGACTTTGAAGACGTAATCGTACTCGTTTTTTTCATCGGCCTTGAAAGGCTCACTTTTGATCTCCTTCCAGTTTTCAAGGTCTATTGCCGGAAAAAATTTATCGCCTTCAAATTCTGCCAGCACTTCCGTCAGGTAAAGTCTGTCAATGTAGGGAAGGCTAAGGTTGTAAATTTCCGAACCACCGATGATGAAAGCCTCGTCTTCGGCATTGCGTTTGGCGAGCTCCAGCGCTTCTTCCACTGAATGGGCTACGACGCATCCACTTGCCACGAAATAAATATCTCGGGTTACAACGATATTGGTCCGTTTGGGAAGCGGCCTTCCAATGGACTCAAATGTTTTCCTGCCCATGATGACGTGGTGGTCGAGGGTGGTTTTTTTGAAATATTTGAGGTCAGCCGGTAAGTACCACGGAATCTGGTTTCCCAATCCGATCACGTTGTTCTTTGACCTGGCAACGATGGCAGAAATAATCATGGATTTTGCTTAGTTCTCAACAGGTTCGGCAGTCGTGGTTTCAGGTGCCGGAATTGCCGGCCTGCTCACAGTAACCCTTCTGGGCCTCGTATCGAGCAAATTGGCATCTAGTATTTGCTGCTCCCTCCATTTGCGGGAGTCATCGATTTCTCCTTTCAGGTATTTTTCGATGATGAGGCTGGCAATTGGAGCGGCGTAGCGACCTCCGCCACCGGCGTTCTCAACATAGACGGCAATGGCGATTTTCGGGTTATCCGCTGGCGCAAAGGCGATGAATGTGGAGTGGTCTTCCCCGTGCGGATTCTGAACCGTACCGGTTTTGCCGGCCATTGCCACACCCGGTATTTGTGAAGACCGGGCTGTTCCTTCGGCAACGACGAGTTCCATTCCTTTGGCTACTTCATCCACGTACGCCTTGTCGATGCCATTGTCAATCTTCGTGGTATATTTTTCATCGGGGGGGATGGTGGTCTCCCCGTTTTTAAACTGCCGGGCAAAGTGGGGTATGTAGTAATATCCCCTGTTTGCTATTTGAGCAGCGAGGTTGGCCATTTGTACGGTGGTCAGTTCGATTTCTCCCTGCCCGATACCCAGAGAAATAATGGTCGGTGATCTCCAGGCCCCTCTCTCTTTGGGGTAAATTTTATCGTAATATTTTGAATCAGGAGTGTTTCCGCTCTTTTCACCGGGGAAGTCAATCCCCAGTGGGTGACCCAGTCCAAATTTATGCAGGTAATTGACCATGGTGTCCAGACCGGCTTCAGGTTCGGTATAACCATATTTGTCAACAATCATTTTGAAGGTCCGGAAAAAATAGCTGTTGCAGGACCATTGCAGGCCAATGGCAACCCTCGAGGGATATGGGTGCGAGCGGCACTTTCGGACGTCAGAGCTACTATTGGCATAATATCCCGGGCATGGAAATCCGGTGCCAGGCTGAATGACTCCCATTTGCATTCCGATCATACCCACTGCTGTTTTGAATATAGAGCCCGGCGGATATTGCGCCATGACCGCCCGGTTAAATAGTGGTTTCAGCGAGTCCGTCTGCAACTGATTGAAATGTTTACCCCTTTCATTGTTGATGACCATTAGGTTGGGGTCATAGGTTGGTGAGCTTAGAAAAGTGAGTATTTCTCCGGTACTTGGTTCAATGGCCACCACGGCTCCCTTCTTGTTTTGCATGAGTTCTTCAGCATAGGCCTGGAGCTCGATGTCCAGTGAGCTGACAAGGTCCATTCCCGATTGTGGCAAAGTGTCAAACCTTCCTTCCTGAAAGGAGCCGATATCCCGGCCAAGATTGTCTTTCAAAACGTAACGGGTGCCTTTGATGCCCCTCAATTCTTCTTCGTAAACGGCCTCGAGACCGCTGGCACCTATGTAGTCGCCAAGGCTGTAAACGCCTTTGGAATTTTTTATGTCTTCGTCATCAACTTCGGTAATGTAACCGAGAACGTGAGCAGCATTTTTTACAGGATATGTCCGGATATTTCTTATCTGGGCAAAAAAGCCGGGAAATTCGTACAGGCTTTCCTGAAACCGGGTAAATACCACCGGTGGTATTTTGCTCATAAATACAAAGGGCTTGATCTTACTGTACCTGATATCCCTTTTGAAATCCTTGTTTAGCCGCCTTTTGAAATCCTCTTTGTCAATGCCCAAAAGGCGGCAAAATTTAGCCGTATCCATCTTGGGGCTCACCTGATTGTAGATCACCATCAGGTCGTAAACAGGCGTGTTGTTGGTGAGCAGCTTACCATTTCTGTCGTAAATGAGGCCCCGGGCCGGATAAATGGTGTATTTGCTCATGGCCACTGCATCGGCCTTTATTTTAAATGTGTCATCAATGATTTGCAGCTGCATGGCTCTCAACAACAAGATCAGCCCTGCTATCCCGAATAGCAGCAAGATGTTGAAATGCCTGTTTTGCAGTTGTTGGTTCATTGCTATGCTAAAATCCTATTTTACGAAGGAAGGGCAAAATCAGTCAACCGGATTGAAAATGACCTGATAAATTACGATAAAAATCATGGAGGTGATCAGGCTTACCACTGTTTTCAGCAAAATGCTACCCAGATAGACGAATGTGAAAGCCTCGACAGAAAAATAAAAAAGCAGGTATAGGGTAAGCATGATGGCCGCATACTGCAAAAACCAGCGGATGCCCCAACGTGCGGCGGTTGGGCTGTAATTTACGTTGTAACCATTACGGGGCTCCAGCGCTTTTAGAACAAAAGGGCGGCAAAAAGCCATAAACACGGCAGCGCTGGCATGGATGCCCGGCGATGTATAAAAACCATCCACCATAAGGCCGGCCACGAAACCCAGCACGATGGTCAAAACCCTGGGTGTGCGCAATGGCAGCAGCATGATGGCCAGCGGGTAAATGATGACGAACAGGTATGGAAATTCTTTCCACCCTTCCCCGACGTTTTTGAAGACCAAGCCCTGAAGCAGGATCAGTCCCAAAAAACGGAAGATATTGGCGAGAACAATGTTATTCATCATCACTGATTACCTGATCGAGTAATTCCAGTTTCTCTCTTTGCCGCAGGTCTTTCACGATGTATGCCCATGAGAGCCTGCTGAGGTCGGTGCTGTATTTCACATCGAGCGAATAATAATTGCTGCCAGGTTCCAGCCCGATCTTTTCAATGGTTCCGAGCATGATTCCTTCCGGAAATATGGCAGAATATCCGCTGGTTTCTATGGTGTCACCAAGTGCAACAAGTGCATCCTTGGGCACATCATTCAATTTAAAGGAGCGAGTGTTTTTACCGGTCCAATTGATCCATCCAAAATATCCTTTGTTCCTCACACGGGCGCTGATCCTGGTTTGCAGATGCAAGACCGACATGGCCACGGATGATGATGGGGCCACACGCCTGACGATGCCCACGACCCCATTGGCTGTGACAACCCCTGTGTGTGGTACGACGCCGTGCCGGCTGCCTTTGTCAAGCACTATGAAATTGTGATAACGGTTGACGGAGTTTGAAATGACCCTGGCAGGAATTACCTGAAAGGTAGTGTCCAGTTGGTTAAGGCGGCTGCTGTCAATACCCCCTCCGGCGCCTTTTGGCATATTGGCCAGCTCACTGAGCAAAAAAGCATTTTCCTTTGAGAGGCTGTCGTTGACCTCTGTCAGGTGCATGTAATCAGCAAAAGACTTTGATTTTTTTTGCAGATAGGCACTGAAAAGGTTGGTGCTGTTTTCGTAAATAACCTGCTGTTGGTGGTTGTATTTGACGATTAAAATAAAGCATATTATTTCCAGCAACAGGAACACAAAGAACCCGCTCAACCTCAGGAATAGCTCAAATATTCTAAACATTGGCCACTGCTAATTGTGGTTCGTTGCTGGTTGCTAAAGCCGGATCAGACGCTTTTGCGGTCAATCAAAAAGCTGAAACGATGGGTGTTTTTCAGTGCAATGCCGGTACCCCGGATAACCGACCTCAAGGGGTCCTCGGCTATGTGCACCGGCAGTTTCGTTTTCTGGCTGAGCCGTTTGTCAAGGCCCCGAAGCAACGCACCTCCTCCTGTCAGATAAATCCCCGTTTTGTAAATATCGGCTGCAAGTTCGGGCGGTGTAGTTTCGAGGGCCTTCATCAAGGCTTCCTCCACTTTACCAATGGATTTGTCTATGGCCTGGGCCACTTCATGGTAGGAGATGGTCACTTGCTTTGGAATACCGGTCATCATGTCCCGGCCTTTCACATCATAGTCCGGTGGTGGTGATTCAAGCTCGTGCAGGGCAGAACCCACATGAATTTTTATTTGTTCGGCAGTACGCTCACCGATGAGGATGTTGTGGGCGCGCTTCATGTAGTCAACGATATCAGCGGTGAACTCGTCACCGGCTGTACGGATGGATTGGTCGCAAACAATTCCGGAAAGGGCGATGACGGCAATTTCCGTGGTGCCGCCTCCAATGTCAATGATGATGTTACCCACAGGTTCTTCCACTTCCAGTCCGATACCGAGTGCGGCGGCCATGGGTTCGTGGATCAGGTAGGTTTCTTTGGAATCCACATGGTCGGCAGAGTCGAACACGGCCCGCTTTTCCACTTCGGTAATTCCGGAGGGAATGCAAATGACCATTTTGAGATGGGAGAAAAACTTGCGGCGGCTGCCAATCATGTTGATGAAACCCTCGATCATTTTTTCAGCGGCCTGGAAATCGGCGATCACACCGTCTTTCAGTGGCCGGATGGTCTTGATGTATTCGTGGGTTTTTTCGTGCATTTGCATGGCACGCATGCCGACGGATATCACTTCGCCGTTGCGGCGGTCAATGGCTACTATGGAGGGCTCGTCCACCACCACTTTACCTTCACTCATGATGAGGGTGTTGGCGGTGCCGAGGTCTATGGCTAGTTCTTGGGTAAACAGGTTGAAAAACTTCATGAAATTACTTCCTCAGGTTAATGTTGTTTCTGGAGTGAAAAGGCTCAACTCGTTCCATTGGTCACGGGGGAATACCTTGCTCCCGTTCTTGCACCTGCAATGGGGAGTCTCAGCGTTCAGGTGTTGGTTATCAAAGAATTTCTTATTAGAAAATCTTATTTGGCGAAGGCACAAAAGTAAACAAGAATTCGAGTATTAAATGCATCCTTTTTTTTGCCCGGCTGCAACGAGCCTGCAAAGCCGGCCCCATGGTTGAGTGGAGTGATATTCCGATGCTTAAAAAATTGAAGGTCAGAAGCTTAACCTACAACCACTTCGATCATATCTTTCGGCGAGAGGTATTTTTCTGCCAGCGTTCTGATTTCTTCGGCTCCGATGCTGCTGATCGTCTGAATCAATTTGTCGAAATCATCCAGCGACATGCCTTCCAGGATGAAAGTTTTTACCACCTCTGCCACGTTGAAGGGGCCGTCCAGATTCGTCAGCAAATTTCCGAGCAGGTAGTTGCGTACCATCTCCAGTTCACCGGCCCCGACCAGTTCTGATTGAAGCCTTTCCATTTCGAAATGGATCTCTTTGATGGTCGGTTCCAGAAATTCCTTTCCGACATCCGTTCCGACATAGAAATAGCCGTCGTAAAAAAAGGCATCGTGCGTGGAGTAGATGTTGTAGGTGTAGCCTTTGTCTTCCCGTATGTTTTCCATCAGCCGGGATCCGAAGTAGCCGCCAAGAATGGTGTTCAGAACGTACATGCCGTTGTAGTCGGGGTGCTTTCTGTTGAAAAGCTGCCTGCCAATTCTGATGGCCGACTGAACGGTGCCGGGGCGCTCGATTTTGAATTTTTCCGGAACGGCATTTACCGAAGGAAGAAAGGCCTCGGACTGGGGGCCTCTTGGAATGCGGCCGAGGTATTGTTCGAGTTTGTTGCGCAGCAATTCGCCGGTGTCGCCACTGACGAAAACCATGCAATTGCCGGCGGTGTAATTTTCTTCGAAATGGCTGATGAGGTCCTCCCGGCTGAGTGCTTCGTAGGTTTCGGGCAGGCTGTTGTAGCCGTATGGGTGGTCTTCTCCGAAAATCTTTTCGGTAATGGTGCGGTAGGCAATCACATCGTTTTTGGAGAGGTCCAGTTGCAGCCGTTTTTTGGCCCGGGCCACGTACAGGTCCAGTTCCTTTTGGGGAAAGGAAGGGCGGGTGAGAACATCGGCCACGATGGGCAGCAGCTTGTCCAGGTGCCGGGTGAGGCTGTAGATGAGAACATTGGAGGTGTCCATGCTGACCGGAATGGAAAGCGAGCCTCCGTAAAAGTCAAAGGCGTTGGCAATTTCAGCAGAGGAGTAGTTTGCGGAGCCCTCACGCAACAGGGAGGCGGTGGTTCTGGCGGCCAGTTGTTTTTTCTCAAAAGGCCTTCCGGCAAAGAATACGATCTCGATTTTGACCACCGGCAGGCTGCCCATGTTGATGTCATAAACCGGAATCCCGTTGGACAAATGGTACAACTGCGGATGCCTCAGTTTGAGCTCTTCAACTTTGTGAATCGGTGGAGCGGGTGGTCGCATGGACAATGTTTTTTTACAGGTATTCAGCCAGCCAGGCAACGCTGGCGGCGTAGTCCCTCTTTGTAGGGTCTGTGTCGAGCAGTTCTTTTGCGTAGCGATGTAAGGCCTCTTTGGGTTTGGCAGCGCTCAGTGCTTCGGCAATTTTTGCGTCGTCGCCGTGTTTCAGGGCCAACACTTCTTCCTTTTGAGGAACAGCCTGAATCCCTGCCAACTGACCCAGGTTGTTGCCTGTGAAAACCTCGCTGTTGCGTATGCCTTCCGGCAAATTGTCAAAGCCGATGACCAGTTTCTCAACAGCCTGCGGAATGGTGTAAATGGCATCGCCGCTGGCACGAACATAATAGGATCTTCCGAGGCGACCCATCAGATCGGCTTTGTGAGGGTCTATTCTTCCCCTTTCATCGATGATCTCTTCGGCAATGTGCATGCGCAGCACTTCGCAAATGACCAGGTGACCCGCACCGCCTTCCGTGCCGAGGGTGATGATGTCTTTGACTTTGCACTCGATCTGTATGGGCGATTCCTTCACCCGGAAAGGCTTTACCAGGTCGGAGGGGATGGGCGTCAGGCCCGATTTCTTGAACTCATCCACGCCTTTCGGAAACTGTACGCTGGCCACCGCCATCTGGTGTACGATGCGGTAGTTCACCGCATTGATGACCACCTCTTTGGTCTCCATGACATTGCTGAGGGTGTCTTTGGTGGTGTTGTCCACAATCCGCCGGTTGGAGCTGAAAACCAGAATGGGCGGATTGGAACTGAAAGCGTTGAAAAAGCTGTAGGGGGCAAGGTTGGGGTTGCCCTCTGAATCCACAGTGCTTACAAAGGCAATGGGACGCGGGGCAATGGAACCAACGATGAACTGGTGAAAGTCAAAACGTGGAACAGAACCCGGTTCAACGATGCGCATTTCCATAACAATGTGGTTTAAGCTTGTGAAAAGGGCTGCGAAATTACAAAGCGGAGGTGGCTTTAGACTGTCTCTCTGATCACAATGCGAAAATACCATGGACTTTCGGTAGCCGAGGTTCTGTGTTTTGTCAGTCCTGGGTCGGGTTTCATTGATTACCTTAGCCCAATCCTATACCCAAGTCGAAGTAGTTTGGGGAAATCCCAGCCTAAAACTTCAGCAGGGGTTGGGAGTTTGGGCGGAAAAGCCACCCAAACTACTTCGTTTTAAGTATCACCAACCAGCTTCCAATATGAAAGGCTCACGGTACCTCATTGCTTTGTTGTTGTGTCTGCTCTCGGCACCCCTTCTTCTGAATGCACAACAGCAGGATACGGTGAAAACGGTCTTTCAGTACCTGCAGCGGGATTCCGGAGAGCTGGAAGCCACCATTGTCACCGATTTCAAACGGCTGTTCCGCAAGAAATACGACCGGAAGTACATCGACGGAATTTTCATTTTTAAAAACGAGAAAGGCGAAGTTGACACCATGAAAGTTGAGGTGCGCACCCGGGGCAATGCCCGTTTGAAGGTATGCAACGTGCCACCGCTGAAAGTGAAATTCTCCAAAAAGGAGTTGCGCAAGCGAAACCTGGCTGAAGAGCCCAACTCCATCAAGATGGTGCTGGGTTGCAGGAATTCGGACACCTACCAGCAATACCTCTTGCGGGAATACCTGGCCTATAAACTCAGCAACCTGCTTTCGGACTATTCCTACCGGACCCAGTTGCTCAGGATGAAATTTGTGGACCCGAAAAGCAAACGGGAGCCCGATGCCGGCTTTGCCTTTTTCATCGAGCCGGATGATGAAATGGCGGCAAGAAACAAGGGTAAAATAGCGTCGAACAGGGTGGTGAGCACCCGCTTGCTGAACACCGACGAAACCGAGCGCTTCGCCTTTTTTCAGTTCATGATCGGGAATACCGACTGGTACCTCTACAACGGCCACAACATCGTGCTGCTGGCTGTTCAGAATGGCGATCAGGTAAAGATCATCCCCATCCCTTACGACTTTGATTATTCGGGTTTTGTGAATGCTCCTTATGCCGTTGTCAACGAAAAATTGCCGATGGAAGAGGTTACGGAACGCTATTACCAGGGCTATTGCAGACGGCCGTCGCAAACCCGGGAAACGGTTAGCTATTACCTTTCGAAAAAGGAAGCCATGCTGACAATGGCAAGGGAGTTTCCCTATTTTGACAAAGACTCAAAGCGCCACTGCACAAGCTACCTGGAAAGTTTTTTTGAGACGATAGAAAATGAGCGCTTGCTGAAGCAGGAAATACTCAACCATTGTGACAAATGGCTGAAAAGGGTTGAGGGCAAGAATTAAGGCACTCACCAGCTTCCACCGGCACCACCGCCGCCAAAGCCACCGCCGCCAAAGCCACCAAAGCCGCCGCCGCCGAAACCACCACCGCTGTCCCATCCGCCCCAGCCCCCGCCACGGCGTCTTCTTTTCCGGGGCCTGTCATCATCGTCGTCGTCATCATCCCAGCCGCCGGGGCCGAAGATCATCCATCCGCCGCCGCTGTCGTAGCGGCCGCCTTTGTAATAGCCACCACCTCCGGCCGCCGCACTGATGGCGATGATGATGAGGATAAATAAAATAACCACAACCAATGCCGCAATTGGGAAATCATCACCCTCTGCCAAATCGTCGTTGGTGTATTCCCCGCTGCCCAGCTTCATGATGATGTCGGTGGCGCGGTTGAGGCCCTCATAGTAGCGTTGCTGACGGAAGTTGGGGACGATGACCTGATCGATGATGCGCTTGGCCATGGCGTCCGGCAAAAAGCCTTCGGCACCATAACCGGTCTGGATGTAGAGCTTGCGGTCCTGCAGGGCAATGTAGATGAGGATGCCGTTGTCTTTGCCGGCCCTTCCGATGCCCCATTTTTCGGCCAGCCTGAACGAATAATCAAAAATGTCATCGCCTTCCAGCGAAGGCTCTATGACGATGGCTATCTGCGTGGAGGTGCTGTCGTCGTAAGCAACCAGCTTGCGCTCCAGCGCATTCACCTCGTTTTGAGACAGGATGTTGGTGTAATCATTGACCAAGCGCGGCGGCTGTGGCGGGTCCGGCGGCTCTTTTGCAAGGGCCACTGCCGCCATCAGCAGGAAAGCAGGAAGTAAGAGGTATTTCGAAAGTAGCTGTTTCATTCAGGTGTTGGTCTTGCCGAAAGAGAGTTCGTTGGGGAGTTCGTTCTTGTCATCGGGTTGCAGCGGGAAGTATTCTTTCAGTTTCTGTCCGGAAAGAAGAATGCCTTCGCAAACGCCTTTGGCGAACTCGCCCTTGCGGAAGTGCTCTTGCATGAGGTCTTTGACTTCATCCCAGAAGCCGGGCGGAACCTTCTCGTTGATGCCCCTGTCGCCGATGATGGCGAACTGGCGTTGTTTGGGAACCAGAAAGATCAGGACGCCATTGTTCTCAGCGGTGTGCTGCATGCCTATTTTGAAAAAGGTCTTGACGGCTGCGTCCAGCACATCGCCCTTCACTTTTTCTTCCAGGTGCACGCGTATCTCTCCGGAGGTGTTCTCCTCCGCCTCACGAATGGCATCGATGATCTGTTGTTCTTCTTCCTTGCTGAAAAAATTGACCATGTATCAAATCGGATTAAAACTCCACCCTTGGAGCGTTTTCAGCACCTTCCTGCGCCTCAAATGGGCTGTACCGGTCGAAGCCGAAGAGACCTGCCCACACATTGGCTGGGAATTTCCGGATGCTGGCGTTGTAATCTGCCACGGCGGCGTTGAAACGGTCGCGCTCCACCTTGATGCGGTTTTCGGTGCCTTCCAGTTGGGCTTGTAACTCTTTGAAGGATTCCGTTGCACGAAGCTCCGGATAGTTCTCCGTGATCATCAGCAGGCGGCCCAGCGCGCTGGAAAGCTCACCTTGTGCTTTTTGAAACTCGGCCAGCTTTTCCGGGCTCAGGTTGCTGGGGTCCACGGTGATGCTGGTGGCTTTGGCCCTTGCTTCGGCCACCTGGCTGAGGGTGCTCTGTTCAAATTCTGCCACACCCTTTACGGTGTTCACCAGGTTTGGAATCAGGTCGGCCCGGCGTTGGTAGGCACTTTGCACATTGGCCCAGGCTTGCTCCACCTTGGTGTCTTTTTCCACCAGGGTGTTGTAGGTGTTGCAGCCCGAAAAGGCAAAAAACAGTACCAGCACGATGGATACGAGAATTCCGATTGACTTCATGTTGATTCGAATTTGTTTTGATTCATACGCCTTCCCCCAGAGCGTAAAAATTGCATTGTAAATCAGTGAAGGGGGAAAATCAACGGCAGCAAAAATCCCTGTGCAAGCCGCTGACAGCCACCAATTTCTGCAAACTTCCTGAATTAAACGATCAGTTGGAATTGTGGGGTGGAATTGTGAGGAACTGAAGAACTGAAGAACTGAGGAACTGAGCGCACTGCAAAAAGTGCGCTCAGTGGTTGAGAGGGGTTGAGAAAGGTTTAGAGAAGTTTAGAGAGGTTGCGCTCGGCCGTCCCTATACCTCTAAAAATCAATACTTTAGACCGATCTCAACTTCTTTTAATAACGGAACTTGCGCCAATTCCAATAAAAAAGACTTTTTACAGTAGACTCAGGAACTGAAGAACTGAGCGCCCCGTGCCGATCCCGAAGCCGATAGCTATACGGCTTTCGGGATATCGGCATCGGGGCAAAAAAAGCCATTTTCAATTGGAGTTGCCTGCAAGAGTCGTTGGTTGAGAGGAGTTGGCATTGATCTAAAACTTTGGGTTATAGAGATTTAGGGCGACCGAGCTAAACTTCTCTAAACCTCTCTAAACCTCTCTAAACGAATGAGGGCACTTTTTGCCCCGATGGCTATCTCGGGGCCCTCAGGAACTGAAGAACTCAGGAACTGAGGAGACACAGACAATTGGCTACAAAAAATAAACGGGGTTCGGACTGTTGCGTCCAAACCCCGTTAGCCGTGTATGATTGAGCAGGCCTAGTCCTTGGTGGTGTCGACCTCTATTTCTTCGTCAACTTTGGTGCTGCCGTTTTCCGAAGGTGATTCAGCTTCTGGCTCAACGACTTCCTGTGTGTAGGGCCGTTTGCCGATCAGCTTTTCCACATCCGTTTTGGTCAGTACCTCTTTTTCCAGCAGTCGCTGCGCAATGACTTCAAGTTCTTCCCTTTTCTCCCGCAGCAGCGCTTTTGCCCGCTCGAACTGGGAGTTGACCAATTGGCGAACCTCCTCATCGATCAGGTGAGCCGTTTCTTCGGAATAGGGTTTCAGGAAGCTGTCATTCTGCAATCCATAAAAGGATACCTGCCCAACCTTTTCATTCATACCGAAGACGGTAATCATGCTGTAAGCCATTTTGGTCACCTGGTCCAGATCGCTTTGGGCACCGGTTGAGATTTTTCCGAAGACGATTTCTTCAGCGGCCCTGCCGCCAAAGGTCATGCACATCCTGTCCAGCAACTGCTCCGTGCGGGTGATGTATTCCTCCTTCGGCAAATACTGCGCATAACCCAAGGTGCCAATACCGCGGGGCACGATGGTTACCTTGACCAGCGGCGAGGCGTGTTCCAGGAACCAGCCGCAAACGGCGTGACCGGCTTCGTGGTAAGCGATGATCTTTTTCTCTTCCGGAGAAATGAGCTTGCTTTTCTTTTCCAAACCGCCGATCACCCTGTCGAGGGCATCGTGAAAATCCTGCATGTCCACCTTTTTCTTGTTTCGCCTGGCGGCAATGAGGGCGGCTTCGTTGCACACATTGGCAATTTCAGCACCGGCAAAACCCGGCGTCATTTCCGACAGTTCCGCCGGACTGACATCCTTGGCGATCTTGATGGTTTTGAGGTGTACTTTGAATATGGCCTCGCGCCCTTTCAGATCCGGCCTGTCAACGGCGATGAGCCTGTCAAAGCGACCAGGTCGCAGGAGTGCATTGTCCAGCACATCGGGGCGGTTGGTTGCAGCTATCAGGATCACACCTTTGTCCGTCGGAAAACCATCCATCTCCACCAGCAACTGGTTGAGGGTGTTCTCCCTTTCGTCATTGCCACCCTGGAAACCACTGCGGCCGCGTGCACGCCCGATGGCGTCTATCTCGTCGATGAAGACGATGCAGGGGGCTTTCTCGCGAGCCTGTTTGAACAGGTCACGCACCCGGCTGGCACCCACACCCACGAACATCTCCACGAAGTCGGAACCGGAAATGGAGAAGAAAGGCACATCGGCCTCACCTGCCACGGCTTTTGCCAGCAGGGTCTTACCGGTGCCGGGAGGGCCAACCAGAAGCACACCCTTGGGGATTTTGCCACCCAGGGCGGTGTATTTTTTTGGATTCTTCAGGAAGTCCACCACTTCCACTACTTCTTCTTTCGCTTCGTCAAGGCCGGCGACATCCTGGAAGGTGACGTTTACCTTGGCGTTCTGGTCAAAAAGCGTAGCCTTGGACTTGCCGATGTTGAACAGGTTGCCACCGGGGCCGCCGGCACCGCCGCCCACCCTTCGCATGATGAAGAACCACAGCAGGATGAAGATTCCGATGGGGATCATCCAGCTGAGTATCGGCAACAGCCAGTTGTGCTGCTCTTCGAAGGTGTAAGTGAAGCGTTTGTCTTCCGGCAGGCTGCTGTTCAGTTCGTCCAGCTTTTTTGCAAAGTGCTCGGGCGGGCCTATGTCAAAAGAGTAGTGGGGCCTGAGCTTGTTGAAGCTGCTGTGGCTGGCGTCCTTGTAGAGCTTTTCACCATCGGCGCCTGTTTTTGTCAGGGCTTCCTCCCGGAGGTACACATTGGCGTACTTCTCGTTGACGACCTCCACCTTTTTCACATCGCCGGCCTCGGCCATTTTTGCGAAGCGATCAAAATTGATGGGGTCTGAGGTGCTGCCGGGCAAGTTGATGAACTGCAATCCCAACAGGAATATGGCGATCACCGCATATATCCAGTAGGTGGTGTACCGTCCGCCACCGTTCTTCGGGTTTTTGTTTTCTTGTTTGTTGTTCTCCATGAATAGCTGGGAGTTTTCTGCCTCTTTATGTACGTTTCAGCAAATCAGGCCGAACCATGCTCCTAATTTGAAGGGGTCAGAGGTTTTCATACGAGGTGAATACCGCATCACCCCACAGATCTTCCAATTCGTACACACCTCTCACGTCTTTGTGAAAAATGTGCACCACCACGTTGAAATAGTCCATGCAGATCCAGCGGGAGTGCATGGCTCCTTCCACGTGGAGCGGCATCTGGCCAAGTTCCTCCTTCATTCGCTTTCTGATGTTTTCTGACATGGCCCTGACCTGGGTGGTAGAGTCGCCCTCACAAATGATGAAAAAGTCAGTGGGGGCGTCGTCGAGTTGGGTCAGGTTGAGTTTTAGGATGTTTTTGCCTTTGATGTCCTGAATACTGTCAACGATCAGGTCGTTCATCTCGTCCGCCACAGGTTCAAAGTGCTTAAGAGCTGATTGCGTACTCAATACGGAATAAAATTTACTTTTGGCATCCGGCCAGTCAACTCATGAAATGCTCATGAAAGAAAGACCTTGCTGCCTGAATTGATGTATAAACACACAGGTTGAAAAATAGATGTATGGATCAGACCGGCTGTTGGTTTGCGCATACAAAACCGTTTGTTTTGCCGGCCAATGGTACCGCTTCCGGCACCAATTGTTTGCAAAAGTCCGAAATGTCCGATGGACAGGGCTAAAAGTAGCAATTATTATTTCATGTTGATTCAGCCCAATACCCTCTTCCTCGGCCAACGATTCATTCACCTGGATGAGGTGGACAGTACCATGAACTACGCTTCGGGCCTCGTTGCAAAAAACAAACCAGCCGAGGGAACCGTGGTGCTGGCCGATTTCCAGACAGCCGGCAGGGGCCAGGCCGGCAACGCCTGGATCAGTGCCGCCGCCGAAAACCTGACTTTCAGTGTGGTACTCTTTCCTTCTTTCCTTCGGGTAAACAAACAGTTCTTCCTCAACATGGCCGTTTCACTGGCGGTGAGATCGGTGGCCGAAGAGCTGACCGGACAGCCGGTTAAGGTCAAATGGCCCAACGATATCCTCATCCATCGGAAAAAAGTGGCGGGCATCCTCATCACCAACACCCTGCGGGGCGAAAATCTCCGCACTTCCATCGCTGGCGTGGGACTCAACCTAAACCAGGCAGCCTTTCCGCCTGAACTGAAAAATGCAACTTCGCTGCGCAACGAGGCCGGCCGGCGGTTCGACCGGAAGGCAAGCCTGGAAATGCTCTGTGAAAAACTGGAACAGTACTACCTGTTGTTGCGAAGCGGAAAAGAAGAATTGCTGAAAGCGGAATACCTCGATGCACTCTTCGGCTGGCGCCAAAAGCGGACATTTTACCACCTCGATGAAAAACCATTCGAAGCGGAAATTGTGGATGTGGAAGAAAGCGGAAAGCTGTGCCTCAAGGTAGGCTCCGAATTGCGACGATACGATTTCAAAGAGCTCATTTTTGATTTGGGCTGAAAGCCCGACGAAAAAAACAAAAACATGGAAGTTTACCTGCTGACCATCGGCGACGAAATTTTGATCGGACAGATCATCGATACCAATTCTGCCAGGATCGCCCAGATGCTGCACGGCATTGGAGGGGTGGTGGTGGAAAAAAGCGCCGTTGCCGACGACGAACACGCCATCCTGGACATGCTGCGCCGGGGTCTGACCCTGGCCGACGTGGTCATCATCACCGGCGGCCTGGGCCCCACCAAAGACGACAAGACAAAAACCGCCCTGGCCCATTTCTTCGGCGTCGGAATGGTGGAGCACAGCCCGACACGGGAATTCGTGGAGGACATTTACCGCCAGCACAAGCGAGAAATAACCCCCGCCGTGGTGCAGCAATGGATGGTGCCCGCAAATGCCACCGTGCTGTTCAACAAGATGGGAACAGCCCCCGGCATGTGGTTCGAGCAAGACGACAAGGTGGTTGTCTCTCTGCCGGGAGTGCCCTTTGAAATGCAATACCTCATGGAAAATGAAGTATTGCCTCGCTTGCGCAATCGCTTTGACGGCACCCACATTGCTTACCGAACCATCCTGACCTCTGGCGAAGGGGAGTCCACCATTGCAAAAATGCTGGAGCCTTTCGAAGATTCCCTTCCGGAAAACGTCACGCTGGCCTACCTGCCCAGAATTGCACAGGTGCGCCTGCGGCTGACGGTGCGGGGCGAAGACCCGGAAGCCAATGAGGCTCTGCTGAACCAAAAATTGCAGGAAATGCTCCAGCTCCTGCCGCCGAAGCTGATCGCTTCCATGGAGGACGACGTACTGGAATCGGCCGTCGGCAAGCTGCTCCGGAGCAAGGGTCTCACCCTGGCCACCGCCGAAAGCTGCACCGGTGGTTACCTGGCACACCTGATCACCTCCGTGGCCGGCTCTTCGGATTATTTCAAAGGCAGCGTCATTGCCTACGCCAATGAGGTGAAAATGCAGGTGCTGGGCGTCCAGGAAAGCACCCTCCGGGAGCACGGCGCCGTCAGCGAACAAACCGTCCGGGAAATGGTGCAGGGCGCCCTGAAGGTAATCGGCACCGACCTGGCCGTGGCCACCTCCGGCATCGCCGGCCCGGGTGGCGGCACCCCCGAAAAACCCGTCGGCACCGTGTGGATCGCCGTGGGCAACAAAGACCGGGTGAAAGCCAGGGTTTTCCACTTCCGCCGTGACCGCCAGCGAAACATCGAATACGCTGCGACCTATGCACTGGAGATGTTGAGGAGGTTTGTGGGGAGAGAGGTTGAGAGGGGTTGAAAGGGGTTTCGATTACCCACAAATCCCAATCTCATCGAAAAGTGTGTCTGCAACACGGCTTCATTGAACGTGAAAAAATCATTTATTAATCCCGGTTCCTGGCTGAGGAAAAAGGCCCCGAATACATCTGCCATCTTGTAACCCGCTGTTTAAACGGCGGGAATAATGCTAGTTCCCCTACCTACATCAAACTTCTATTCAGAACATCACATTAGGAATGATCAATCACCATTGTAGCTGGAAATGATGCTGATGTTTTGTAAAGATGTTTGATGCATTGAGGGGGTCTGTCCGGCAACCCCTCGCTAAAGCAAGGGGTTTCAAGATGTTTGATGGAGTGGAAGAACATTAGCCCACAGGAATTTAACCTGCAACTTCAAGATCAAATTGCTCATGCAAAACCCTTAAAGGCGGAATGACGGATTTGTGGGTAATCGATAGGGTTCAGAGGGGTTGAGAGATGTTAAGGTTGCGGCCTGAATTCCCGGGCTGGCAGTCACCGGATTGGAAACAAAAAAGAAAAAGGGCCCGGCGGAAAGCGCCAGACCCTCCAAAGCGGGTAAATGAGTATGTGTATGTCTTAGAGCCTGTTTAGATTTTCATGCTTGAGCGAAAGTGAGCAAATTTTATTCTGAACGAGGCAAATTTTGCAGGCGGATACGGGTAATCCG
>PAAY01000091.1 GCA_002698985.1 Saprospirales bacterium | reverse complement strand
TTATGTCTGAATCACTGATGAATCGGATTTTTGGATTGCGCTGATCCAGGGCTACTTATCAATATCCGTGTAATCCCGTAATCCGTTCAATCCGCGATTCTGACTATGAATTATGTCTGAATCACTGATGAATCGGATTTTTGGATTGCGCTGATCCAGGGCTACTTATCAATATCCGTGTAATCCCGGAATCCGTTCAATCCGCGATTCTGACAATGAATTATGTCTGAATCACGGATGAATCGGATTATGGGATTGCGCTGATCCAGGGCTACTTGACGAAATCCGTGTAATCCCGGAATCCGTTCAATCCGCGATTCTGACAATGAATTATGTCTGAATCACTGATGAATCGGATTATGGGATTGCGTTGATCCAGGGCTACTTATCAATATCCGTGTAATCCCGGAATCCGTTCAATCCGCGATTCTGACAACTAATTAATTCACAAAAAAAACAACAGATCATACTTCAGATAAAAATTGAGCAAAATAGGAAAATTATTATCTGACTGATTTTAGATGATGTTGAACCTAAACGTTTCCACCAATCCCTTATCTTCACCCAACATTCCAAAGAACATGGCTCAGAGAATTATTCGTATTTCCTTTTTAATCATCGCCTTCTTCTGCCTTCGCAACCAAGCCCACGCCACCCACATCGTTGGTGGGGAGATGACTTATACCTGCCTGGGCAACAACCAGTACCAGGTTACGCTGACCATCTTCCGGGATTGTTACTATGGCTCGCCGGCGGCCTGGTTCGATGACCCCGCCTCCATTGGGGTGTTCGATGCCAACAACAACTTCCTGTTTCAGGAACTGGTGGGCTGGGACCCCATCCTGAACGACACCCTGGATCCCACTTTGGACAATGAATGCTTCACCGTGCCGCCGGATGTTTGTGTGCACACCACTTACTATTCCACCGTCATAACCCTGCCCTACCAGCCGGGGGGCTATCAGTTGGTGTATCAGCGCTGCTGCCGCAACCAGACCATCGTCAACCTGGTGGAGCCGCTGGATGTGGGGGCCACTTACAGCATCAACATCGGTGACCAGGCGCTGCTGGAATGCAACAGCAGCCCGCAGTTCAACAATTGGCCACCGCTCTTCCTTTGTGTCAACCAGCCCTTTCAGATTGACCAGTCTGCGGTGGACCCCGACGGGGATTCGCTGGTGTACCGGCTCTGCAACCCGCTCATGGGTGCCGACCCCGGCAATCCCATGCCGCAACCGCCAAACTTTCCGCCTTACGACACAGTGCCCTGGCTGGGTAATTACGGCGTAAACGACATGCTGAACGCCGGCATGGGCGGCGTACCCATGACCATCGATCCTCAGACTGGCCTGCTCACCGGCACACCCGTCATCAACGGGCAGTTTGTCATCGGCATCTGTGTGGAGGAATACCGCAATGGGGAACTGATTGGCGTCAGCCGAAGGGACTACCAGGTGAACGTGGGGGATTGCGGAGAGGTGACCTCCTCGTTTTTTGCACCGGAAGTCATTTGCGAGGGGCTGACGGTGGCTTTCCAGAACCAGAGCAACAACGCCGAGAACTACCTGTGGTATTTCGACTGGCCCAATGGCAGCGCCACTTCCATCGAGGAAAATCCGGTCTTCACTTATCCCGATACCGGCCTTTACACCATCATGCTGATAGCTGAGCCCGGCTCACCCTGTACCGATACCTTTTTCAGCGAGGTGCACCTGCTGCCGCATTCCCTGTTTGCGGATTTCGAGCTGGAGCAGGCCGACTGCGTGGACAGCCTGACCCTGCAGATCACCGACTCATCCATCGACACGCTGACGAACATTGCCGCTTACGACTGGCAACTGACGGTGGGCAACACCACGCTCCATTCCGACGAAAAAAATCCGGTATTTGCGCTGACGGAGGAAGGCCTGGCAACGCTCACGCTGGTTGTCACCTCCGGCAATGGCTGTATGGACACCCTGGTGCAGGAATTCGACGCCAGCTTCCTCGACGACCCCAACCTGGAGGACAGCCTGGGCATCTGCATCGCCGCCGGCGGGGTGCACCTCAACCCCGACAACCAGTTTTCCGACGCCACCTGGCTGTGGCAACCGGCCACTTCGCTGGACGATCCCACCAGCCCCAATCCGCTGGCGACACCCGACAGCACGACCACCTATTCCGTAACCATCACCGATGCGGAGGGCTTTTGCGTGATCGAAAAACAGGTCACGGTCATCGTCTCACCTTTCGTGGACGTGAGTCCGGTAATCGACACCATACTGGAGGGGCAGTCGGTGCAGCTGATGGCCACTTACAATCCCAACTACACCTACCATTGGTCACCCGCAGAGGGGCTCGACAATCCGGAGATTCACAACACCGTGGCCAGCCCAACGGAGGAAACGGTGTACACACTGACCGTGACCGATGCCAATGGCTGCGTGGCCACCCGGACGGTGACCATTGTGGTGCTGACGCTTTGTGAAGAGCCTTTCATCTTCATACCCACAGCCTTCTCGCCCAACGGCGACGGTCTGAACGACAGTTTCCGTGTGATGGGCAGCAACATTGCCGAGATCAACGTTATCGTTTACGACCGCTGGGGCGAGAAAGTCTTCGAATCCAGCACCCCCGGCCAGGGCTGGGACGGCACTTTCCGGGGCAAAGCCCTGCCCCCCGATGTCTATGGCTATTACGTGGAATTGACCTGCTTCGGCGGCCTCCATTTTGCGAAGAAGGGGAATGTGACTTTATTTAGATAGGAGGATTTGAGCCCCGAATCCCAATCCCGAAAATTTTCGGGATCGGGATCTGGGGAGGATTTGAAGATTTGAAGATTTGAGGAACTGAGGAGTCCGTTGGCAGTCTTAAATGCAGGGAATTGAAAAGTAAAAAATGCCTTGTTCTTTGATACATTTCTGCCTGGCCGATTACTTTGAGCCGGTTATTTCATCAACCTGCATTCCGGCAACAGCTTCATTTCCAAAAAACTTGTGGTCCGGTAATCCACCTCAGGGGATCTCTGTATGAATTCATACCATGCCCCCTAAACACTTCAACAATTCAACAAATAAACTCCGCCGCAGGCGGACTAAACCCGCCGCAGGCGTTTAAACTTGCCGCAGGCGACTAAACTCCACCATCAGGCAACATAGTTGCAAAAAAGCGTTTAACATCGCAGCTCTTGTTGAAAAAAGGAAGCAATGAATCTACTCGATAATTACGACGTCAGAAATCTCGACAACCTTGACTTGCTGGCCCAGCAGGTGGTGGAAGGCTTCATCATTGGTTTGCACAAAAGCCCTTTTCACGGCTTTTCTGTGGAGTTTGCCGAGCACCGGCTTTACAACCCCGGAGAAAGCACCAAAGACATCGACTGGAAGGTGTATGCCCGCACCGACCGGATGTATGTTAAGCGTTTCGAAGAGGAGACCAACCTGCGCTGCCAGATCGTGGTGGATGCCTCCTCGAGTATGTATTTTCCGGAAATGGACATGAGCGGGGAGCAGCCCCTCAACAAGTTGGGCTTCTCGGCATTGGCCGCCGCCTCGCTGATGAACCTGCTACAAAAGCAGCGCGACGCCTTCGGCCTGACCATTTTCGACGACAAAGTGAGAGAGCACACGGTGTGCAAGTCCAGCACCTCGCATTACCGGCTGCTGCTGACCTACCTGCAGAAGCTCATCGACGAGCCGGAACGCAACAAGACCACCTCTGCCGCTCAGGCCCTCCACGAAATTGCCGACAGCATCCACAAGCGCTCAATGGTCGTCATCTTTTCGGATATGTTTGAACAGAGCAGCGACACCCAGGCCCTGTTCAACGCCTTGCAGCACCTCAAACACGCCAAACACGAGGTCATCCTCTTCCACACCGTTGACAAAAGGCTGGAAATGGATTTCGAATACGAAAACCGGCCCTACCTTTTCATCGACATCGAAACCGGCGAGCAACTCCGCCTCCAGCCCAACCAGGTGAAAGAACACTACGTCAAACAATTGCAGGAGTTCAAAAAGGCCCTGCAACTGAAATGCCTCCAGTACCAGGTGGATTTTGTCGAAGCCGACATCCGCAAGGGCTTCCGCCCCATCCTCCAGTCCTGGCTGGTGAAGCGGAGCAAGATGAAGGTGTGATGTTGGGTTTTGAGGATTATGAGGATTATGAGGATTATGGAGGATTATGGAGGATTATTGGGATTATGGAGGTTGTTGTAGGTTGGAAGCAGCTAGCTCTTTCATCCCTCATCCCTCATCCCTCATCCCTGGATTATTGAGGATTATTGGGATTATGAAGCCTGTCTGCCGACAGGCAGGGATTATACGGTTTAGCAGGGATACTCTGCTAAACTCTGTTTTCAACTCTTATTACTCTGTGGTTAAAAAGTTTAGGGTGTAGAGTTTAGGGTTGGGGGGCACTAGCTCTTTCATCCCTCATCCCTCATCCCTCATCCCTGGATTATGGGGTTTAGCAGAGATTACTACGAGCTACGAGCAAAAAGAAGCACGAGCCAATAAAATGAAACAACTATCACTGATAATACTACTGCTCACTTCCCTGGTTGCCTGTTATGAGCCGGAGGAAGGATGTCTGGATTACCGGGCCACCAATTACGACGTGACGGCGGATGATGCCTGCCCGGATTGTTGCACCTATCCGGTATTGAAACTGGCGTTGCGGCACCAGGCCGTGTGGCCGCCAAACCCCGACACTTCCATTACCTTCAAGTACAATACGCACTACGCCACGCCCTTCGATAAATTCCATTATTTCAAGGTGGACAGGTTCCGGTTCTTTATTTCAGGGCTGCACCTGATCAGCACCGACGGCCAGGCCTATACCCTACCCGACTCGCTTTCTTTCACTTCGCAAAACAACTCCTCTTTCAAAACCGAGGACAACTACACCAAAGCTGACAGGGATATCCTCCAGACCGCCACGCTGGGCACTTTCATTACCGAAGGCAAATACGACAAAGTGGAGCTGACCATCGGTCTGCCGGAGACCGTGCTGAAAGCCAGTGCCGACAAGTTGCCGTCGGGTCATGCCCTGGCCACCTCCGACACCTTGCTGTACGATACTTTGTCAGGCTACCGGCACGGTATTGTGCGATTGTACCGGGACACCCTTGACAGCAGCCCCCTCGAGGAGTTCACCTTCGCTGCTTCGCAGCAACTGACACTCGACTTGCCCGGGGTGCTGGATATCCGGCCCGGCCACAATGTCAAGCTGACACTCACCATCAATTACCTGGCGCTGTTTGACGGGGTGGACCTTCAAAATGACGCATTGGAGACCATCCGTGATAAAGTCTTCCAAAACTTCCCCTTTGCAACCCTTGTTACAGATGCTGTGCTGGAATAAGCCGAAATTTGGCTTTTCCGGAACCCTATCCATTCATTACAGAACTCTGAAGACATGAAATTATTGAAAGCTGCCAGCCTCCTGTTCTTTGCCATAATTCTAGCTACCGGCTGCAAAGACGACGACAGCGGACCGTCTGCAACAGTGAACCTGAATTTCCTGGCAACCTACGACGGCAATCCGCTTGTTTTTCAGCAAACCTATGACTACCCCGACGGGCACAAGCTATTGATCCAGAAACTGGACTTCTACATTTCCAACGTGGCGCTCATCGATGCCAACGGCAACAAGACCGAACTGGTGGATGTGGATTTTCTGGACTTCACGGAAAACACCAGCCTGGCAGAAGCAGAAACGCCGCTCACCATCACAGCAACCAAGATTCCGGCTGGCTCCTACACCAATCTGCAAATTGGCATCGGGGTTCCCGCAAATCTCAACAACGAAGACGCCAACAAGCTGCCTGTTGGCAATCCCTTGCGCGATACCTACAACGCCCAGTTCTGGAGCGACTGGGGCAGTTTTATCTTCCTCAAATCGGAAGGCATTTACGACAATGACAATGACGGCACCATCGAAAACAACGGCGAGGACCACCCCTTCGGGCACCATTGTGGAACCAATGAATCTTATGTACTGCTCAACTTCAACAAACCCATTGAAGTAGTCGCCAACGAAACCCTGGACCTGAACTTCTCTGTGGACTGGTTGCAACTGTACAACCATGACAGCGGCATGCACGATTTCTCCGACCCCACCAAACTCTACACCCACAATCCCAACGACCTGACCCTGGCAAAGCAAATCATGGCTAACTTTGTGAAGGCACTTTCTTTGAACTGAGGATTTGAGGAACTCCTGTCTGCCGACAGGCAGGGAGGAACTGAGCTAAACCCTCAATAATCCTCCATAATCCTCTATAATCCTCCATAATCCTTATAATCTTCCAAACCCTCCTGACCAACCATTAAAAACATGAAGCACTACTTTTTGCTCTTTTTCGTCGCAATGGCTTTGGTGCCAGCCTGTAAAGATGATGACGGACCGCAGCCGCCGGCAGATGGGGTTGACCTGACGGACATTCCGTACAGCCCTACCGCTTACCAGTTGGAACTGCCGCCGGGCTTTCCTTCTATGAATATTCCTGCTGACAATCCATTGACTGAGCAGGGCATCGACCTTGGCAGGCACCTGTTTTTCGACCCGATTTTGTCGGTGGACAGTACCATCTCCTGCGCCAGCTGCCACGATCCAAAATTCAGTTTTACCGACGGAAAGGCATTCAGTACTGGTGTTGATGGACAAATAGGCACCCGTAGCTCCATGGCCATCATCAACGCTGCCTTTTTTGAGAACGGCCTGTTTTGGGATGGCCGTGCTGCCAGCCTGGAGGATCAGGCCCTGCAACCGGTGGAGAATCCCATTGAAATGGCGGAAAGCTGGGACAATGTGGAGAAGAAGCTGCGGCGCCACCCGCTGTACCAGAAAAAATTCAGAGAAGCATTTGGCATCAAAAACAGCAAAGAGATCACCCGGGACCTGGCCGCAAAAGCCATTGCGCAATTCGAGCGAATACTGATCAGCGCCAATTCGAAATTTGACAAGAAATTCTACCAGAACGACCCCGACCCATTCCTTTTCTCTGACCTCGAAACAGATGGCTATTTCATCTACTTCGACGACCTGAGCAACAGCCAGGTGGCCGGCCACTGCGCCCACTGTCACGACGGAGGCCCCCTGCTCACATCCGACGATTATTTCAACAATGGCATCGAGGATGTGGCCACCCTGGATGACTTCCCCGACCCAGGACGGGGCGCTGTAACCGGCAAGCGCAGCGACAATGGCAAGTTCAGGGCCCCTACCCTGCGCAACATCGCCCTGACGGCACCCTACATGCACGACGGCCGCTTTCAGACACTGGAAGAAGTCGTTGACCACTACAACTCCGGCGGCCACTTCGTGGAAAATGTCAATGCCCAGTCCATTCAGCCGCTGCACCTGTCGGAATACGACAAACAGGCGCTGATCGCCTTCCTGAACACCTTTACCGATACCAACTTCGTAAACAACCCGCTGTTTCAGAATCCATTTGAATGAGGGAGTAGGGAGTAGGGAGTAGAGTGTAGGAGTTATAGCCACGAGCTACGAGCCACAGCCTGCCCCGAGTACTCGGGGAGCTATGAGCTACAAGCTCTTCCGAAGGAGAACAAACAACTCTTTGCGTTCCATTGACCATACGATTGCCAGCCAGGCGATGAGGGCTGAGGTACGGAGTGCAAATGCCGGTGCGGCAGACAATTCAAGATTTCCGATGAGGTATTCCGTTCCGTAATAAACCGCCAGGGCCAGCAGGACATAGCCCAGCATGCGGCCCCAGTTGTATTGAACGGGGTAGTATTTGCGGCCCCACCACCAGCAGGCGGCGGTCATGGCAGCGTAACATATCAGCGTGGCCCAGGCGCTGCCCATGTAGCCTATTCTTGGAATCCAATAAACATTGAGGCTGATAGTGATGATGGCACCACCGACGGCTATCCAGCCGCCCAGCATGGTGTGATCGGTGAGTTTGTACCAGATGGATACGTTGTAATAAAGGCCGAGGAAAAGGTTGGCCATTAGCAGAATGGGCACCACCCCCAGGCCTTCCCAATACGGCTCGTCGATGAAGTGCTTTACCACATCCAGGTAGAGCATGATGCCCAGGAAGGCCATTGCGCCAGCGATGGTGAAGTATTTTGTTACCTGGCCGTACAGGTATTTGGCATCCCTGTGGTCGGCATTGGCGAAGAAAAAAGGTTCGGCAGCATAGCGAAAGGCCTGCGTGAAGAGGCTCATCAGCATGGCGAGCTTGTAACAGGCCGAATAAATCCCAACCTGAGCGAGGTTCTCCTCCACTGTGCCCGTCAGGAGGTGCCGCAGCAGCACCCGGTCCAGCATCTCATTGACGATGCCGGCCAGGCTGGCCAGCACCAGCGGCGCCGCATAGATGAACATGGTGCGCCACAGGGCCTTGTCGAAGCGCCACTCCACAAATTTCAGCTCCGGCAAAAGCATGAGCAGCACCGCAGCGCTGGCTATCATGTTGGACAGAAAAACATAGCCCACCCCAAATGACGGGTGGTAAATGGTTTCGACGAGGCCGGTGGCAATGCCCTTCTGGAGGAGCCAGGGGCACAGCAACAGGAAGAACAGGTTGAGGGCAATGTTGAGCCCGATGCCCACCATGCGCACCGTTGCGAAGCGAATGGCCTTGTGCTCGAGGCGCAACCTTGCGAGGGGGATTTCGGCCAGGGTGTCAAAGGCGAGAATGAGCCCGAAGATGGCGATGTAACTGTACTGATCCGGGCGGTACTCGAACCAGGCTCCTATTTGCGACGAAAAGCCAACAATAAGCAAGGCCAGGAACAGGGAACTGGCCAACACCGACCACCAGGCCGTGGAGAAAGACGCCCGCCGGTTTTCTTCTTTCGTTCCGTAACGGAAAAAGGCCGTTTCCATGCGCATGATGAAAAAGACCATCAGGAAGCCCGCCCAGGCGTACAGCTCTGATACGATGCCGTACTCACCAGGTGCAAAGACCCTCGTGTACATGGGCACCAGCAGGTAGTTCAGCACCCGGCCCAATATGGAACTGAGTCCGTAAACAGCGGTTTCTCCTGCCAGTTTTTTGAGTAGGGACATTCGGTGCCGGCGTTTTGTTTGGTTCTCGTTAACGGACAACAAGGGCCAAAAGTCTTTAAAATCATCCACATTCGACTAAATTCGCCCCTGCTTATAGATCGGGTCTTTTACAAGCCCTGTCCAATCGAAAAAGGCTTGGAGCAAATCACTTTTCCTCTGAACCTCTCTCAACCCCTCGAAACCCTTTTAACTCACAAATGCAACCTATGATCGACGTTGAACTCCTCAAAAAAATCTGTGAAGTGCCTGGCGCCCCGGGATTTGAAAAGCGCATCCGCAATTTTGTCGTTGAAACCATCGAGCCCCTTGTCGATGAGATCAGGGTTGACAACATGGGCAGCATCATCGCACTCAAAAAAGGAGCTTCGGAAAAAAAAGTACTGGTTGCAGCTCACCTCGATGAAATCAGCTTCATCGTCACCCACATAGATGAAGACGGCTTTATACGCATTCACCCGCTGGGAGGTTTTGATCCCAAAACACTGACAGCACAGCGGGTCATCGTGCATGGCCGCAAAGACCTGATGGGGGTGATGGGCAGCAAGCCCATCCACATCATGAAACCGGAAGAACGCAGCAAAGCCCCGCAACTGCAGGACTACTTCGTGGATGTGGGCTTACCGAAGGAAGAAGTCTGCAAACTGGTTGCAGTAGGTGACCCCATCACCCGTGAGCGGGAACTCATCGAAGTGGGCAACTGCGTGAACAGCAAGAGCATCGACAACCGAGTGTCCGTGTTCATTCTGGTGGAAGCCCTCCGGGAACTTAAAGACCAGCAATTGCCTTACGACCTCTACGCAGCATTTACCGTGCAGGAAGAAGTGGGCCTGCGCGGAGCTATGTCAGTGGCCCACCAGGTCAACCCCGATTTCGGACTGGCACTGGACACCACCATCGCCTTTGATGTGCCGGGAGCCCAGCCCCACGAAATGGTGACCCGCCTCGGCAAAGGCTGCGCCATCAAGATCATGGATGGCAGTGTGATCAGCGACGGCCGCATGGTGGAGTTCCTGAAAGACCAGGCAACCAAGAACAACATCCAATGGCAAGCCGAAATACTGCCCGCCGGCGGTACCGACACCGCCGCCCTCCAACGCTATGGTAAAAACGGAGCCATCTCCGGGGCCATCTCGGTGCCCACCCGCCACATCCATTCCGTCATCGAAATGGCCAACAAGGAAGACATCAGAAGCGCCATCGACCTGCTGAAAGCCGCCGTCCTGAACCTGGACAAGTGGAATTGGGAACACTGAATTGAAGTAGGGAGTAGGGAGTAGAGAGTAGAGAGTAGAGACGTTGCACCGCAACGTCTTACCAGGAGTGTAGGGTGTAGGGTTTAGGGTTTAGGGTGTAGGGTTTAGGGTTTAGGGTTTGGAGTAGCTAGGTCCTCCTCAGTTCCTCAGTTCTTCAAATCCTCACTTCCTCACACAGAAACTCCATAATCTCGCAGGGCCTGGTTGAGGGACACCTTCTTGTCGGTAGCTTCGGTGCGTTTTCCGATGATGAGTGCGCAGGCCACCTGGTATTCGCCGGCCATGAACTTTTTGGGATAGGTGCCGGGGATGACTACCGAGCGGGCCGGCACCCGGCCTTTGTAGGTTTCAGGAATGGGCTTGGTGACGTCGATGATGTGGGTGGATTTGGTGAGCACCACATTGGCGCCGAGGACGGCCTCTTTTTCCACCCTCACCCCTTCTACGATGATGCAGCGGGAGCCGATGAAGCAATCGTCTTCGATGATGGTGGGGGCAGCCTGTGGCGGTTCCAGAACGCCTCCGATGCCAACACCACCGCTGAGGTGTACGTTGCGGCCAATCTGGGCGCAGGAGCCTACCGTGGCCCAGGTATCCACCATGGTGCCGGAGCCCACCCAGGCACCGATGTTGACATAGCTGGGCATCATGATGACGCCCGACTCCAGGTAGCTGCCATAACGGGCAATGGCGTGGGGCACCACCCGGACGCCCTGGCTGGCGTAGTCTTTCTTGAGGGGTATTTTATCGTGAAACTCGAAAGGGCCGACCTCGATGGTTTTCATTTCCTGAATGGGGAAATACATGATCACGGCCTTCTTCACCCAGTCGTTGACTTTCCAATCGCCTTCGGGCAATGGCTCGGCAACCCTGAGCTGACCTTTGTCCAAAAGGCCGATGACATGGAGGATGGCTTCCTGAACATTTTTCTGTTGCAGCATGGAGCGGTCTTCCCATGCCTGGTTGATCAAGTTTTCGAGGTCCTGCATAATTAGTTGTTGGGTAGTTTACCGAAGGAAAAGCAGCATGGAACTCACCAAAGCAGTTCCTCTGCTTTTATGTTGTTGTCCTGAACCAGGTAGGCAGCCGGATAATCTGTTTTGACCACGTAAAGGGTGGCCAGCGCATCGCTGCGGGAGGTAAAGGCTCCAGCCCGGAGTTTGTAGTAAGGTTTGGCGTGGATCCAGTCGGCGGTGAGGTTGGGGTAAAACTGCCTGAACTGGAGCAGGGCGTTTTCCACCCGCTGGCGGTCGGTGGTGGCGAGGATTTGAATCCGCCAGCCCTTGACTGTTGCTTTATTGCGGTTGTTTTCGACGAAAGTTTTCATGAGGCGCTGCACGGCGGGGTCGAGGGTTTCGGTTACCTGCCCCTGTGCCTGGGCCATTTGGAAATGCGCTGAAAATACCAACAGGAGAAACAACAGTTTTTTCATGGTCATCGTGTTTATGGCGGCTGGCGGATGCTGCTCAGCCGCTGATGATTTGAACACCGGAGGAAGTGCCGATTCTGTCAGCACCGGCCTGGATGAGCTGCTCGGCAAACGCCCTGTCTCTGATGCCACCGGATGCTTTTATTTTGATTTTCTTCGGCAAAATTTCACGAAGCAGTTTCACCGTTTCCAGGCTGGCACCGGGCCCGTTCATGCCGGTGGAAGTTTTTATGTAATCCACATCGGCCACGACACTGATCTCACAAACCTGGCGGATTTCCTCTTCGGTCAGCATCCCCGTCTCGATGATGAGTTTGAGGATCTTTCCTTTCATGTGGCAGGCAGTGGTCAGGGATTCGATCTCGTTCTTCAAGTAGTTCCAGTTGCCACTTTTTACCGCACAGATATTGATGACGGCGTCCAATTCATCAGCGCCATCGTTCACGGCCTTTTTGATTTCCTCCACTTTGGCGCTCACGGCTGAGTACCCCATCGGGAACCCGATGACCGTGGCCACTTTCACGCCTGAATTCTCCAGCAAGGTAGCTGCTTCATTCACAAAGTAGGGCGGAATGCAAACCGCAGCGAAAGAATTGTCTTTTGCCTCCTGGCATTTTTCTTTGACGTCTTCACTGGTGATTCCGGGCTTGAGAATGGTATGGTCAATTGTACGGGCTAAATCCATAATTATAGGGTCAGGTAATAACTTTGTTTTTGAGTGCTGTAATGGCTTTCAGGAATCGCTATACCAATTGATGGTTGCAAAGAAAAGGAAAAAGCCTCAGAGGGGGGAACAGAAAAAGCAGCATCATATAAGAAAAATTTTTCCACATTCTGAAAGCTTGCCGGCAGTTGGGCAAATGCAGCCTGCACCACCTAAAACCCTGTGCTCCTGCCTTTTACGACAAGCCAATAGATATGAACAAGCCGGGTTTCAACATTCTGAAGCCTTACCAACAGGGATTATCAACACTCCGGTGGCCGGGGATCGGCGGAATTAGCCCGCCACATTTCCCGGCCCGTAAAATCCAAGCCGATATTGTTAGCTTTGTGAAAATTTTAGTCTCTCAAACACCCGCCATGTCACAACCTGAAGGAGCAAAAAAAGTGAAAGAATTGACTTCCCGCATCCGCAAGCGGGATGGTGAGATATCGGATTACCTCTTCGGAAAAGTACAGCCACAGGCCATTCCACTTGAAGAAGCCGTGTTGGGAGCTTTGATGCTGGACAAAGATGCCCTCGTAACGGTCATGGACATCATCTCCGAAAAGAGCTTCTACGACGAGCGGAACGGCCTGATTTACAAGGCAATCAAATCGCTTTTCGAAAAGAGCTATCCGGTGGACCTGCTCACCGTGACCGAGGAGCTCAAAAGAAACGGCGATCTGGACACGGTTGGCGGACCGGCCTACCTCGTTGAACTGACCAACAGAGTAGCCTCCTCTGCCAACATCGAGTACCACGCCCGCATCATTGCTCAGAAGCACATTCAGCGGCAACTCATCAAAGTGGCTACCGGCATCATTCACGATGCCTACGAAGACACCACCGACGTTTTCGATTTGTTGGACGATGCCGAACGGGGCTTGTTCGAGATCACCCAGTCCAACCTCTCAAGGCAGCATAAAACCATGGGCCAGCTCACCAGCGAGTTGATGAAGCTGATGGATGAGCTGAAGAACAAAAAGGATGGGCTGACGGGTGTGCCTACCGGCTTTACCAAGCTGGACCGACTTACCTCCGGCTGGCAGCCCTCCGACCTGGTCATCATCGCTGCGAGGCCGGGTATGGGTAAAACCAGTTTTGTCTTAGCGCTGGCGCGCAATGCCGCCATCGATTTCCAAAAGCCCGTGGCCATCTTTTCGCTGGAGATGTCGGGGGTTCAGTTGGTGCAACGCATCATTGCCCTGGAGGGCGAGATCGACTCGCACAAAATGCGAAACGGAAAACTGGAAGACTACGAATGGACCCAGCTGAACCACACTATCGAAAAACTGAGCGAGGCACCCATCTTCATCGATGACACGCCTGGCATCAACATCTTTGAGCTGAGGGCCAAATGCCGCCGTCTGAAAAAACAGCACGACATTCAGATGGTCATTATCGACTACCTGCAACTGATGAGCGGCACCAGCGAAAACAAAAACACCAACCGTGAGCAGGAGATCAGCAACATCTCCCGCTCGCTGAAAGGGCTGGCCAAAGAACTCAATGTGCCGGTCATCGCACTTTCTCAGCTCAGCCGTGCCGTGGAAACGAGAGGCGGCGACAAAAAACCCCAACTCTCCGACCTTCGTGAATCCGGGGCAATCGAGCAGGACGCAGACATGGTAAGCTTCATCTACCGCCCGGAATACTATGAAATCACCGAATCACCGGACGGCAGATCACTCAAGGAAGTGGCAGAGATCATCATCGCCAAAAACAGGCACGGTCCTACTGAAACCGTTGAACTCAGGTGGGTTTCCAAGTATGCCAAGTTCACCGATATGGACGATAATGATTTCGACAGCTTCCCGAGCATGGATCCATTCGGTCCGTCCGATGACGATCCTGGCGTGATCACCAAACCGTCGAGAATGAACGACGACGAAGACATCCCATTCTGACGAAAAGGACGGCAGCCAACAGTTGCCGTCCTTTTTTTTTAAGGCTGCCCCCCTCTCAACTCCTCTCAACTCCTCTCAACTCCTCTAAACCTCCTCTAAACCTCCCAACGCCCTCATTCTGCTGCACATTTCCAACCTTTGTTGAGCAGGACTTTGCTATGTTTGTGGCCGATATTTAAACAACGAGTTATCAGCATTTTACCTGCCACATAGGCGTATCTTACTGGTCCAAATCAAACCATACAAATTTGAAATTCGAGGATTTTGGCTTAGAGCCGCAGTTATTAGAGGGATTGAAGGCAATGGGGTTTGAAACTCCCACCCCCATTCAGGAACAGGCCATACCACCCCTTTTGGAGGGGCGTGACATTTTGGCCTGCGCACAGACCGGAACCGGAAAAACGGCGGCTTTTCTGCTGCCCATCATCAACAAGAACATTGCGGAACCCAACAAAGGAGTGGATACCATCATCCTGGAACCCACCAGGGAACTGGCCGTTCAGGTAGACCAGCAGTTGGAGGGCTTCTCCTACTTTGCCGGATTGAGCTGTATGGCCATCTACGGCGGGCGGGACGGACACTCCATGACCCAGGAAATGAAAGCCCTCAAGCAAGGTGCTGACATCATCGTGGCCACTCCCGGTCGCTTTTTGGCTCACCTCCAGCTCGGTTATGTGGACCTCAGCAACGTCCGCCATTTCGTGCTGGACGAAGCCGACAGGATGCTGGACATGGGCTTTGTGACGGACATCATGACCGTGGTCAACAAACTGCCCATCGAGCGGCAAAACCTGCTCTTCTCGGCCACCATGCCCAACGACATCCGTCGCTTCGCTCAAAACATCCTGCGCAATCCGGTGGAAGTGAGCATCGCCATTTCGAAGCCGGCAGAGGGAATCACCCAGGGTGCCTATTTCCTGAAGGATCACCAGAAAAATTCACTGATCGAATACCTGCTCAAGCGCCAGGAAAAAGCCCGCAGAATCCTGGTCTTTGCCAGCAGTAAAAAAAGCACGAAAGAACTGGCGGCCCACCTGAGCCGTGCCGGATTTCCGGCAGCAGACATCCATTCCGACCTGGATCAAAAACAGCGCGAGGATACGCTGCTCAACTTCCGGAACAACTCCGTGCCTATCCTGGTGGCAACCGACGTGCTCTCACGGGGCATCGACATCAAGGGCATCGATGTGGTCATCAACTACGACGTGCCCGGCGACCCGGAAGACTACGTACACCGCATCGGCCGTACGGCCCGTGCCGACGCCACCGGACTGGCCATCACCCTCGTCACTCCCGAAACCAAACGCAAGTTTGACCGCATCGAGAAGCTGACGGACATGAAGGTGCCCATTTTCCCCTTGCCAGCCGAAATCGGCCAGTCACCCGATATGAACAAGCGGTCAGGTGGCCGCAGAGGTGGCGGGCGTTCAGGTGGACGCTCAGGTGGACGCTCGGGCGGTGGTCAGAATCGCAGAAACAGCGGCAACAGGGGCCGGAGCAATCGATCAAGCTCACGGAATAAGAGGACGTGACGGACGTGACGGACGTGACAAGCGTGACGAGCGTGACAAACGTGACGAGCGTGACGAGCGTGAGAAGTAGAGGGTTGGATGATCTAAAAATAATATGCCCCCTCCCCCGAAAGCCGATCCCGAATCCCGAAATCCTTCGGGATCGGGCTATCGGCTTCGGGGCATCCCTCATCCCTGATCCCTGATCCCTCATCCCTCATCCCTGATAATATGACCCGGAGAAAGCAGCAATCCAGTTTTTTTGAGAAGAAGAAGAGCCAACCGGCGAAGCCGGAAAGCAGTGCACTGCCCATGCGCCTCAACAAATTTGTGGCACACGCCGGCATTTGTGCCCGCCGCCAGGCCGCCGACCTCGTAAAGCAGGGCCAGGTGAAGGTGAATGGCAAAGTGGAGCTGAGCCCGGCCTACATGGTACAGCCCGGCGACAAAGTCACTTACAAGGGCAAGGAACTGAAAGTGGAAGAACAGAAGGTGTACATCCTCATGAACAAACCAAAGGATGTGATCACCACCGTCAGCGATGAAAAAGGCCGCAGAACCGTGATTGATCTGCTCAGAAACAAAGTGCCCGAGCGGGTTTTTCCGGTGGGCAGACTCGACCGGATGACCACCGGCCTGCTGCTGCTGACCAACGACGGCGACCTCGCCCAGCGCCTCTCCCACCCTTCTTTCAAGGTGAAAAAAATCTACTACGTGGTGCTGGACAAAATCCTGCCCGAGCCGGACCTGGAGCGCATCCGCAAAGGGGTTGAGCTCGAAGACGGCATCGCCACTGTGGATGGCATCGATTACGTTGGCCAGAAAAAAAACGAGATCGGAATCGAATTGCACCTCGGCAAGAACCGCATCATCCGCCGCATTTTTGAACACCTGGGTTACGAGGTGGTAAAACTGGACCGCACCTTTTACGCCGGACTAACCAAGAAAGACCTCCCACGCGGCCACTTCCGCCACCTCAAGGAAAAGGAGATCATCATGCTGAAACATTTCACGAAGGGGAAGAAAAAGTAATACAGGCTTTTCCTCCTTCGGTAAAATCCGTTGACAGAAAATATCCTGACCATGAGAACTTTTCACACAACGCTGTTTTGTCTGTTCCTCGCTTCGCAACTCGCCATCGGACAAAGGCCTGAATCTGCTACCTACACCCCTGAATTGCTTTGGAGCCTCGGCCGGGTCAGCCTCTACGATGTGTCGCCCAACGGCACCCAGGTGCTTTACGGAGTGACCAATTATCACATCGGTGAAAACCGGGGCTACCGGGACCTGTACACCATCCGCACCGACGGTAGCAATGCCGGTCAAGCCAAACAACTCACCAACACCGACGGCAACGAATACGAAGCCCGCTTCCGCCCTGACGGAAAGAAAATCGGTTACCTCCTCAGCGGCAAATTCTGGGAAATGAACCCCGATGGTTCCAGCGCCCGGCAGGTGTCAGACCTCGACATGGGAGGTTTCCTGTACTCGCCTGACGGCAAAAAACTGCTCTTCATCCGGGATGTGCAGTACGACAAAACGACGCTGGACATTCACCCCGATTTACCGAAGGCAAATGCCCGCATCATAGACGACCTCATTTACCGCCACTGGGATACCTGGGAGGATGGTGCCTACAGCAACATCTTCGTGGTGGATTATGCCGATGGCCAGCTGACTGGCGCCCCGCAAAACATCGTGAAAGAACCTTTCGACACGCCGTTGAAGCCCTTTGGCGGCATGGAGCAAATCGCCTGGAGCCCTGACAGCCGCTACATTGCCTACACCTGCAAAAAGCTCAAAGGGGTGGAAGCTGCCGTCAGCACCAATTCCGACATTTACCTCTACGACCTGGTGGAGAAAAGCACCACCAACCTGACCGAGGGAATGGAAGGTTACGACATGAACCCGGCTTTCTCGCCCGATGGCCGCTACCTGGCCTGGGAAAGCCAGGAAACTCCCGGCTATGAAAGCGACCGCCACCGCATATTCCTCTATGATTTTAAGACGAAGAAAAAATGGGAGCTGACCGCCGGGCTCGACCAGAATGCCATCGGCCCGCAATGGTCGAAAGACGGACAGCGCATCTTTTTCCAGAGTGAAATCCAGGGAACCATCCAGCTCTTTTCCATAGACATGGACCGTGGAAACCAGCTCACCCAGCACACCGCCGGTCAGTTCAATTTCGGTCCTTTCATCGTCGCAAACGACCGCCTGATCACCAGCCGCTGCTCTATGCAGGAGCCACACGAGCTGTTCAGCCAGCCTTTCGACGGGGGCCGCAGCATGCAGCTCACCTACACCAACAAGGACCTGCTCTCGAGGGTGAAAACCGGCAAGGTGGAAGGCCGCTGGATGAAAACCACCGACGGCAAGAAAATGCTCACCTGGATCATCTACCCGCCCGACTTCGACCCCGCAAAGAAGTACCCCACCCTGCTCTACTGCCAGGGCGGGCCGCAAAGCACCGTGAGCCAGTTCTGGAGCTACCGTTGGAACTTCCAGATGATGGCTGCCAACGGCTACATCGTGGTGGCTCCCAACCGGCGTGGCTTGCCTTCCTTCGGTCAACAATGGAACGACGAAATCGCCGGTAACTGGGGCGGACAGGCCATGCAAGACCTGCTCACCGCCATCGACCAGATGGCCAAAGAGCCTTTTGTAGATGAAACTCGACTGGGCGCCGTGGGTGCCAGTTTTGGCGGATACAGCGTATTCTGGCTGGCCGGCAATCACAACAAGCGCTTCAAAGCTTTCATCGCCCACGACGGCATTTTCAACATGGAAAGCATGTATGGTTCCACCGAAGAGCTTTTCTTCGTCAACCACGACCTCGGCGGCCCCTATTGGCAACAACCCCAACCCGAAACCTGGCAGGTGGACAGCCCGCACAAATACGTGGCTAACTGGGATACCCCCATCCTCATCATCCACGGGGGCAAGGACTTCCGGATCCCCGACACAGAAGCCATGCAGGCTTTTACAGCTGCCCGGCTGATGGGCATTCCCAGCCGGTTCCTCTATTTCCCGGAAGAAAACCACTGGGTTCTCAGCTGCCAGAACGGCATCCTCTGGCAAAGGGAGTTTTACAACTGGCTGGACAGGTGGTTGAAGTAGGTTGTGAGGGGTTTATCCCGAATCCCGAAATCCTTCGGGATCGGGAGGTTTAGAGAGGTTTAGAGGGGTTTAGAGGGGTTTGCCACAAAAGGCCTGCTCGTTCTCGATTTTAGCTAGCAACTATCTCTTGCTTGTTGAAGTAACAACCCGTGAAGTATGCATGTGAGGCGCTGACTTTCAGTCAGCTCCTCAATTACACCCCGCTGCTTCTTAAGCCATGCAATTAGTTCCTAAGGCACTGAATGAGCTCCCTGTTCAGGCAGCAGATCGATGACCAGCGCCACCCTATTGTAAGCCACCAAGCTAGGCTCTCCTCAACATGGTGCACGGCGAAAGGATTTCAGAAAATGGATTTGTGGGCTAGAATATCAGGCATCAGTCGATATGGTAAACAGGGATTTTCAAGGCCAGCGATCCGGCATTGGTATGGATGAGCAACACATACAATCCACTTTGATACCGGGCAAGGTCGAAAGCAATGTCATTTGGCCAGCCTGCACGGAGGCCAAGTTGACGCCGCTCGATTTCACGGCCGGATAGAGTCAAAAGCCGCAAGGTAGCCGATGTGTTAATCTCACTGACAATTTCCACGGTCACTACATCGCTGGCAGGTAAGGGATAGGCTTTCACAGAGCCTGGGAAGGAGTTTCGCTCCCCGGTGGTGCTGGCACAGGTGACCATTAAGGGTTCACCTGAGCTACCTAAAAAGGTGATATTGGAACAATCCGTCGACACGCCGAACTTCCAATGCCGGGACCAGTCGAACAAATCGCTACTTGCACCATATTGATAGCTCACCACCATCAAGGTATCTACATTGGGATAATAGATATTGATGTCCTGGTACTTGTACCCTAGTATGTAATCGTTCGAGACACTGAACACACCCTCTATAGATCGAAAGCGCTTGGCGAGTGCCAGCGTATTCAACGGTCGATTGGTTTTGAGGAGAAAGAAATGGAAGGGGAAGTTTTCAAGATATTCGTATTCCACCACCTCCAAGTCATAGCGCACCATAAGGGTATCCACCTCGGCGTGTCCCGTTGGAAAAATACCAGCGGCCAGGTTCCAGCCCCATTGAACGGTCGTGTCAGCGTACAAGCTGATATGACGCATGGATTGAATCAAGGTGTCTGCATGGATGTCAAGACAAGAAACAACCGTATCTCGCGCCGGCAAACCCTGGGCATTGTGCACGGCTGCGAGCCACTTCAGCGCCTCCTCTACGAAAACGGGTTCTATTTCGATGCTGTCGGCCCAGGCACTCGACTGCATCATCCTCACGGCAAGTATTTCGGCGTCACCCGTGTAATAATCTCTAATCTGCTGCGTGACGGTGCAATCGGTAGGCTGCTGCTGCGCAAGGCCACACAGCCCAATAAAGGCAAATAAGGAGGTGAGGAAAAGATTTTTCATGACTGAAATTTTGGGATTTGGGCTAACATCCAGGCGGACGAACCCTGCCTGTCTTGCTCAAATATACCTTCACTTTTCTGCAGTCAGCCAATCTCGGTTGGAGAAATTTGTATGGAAATACACAAAACCAAATGGTTTTATGAAATGAATAGCGTGGATTTACTCACCCCCCTTGACAACTGGTTGAGAAGAAGAAAAGAATGGTGAGCGGCGCGAACCAAACCCACAAAGCCTTCCTCACTCATTCCGCTATCAAGTCACCAAAGCGTTCATTGAAGCCGGCGATGCCTTGCAGCCCTCCACTGTGCAGCACCAGGATGTCCGTTCCTTCGGGAAATGCTCCGCTGCGCACCTGATCAAATACCGCAAAAAGGAGCTTGCCGGTGTAGATCGGGTCCAGACGTATCCGATGCCTGGCCCGGAAGGCATTGATGAAGCTGATCAGGCGGTCATCAAACCTGGCGTAGCCACCAAAGTGATAATCGGTCAGCACTTCCCAATTTACTGCACTTTCGTCGCAATGCCGCAACAGCGCTGATACATCCTTTCGGTGAAAATCGCCTTTCAATACCGAGACGCCCATTGCCCTGCTCCGGCCTTTCAGTCCGGCGGCGATGCCGGCCAGGGTGGCTCCTGTGCCGCAGGCAGCGAAAAACACATCAGGCAGGAAACCCAGCTGTTGTTCCACCTCCCCGGGCAATTCGGCACAGCCTTTCAGTGCCAGACAATTGGACCCCCCTTCGGGTAAAACGCAGGTGGTAGCACGGTCCAGAGCCAGCACCTCCAGCCAATGCTCGGGTGATTTCTCCCGGTAGTCTTTCCGAGACACGAAATGCAGCTGCATGCCACAATCCAGCAGAAAACGCAGGGTCGGGTTGAGTACCGGAGGTCGCTCACCTCTTACGATACCGATTGTTTTGAAACCGTATTCAAGGCCGGCTGCAGCGGTGGCTGCCAGGTGGTTGGAGTAGGCTCCGCCAAAAGTGAGCAAAGTGGTATTGCCCTTTTCCTTCGCTTTCGCAATGTTGTATTTCAGCTTCCGCCACTTATTGCCGGAAATGTGTGGATGGATGAGATCGTCCCTTTTCAGCCAGATGCGGACGCCAGCCTGCACAAGGGCGGGATCCTCTATTTCAACGATGGGAGAAGGTAAATCGGGCATTCAATAAAAAAGTGAGTACGAGACCATAACTTTAGCCTCAAAACTAATACGTCATGCTGGAAGTCATAGCCGGAATGGTTTTCACCTTTTTACTGCTCAGCCTCTTGGGCACCACCATCAACGAACTGTTGTCCTCCTGGCGGGGCTGGCGGGGATACTACCTGGAGGAAGGTTTGAAACGCTTGCTGGAATACAAAGACAACCCGGATGTATTCGAGCGCTTCATGAAGCATCCCTATTTCAGACAGTTGTTTCAGTACAAGGCACCGCTTAGAATATCGAGGGTACCCTCCTACCTGAGCAATGCCAACTTCGCCAACATCCTCACCGGCGTTTTGAAGAAGAAGGGCAAAGCCCTGGAATCGGCCAAAGACCTCATCGAAGGTTTACCCGAAGGAAGCAATCTCCGCGAAGTGCTGGAGCACCTGGAATCGGAAGGAGCCGAATCGGTAGAAGATTTCAAAAATCGGCTCCAAAGCTGGTTCGACGATATTATGTGGCAGGCCAGCGGCTGGTACAAGCGCCACATGCAGCTGGTCACCTTGCTGGTAGGACTTGGCATTGCTGCCGGACTCAACGCCGACGCCATCCAGATGTATCGCCACCTGACCACCAACGTGGCTGCCCGTGAACAACTCAACCTGCTGGCCGAAGCCTTCGTGCAGAACAACCCGGAACTGCCACGGCAACTTGCCCCTGGCGATTCCCTCAGCATAGAGCAAATACGAACCGGTGTCAGGGAATTCGTGGAATCCGACGATTTCAGCAACATGAGCAACATCCTCGGCCTCGGTTGGCAACCCGGTGACCTCAGCGTGGGCGCCGAAGACTGGACCATCAGAATCTTCGGATGGTTGCTCACAGCCCTCGCCATCTCTCTGGGCGCCCCATTCTGGTTCGACATTCTGAAAAAAATCATCAACATCAGAAGCTCCGGCAACGAGGAATCCCGCAATGGCCCTGCCGTGGTGATCAACACGGGGAATGCGGAGACGAAGGAATGAACCCCGAAAGCTTTCGGGGGAGGATTTGAAGAACTGAAGAACTGAGGATTTGAGCCCCGCCGGGTAAAAAGCCAAAATCCCCGGACTTGCTCGTCACGAGCTGCGCTAGTTGACGCATCGAAATTGCGGCCTCTGGCCGCTGGAAAAACCGAGGATCTGATCCCCATATTCACCGGGTAAAGAACAAAGGAATCGGGACATTCGGGGCACCATTCACATAAATAGGTTTGAGCGCCTATTTTTGCCCGAAATTTCGGAAATGCAGCTGTTGATAAAGAACGTCAGAATCGTACTCCCCAGCTCCAGGTGGCATGGCCGGCAGGTCGATATTTTCATTGAAAACGGGACTGTAACACTGATAGAACCGGAGCTCGATGTTCCTGCGGAACAGGTCTTTGATGCAGGAGGCGCCTTTCTTTCTCCCGGTTTTGTCGATGTGGGAACCACCGTTGGCGATCCGGGTTTCGAACACCGGGAAGATTTTGAAAGCGTGACCGAAGCTGCTGCTGCAGGTGGATTCACCGCCATCGCATGCCTTCCGAACACCAACCCTGCCATCCACTCCAAACCCGAAGTGAAATACGTCCGCAACCAGGCCCGCAACAACCTGGTGGATTTCCTGCCCATAGGCGCCGTTTCTGTGGATTGCGCCGGCAAAGACATTGCCGAGCTGTACGACATGCGGGCGGCCGGTGCCGTGGCATTTTCCGACGGAAAAAAACAAATACAGAGCAGTGCCCTCATGCTGCGGGCTTTGCTCTATGTACAGCCTTTCGACGGCGTCGTCCTCAACCAGCCGCTGGATGCCAACATGGCCCGCGGCGGACAGATGCACGAGGGGGTGACCAGTACCTCAATGGGCCTGCGGGGCATCCCCGCCCTGGCGGAAGAACTGATGGTGCAGCGAGATATCTACCTGGCTGAATACAGCAACAGCCGCCTCCATCTGCTCAACATTTCCTGCAAGGGTTCGGTAGAACTGGTGCGCAAAGCCAAAGCCGCAGGACTGAAAGTGACAGCCTCGGTGCCTGCCATGAACCTCGCTTGCACCGATAGTGACCTCGAGGAATTTGACGTGAACTACAAGGTGATGCCGCCATTGCGCAGCGAAGAAGACCGCCAGGCGCTGAAAGAAGGCCTGCTCGACGGCACCATTGATTTCATCACAAGCAATCACACCCCGCTGGACCCCGAAGCCAAAGACCTCGAGTTTCCTTTTGCCGATTTTGGTGCCATCGGGCTTGAAACCGCCTTTCCCCTCGCTGCGCAAAGTTTCCCCGATGCCGATGCAGAATTCTTCGTTGAAAAGCTGAGCCTGGCTCCCCGCCGGCTGCTCGGACTGCCGGTGCCTGAGCTGGAAGCGGGTGCCCCGGCAGATTTCACCATCTTCTCCCCTTCGGAAAACTGGATCCTGCATGCTGACCAAATACGGTCCAGGTCAAAAAACACACCTTTCACGGGCCAGACGCTGAAAGGGAAAGTACTCGGTGTCGTTCGTAGAAATAAGGCTCTCCTCAGTCGTTAGTTTCCGCCGCCGGCTTGATGGTCTGAGAAGATTTTGTCATATTCACCTCGCAACCGGGAGCGATGCCCGGTCTTCAACTCAAAACAAAATCAACTCGCCATGTCAGAAGAAGTACTCGATCAGGAAAGAATCATTGACCCCGCCGATGTGCCCATGCGGCCAACCGCCATGCGTTATGGTGGAATGGTGGCACTTGCACTCATTGTGATCGGCCTCATCTTTACACTTACCGGTTTCAGCGATCCGGCAGATCCACAGGCATCAGGCAACAAGATCCAGCAATTTATCGGCTATGCCGGTATCCTGGTAGCCATCGTCCTGGCCATCAAACACCACCGCGACAACGAACTCGGCGGCTACATCAAGTACGGCCGGGGCCTGGGTATGGGAACCCTCGTAGGACTTGTGATGGGTGTCATCACCGCCGTTTGGATGCTCATCTACATGTACGTCATCGACCCTGAACTTCAGGATAAGATCAAGGAGATGGCCATGGAGCAGGCCATTGCAAACGGAGCCACCGAGGAAGCCATGGAACAGGGAGCAGGAATGATGGACTTTTTCACCAGTCCAGCCTTCATGTCCATTGCATCTTTGCTTGGTACAGTGCTGGTCGCATTCATTATGTCACTGGTTGTAGCTGCCATCATGAAAAAAGACCCTCCGGGCAATGTCTGAGTTTTGCGAAGAAAAAAAAGAAAGGCTCTGCTACCTGGCAGGGCTTTTTTTTGTTTTTCCTCACAGCTTCGCTGCAACAGTCTTTGTTAATTTGCCGCTCCGGAATTTCAATTCACCAACACCTGAACCATGCAAAGCACCCGTCTCATCGGCATTTATACAGGCCTGGCCATCATTGTTTACCTGTTGATTTTTTATTTCATCGATCATTCGCTGGTTGTAAACCCATTTGTCTATTGGGGTACACTGCTGGTGGCCGGAATCGGTATGGCCTCAGCAGTCAAAAAGGTGCGATCGGAACAGGGCGAACGAATTGAAAAGCGTGATGCACTGAAAATTGCCTTTTTGGTTTACGTCATCGCCATGGGCTTCTTTTATGTCTTTTTCTTCGCAATGCTTCGCTACATCGATTCATCACTGGTTGAGTTTCAAAAAGCTGCCATGGAAAAAGCCGGCCAGGATGTCTCGGGTGTTGATTTCACCATGACCCTCGGCAAAACGGTTTCCGGTTATATCATCAGCTTGATTGGCGGATTTTTGGTTTCCTACCTCATGGCCACTGTCATGAAGCGGGACCATTGATACCGGCAGCCGGCAACAAGTAGCAGCAAACAGCGTATTCCCTTTAACCGAAACAGCAAGAGAATGAATATCAGCGTAGTCATACCACTGTACAATGAGGAAGAGAGCCTGGGTGAACTGGAAGCCTGGATACGCCGGGTGATGGAGGCCAACAATTTCAGCTATGAGATCATCATGGTGGACGATGGCAGCAAGGATGCTTCGTGGAGTGAAATTGAGAAGCTGAAAAAACTCAACCCCCATGTAAAAGGCATCAAATTTCGCCGAAACTACGGCAAGTCGGCCGCATTGCATGTGGGTTTCCAGGCAGCCCAGGGCGATGTGGTCATCACCATGGATGCCGACCTCCAGGACAGCCCCGATGAAATCCCTGAATTGTACAGGATGATTGTTGAAGATGGCTATGACCTGGTAAGCGGCTGGAAAAAAGTCCGCCACGACCCCATTTCCAAAACCATCCCTTCCAAGTTCTTCAATGGCGTAACCCGCTTCATCAGCAAGATTCCGTTGCACGATTTCAACTGTGGCCTGAAAGCCTACCGCGGGAATGTCGTGAAAAGCATCGAGGTTTATGGCGAGATGCACCGCTACACTCCCCTGCTGGCCAAATGGGCCGGTTTTGAGAAGATAACCGAGAAAGTGGTTGAACACCGGGCCCGCAAATACGGCGTGAGCAAATTTGGCCTGAGCCGTTTCATCAATGGATTTCTGGACCTGATGTCCATTACTTTCATCGGCAAGTTTGGCAAGCGCCCCATGCATTTCTTCGGAACCATCGGCACCTTGTTCCTGGTTGTGGGCTTTGTAATACTGGCGTGGCTGAGTTATGAAAAGCTGATCTTCAAGGAATACGGCATCACTGACAGACCCCTGTTCTATTTCGGCATTCTGACGCTGATCGTGGGCATGCAGTTGTTTGTCACCGGTTTTTTGGCGGAGCTGCTCGTCAGAAATTCCATGACCCGAAACAATTACATTGTAGAGGAAGAGATTTGACCGAAGGGCAAGAAAAAAGGGCGCTGCATGAGCGCCCCATCAAAACTGAATTAGTATGAAAAAACTGTAATTGCCTTTGTTGTCAAACCTAAGTTTCATGAAGAGTGAAACCGTGGTGAATGTTCACAAACAGGTATTTTTCCCCTTCAAAACAGCATCTTTTCAATTGAACAAAGCCCGTTGTGCCTCCTCCAGCGAATTGATGCTTTGATAAAACGTGTCCAAATACTGAACCAACTCCATTTTATCTGCCTCCGGCAAGTGCCTGAAATTCAGGATAGTTCTGTTGAATTCCGGTTGTTTGGTCTTGAAAAGGGCCAGGGTTCCGTACATCTCCCGGGCATCTTCCGCAAAGCCCATGAACACCCGGTGGTCAACACCTTTTTGGCCTACATCCTGGTTTGATTTGGCATAAGGGGCCTTGACAAAGCCTGAAAAATCGAAATCATACGGCACAGGGATCAGCCGGTGGTCGGGCAGCTCAAAGAATTTCACGTTCCGGTTCATTTTGATACTCCAGTCCGTGTTGCAGATCATGTATTCGAACATGGCTACCATCCGCTCGTGGATAGGATCAAAGCGATCCTCGGGTTGCCCCATGCAGTTCTTGCACTCCACGCCGCCAATCCTGGCGGCCAGTTCATCGTCGCTTTCCAGCACAAATGCCCAGCGTTTCAGCTTTCTGTCGGGATCATTGGCATCCTGATAGGTCAGGCGCAGCAACTGGACCCTGTAGCTGTATGGCGTCACCAAATTGTACATTTTGTAGGCCAGGTATTCTTTCAAAACCAGTTTGTCAGAATAGGCTGCATCCTCCAGGCAGTGGGTCACCAGTTTCAGGTCGTCAAAAGGCAGCAAGCCGGCAGCCTCCAGGTCTTTCTTCGAAAAATCGAGTTTCAAGGGTGGCATGTCGCAGGTGCGGCGGCGAAACTTGCCACGGGTTTTCACCTTGATGTCGTATTTGATGACACCACCCATGACATTGTCAAATTCAATGCGTGCCGGAAAATAGTCGTTGGATTTGCGGTGGCTTTCGATAGAGTCCAGAGAAACGATCAGTTTGGCTTCGATAACATCGGCGGTAGTCAGTTGATCCATCAGACTGTTGCTGTCGTGCGGATCGAATTCGTCCCAATCATCGAGTACCAGAGCAGAGGCACAGGAAGTTGTGAATGATGCGATCAAAAAAATCCAAGCTGCAAAAACGAGCTTCGAACTGTGGGTGATCATTTTGATTTGGTTTGAGTTGCACATCGAGCTGCTGATTGGCTGGATGTGCCGTTTTTTAACTTGATTTTATCCGGGGGCTCAAAAACACCGGACGAAACTACCGGCGCCTCATGCAGAGGGCAGGTTTTATCGACAAGTGCAAGGCAAAATTAGGTGAACTTCAAATTGAATTCCAAACATAATTCTGTAAACTATGAGTTAAATCATCGCATACAGAATGATGTTTCGCGCCAAAAAAGAAATGATGGAATTGCTGCTGCTTTTAACAACAACTGCATTGGTGAGGAAGCAAAGGCCATTTTTTTGCAAAAGGATTGCAACAATGACGAAAGGTTGTTTGGAATGGTTACAGGTTGGATTAAGAAAAGGTTAAAAAAAGGGTGCCCACCCTTAGAGCCTGATTAAATTCCCATCACTTGGCTGCAAGCGGCCAATTTTATCCTGCACTTCGTTAAATTTTTCCCCGATAACTATCGGGAGATTACCCGTATCTCCCGACATTCGTCGGGACAAAATTTGCCTTGTTCAGAATAAAATCTGCTCACTTTCGCTCAAGCATGAAAATCTAAACAGGCTCTTAACGGTGGGACACCAGAATTTTCTTTTTGAAGCTGGTCGTCGTTCCGTCCGAAACGACCAATAAATAAACTCCGTTAGGCACATTTCTCAAGGATAAAACCTCTGTAGAACCTCCGGTAACAGCTTGGATGGTAACGGTTTGCCCCACGGTGTTGACCAATCGAACTGAATAGCTTTCACTCCATGTACCAGGAACTGCGATGGTCAACTGCTCATCAGCAGGATTGGGATAGGCATTGAATCTTTCAGTGGTGTTTTCAAATTCATCCGGGTTGGCATTGCGTTCTTCCAGACCAAAGAGGCAGCCTGTGGGCTCACAGGTTCCAGTTTCATTGGCGATATCAGAAGCTGTTGCACTGGGCGCACAGTCCCCTCCTTCACCAAAACTGCAAGCCAGGCAGCGGAACACTTTGTCCCCGTAGATCACGATTTCATCGCAACCAGGGCCACCGTATTCACTATGGGCTCCTTCTCCATAGTCCAGATTCATGATGATTTTCTGCTCGTAGCATCCCCTCGCATAAGGAACAGTGACTTCTTCGTCTATCGTGATACTGTCACCAGCTGGGTGAAATGTAACGGGAATGTGATCGAATATGAGGTCATAAGGTTCAAGTCCGGCAAGAGCTTGTTCAGGTGTGGGAATATAAGTCACGACCAATTTGGCAAATTCCTTCACCCCATGCGCATTGATAGCTGGCAACATGCCAGACAACTTCAATTTACAGCCGGAGGGGCTGCCGCAGTCAACATACTCGTAGTCAATTGTTCCTTTGGTGCAAGGTTCACAAGTTGTGTAGGTAACGCAGTTCACGACCTCCGCAGGGGTCTGCGGGTTTCCGTCCTTGTCAATCGAAAGGCAGAACTCATAACCGCCAAAGGTCTCGATGGAATGAGAAAAAGCATAGCCATCGTATTGGGCTATCATCTCCCCGCTTTCCGCATTCTTGATGGTCCATTGGTAGGTCCAGTCCGGGTTGAGCGGGTCAAAACATTCGGTTTTGGTCATATCGACCATACCGATGAAAAAGCAAGGTTCGGGGCTATCAATCAGATAGCGTACATCATCGATGCATTGGGTTTTCCCTTCTGTAAGGACAACGAAAAATGGCAGAACCACGAGGAAGTTCAAATACTTCATAGTCGGTTTAGTTTAGGTAAATCGGTACTGTTGCTGTTCAGGTCAGCTCATGGTGTTTGCCGGGATACGAATGGATACGAAGGGTGTGTAAGTGTTGGTCCTAGTAGATAGAACTGAAGGGATAGATGTTTGTCCAGACGGCCATAACATGGCCACCATTTTACGATATGTTCAGGGATGGGAAACTGAAGACGGGATTATCGGAGCCTTCAGGTTGAATTTAGAGGGGGATATTCTTCATGGGGGTTTCAACAAGGGATACAGAAACCGCACCAAAAAACACGCCGAATTCTGAGCGCTAAAGCGTAAATCGTTGAATCAGAGGCGTTGCAAGGCAAATATGTAAAATAAATTCCAGAAAATTCCTGCCGGCACCTGAAATAATTTTTTCAGATGCCGGCAGTGTATTGTTAACGCATCAAAGTCACGTCTCCTTTGAAAATTTCTGTCCTTCCGTCAATAAATTCAACTTCAGCGAACCAGGCAAAGACTGCTGGATCCATCATCTGCCCGCGGTGCATTCCATCCCAGCCATAAGCCGGATTGTTGGGCTCAAAGTTGAAATACTGGAACACGGACTCACCCCAGCGATTGAAGACAAGGAATGATTTGATCTTCGCAACGCTGGCTGGATCGGCATAGATCATGAACACGTCGTTGGTACCATCGCCATTGGGAGAGAAAGCATTGGGCACGTAAACCGAGGCCTCCTTGTTCACCACGATCAAAATGGGTGCACTGTCTTCGCATCCGTTTTCCGTCACCACTGTCAGTTTGTACAGCGTCGTAGCCGTTGGTGTTGCCAATGGATTCAGGCAATCGCCGCAGCTAAGGGATTCCGACGGAAACCAGGTGATGTCGGTAATATCATCCAGCGGCACGGTAACCTGCGTATGAATCTGGTAGCTTTCGCCCAGTTTTATCTCCACATGTGGTTCCACAATGAGGTCGAGCGGTGTGGGCTGTATGATGGTGACATTCTGCTCATACTCGCAGCCGTTGGCATCCTGCACAACCACCGGATATACATCCGGTTCCAGGTGCGTAAAGATTGGATAAGAGTCAAAAGTCTGTCCTCCGTCAAGTGAATAAACATACGGCGGTGTTCCGCCATTGACGGTTCCGAGTGCGATGGCACCCTTGTCACCGTAGCAGGGAGGCTGGAAAACTTCGGGCTCGGCGGTGGGCTCGTCACGAGTGATGGTTACGTGGTCCGTATCGGTACAACCGTTGAGGGTGTTGGTCACGGTGAGCAGGTAGGTGCCTGGCTGGTTGATGCCGGGTTGCGGCGAGTCTGCCCCGCTGACAATGTTTCCATCTGTGGTGGTCCATTGCCAGTTGATGGGGCCCGTGGCTCCGGCCACCTTACCGTCGAGGTAATTCACCGATTCAAAACAATCCAGCACGAAAGCCTGACCGGCATCCGCAACCGGAAGGGCCACATCCTGCTCTACTTCCACCTGCTCTTTGATGGCGCAACCATTCTGGTTGTTTTGAACCATCAGCACGTAAACACCCGGCTGATCCACTACCGGCGTCAATGTTGTGGAACCAGAAACAATGTTTCCGTTGGGGGTGGTCCACTCGTATTGGAATTCATTGCCTTGCGAGGCATTGGCAGAAAGCTGAATGGTGGTTACCGCGCAGGTCAGTTTGCCCGGTTCCTGAATGATTGCCGTCGGCAAACTGTTGTCCAGGTCGATGACCACCTGGTCCGTGCTGGTGCAACCGTTCAAGGTGTTGGTAACCAGCAACTGGTAAGTACCTGGGGCATCGATGGTTGGAGTTGGCGTGTCAGCACTATTTACGATGCTTCCATTCACCGTACTCCACTCGTAAGTAAATATGCCACCGGAACTGCTGCCGGAACCATCCAAAATGAAGGTAGGCATGGCACAACTCAAGGTGGAGCCAGCACCTGCATCAGCTACGGGAGCCTCGATGTCCTGGTCAACCGTGACACTCTCAACGCTGGTACAGCCATTGATGCTGTTGGTGACCAGCAATTCGTAGGTGCCAGGTTGATCGATGACAGGTTCCAGTGTAGTCCCACCGGAAACGATGTTGCCGTCCAGGGTACTCCATTGATAATTGAATTCACTGCCGGCGGAAGTTCCCGCTGCATCGAGTTGGATATTGGTGATGGCACAGGTGAGCACAGAAGGCGTTAAAATGTTTACCGAAGGAAGAACGACGTCTTCCGGTACAATGACTTCATCCGTATTCGTGCAGCCAGTCAGGGTATTGGTGACCAGCAACTGGTAAGTGCCGGGGGCATTCACGACGGGAGTCAATGAAGTCTCGCCTGAAACTATGCCGGGGCCGGTCCACTGGTAAGTGTAGTTGGCGCCGGCAGCCGAACCGTTTCCATCCAGCGAAAGGCTGGTCTGGGCACAGGTAAGTGCGTCGGAAGTGCCTGCTTCCACCGCCGGCAAAGCAGTCTGATCGTCCACCACGACACTCTCTGAATTGGAGCAACTCGTTTGCAGATTGGTGATCGTCAGCAGGTAAGTACCCGGGGCATTCACCACCGGATTTGGCGTATTGGCACCAGAAACGATGTTGCCGTTGTTGGTGGTCCACAGGTACTGGAAATTGGGTCCTGAAACACTGGCCGAACCATCGAGGGTCACCTCGTCCACCATGCAGGTGATGGGAGCTGCCTGTGCGATGTTTACCTCCGGCAGGTCGTCGTCTTCGGTAATGACCACCTCGCTCTCACTGGTGCAGCCGTTGTTGAGATTCGTCACGACGAGGGTATAAGTACCCGGTGCATTGATGGTTGGCGCAGGCGTATCCTCACCTGAGAGGATGTTGCCATTGACGGTGTTCCAGAGGTAGGCGTATTGCGGTCCTGAGCTGGAGCCAGAGCCATCCAGGGTCAGAGATGTGAGGGTACAGGAAAGCTCGGCGGTGGTGCCGGCATCGGCAACTGGCGCCTGAATGTCCTGATCGATCGTTACCGAAGAAGTTGCCGTACAGGAGTTGGTCAGGTTGGTCACCAGCAGGTCATAGGTGCCGGGCTGGTCAATGACGGGCGTGGGCGTATCCCCTCCGGAAACAATGCCCGGGCCGGTCCATTGGTATTCGAATTCAGGCCCATTGGAGCCACTGCCCTGAAGGGTCAGTTCGGGGAACTCGCAGGTCAGGGTCATTGCAATGCCTGCATTCGCCTCCGGCAATTCGGTGTTTTCATCCACCACCACGCTGGCTTCTTCAGTACAGCCGTTGGCGAGGTTGGTAATCAGCAAATTGTAGGTGCCGGGTTCATTGACAACCGGATTCAAGCCTCCCGTTCCGGAAACGAAATTGCCGTTGGTGCTGCTCCATTGGATGTCATATCCGGCTCCAAAGCTGGAACCCGAACCGTCGAGTGTAACCGTATTATTGGCACAGGTGATGGTTTCCGGGTTGGCTATCGTCGCCTCCGGCAATGTTACATCCTGTGAAATTTCGACGCTTTGTTCCGCTGTGCAACCATTGTTCACATTGGTGACCAGCAGTGTATAGGTGCCCGGATCAGTAACAATGATTTCATTGGTGTTGCCCGGCGGAGGCACTACCCCACCCGTCGTTGACCACTCAAAACTGAGATCACCGGCCGGCATGTTCGACACATTGCCCGTCAGGGTGAAGCTGGTCTCCGTACAGGTCAGGGTCATTGGCCCTGGCAAGCTGAGGTCTGGTTGGGCGATGTCCTGGCTGATGTCTATGCTCTCTTCGCTTTCGCAATTGTTGTTGCTGTCAAAAATGGTCAGGGTGTAGGTGCCCGGCTGATCCACAACCGGTGTCAGGGTGTTGGCCCCGCTAACGATGTTGCCACCGGTGGTGGTCCAGGTGAAGGTGATGCCAGGCCCCTGGGTTGAGGCGGTTCCATCGAGCGTGATCGTCTGAATGTCGCAATTCAGCTCCGTAGGTGCATTGATGACCGGCACAGGAATGTCGGCGTCCTGCTCCACCTCGATGGATGCGGTGGCTGTGCAACCATTAGTCAGGTTGGTGGCGGTCACTTCGTAAGTTCCGGGTTCGTTAACAGTCGCATTGGCGCTGTTGGCCCCGGCAACGATGGACGGACCGGTCCATTGGAAGGTGTAATTGGCCGGATCTCCGTTGACGTTGGCCGACAGGCCTACCTCGCTTTGCACACAGGTGATCAGACCGCTTACAGTCGGGTTCATTTCCGGTGCAGCATAATCCGTTAGCACATCGATGGCCTCGATGGATTCACATCCATTGTTGTTGTCAAACACTTCTATCTCATAGGTGCCGGGCTGGCTTGCGTTGTAGGTGGGGTCGTTTGCCCCCGGGATCAGGTTGCCGTTGAAATACCACTGGTAGCTTATGCCGGGTCCGAACGATGACCCTGAACCGTCAACTATAACTACTGTGTCGGCACAGGTAAGCGGTGCCGGTGTGGCGATGGCAGCCGTCGGAAAAGTTGAATCTGCTTCTACCAAAGTCAACGTTGATTCTGTGCAGCCATTTGCAGTATTGGTGACGATGAGCTCGTAATTGCCGGCAAGGTTGACGATGGGATTCAGCGTGGTATCACCGCTTACAATGCCCGGCCCGGTCCACTGGTAAGCAAAGTTGGGTCCTGTTGAAGAGCCACTTCCATCCAATTCCAGCTGACCGGCAGCGCAGTTGATGAGGCCACCATTGGCCACAGCCACTGGGGCTTCAAGGTCTTGCTCCACCAGGGCATCATCTGTGGCTGTGCAGCCATTGGCCGTATTTGTGACGATGAGGTTGTAGGTTCCGGGCTGGTTCACAGTAATATCTTGTCCGGTAGGGTCGCCCACGATGCCAGGACCCGACCACTGGTAAGCGTAGCCGGCACCGGCAGAGGAACCGGCACCACTGACTTCAACTTGCGCAGCGACACAATTCAAAACACCCGCAGGGTCGGCGAGCGCCTGTGGCGGCAAGGTGTCAGCAGTGATCATGACAGAGTCCACTTCTTCACAGCCCTGGTCGTCGGTGACCGTGACATAGTACATGCCGGGACCCATGCCTGTCGGATTTTGCACGTTGCCGATGCCTCCGCTCCAGTTGTAGGTGTAACCCGGTGTTCCGCCGTTGACAATGGCCTCGGCAGAGCCTCCCGTTGGATTGGCACAATCGACATTTGTCAATACCTGGGCTTCCAGCTCCAGTGGCGGTGCGGCGGTTACTTCTGCCGAATCAACCAGGGTACAGCCATTCTGATCGGAAATGGTAACGGAATAGACACCTGGGTCCAATCCGGTAATGGTTGGTGCATTTGGAGCATTGTTGCTCCAGATAAAATTGAAAGGACTTACCCCTCCTGATGGCCCGGCTGTTATCTCTCCGCTGTTCTGGCAGGTGACCGGTGTGACGATCATCTGGTTCTCAATTTCTACTGGTAAAATTGGTGCAACGCCTATGGCAGGACCTTCGCAATTGCCCACTTCCGTCATTACGGAATACATTTCATAAATACCCGGCTGAGTTACCACAAACTGATAGGGATTGGCCATGGTGGTGATGGGCGTTTGCACCACACCATCGATGCTGTATTGGAATACCCAGGGGCCCACTCCTGTAAATGTTATGGATAGCGGAACCGGGTTGGAACCACCCTGCGTGCAGATGAATCCTGAGCCCTCCAGGGTGGCGCTTGGAATTTCATTGACCGTGATATTGCTGGTGGCCACCATTGACTGGTTACACTGGTCGGAGACCGTTACAGAATAGCTGGTATTTTGAGTTGGAACGGCCACCAGGAAAGGAGCCTGGGTGCCGTTACTCCATTGATAAGTATAGGGCGGAACGCCACCGGAAACTATGGGTTCAAGCGTCAGGGGCGTGCCCTGACACAAGTCCACATCATCCAACAAGGCATCCATGGGAGGAGTGTCGTGGATTTCCAGCTCCATTTCCAGACTGGAACAGGAGCAGGAGTTCTCAATTCCTATCACAATGGTTTCAACACCTTCCGGAATTCCGTCGGGGAATACATTGATCGGCAATGTAACCGAGGACTGGCCCGCCGGGATAACCACCGTTGTTGGAAGCGGAGCATAGTCAACTCCTGGCGTAGCTGTGCTACTGGGCAGCAAATTCAGCTCTATGATATGCGGCAGGTTGATATCACCGCCAACTCTGGTAAAGGTGATAAAACCATCTGCGCAGTCTTCGTAAACGAAGTTGGACCCGGTTGACGGAACCACTACCTCACCCACGGCCGTACCACCGGCACTGAAACTGTTGGCTTTGAGAAATACGGCAGAGTCGTAAAAGGGGTCGCCCACGTCGGCAATTACCAGACGGATGTGATAAGTCTCGCAAGGAATTACGTTGGCCGTGGCCTGCATGATTACAGTGTAACCATCAAACTGAATGTCGTTCATGTTGGTTATACCGCCACAATTATTTTGGTTCGGCATGAACCAGTTGGTATTGGAAATGTGATTCACATTGTTGATGGCAACGTAAGTGGTGGTGTTCGGAATGACGGCGATATTGGCACCGTTGTTTGAGAATGGACCCGAAATGCCCGGGCCGCTGATGAAGAACCCGAAAACGTCGTTGAACTGGGAACCAACCCACTCACAGTATTCCTCCGAGGCAAAGACATATTCAAATGTGATCTGGTTGATGGTGGGTTGAAAATCAAATTCAATTCCGACGACATCATAAAGTCCACCACCTGTAAGCTGGTTGAGGTCGGGGTCATTGCTGCTACCGGTAAGCATGTTACCTGCGCTGTCGGAGTTGTTAGGTCCGGGAGCATTGTAAATGCTTCCGGAAGACAAGATGACGCCATTGTTGATTCCGATGGAAGCGGCGCCGGAATCAAAGCTTCCTTTGCCATCCGGGTGTCCAATATCAGACACATTCATTACGTCGAAGCAGTTGCCACCGATGAAAATATCTTTGATGAGGGTTTCGGATGAAATACCCCCGAAAACGGCAAGGTTAGAGAGTTTGCCCTGACTCTGAGGCTCTGCCTCGGCCTTACAGGTCTGACAGCCGAAGGACAAGAAAATGGGCTCTTGGCAATCACCGGCTTTTTTCGTGATTTCCAGTTCCATGCATTCTTCTGTAGCTACAAACTCCATGGATTTTGCCGCCGGAAGGCCAACAACACCTACTGTCGCTTCGCAATCGCCGTTCAGCACTGTCCATACCTGGTACACTTCGCCTTTTTTGAGGTCACAAACCTCCAGGTACTCTTTATCATTGGCCATGAAAATGGGGTAACGCGTTGCCCCGTCCTCCAATGAGATCTTGGGTATTTGCTGGTCGGGTTTCTGTTGGGTGTGGAGTACGGAATCCGAAATGAACAACAAGCTGAGTAAAAGTGGTAAAAGTGATTTCATTCCAATGAATTAATTGATGGAACCGGGTAATTTGTGATTGGCTTCAACGGGGTTCATGTGCACGCAGTACACATTTGGATTGTTCGACCTTAGGAATTGAATTGTTTTCTGTCTGTCACTTCCGATTGGACCACGTTCATGGAGATTATGAGAGGCATGTGAGTGAACGGAACTGAGCTCTGGGATTCAGGGGCAAAGGAAACAGTTATAAATTTTGAAAATCTATAGTTGAAACCAACGATTGTAAAAGTAACTGTTTCGCTGCCAAATTTATGAATGCTCAAAGCATATTCAAAGCATCTTGTCTCTCAACTGGTAAAAACAGGGATTAAACAGGAATTTGTTCAACACAGGCCATACAAATCAGATCAATTTTCTCAGCCTGAAGCTCACTTTCAACTTCTCACCATTTCTCAGTAAGACTAGTCTTATCCGCTTTCCTTGCCGCTTTGAGAGCAGGTTATGCATATATTCTACTGTCATAAATGAAGATGGCAATGAATTGGCCCGAACGATCACATCTCCTGGTTTGACACCAGCTTCATCTGCCGGCGAACCTTCGATGACATCGTGCACCCTGATTTGGTTGAGCCTGACACCTGTTGCCAGTAAAACGAGGCCGCTTTTGTCAAATTCAAATTTTTCTTTGAAGTATTTGTTGGGTTTGAGGAACAGCCGCTCACGGGGATAATCGAAAATGATGTAAAACCTGCTCATCACCTTATTGCCCAGAATGCCATTCCGGTCAAAGAGCAAAGTAGTATCAGCTCCGTGGTTTACTTCGTGGAAATTGGTGATTACGTCTTTCATCTCTAACTCCCCCACACCGAGTGTATTCACCCTGCCCAGGTAGCCCTCGAGAAAGCCACCCAGCCCCATTCCCAACTGGCCTTTGATGGTGTTGGGTGGCAGTTTGAGTTCAGGGCTCGTGTCGGTATAGAGCAGCAGGCTGGTGGAGGCACCCGAATCCATCAATAAACGCACATTGGTGGCTGTATCGCCAAAAATCTCCACATAGGTGTCCAGGTAAGGCTTGCCCCTGTGAATTTTAATGGCCAGCTCCCGATAGTCTCTCGGTGGTTCGAATTCATTGGCCTTTGTAAGGGTTATGATTCTTCGGGAGTAATTGATCTTCACAACGAAATGTCTGAAGATATCTGAGCCGAGGATTCCGTGGATCTCCCGTCCTGTCAATTCTTCAAACCTGAAATAGTCATCATCCAGCACCAGGATTGGTCTGTTGCCGACAATCCAGTCACCCACTTTCAGGTGGACACTTCTGACCAGATAGGCCGTCAGTTCTGTTTGCAGGTCGGACCCCAGCAGCTTGAACTCCCGGTCGTAACTGACGTGCAAAAGGTCGGTGATTTGCCTTTGTGCAAGGATGGAATGTTCTGCACCTGTGTCGAAAATGAATTTGAGAGGAAAGATGCGGTTGAAGGTCACCGTCACAATGATGAGGTCATTGTGGTATTCAAAGGGTATCTCGACCTCCTTGAAATGCCTGGAAAAGAACACATCGCTTTGCGCCCTTACTCCGGAGTTGGGAAGAAAAAAGACAAGGGCCAGAAATGCGATGTGCTTCATGGAAAGTCAAATTCCGGTCAATTGCGATGTATCGCTCAAAAAACCACGCTAACAAAGGAAAGTTGCTTCAAAATATGAAAGTAAAATGTGTTTTATTTTGAATGAAAGACAAAAACCCAAACAGTCGCCAACCAAATTTGGACGTTCTGGAAAAAAGAGTACATTTGCCCTGTCCTACCAAATAACTCCTGCAAATCACTAAGCCACAATTAAGATTATTACTGGTATTCCTGTGTAAACAATAGATTGTTTTGCAGGGTGTATCTCGTACCTCAGAAGATCCTTTCGAACGACAACCATTATCCTATTCAGACTTTTGAAAGACCTGACTTCAACAGACTAAGTGGACAGACACTTTGAGGAACCATGTTCCAAAGTATATTCATTGAATCTTGTTTAACTAAACCATCGTAATGTATGAAACTTAAATTCGACTACCTCACCAAATGCCTGTTGCTATTGGTTATGGCAATGGGTATGAGCAGTCTCGTGATGGCCCAGCGTACCATTACCGGTACGGTAACTGACGGTCAGACCGGAGAGCCGCTCATCGGTGCAAACATCCTTGTGGTGGGTACCAGCATCGGTACGATTACCGACCTGGATGGTACCTACTCCCTCGAAGTTCCGGCTGATGCTACCGAGCTGGAATTCACCTACACAGGATACGGTGCACAGCGTGTCAGCATTGGAGCTTCCAATGTCGTAGATGCTGCACTGACTCCTGGCGCACTCCTCGAGGAAATCGTGGTGGTTGGTTATGGCACGCAGAAGTCCAAAGAAGTGACCAGTGCCGTATCCAGCGTAAAAGCCGAGGATTTCCAGAAAGGACAAGTCAACAACCCACTCCAATTGGTGCAGGGTAAAGTTGCCGGTCTTGCTATTTCGCAACCTGGCAGTGACCCCAACGGTTCTCCTCAAATCCGTCTTCGTGGTTTGAGTACTGTGGGTGCCAACTCTTCACCACTCGTTGTAATTGACGGAGTCATCGGTGCTTCATTGGAAACCGTGGACCCCAACGACATCGAATCCATCGACGTGCTGAAAGACGGTTCGGCTGCTGCCATCTACGGTTCACGTGCCTCTTCAGGTGTGATCCTTGTAACCACCAAGCGTGGCAGCAAAGGCGTTACAAAAGTTGACTACAACGGTTACGTAACCGCTGAGGCAATTGCCCGGAAAGTTCAGGTTACCGACGCTGATGAATGGAGAGACATCCGCACGCAGACTTTCGCCCGCTTCGGCAATGGTCAGCTTTCCGATATTGACTTCGGTCAAAACACCGACTGGATGGACCACGTCACCCGCACTGCGGTTTCACACGTTCACAACTTGTCCATGTCAGGTGGGGCCGGCGGAACGACCTACCGTGCTGCCTTCAACTGGCGTGATATCGAAGGTATCGGTATCAATACCGGATTCAGCCAGATCAACGGCCGTTTGAACCTTTCTCAAAAGGCACTCAACGATCGTCTCACCATCGGTTTGAACATTTCAAGTACGGAAAGGGAATCTGACTTTGGCTTTAGTGAAGCCTTCCGTTATGCCACCCTTTACAACCCTACCGCTCCTGTGCGCTGGTCTGACATTCAGGGTTCAGCAAAATACGACGCTGATCTCGATGCCAAATACGGCGGATACTTCCAGCAGGAGAACTTCGACTACTTCAACCCCGTAGCCATCGCTGAGCAGGGTATCAATCAAGGTACTACCAAAGACCTGTTGATCAACATCAAAGGTGACTACGAACTCATGGATGGCCTGGTAGCTTCCATTTCTTACTCTCGTCAGAAAGAAAGTGACATCTACGGCCAGTTCTACCCCAGTAACGCCTATTTCCGCGGCTTCAATGACAAGGGCCTTGCCACCCGCTCTACCAATGACAACAGCACTGAGTTGTTTGAGATGACAGGCCGTTACAACGTTGACTTCGGCAACAACAGCTTGTCTGTTTTGGCTGGTTACTCCTACCAGGACTTCACCTTTGAAGGCTTCAACGCCAGAGCTACCCGCTTTATCTCTAACGACCTGACCTTCAACAACCTCAACTTCGGCCAACTGGCCGCCGAGGGTGACCCGAATGCAGTTTCATCTTACAAGAGTGCATACAAAGTGATCGGTTTCTTCGGTCGCGTTAACTTTGACATCAACGACACTTACTACCTCATGGCCTCTTTGCGTCGTGAAGGTTCTTCACGTTTTGGTGTTGATAATCGTTGGGGTTGGTTCCCTGCCGTCAGTGCAGGTGTTGACCTCGTGAAACTTGCTGACCTCAGCGCTGACCAAATGAAACTACGCCTTGCTTACGGTGTGACAGGTTCTCTACCACCAGACAGCTACTTGTCTCAATTCCTCTACACCCGTCAGGGCAACTTCTACTTCAACGGCGGATTCGTTCCTGCCATCGGCCCGGCTCGTAACTCCAACCCCGACCTGAAGTGGGAGCAAAAAGGCGAGTTCAACGCCGGTCTCGACTTTGCATTGATGGATTACAAACTGACCGGTTCTGTTGACTATTACAACCGTACCACCAGCGACCTGATCTTCTTCGTACCGGTGCCGGTTCCGCCAAACTTTGCCCCGAACACCTGGGCAAACCTCGAAGACGTTGAACTGAAAAGTACCGGTATTGAGCTGTCAGTTGGATACAATTACTCCAACGGGTCTGGCTTCAGCTGGGAACCACGGGTAACTTTTGCCACTTTCAAGACTACCCTCGACACCGTTTCCGCTCCCAATGCCAAGTTCAAATTCTTCCAGGGATCTGAGCCTGTTACTTATGACTTCTCTACATCTCCTGGTGCTCCCGGTCAGAACAACGACCCGACCATCGGCGTATTCGGTGGCCAGGAAATCGGCCAGATCGTAGCTCCTGTTTACACCGGCCCCGGGACTGACGGAGACTGGACTTTCGAAGATGTTGACGGCGACGGCCAGATCGAAATCGGACTGGGTGAAGACGACCGCGTGGTAGTTGGCAACGGTTTGCCTGACTTCTCTCTCGGATTCCAGAACACTTTCCGTTACAACGACTGGGATTTCAGCTTCTTCCTCCGCGGAGACTTTGGCCACGACCTGGTGAACATGTACCGCAACTTCTACGAGCCGCTGGGCAATGCTTCTTCCCGCCCGATCGAGAACCAGGTCAAGACCGACAAGTTTGACCCGAACCTCTTCGGCCAGCCCAAATTCTCCAGCTACGCTGTAGAAAGCGCCTCTTTCCTGGCACTTGACAACGTAACCCTCGGTTACAACATGTCCTTGCCTGAGCGCCGTTCACTGCGTGTTTACGTCACCGGTCGTAACCTGTTCTACATCACCAACTACACCGGTGTTGACCCGAACGTTCGCTATGCTGACTTTGGTGATCCTGATAACGGTGGTTTCCAAAGCAATACGCCAAACCTCCTGGCTCCGGGTCTGGATCGTAGGAATACCTACTTCCGCTCTTACTCAGTGAGCTTTGGTGTGAATGTTTCGCTCTAACAAAATCAGGAACAATTGAGTGTCATCCCTGTTAGCGCAGCAACACTCAGCGTTCTTATTCTTTAAATTGTAATTGACTTATGAAAAGCAATATTCTTAACAAGTTTCTGCTCATGGGTCTTCTGGTAGCCTTCAGCACCCAGTCCTGTACCAACCTGGACGAGGAAGTGTTCAGCGACCTGACAGACCAGAACTTCCCTACCACGGAAGAGCAGTTCATTTCGGCCCTTGGGGCCACCTACACCAGCCTCTACTTTTGGGGCGGTCACAACAGTTACAACTCGCTGAGCGAGATTTCTTCTGACGAAGCCATGATTCCTCAGCGTGGTTCTGACTGGTTCGACGGTGGTCAGTGGTTGCGGGTACACCGCCACCAGTACACCCCGAACGAGGAATCCGTGAACAACGGTTGGAACAACCTGTACAGCGGTATCAACAACTGCAACCGTGTGATTGCCTTGTTCGAGACCCTCGTTGCCGAAGGAAAGACAGATCCCACACAGGCAGCACAGTTCATTGCCGAGGTAAAAACCCTCCGCGCATTGTTCTACTACTGGCTGCTCGATGGTTACGGCAACGTGCCCATCGTTACCAGCTTTGCCGATTCGGATCCGAATCCAGCCACCAAGTCTCGTGCAGAAGTTTTTGCATTCATCGAGCAGGAGTTGAAGGACAATGTTCCGAACCTGACCAAAACGGTTGATGGCTCCACTTACGCCCGTATCAACTACTACGTCGGTCAGACCATCCTCGCCAAGTTGTACCTGAATGCTGAAGTTTACACCGGAACTGCCCGCTGGGCTGATTGCGTTGCAGCTTGTAACGAAATCATCAATGGCGGTGCTTACAGCCTGGAGACCAACTACTTCACCAACTTCAACGAGCGCAACGAAGGCAGCAGTGAGAACATCTTCGTAATTCCTTACGATGAGAACCAGGCGCAAGGATTCTTCCTGCCGGCCATGACCCTGCACTACAGCAGTCAGGAAACCTTCGACCTCACCTTCCAGCCTTGGAACGGCTACTGCACACTTCAGGAATTCTATGAGTCTTACGAGGATGGTGACATCCGCAAAGGCGAGTACGGAAACCAGAAAGTGCGCGGAAACTTCCACGCAGGCCCTCAGTACAAGTCAGACGGTGTAACGCCGATCACCGACTCCAGTGCCGACGACCCGGGAGGACCCGAGATCGTTTTCACTCCTGAAGTAAACGAACTTGAGCCAGGTGCTTACCGTCAGGCTGGAGCCCGTATCGGTAAATACGAGTTTGCCCTCGGTTCTACCAACAACCTCAACAACGACTTCCCGATCTTCCGCTATGGCGATGTACTGCTGATGAAAGCTGAAGCGCTTTGGAGAATGAACTCAGGTGATGCCGAAGCGCTGACCCTGGTTAACATGATCCGTCAGCGTGCAGGTGTTGCTCCTTTCGCATCACTCACAGCCGATGACCTCCTCGCTGAGCGTGGCCGTGAAATGTTCTTCGAGGGATGGCGCCGTCAGGACCTCATCCGCTTCGGAAAATACAACGATGCATGGTGGGAGAAGCCAGCTTCTGACCCAACCAAGAACATCTTCCCGATTCCGGCAGCACAGATCAGTGCCAACCCGAATCTTCAGCAGAATCCTGGTTACTGATACCAGACCAGGCTGAACTGATATCAACTGAAAGCAAGCGCAGGCACTGTCCTCCGCTTGCTTTCTTTTTTCACTTAATTTCGCCCTCCAAACCAAACCCCTCTAATCCTCCCGATCCCGAAGGATTTCGGGATTCGGGATAAACCTCTCTAAACCTCTCTAAACCCCTCTAAACCTCTCTAAACCTCTCTAAACCAGTTAACCAAACAGCCACCCGCACTGATGCGTCAACTCACCATCCTGCTTTTCGTTGCAACAGCCTTTCTGCATTGCAGTAAAAAAGCTACCCTGCCCCCTGCCGATACTTTGTTCACGCTGGTTCCGGCGGAATACTCGGGCGTTGATTTTGCCAACATGGTCAAGTACACCGAGGAGTTGAATTGCTATACCTTCCGCAATTTTTACAACGGCGGCGGCGTAGGCCTGGGCGACTTCAACAACGACGGCCTGGTGGACATCTTCTTCTGCGCCAACATGTCCAGCAACAAACTTTACCTCAATAAAGGCGATTTGCGTTTTGAGGACATCACGGAAAAAGCAGGCGTCGGTTCAAAAGGTGTCTGGACCAGCGGCGTCTCCGTTGCGGATGTGAATGGCGATGGCTGGCTCGATCTCTACGTGATGAAATCCGGCCCTCCCGGCGGAGCACAGCGCCACAACGAGTTGTTCATCAACAATGGTCCTCCTTCGGAAAATGAAACGGCAGGCTTTACCCCCACTTTTACGGAACAGGCAAAGGCATACGGCATTGCCGACGAAGGCCTTTCCGTACATGGCGCCTTTTTCGACTACGACCTCGACGGTGATCTGGATCTTTATCTTCTCAATAATTCATTGCGCTCGGTGGGTGGCTATGACCTCATCCCCGGTCAGCGCAACAAGCCCGACCCCGCTGGCGGCAACAAGCTCTACCGCAACGACGGTGATCACTTCACCAACGTAACCACAGAAGCCGGCATCTACAGCAGCAACATCGGCTTTGGCCTGGGCGTAAGCGTGGGCGATCTGAACCTGGACGGTTGGCCGGATCTCTTCGTCAGCAACGACTTTTTCGAGCGGGACTACATCTACCTGAACAATGCCGATGGTACCTTCCGGGAAGTGCTGGAGCAATGCGTGAAAGAAACCAGCATGGGCAGCATGGGAGCTGACATCGCCGACCTCAACAACGACGCCTGGCCGGACATCTTTGTGACCGAGATGCTGCCTCCTGACGACCGCCGCATCAAGACGAAAACAAAATTTGAAGATTGGGACCTGTACCAGCGGGAGGTCAAAGCGGGTTACTTCCACCAGTTTACCCGCAACACCCTGCAGATGAACCTCGGCGCCGGAGGAACAACGGAGGCAAATCCCGTTTTCACGGAAATCAGCCGCATGGCCGGTGTCCACGCCACCGACTGGAGCTGGGGAGCCCTCGCTTTTGACATGGACAACGACGGCTACCGGGACCTTTTCGTGGCCAACGGCATCGGCAAAGACCTGACGGACCAGGATTACGTCAACTTCTATTCCGACCCTGACAACGTGCGGGCTGCACTGGCCAAAGAGGGCAAGGCCATCACCCAGATGGTGGACGCCATGCCCAGCGAAAAACTGCCCAACTACGCCTTCCGAAACCTGTTGGCCGAAGGCCGAAGCAAAGAAAGACTGCCTGCCTTCAAAAACATGGCCGCTGAGTGGGGGCTGGCCGAACCCTCCTTTTCAAACGGCAGCGCCTACGCCGACCTGGACAATGACGGCGACCTCGACCTGGTGATCAACAACCAGGACATGCCCGCCTTCATCTACCGCAACAACAGCCGCCAGCTCGACCCTGAAAACCATTACCTGACCCTGGAACTGATCGGCGAGGGCGCCAACACCCGTGCGCTGGGCGCCAAAGCGCTCGCCATTTGCGGCGGCAGCCGCTACTATGCAGAAGTGGCCCCCATGCGGGGCTTCGAATCAACCGTGGACAGCCGGCTGCATTTTGGCCTCGGCAAGCATGCCGTGGTGGATACCCTGGTGGTCATTTGGCCGGATGGCCGGAAAACCCTGCTGACCACGGTGGAAGCCGACCGCCAACTGACCTTGCGCCAGCGAGAAAGTGAAGCTGAAAAAGACGGCGAAGCCGCCATGGCTGATTGGCTGCTCCATTCGGCCTCCGGCCAACAGGGCTACAGACTGCTGCCCGGGAAGCCACCGTTCGGCTTCACCCACCAGGAAAATCCTTTCAACGATTTCGACAGGGATCACCTCATCTTTCACATGCTTTCAGCCGAAGGTCCGCCCATGGCTTCTGCTGATGTCAACGGCGATGGGTTACCGGATTTTTTCGTCGGCGGTGCCAAAGACCAGGCCGGGGCCCTCTTCCTGAGCAGCGGCAACTCTTACCGGCGCATCAATGATTTTCTGGAACAGGACAAGCTGAGTGAAGACACAGATGCCCTCTTTTTCGATGCCGACGGCGACGGCGACCAGGATCTCTACGTGGCCAGCGGTGGCAATGAATTCCCGCAGACTTCCTCTGCCCTGCTCGACCGCCTGTACCTCAACCGTGGGGGGCGCTTCGAAAAAGCGACCCTTCCTCCCCTGCTCGTTTTCGAGAGCACCGGAGCCGTGGCAGCCGCCGATTACGACCAGGATGGAGATACCGACCTGTTCGTTGGTGAACGGCTCAAACCCTTCATCTACGGCGTTCCGGGAGATGGCTACCTGCTGTTAAACGACGGCGAAGGCCGCTTTACGGATATGAGCAATGCACGGGCACCGGCACTGAAACGCATCGGCATGATCAGCGCAGCCGCATGGGCCGATGTGGACGCCGACGGCGACCCCGACCTGGTGCTTGCAGGTGAGTACATACCCGTTCAGGTTCTTCGGAACGAAGGAGGCAGTCTCGGAAATCCGGAGCCCGTAGCCAACAGCTCAGGCTGGTGGAATTGCCTCACCCTTGCCGACCTCGACGGCGATGGAGACATCGACCTTGCTGCCGGCAACCACGGGTTGAATTCCCGCTTCAAGGCCACTTCGGAGAAACCCGTCACCATGTGGGTCAACGACTTCGATCAGAACGGTTCGGTGGAACAACTGATCTGCGTTTACAACGGGGACGAATCCTATCCCATGGCGCTGCGCAATGACCTCGTTACCCACATGCCTTTGCTGAAAAAGAAATACCTCAAATTCAACAACTACGCTAACCAGCGCATCGAAGACATTTTCAGCCCCGAACAATTGCAAAACGCTATCAAACTTGAAGCCCAAACCATGGCCTCTGCCATCTTCCTAAACGACGGCTCAGGCAGCTTTGAAATGAAAGCGCTGCCCACTGAGGCCCAGAGCAGCCCGGTTTACGCCATTGCTGCCAAGGACCTGAACGGAGACGGCCTGCCCGAGCTGGTAATCGGTGGCAATCTCAGCCGGGCCAAGCCCGAAACAGGCATCTACATGGGCAGTTACGGATGGGTGCTGCACAATGTTGGCGGAGGTGATTTCAAAGCCCTTTGGCCGCATGAGTCCGGTTTGCTGGTGAATGGCGAAATTCGCAGCCTGCTGTGGGCAGGCCCTACCCTGCTCATCGGCAAAAACAATGGCCCGGTGGAGGCCTTCAAACTTTCAAAACCTGAATTTTGAGGAAGAAAAACAAAACAACTATGAGTGGTATGCACCCGAAGAATGATGCTCAAAAACGCCCTTCAAATCGCCCTGTTTATTTGGCCCTGGTGGCTCTGACCATCATTTTTTCCGGACTCCTGCTCACGGGTTGCAAAAGCGAATACGAGCAGTTGGTGGAGCGTGAACTGGCCTCCGGAGAACGGCACGACAGCCTGTTCTTCGGCCTGTACCTCGGCATGACGGCCGACAGCTTTTACAAACATTGCTGGAAACTGAACAAGACCCAAAAATTCAAACAGGGACAGTTCAATACCAGTGTGGAATACACCATGGACGAATTCGAACACCCGGCCGTGATGAACTTCTACCCCACCTTCAACGACGAAGGCGTGGTGGCCGAAATGCCGGTCATGTTCAACTACAAAGGCTGGGCTCCCTGGAACAAAGAGCTCTGGGCCGACAGCCTGGTGCTGAAAGTCAAAGACCTCATGGAAAAGTGGTACGGCCCCGGCTTCATCGAAATGACCCACCCCGAGAAAGGCACCCGCTATGTGAAAGTGGACGGTAACCGCCGAATCATCCTTTGGGCCGTGGACGAGCAGTACGTCAAAGCACTGTACTCCGACCTTACCCGCATCAAAAAAGAAAGCGAAAAGGACACCCAGAAGCGCTCCTCAAAGTCAGCCAAAGAGAACCAGCCGAAGGACGGGTAAACTGTACAGTTTTGCAGTCCAACTGCAAAATTGTACAGTTTTAGTTCGCTTTTAGGCAAATTTTTGTACAATTTTGCAATCAGAATGCAAAACTGTACAAAATTGCCATGATAAAAAGAACCCTTTCTGACACGCTCCTGGGGCTTTCACAGAAGTATCCCGTCGTTTTTCTGACGGGGCCACGCCAATCGGGAAAGACCACGCTTTTGAAATCACTCTTCCCGGGTCTGCCATATGTTTCACTGGAGGATCCGGACACTTTCATTCTGGCAAATGAGGATCCGCGGGGTTACCTGGCAAATTATCCGGGAGGGGCCATCATTGACGAAGCCCAGCGCATCCCGCAGATATTCTCCTACCTGCAGGGCATTGTGGACGACAAACCTGAGGTGCGCTTCATTCTCAGTGGTTCACAAAATTTCTTGCTGATGAGCCAGATCAGCCAGTCGCTGGCGGGGAGGGCTGCCGTGCTCAACCTCTTGCCATTGTCGATGGAAGAGATGCAGGCTGCCGGATTGGGTTTTTCGAGCTATGAAGATGCAATCTACAAAGGATTGTTTCCGAGGATTTACGACCGCCACCTGGAGCCCTATGAGTTTTACCCCTCCTACCTGAACACCTTTGTGGAAAGGGATGTCAGGCAACTGCAAAACATTGGCGACCTGAGCACCTTCACCAGATTTGTGCGCTTGTGTGCCGGTCGGGTTGGGCAGGTTCTGAATGTGAGTTCACTGGCTACGGATGCGGCCATCAGCCCAAACACAGCGGAAGCCTGGTTGTCTGTTTTGGAGGCCAGTTTCATTCTCTTCCGCCTCATGCCCCACCATAAAAATTTCAACAAAAGGATCATCAAACGGCCCAAACTGTACTTCTACGACACGGGGCTGGCAGTTTCATTGCTCTTTATCGAAAGCCGTCAGCAACTCGACACCCATTATGCGAAAGGGGCACTTTTTGAAAACCTGATCATTTCCGAGTTCCTGAAATACAGGCTCAACCGGGGCCGCCAACCCAACCTATACTTCTGGCGCGACAACCACGGCCACGAGGTTGATTGCGTCCTCGATCATGCCGGAGAGCTGACACCCGTGGAACTCAAATCCGGAAAAACCATGAATAAGTCCTATTTTGATGGCCTAAAATATTGGAACAAACTCACCGGACACCCATTGGAGAAAAGTTATGTGGTCTATGGCGGAGAGCAGAGTTTGTCCACCGGTTTTGGGCAGCTCCTCTCATGGAGAGATGCCCTTCGGGTAATGCCACCGCCGGCCTGACCACCACTCATTCCGGAAAACTTGCTTGCCATGCACCGTCTTTTCATCACCTCTCTCGCCTTCTTCCTCCTCGCTGCGCAATGGGCTGCTGCTCAGAGGCCCGTCAGCGGAAAGGTGCTCGACAAATGGACCGCTGAGCCGGTGGCAGGCGCCACGGTTTTCATGAAAAAGACCAGTGTCAAAACCACCACGGATGCCCAGGGCCAGTTCGAACTCATCTTCCCCAATTCCGGCGAGCTACGGGTCAGGATCGAGATGAGCGGTTACCGGCCCCATTCATCGAAGCTCAAAGAAGGAAACGACAACAGCATCCTTCTTCGCCGGAAAGGCCCCAAGCCGTTTGCCGAAGGAGACAGCACATTTTCAAAGACCTTACTGCGGCCAATCACCCTCATCAGCGAAACCGCCTGGCACCCGGCGCAATTGCTGACCAGCCGTTTTGCCGGCCTCGAGGCCCTGCGCCCCGGTGGCGACCCCAACGGCCATTGGGAGCATCGGCTGAACGGACTCACTACCATGTACGGCACCGCCGAACCGCTGGTACTGGTGGATGGGATGCCCGATGTACCCCTCTGGTCGCTGGCTCCTGAAGAAGTGGCAGGCACTGAAATAATTGACGACTTGGATGCAACAGCGCAGCTCGGCCTGCGGGGGGCCGCCGGCGGACTGCATTTCAACACAATCCAAAACAAGGACGAGTCCTGGATCAGCTACCGCACTTCGCTCAAGTTGGAAAAAATTGCAAGGCGCTATACAGGCCTCAGCCTGGACGAAGTGAGGGCCAACGGCCTTACGGATTACGGCCACCAAACCGACTGGACCGAAGCCATCAGCCGGGATGCGCTAAGCCATCGGCATTTCCTCGAATTTGGCTCTGGTGGCAAAAGCATCGATTACGTTGCAAGTGCCAATTTCAACAATACCGAAGGTACCCTGCTTGGCTCCGGATACGAACATGCCGGTGCCAGGCTGAAACTCTTCACCGGTCTTTTCGACGACAAGCTGAATGTGGAAACCCACCTGGCCGGCGCAGAGCGAAAAGAAACCTTGTCCTTTCCGGAAGCCTTCAGGTATGCCATCACTTTCAACCCCACGGCCCCCGTTTCCGACGGCAATCCGGAAACAGACGGATATTCGTACGAACCCAAATTCGACTATTTCAATCCGGTGGCCATGCTCCGGCAGAACACCAATGAAACCACCAGCAGTTTTTCCTCCCTCGCCCTTCGGGCAACTTGGAAGCCCGGCAAAAACTGGCGTATAAGTCATTTCTCGGGCAGCTTTTTGGAGAGCATCAACCACGGGGAATACTACGACCGCAACAGCCCTTTCAGGGGAATGAATCGGAATGGTCTGGCCTTTATTGACAACCGCAAGCAGACCAATACTTTCAGCCGGAGCAGCATTCAGTTCTCAAAAGAATTCGGAAAGTGGAACACGAAGCAGAGCATTGCCTACGAATGGCAGCGCCGGGTCTGGGAGGAAGTGGCAGCAGAAGGCGGTGGCTTCATCAGCGACGACCTCGGCTACCACAACATCCAGCTGGCCACCGATTTTGCCGTAGGCGAAGGAAAAGTATTCAGTGACAAAAGGGCCGATCGCCGGATGGCTGTTTCGTGGAGCCTGGAAGCAGCCAGGGGTCCGGTCACGATAGCCTTCGTTTACCGAAGGGAAGGCTCCAGCCGCCTCTCACCGGACACCCGTTTTGCTGGCTATCCCGCTGGTGGACTGGGGCTGGAACTGTCCCGGATACTTCCCATCCCGGAGCGATTCATCTGGCAGGCGGCTTTTCAATACAGCATCACCGGTAATTTGCCGCCGGAGGAGGCGAGGTATTATGCCTGGTACGGTCCCTCTACTGAATTTTTCTACAATGGCAGTTTCATACCCTCCTACCAGTTGCTGAACAACTTCAACCCTGCTTTAAAAGCCGAACGCAGCCGACAATGGCGGGTCGGCACCACCCTCACCGACAAGCGCCTGGACCTTTCACTCAGCCTAAGCTTGTTCCGGAACCATTCCTTTGACCTCATCCGCCGGGAAAATGTGCCCTCTCCGCCCAACCTCTGGCAATGGACCTGGATGAACGCCGGTTCCATGAAAAGCAGGGGAACGCAGATCACCGCAAAAACGACCCAACGACTGAGCAGAGAACTGACCTGGGTAGCGGAATTCATCCTCAGCGCCGTGCACACCGACCTGACCAACCTCAGCAGGGACAACACTTACCGGGAAGAGTTCATCGCTTATCCAGGTGCCCCGGGTGTGTGCTGCGGCAACCTGATTCGCCTGAAAGAGCAGCGCCCCATCGGCGAGTTCTGGGGGCGTACCTTTTTCGGAATTGACGAGTTTGGAAGCTGGAATGTGAGCGACGGAGAAGGGGCCATCGGCACCGGACAGCCTGACTTTACCTACGGTTTCACCAATCAATTCAGCTTCGGAAATTGGGACCTGCGCTTCAGCCTCCGTGGTGTAGCCGGGCACCAACTCATCCACCTCATGCGGCTGTTTTACGAGCACGGCAACAACGGTTTCGCTCCGCAATACAACGGCATAAAAACCAAATACCGCCTGCCGGAGAGCCAGCCTTACGCCCCCTTTTCGAGTTACTTTGTGGAGAATGCCTCCTTCCTGCGTTTGCAGAGTGCCGTATTGGCTTACCGTTTTTCCTTCGGTAAAAACGAAGCTTCCAGATTGCGCCTATACCTGGCGGCAGAAAACCTCTTTACCCTCACCGGCTACACCGGGACCGATCCCGAGCTGCGCCTTTCCGACCCCGGCCCCACCGACAACGGCGGCCGCCCGGCAGAAAAACCCAACGTGCTGGCTCCCGGCATCGATCGAAGAAACCTCTACCTGCCAGCCCGGGCATTCATCCTCGGAGCAGCCCTCGAATTTTAAACAAGGCCAGGAGGGAGGGGTGAGGGACGAGGGATGAGGGATGCCCCGATAGCCATCGGGGGAGGGATGAAAGGTGCTAGCGCCCCCAAACTCTACACCCTACACTCTAAACTCTAAACTTTATGAAAAACAGAGTTGAGCAGAGTATTCCTGATAAACCCGTCTCCATTAGGTTACATGGAGTTCCACGGAGCTAGTGCTTCCAAACCCCCGTCTGGTCTAGCGTCAGTCTGTCCGACACCCGTCTCTCCAGTCTGTCCGTCGGACAGACGGGCCGGACAGGGACAGGCTGAACAGATGAGCCTGGGAGGCAACGCTTTACTTTCATTGACCATTGGAAGATCCGCCTTCGGCGGATGACAAAACAGTACCTGGCTTCTTAGTGGTACCTGGCTATTTAAGTGGGTGTATCTTTCCTACACTACACTTCCGTCTGGCTCT
>PAAY01000090.1 GCA_002698985.1 Saprospirales bacterium | reverse complement strand
TGGTTAAAACCGCTCCTTAATCAGCGAAATCCAAAAATCTGTTTCATCAGTGATTCAGACTTGAAGGTTGTCAGAATCACGGATTTTGCGGATTCAAAGATTTCACAGAACCCTCCAAAAACCTCAACTCCACCTCCCGGCGCTTTTCATGTAGTGCTCCAGGATGATGGCAGCGCTCACTTTGTCCACGAGCGATTTATCGCGGCGTTTCTTTCTGCCAACCCCGCTTTTGAGGATGTATGCCTTGGCATCTTCGGAGGTGTAGCGTTCGTCCTGCATGGCCACCGGCAGTTGGGGGAATTCCTTTTTGAGCTGCTTCACAAACTTTTCAACGAGCGGGGCGATCTGGGCCGGATTGCCATCTGGGTACAGCGGCAGTCCCACCACGATCAGTTCAACCTCCTCTTCGTCAAAGTACTTTTTCAGGAAGTCAAACACCTCATCCGTTGCAAGGGTTGTGAGCGACTGCGCAATGATCTGCAGCGGGTCGGTCACTGCCAGCCCGGTGCGCTTGGTTCCGTAGTCTATGGCCAGGATTCTCGGCATGGGCGCAAAGGTAGGATTACCTGCCCGTTCAATGGAAAACAAAAAAGCGGATGCCGGCTGTCCGGCACCCGCTTTCGGCATTCATAGAGGAATCAACCGGTCGTTTTTGCCGGCGCTTTTTTCCGGGCGCTGCCGTTGCTGGCTTTGGTTTTTTTCTTCTTCCCAAAATCCTTCAGGGCCAGTTGCAGCACTTCGTCCATGCGGTCAACGTACCTGATTTCGAGGTCTTTGATGTACTCGGGATTGATGTCTTCGACGTGTTTGGCATTTTCGGAACAAAGAATGACCTCTTTGATGCCGGCCCTTTTGGCGGCCAGGATCTTTTCCTTGATGCCGCCCACCGGCAGCACTTTGCCCCGGAGGGTAATCTCGCCGGTCATGGCGATCAGCGGCTTCACGGGCGTGTTGGTAAAGGCAGAAGCCAGAGAGGTCAGCATGGTGATGCCGGCAGAAGGCCCGTCTTTCGGAATGGCCCCTTCCGGAACGTGAAGGTGGATGTCGTACATTTCAAAAGCCTGCGGATCGATGCCCAGCCTTTCGGCATTGGCTTTCAGGTAGCTCAGGGCCGTGGTGGCTGATTCCCGCATGACGGAGCCGAGGTTGCCGGTCATGGTCAGGCCGCCTTTGCCCTTGCTGAGGATGGTTTCGATGAAGAGGATTTCACCACCCACGGAAGTCCAGGCCAGACCCACGGTGACACCCGGCGGCAGCTTCTCGCCGGCCAGCTCTTTCGATGTACGGGCCGGTCCGAGGATTTCCCGAAGGTCCTCCACTTTGATGGAGGGGGAGTATTCTTCGTTCATGGCCACTTTTTTGGCCACAAAGCGCATCACGGTGGCTATCTGCCGGTTGAGGCTGCGCACACCTGATTCCCGGGTGTATTGTTGAATGATGCTGGTGAGCACTTTCTTCGAAAAACGTACGTCCCTGGCTTTCAGGCCGTGCTCTTTCAGCTGTTGCGGGATGAGGTGTCGCTTCGCAATTTCGATTTTCTCTTCCAGCGAATAGCCGTTGATGTAGATCATCTCCATCCGGTCCAGCAGTGCCGGCTGAATGGTTGACAGCGAGTTGGCCGTCGCAATGAATAGCACCTTGGAGAGGTCGAATTCCATCTCCAGGTAGTTGTCGTGGAAGGTGGCGTTTTGCTCCGGGTCCAGCACTTCCAGCAGGGCCGAGGAGGGGTCGCCGCGGAAGTCCTTGCCCACTTTGTCGATTTCATCGAGGATGAAAACGGGATTGCTGGCGCCGGCTTTGCGGATCAATTGAATGATCCTTCCGGGCATGGCTCCGATGTAGGTCTTCCTGTGCCCGCGGATCTCCGCCTCATCGTGCAGGCCACCGAGCGACATGCGGATGAACTTGCGGTTGAGTGCCCTGGCGATGGATTTTCCGAGGGAAGTCTTACCCACGCCGGGAGGGCCCACCAGGCAAAGGATGGGCGCTTTCATGTCGCCTTTCAGCTTCAGCACGGCCAGGTGCTGCATGATGCGCTCTTTGACCTTTTCGAGGCCGTAGTGGTCTTTGTCCAGCACCTGCTTCACCTTGGCCAGGTCGAAGTTGTCCGTCGTAAACTCGTTCCAGGGCAGGTCGAGGATCAGCTCCAGGTAGTTGAGCTGGATGCTGTACTCGGCCACCTGCGGGTTCATGCGGCGCAGCTTGTTGATCTCTTTGTCGAAAGCCTTGGCCACGTTTTCGGGCCAGTGTTTGGCCTTCGCTCTTTCGAGCAATGATTTGATTTCCTCCTCTTGCGGGTTTTGCCCCAGCTCTTCCTGGATGGTTTTCAGTTGCTGGCTGAGGTAGTAGTCCCGCTGCTGCTTCTCGATGTCCGTGCGGACCTTGCTCTCTATGCGGTCTTTGATTTCGAGCAACTGGAGTTCCGTGTCCATTTGCTCCAGCAGCATCTCCGCCTTTTTGATGAGGTCGTTCTCTTCGAGGATGGCCTGCTTGGCGTTGAGCTTTACCCCCAGGTTGGAGGCGATGAAGTTGATGAGGAAAGTCGGGTTGTTGATGTTTTTGATCATTACCACCGCCTCCGAGGGGATGTTGGGCGAGAGGTGGATGATCTGCTGGGCTTTGTCGTGGATGGTGGCCACCACGGCTTTGAACTCCATTTCGTTGGCCGGCGGGTCGTAGTTGAGCTCTTCCACGATGCCCTGCATGTAAGGTGTTTCGGCCACCATCTTTTGCAGCCGGAAGCGCTTGCGCCCTTGCAGGATGGCGGTGGTGGTGCCATCGGGCATTTTGATCAGCTTGATGATCCGGGCCAGGGTGCCCACCTCGTACAGGTCTTCCACCCTGGGATCTTCCACTTTGGGATCCCGCTGTGCGAGCACAGCCACAATGCGGTGTTTGTCGTAAGACTTCTGAATGGCCCGGTTGGATTTGTCACGGCCAACGGTGATGGGGATGACGACCCCGGGGAAAAGAACGGTATTTTTCAGGGCCAGCACCGGCAGCACTTCGGGGTAGGAATCCTGAATGTTGGCCTCGTCTTCTTCTTCAATGGTGATCAGGGGCATGAATTCTCCTTCCTCGTCAAAAGCATTCGACACGATAAAATCTTCAAAAAGGGGCATAATGGTTATGATGGTTTTATGCTATTCAGAACGTGTAGTTTCCACTTGTGTTCCCCGGGAGTCAGGGCTATTCAGCGAAGGCCTGCAAAATAATCAAAAAATGCCATTGGAAAGGTGTCGGCCATTATCACTGGATGCGGGTAATTTTTCCACAATCGTAGGCCATCCAGCCTTTTGACGCCACCCGACGCTTCAGGCAGCCCCCGGCAGCCCCCGGCAGCTCAACATTGGTGCCACAGACAGCCTGTCCTGAAAAGCCTGATTGACCGGATGGAACAGTATGACACAGGGGCTGATGTTGCCCGAAGGGGTGACAAAGTGGCAGGAGTGGGCGGTGGGCAGTACTCAATAGGCGGTACTCAGTAGGCAGTGGGCTTGTTTGGAACAAACTGATCACGGAGTTTACCGGAGTAAGACATTTCAAGGATTGTGAATCCAGATCCAGGCCTGGAACCCGAAAACTCCCCCGATTCACCAGCCTCGGAAAAAACCCTCCAAAATAAATTATAGAAATAAAAATGTATGGGGGGGGGTACTTGCACAATTCACCCGTGCGCCTTAAATTCGTCCTCGAGTTTTTCAATAACGCCTAACAACCAGCACACAGAACTACGAGGAGAAGAGAAGGCAATACCTTATCAGATTAAAAGATTGGTGGAGTAGTAGAAAAAAGAAGGGTGCCTTCCGGAGAAGTTTCACTATTGAGCACTGAATTTAAGGGGAACTATTGGATTGGCAGTAATTGACTGTAACCGCGTACGCGTACAGATATGGAAAAGCCCCTCGCCGCTCATTTTGGCCAGTGACGACGAAGGGCTAGTGTCTAATAATTTAAACTCTGCGAAGTTATGAAAAGCATTCAATTTGCAGTAATGCTTGCATGTATGTTTATGTTTTTGCAAGCATGTCAAAAAGAATCCATGTCGAAAGAACTTCCAGCGAACGAAACCGGTCTCAACGAGGTCAGTTTGACTGGAGAACCCAGCTTGAGGAGTTTCGAACCACCTGATCAGCAAATGGTATTGGGACAAAAAATCAACAACCCTTACTCCGTTGCCAACATGACCACTGCCTGGAACAATCTCTACGACCCGGATTATGTGGCACTACCTGCCACAGACCTGTACGTTCGCTTCCTGCCGGCAAATCTGGAAGAATTGAAACTACTTTTTGACTACATGGATTCGCTGGACATCGACCTCGATGATTACCCGCTCGATTACGAAATCATACAGGAAGGCACATGGTATCATGATCCATCAATTCCTGAAGATCAGCCCACCTGGTTTTATACGGTGGTGAAACCCGATTTTGTTTTTCCACCGATACAATATCAGGTTTTGGAGCAATTGGTACTGGCACCTTATTATTCACTCCTGACAGCCGAGGCATTCAGAATCACCGGCAACGAATACGACGACAGTGGCTGGGAGCGGGGAGCCGAATGTCATCCCGATTGCCCGAGTTATCCATGCTGCTACCTGCCGAAAATCGAATGCTGGGACGACAACCGAAGCTGCAATGGGATGCCTTGTGTGCCGGGGAGTTCTAACTGGCCGGATTGCCTCGAGAACCCGCCCCCTCCGCCTTCAGGTGACCCCTGGGTTACAACCGAGTGTGGCTGCAAGGTATCCTCCAACCCTTTGCTGCCTTCCGGCTGTGTGCAGGTCGAAGACACACAACTCGGCCCTGAAGGCGTCAGAAACCTTAAGGTAGTTGTGAAAGACGGCCTCTTCAAACGCATTGTGACCGAAACGGATGAAAACGGTTGCTGGCATGTGAGCAAGGCCCATGGCGGCAGGGTGAAGATCAAGCTGAAATTCAAGAATGATCTTGCTAAAATCAGAGCATTCAGGGGACATGCAAGATTCTGGCAATACGCAGAGATTCTAAAACATAAAGTCATTCTGGATGGACCACCTTACAATAATACTCATGTTTTGTTTGAGCCCAACCCAGATGATGATTCAATAGAAAAGGCTCTTTGGTATGCCGCAACAGGAAACAATGCGATTTTTGAATTTCACGATTATGCAGCGAGCCAAAACATCGTAAACACCGGTGGAGACATTGACGTCTTATTGGTGAAATATGAAGGTGCAGCTGCAGCACCAATGTTTGATGAGCTACTGAATGGCACAGGTGGATTAACTGCGGGTGCAATCATCGCAGGCTTGTTTCAGATTCCAATTCTAGGGCCGCCACTGGCTGCTCTGTCGGCATTTATTTCTATCTGGGCACCTGACATAGTGTATGCATATGGCCAGGAAATAAACCGACCCTCGGATCGTGTGAAAGCCATTTTTTACCATGAGTACGCTCACGCAGCCCATGCCAACAAGGCCGGTAATAGTTTTTGGCTCGAATTGGTAACAGCAGAAGTGCAAGCTGGTGGGCATGGAGATCAGAACTCACAAAATGCTGATTTGATCTCCCTTGTTGAATCATGGGCGGAGCATATAGGGAGTTTGTGTGCTCATGAAAGGTATGGGAATAGCACAAGTTACTTTCCTTTTACATTCGCTACATTGCTTGAAAGGACCAGAAATGAGTCAGAAAATCATGTACCAATTGGCCTTTATTACGATTTGCTGGATAACGATCCAGATTTATCGTTAGCATGCGATATAGATGATCCAAATCGATGCGGTATCATTGATGACCAAATAAGCGATGTAAGTAACACCGTGATGTTTTCCAAAATGAATTCATCCACAAAGTCTGTTCAAGAGTTTATAGCTTTGATAAAAGCTGAAGTAAGTCCACAGGATCAGCAAAAAGTGGAAGATTTGTTTAACAGCTACTAATTAATGATTTGATCCAAGGAGGGGGTACAATTGATTCCCCCTCCAAATTTTTAAACTCAATCGAAATGAAAAATTTCATTTTCTTATTCTTTTTGTCAATCCTTCCCAAATGTGACTGTGGGTCAGATCCATGCATTAGCATTTTGAAAATTAATGCATTTGTGAACCCTTATAGATTGAATTACGCTTTGGGAGATACTATCACTGTCACATCATCTTTTCTAATTAGAGTTCCGGGTTTTTCTTCAAATGGAGAATTAATTGATTCGATTGATATTTCAGATTTGGATATAATCCCCACAACTGGTTTTTATAGAATTGATACTCTGTCAAATGGTGTATCCGAGTTTTCAAAGTATTTTTATTTTATTCCAAATTTCGATTTCAATTATGGTATTGAAAAGTTTTCGAGCGGCGACGAATTCCTGACAGGAAAATATAAAGTGACAAATGATTCAATGAGGTTAAAAGTAAGTTTTTCAACAAAGAAAGAAGGGGTTTATTGCTTAAGCCAAACTGTTGTGCCTGAAATGGAAGAAGAAGTGTTTTTCCCCGGTGGATGCCATGGATATGAAGTGCATGTCACAATGAATGAAACATTTGACAATCATCTCGATTTGTTAGAATCCTCGCCAGACCCCTTCTACAATACTTTTTTGATTGAACAGGAAAAAGAACTTGGATTGTTGACAAAGAGAGGCATGTTTTGTTTTATCGTTGAATAGTTGTTTTGATGAACCAATATCATACCCTCTATGGTTAAGCTAATCATGAAAGTGTCATCATTTTTTTTCTGCTTGTCATGTGCTCTGCTCAGCTGCAATGGCTGCGGCGATGATGATTGCTTTTACAAGTACGTTATTCCGGTCAGTATTACTCCTGAGGATGGAATTTTGAAAGTTGGTGATACAATAACCATTGTTTCCAAATTTCCCAGGATGATCAGGGCACATAAATGGCAATCAAATGATATTATATCTTCTGTGGATGTAAGTAATGTAAAATTTTGTCCATTTACGTCTATTAATACTATGGTTGGTCCCTCGGATTATTTTTTACATAAGTACTTTGAATTCATTGAAGATCGAAAATATAACTACAATTGGGTGTTTTCAAATGGGGCATCATCTCTTTTCGGCGAGTATCTGTTTGATAACGACTCTTTTAAGTTGGAAATAAAGCTAATAGCAAAGGCTCCGGGATATTTCCTGTTGTATCAAAAATCCGGGCTGAATGCCGTTAATAGCGAATGTCCAAATGATTTGCCGGATCATTGTTTTGAAAGTGAAATTTGGCCAGAAGTAAATGGAGGGACATTGAATCTGGAACTTTTCCAGGAATTAGCCGATCCTCATTGGAACACCTGGGCAGTAGAGCAGGAAAATAAATACCATGCGTTTTCAAAGAGAGGAGCTTATGTGTGTAAGGTAGTGGAGTGAATCAAGTTTCAAGAAATTTTTTCGGGTGTATAGGGATGCTGAAATTTGTAACGGTGCGATACACCCGGCCGAGCCTCTTGCAGGTGCCCACCACAGAAGGTGCTCTGGAGGTGCATAAAGTGGTCATAGAACGATAACAAAAACCTTACACCGGCCGGCAGGGGCTGAGGGGAGTGGGCGGTGGGCAGTAGCCTGTGAACGATTGCTGAAAAAAACCATAAAAACCTTCCACAAAAACCCCAACATCACTTCAACGAGAGCGAGCCATCCTGGCTGCCTTGCCAGGCGAAGACCTGCAAGGGGCCGTTGTTGTTGGTCACCAGCAGGAGGCGCTTGCCGCCGGCAGTGATGGGCAGGATGTCTTTCACATCGCCAGGGATGTTCAGTCCGCTCTGATAGACGCTGTAGGGCTGGAAGGTACCGTCGCCATTGCCTTTCATGAAGAGGCCTTTGCCGGCATCGGCGCGGCCGGTTTCCACTTCTGAAACGAAGAGGTTGCCGCCGAGGACGACATCCAGCTTGCCGTCGCCGTCGAAGTCTTCCACTACGATGGCATTCACCGGTGAAATCTGGGCCAGGTTGGACAGGGGCACCAGGGTGAATTTGCCGCCGTCGTTGCGGATCATTGCCGAAGCGAAAGACTTCACCTCATAGTGCAGGGCCTCTTTGAGTTTTTCTCCGTAAACGTCGAACAGGGTGGCCTTGCCAAACTCTTTGTAGGTTGGAAATTTCTCGGCGATGGATGGCACCTGCTCCGAGGAACACTGGCGGCCGCGCACGGGGTAGAGGTCTTTTCCTTCGAGGTAATAACCCAGGGCGATGTCGAAGGTGCCGTTGTCGTCAAAATCCGTAGCATAGATGTGGAAGGGCTTTTCTTCGGAAGCCCTGTATTTGTAGTTGAGGCCGAGGTTGCCGCCCATGAAGTCCACGTCGCCATCATTGTCGAAATCACCTTGCGCCAGGCTGAACCACCAGCCGTTGGTTCCTGAAAGTCCATAAGCCTCGGTGGCATTGCTGAATTTCCCGCCATCCTGTTTGAAGACTGTCAGCGGCATCCATTCCCCGCAAAGGAGCAGGTCGGCATCTCCGTCTTTGTCCAGGTCGCTCCAGATGGCATCGGTCACCATGCCCAGTTCTTTGAAACCGGGGGCCCGTGCCTCAGTGGCATCCACGAAAAAGCCCCGGTCGTTTTCGAGCAAAACGCTGTTGGCGGGGCTTGGATACCTGCCGGGCACCTGCCGGCCGCCCACAAAGAGGTCGGTGTCACCATCCCCGTCGTAGTCAAAGGGCACCACACAGGAGGCACTGATGCGCAGATCGGGTATGGCGTTGCGGACTTTTTGCAGCACGCCCCCGCCGGTGTTGATGTAAAGCCTGTCGCGGTACATTTCGCTTTCTTCCTGAAACTCGTTGCCGCCGCTGGCCACGTAGAGGTCCATCAGGCCGTCGTTGTTGGCGTCTATGAAGGCTGCGCCCATGTCTTCGCAATTGCGGTCGATCTCAAAAGCGGGCATTTCGGCTTTGCGGAAGGTGCCATCAGGGTTCTGGAAGAAAAGCGCACCCGGCTGTCCGTTGGCACCGCCGACGTAAAAATCCTCCAGGCCGTCTCCGTTCACATCGGCGCTGGCCAGAAAGGGGCCAAACTGCGACATTTTATGGGGCAGCAGCACCTGCTTCTGGTAGTCGTCGAAAATGGTCTCCTGGTGTTTCCAATTGATGCCCGAAGAGCCTGTCACTTCCGCAAACAGGTAGGACTTGGGCTGGTTGGCCATGCCTTTGCCGGGCACGGCCTGCTCGTAGTCAACTTCAAAAACAGTGTTGATGGGTGGATTGGCAATTTCCTGGTATTTGCCATCTGGCCATTGCACGACGAGCTTGTTGATGCCGGCCTCTTTTCCAAGTCCGAAATGCAGCACCGCCTCTACGCTGGACTGGTAGCCCCGGGTAAAGGTGAATTCCTGGTGCTGGATGCCTTTGCTGGTCTGGATGAACATTTTGGTGCCGATGGGACAGACAGCAGGAGGATGCTTGAGTGCCACCCGTAAAAAGTTGTTGCCGGTGCGTTCCCTGTTTTCGTTTTTGTAGATCAGGGCGGGGTCATTGGTATTGGCCACCACCAGGTCCAGGTCGCCGTCGTTGTCCAGGTCGGCGTAGGCAGCTCCGGATGACAGGCCTTTGAAGTTCAGGCCGTATTCGGGCCCCATTTCGGTGAAGGTCAGGTCGCCGTTGTTGCGGAAGAAGTTGTTTTCCTGGCGGGCTTCGGGGGCTTTCACGCCGTAATCCTTGATCAGGCTTTTGGGCACTTCCTGACCCTGCTTCACAAGCTCTTCAAAAGTCTTGATGAATTTCTTGTGGTGATCCTTGTCGTTGTACATGCGCAGGTATCCGTTTGAGACGAAAAAGTCTTTGAATCCGTCGTTGTCAAAATCGGCCAGCAGGCTGGCCCAGCTCCAGTCGGTACGGTGGATACCGGCCATCTGCCCGATCTCACTGAAATATCCATCACCGACATTCAGCTGGAGCATGTTGCGCATGTATTGGTAGTGATAGCCCACGTCCACGAATGCCCAAAAGCGCTCGGGATTCATGCTGGGCATGTTTGTTTTTTCGTCAAAATTATTGGTGGCCAGCATCTCCACCACGGCCAAGTCCAGCAGGCCGTCGTTGTTGATGTCGGCGGCATCCACGCCCATGCTGGAGTGAGACATGTGGTTTAGCCTTTGAGCGGATACCTCGCTAAAGGTGCCATCGCCGTTGTTCTGGTAGTAGCGGTCGGGTTCGGTGTGGTCAGCAGCTACGTAGATGTCTGTCCAGCCGTCTTCGTTGAGGTCGGCGGCCACCACGCCGAGGGTCCAGCAGTAGTTCAGGATGCCGGCCTGTTTGGTCACATCGGTAAAAGTGCCGTCACCGTTGTTTTTGTACAGCTTGTCGCTGAACTCCAGGGTGGGTTTTTGCCAGTTCTGGATGTGTTCCAGAAAGGTCTTTTTGATTCTGCCAAGCGGGTGGTTGCCGACGTACAGGTCCGGGTGCCCGTCTTTGTTGTAGTCCAGGAAAGTGGCCGAGATGGAGTAACCGGTATCGCCGATTTTGTAATCCGCTGCTTTTTCAGAGAAGGTCAGGTCGCCGTTGTTGATGTACAGCAGGTTGGATCTCAGGAAGGGGTTGTCGTGGTAAGACCTGCACACGTAGATGTCCAGCAAGCCATCTTCATTGACATCGGCCATGGTCACCCCGGTGCACCAGCTGTCGTTAGCGCCAACTCCTGCCTTGTCGGTAATGTCCTCGAACTGGAAATTTCCTTTGTTGAGGTAGAGCTTGTTTCCCACTGCGTTTCCGGTGAAGAAGATGTCCGGCAGACCATCGTTGTTGATGTCGCCTGCGGCAACGCCGGCACCGTTGTACACATTGATGTACTCCATGGGGCTTTTTACCTTTTCAGGATCGACTTCATTGTTGAAAGCTACGCCTGATTGTTCAGTGGGAATGGCGGTGAACATGGGGGGTGCCGTGGCGGTCTTTCCGGTTTCATTGCCGGATTCATTGCAGGAAAGGAGAAGGCAGCAAAAAAAGAGACTTGAACAAAGCAGGATTTTGTTCATGAGATGACCAATTTAGTGAGTAGTAAACATTGACAATGTGGCGGACAAATATAGTGCGGAGAAATCACTTGGTCTCAATAACATTGAATGCGTCTCGCCTTGCGTGCATGATAAAATTCGGCTGACGAAGTTTCGGAATGTGTTAGGGAGTGGTTTTCAACTGTTTTGTTTTGCAGCTATCTCCGATGGCATCCCATACCATGCAACTGCCGCATGTCGTTGTACCGGCGTACATTTGCTCCATCCTAACCAGAAGACTCATTTTATGCACAGATATATTTTGATCACGGCTATTTTTTGGCTGGCAGGCCAGGCAGCCCAGGCCCAACTGAACTTCAACAATGTCCTTGCAATCGGGGAGCGGATAAAGGCAGATTCCACGCTCTATCCCAAAATTGCGGAGCGATTTACCGAAGGAGATACCAGCCTGAGCCTGGAAGACCTGCAAGTGCTGTACTACGGCAGTGCCTTTCAGCCGGATTACGACCCTTACCGGGAAGCCAGAATCATCGAGGCCGCCGATGCGCTATCCCGCAGGAACAAGCATTACGAGTCCATGACCCTTCTCGACAATTTCCTCAAGCGGAACCCGGCCTCGCTGAGGGCCTTGTTGGACAAGGCGTATTTGTCCTGGGTCATCAACGACTCCCTGCACACCGAAGACAATTACAACCGCTATTTTCAGCTGCTTCAGGTGCCGGTGCAAAGCGGCACGGGCGAGAGCTATGAAAGTGCTTTCATATTGCGCAGCGAACAGGATGAAGAACTGGTGCTGGACAAACTCGGATATGTTGCCCTCCGGGAAAGCCTGGTCACGAACAAGGGGCTCAACTACCACCTTGTGACCGCAGCAGAAGACGACGACCTGGATAAAAGAAAGCAATTTTACTTCCTGATAGAGCTGCCCATGCGCTATGGAAGGCAGAAAAACGTGGAGAAACCATCCGACGGAAATTAAACGCAAAAACGAATGGAGCAAACCAATACCATGGGCCCCGGCATGCCCGCCGCTGAGATCGAGGCCCTTAGCCAACAGATTTACCAGGAAAGTGCATTTGTGGAGAAACTCCGGGAAGAAAGCGCCCGGGTCATCGTTGGTCAGGAGCGCATGATGGAGCGCCTTCTCATCGGCCTGCTGGCCAATGGCCACATCTTGCTGGAAGGCCTGCCGGGTCTGGCCAAAACCCTGGCCATCAAAACCCTGGCACAGGCCGTCAAAGCCAGTTTCCAGCGCATTCAGTTCACACCTGACCTGCTGCCGGCCGACATCATCGGCACCATGGTTTACAATCCGGCCAGCTCCGAGTTTGCCGTTCACAAAGGGCCGGTGTTCGCCAATTTCATCCTTGCCGATGAGATCAACAGGGCCCCGGCCAAAGTGCAGTCGGCATTGCTGGAAGCCATGCAGGAGCGGCAGGTGACCATTGGCGGCGAAACCTTCAAACTCAAAGAGCCCTTCCTCGTACTCGCTACGCAAAACCCCATCGAACAGGAAGGAACCTATCCGCTGCCGGAAGCCCAAACCGACCGCTTCATGCTGAAAGTGAAGGTGGGCTACCCCGACCGCAACGAGGAACGGGAAATCATGCGCCGCAACCTGACCGATGAGGATTTCGGCAAAGTGAGTCCGGTGGTGAAACCCGCAGACATCCTCTCCGCCAGGAAGGCCGTGCGCAGGGTGTACATGGACGAAAAAATTGAGCAATACATCCTGGACATCGTCTTCGCAACACGGAACCCGGGCAACTTTTCCCTTTCCGTTCTGGAACCACTCATCAACTACGGCGCCTCGCCCCGTGCCAGCATCAACCTGGCGCTGGCCGCCAAGGCCATGGCCTTCCTGCGCAGGCGGGGCTTCGTCATTCCCGAGGATGTACGCAACGTTTGCCACGACGTGTTGCGCCACCGCATTGGCCTCAGCTATGAGGCCGAAGCCGAAAACATCAGCCAGGAAGATGTCATCGACCGCATTCTGAACACTGTTGAGGTACCCTGATAAGCACCTGCCGCATGGACACCGCCGAATTGCTGAAGAAAATCAGAAAGATAGAGATCAAGACCCGTGGTCTGAGCCGGCAGCTTTTTTCCGGTGAGTACCACAGTGCCTTCAAAGGCCGGGGGATGTCGTTCAGCGAAGTGAGGGCCTACAACTTTGGAGATGACGTGCGCAGCATTGACTGGAACGTGACTGCCCGCATTGGCATACCGCACGTGAAGGTGTTTGAAGAAGAGCGGGAACTGACAGTGATGCTGCTGGTGGATGTGAGTCAGAGTTCTTTCTTCGGAACGCGCAATCAACTGAAACAGGGAGTGTTCACCGAGATCAGCGCCGTGCTGGCTTTTTCGGCCATCCAGAACAACGACAAGGTGGGGGTAATCTTCTTCTCTGACCAGATCGAAATGTTCATTCCGCCCAAGAAGGGCAAGCAGCACATCCTGCGGATCATCCGTGAGCTGATCGACTTCCATCCGAAAGGCAAAGGCACCGACCTTTCGCAGGCGCTGGAGTATTTCAACAACCTGGTTAAGAAGCGCAGCATCTGTTTTATCCTGTCGGATTTTATGACCGGAGCTTATGAGCGGGCACTGCAGGTGGTCAGTAAAAAGCACGACCTTATCGGGGTGCACATCACCGACCCCGCAGAACAACAACTGCCCCAGGTGGGGCTGCTGAAAGCCCGTGATCCCGAAACCGGGCAGCTCGAATGGGTGGACACGAACGCCAGGCATATCCGTGACCTTTACGCCAGCAGGCATGCAGAAGCACTGGAAACTTTCAGGAATACCTTTGCCCGCAGCGGAGTGGATACCATCGTACTCGGCGTTAACGACGATTACGTCAAAGCCCTGCTTTCATTTTTTCGCAAACGCAGATAATTTACCTGCATCTCTTTATTCCTTCGGTAAACAAGTGTCATGGCAACAAACAATCAGATCATTTTCGGAAGGCATCCTGTAGTCGATGCGATTCGCTCCGGTCAGCGTTTTGAGAAGCTGTACCTGCAACGTGGAACCCATGGCGAGTTTGAGAAGGAGATCAGGGGGCTGGCAAAGGAATTTGACATCCCGCTTCAATACGTTCCGAAAGAACGCATGTCCCGCCTCACCAAAGGCAATCACCAGGGCATCGTGGGCCTGCTGTCCTTGATACCTTATTACAAGCTGGAGGACGTAATTCCCGGTATTTACGAAAAGGGAGAAGCCCCTCTCATCCTTGTGTTGGACGGGGTGACCGATGTACGGAATTTTGGTGCCATTGCCAGGTCGGCGGAGGTGTGCGGGGCGCATGCCCTGGTGGTTCCCAGAAGCGGCGGAGCGCCCGTCAATGCCGATGCCCTGAAGACCTCAGCCGGAGCATTGACCCGGCTGCCGGTTTGCCGTGAAAACAGCCTCGTGAATGCGGTGGAATTTTTACAGCAGTCCGGCATAAGCGTTTTTGCCAGCGACCTGCAGGCCCGCAAGGCCATTTACGACCTCGACCTCACCGGGCCGATGGCTTATGTGATTGGTGCGGAAGATGCGGGGGTGTCACCGGCTTTGTTATCCAGGGTCAATGAATGTTTCATCATCCCTCAGAAGGGTGAGACGGATTCTCTCAATGTGTCGGTGGCCAGCGGAATCATGCTCTACGAGGCTTTGCGCCAGCGAAGCAAAAAATAAAGCCGGCCTTTTGCAAGACCGGCTGTTCTCTGAAGGATATTATCCTATCCCTTTCTTTTCAGTTTGACGGTAAATCCTCCCCAATCAAGCGTGAGGTCATTGCAGGCCACGGATTTGACGGTGTAGGTCACACCGATGCCGTTGGGATAATCCAGTTCCAAAAGGGTGTCGGCCTGGATGGCCCAGGTGAAAGTGTTGGCGACGTTACCGTTCAGTTCCGTGGAGAAGAGGGATTCTTCGGTGCAGGAGCCGGACATATCGCCATTAAAAGTTACCTCATCTCCAATTCCGAAGATGGGTGTTTCAGTCCAGGTGCCCACAATGGTGGTTTCGATGGTTTCGGGTCCGCAATCACTGCCGGAGTCGTCGTCCTTGTTACAGGCAATAAGGGTGAGTACGAGAATTGAAAGGGGTAAAAACAGTTTGAAAAATTGCATTGGTAAAGTTTAGGTGAAATGCAAAGGTAGCCAGTTTGCAGGAGCTGGCCGGCTTCCTGAGACCTGCATGAGTTGCCGAGGATTGCATGTGTAAGTAAATTGATTGTTAGTCCACAAATACATTCTGATAAAAGATATGTTTTTTCGCTGTTCGCAACTATGCTCCTGTTTTCAAAAAATCAGTACATTTGAGCCGCTGTTTGTCAAAGGATTGAATGGCCAAATGAAAAAAAACTACACACTTACAGGCTTTTACTTTGACATTTTGAAATCTCCATTCCACAAAAATTGTGGGTTTCCCCCTGTGTTGTCTTCAACACAGCCCATTTCACAGAAGCCTTATTTCCCATTGCAAAACTGTTTTTCGGCGGCTTGATTAACCGAGGTTATTTGAGCTAATACATTTTGCAACTGGTCAATTCATTCACCATATCGAAGGGATCGCAAAGATCAGTTAAAGGACCGTTGAAAGAGGAGGCATCAGATCACAATGTGATCTTCCTTGTTGCGGGCACATGCATTGTTGTCAATGTGCATGGCTGGTATCAATTGCCCTTTTTACGATCTGGGTACTATTTTCACGAACTACTATGAACACTACACAACCTAAGACCTATCTACCCTTATTTCTCCTTGTCTGAAGTCTGTGAGGAAGCTTCATAGTAGTCATGCTATATACTGTGCTAATGGCCAGATGGCTGTTTGTTCATGCCGGTTATTCAACTACTCTGATAAGCCTCTGCGACTTATCAAAGGCGAAGCCGTGTTGTAGCCGAAAAGGGATTTGATAAAATTCAGGACAGGGAGCAGATGAAATCAATAAGTTTGCGCAAATCATGTTTCCAGTGTTCTCACTCTTCCGCAAAAAAACGACTCCGGTTGACGGCACCTTTTCCATGCTCGCCACCGATATGCACTCCCACCTCGTGCCGGGCATCGATGACGGCGCCAAAGACCTTCAAAACAGCCTGGACCTCATCAAGCGGCTGAGTCAGCTGGGGTTCAAAAGGATCATCACCACGCCGCACGTCCGACCTGAATACTTCCCCAACACCCGGGAAACCATCCTTTCGGGTTTTGAGACATTGAAAGCGGCACTTTCTGCCAATAGGTCAGAAATTGAGCTGGGGGTGGCTGCTGAGTACTTCGTGGATTTTGAATTCATGGAATACCTGGAAAAAGAAAAATTGTTGACCTTCAGTGGCGGCAAAGTGCTGATAGAAACTTCTACCATTGCGGCTCCGCCCAATTTTCAGGACATCATTTTCCAACTGCGCCTGTCGGGCTATCAACCCGTGCTGGCCCACCCGGAGCGCTACCTGCACATGGACCTTAAAACCTTCCAGAAGCTGAAAGAACTGGGTTGTCAATTCCAGGTCAACCTCATGTCACTGGCAGGCCACTATGGCAGCAAAGTGAAAAAGCACGCCGACCTGCTGATTCAGAACCAATTGGTGGATTATTTCGGAACGGACTGCCATAACACGCAGCACACTCAGGTTTTGGCAGAAATAGCCAACGATGCAAAGCTGGTTCGCAAAATCCTTGACTGCCAGCCGCAAAACAGCGATCTTGGGCTCACTTGAGGCCCCCCAGCCCACATTCATTTCTTCCCAGATACCAGTTCGGTAATAACGCGTTCGCTGAAATGGAAACACTATGAACACCTACATCCTGCTCCTGGCTGCATTGGCCCTGGCTTACCTGTTTAGCCGGTCATTCATGCTGAGCATCATCCAGTTGTCAGACAAGTACCGGCTTTACGACAAGGCCAATCTCATCAAATTGCACAAAGAACAAGTGTCATCGCTGGGTGGCGTGGCCATCTTTTCGGTTTTTTGGTTGCTCGCTTTTGTCTTCGTGAAAAACGACTTCCTGCCCCACTTTTTTACCGGTTCATTGGTGTTGTTCCTGATCGGATTGAGAGACGACCTGCTGGGCCTTCACGCTTATTTCCGGTTGGCCGTACAAATTGTCGTAGCCTGCCTGCTCATCTATTGGGGAATGACCTTTCCGCAGTTCACTGCATTTGGGCTCACCATTCCCTCATGGGCAGCAACGGCCATCACGGCGGTCTTTGTGTTGGGTGTCATCAATGCCTGGAACTTCATAGATGGTAGCAATGGGCTGGCAGCAGGCCTGAGCCTGGTTAGCACTGCAAGCTTCGGGTTTTATTTTCTTCTCGGTGGCGATACGGAACTGGCGCTGCTTACCTGTCTGCTGGCAGGGGCCATGGCGGGTTTTGCCACTTTCAATTTTGGGAACAAGGCCAGGGCATTCATGGGTGATAACGGCTCCACCTTCACGGGCCTGGTGCTGGCATTCCTGGTTATTTCCTTCATTCAGGAGGGCAAACACCTGCCCGTTTCAAATGCAACACTGGTGCAGCTTTGCCTGGCACCCTTGTTTGTTCCCGTTGCCGACATGGCCAGGGTGGTGCTGGTACGCCTGGCCAGAGGGCGTTCTCCGTTCAAAGGCGATCGAACACACATCCACCACCTGATGATGGCACGGGGCTTCAGCCCGGTTTCCATTGCACTCATTCTGATGGCTTTGCAGGCGCTGGTCATCGTTTTTGCCGTCGCAATGCCCGTAGAGATTTTCCTCACGGCGCTTACTTTGCTGACAGCCGGCTTTTATCTTTTCTTGCTTCGCAAAAAAGTCGTTGCCATGGGGCAGCACCAGCTGAAACCCGTCAAGACCAAAGAGGAAAGCCTGAGTAAAGTTGCTCCCTGATCACCCTTCGCAAACTAATCTACACTATACCTTAACGCATGAAAAAGGACATTTCAAGACTACATCCACTAATGCTGCTGCTGGCGCTATCGGCAATGCTGACAGGCTGCATACCCCATGAAAAGCTGGTCAATTTCAGTACTGATTCTTCCGAGGCCATGATCAATGCGCAATATGTGCAGGACCCGCCGGAGATCACCATACAACCCGACGATATTCTCTCGATAACCGTGTCGACTTTTGACACCCTGGCTGCCCGCATTTTCAACAAGACGATTACCACCCCTGGTCCAGAGGGTTCCTTCATCGGCCAGGGCTACCTGGTTGATCAGAGCGGCCACATCGAGTTTCCGGTGCTGGGCAAAGTCCGCCTGAAAGGCCTGACCCGTGAGGCAGCCAAGGATACCTTGCGAAGCAAATTGCTGACCTACCTGAGGGATCCCATAGTTGAGGTACGCTTCCTCAACCTGCACGTCAGTGTGATGGGGGAAGTGATGCGGCCGGGCGTCTATACTTTCCCTGACGAAAAGTTCACCATTCTGGAAGCGCTCACCCTGGCCGGGGATATGACGACTTATGCCGACCGTTCAGACATCCTGGTCATCAGGGAATACGGCAAGGTGCGGGAGTTTGGAAGGGTGGATCTTTCTTCCTCCCGTGCTTTCGAATCGCCTTATTTTTACCTGGCGCAAAACGACGTGGTATATGTGAAACCACTGGAGCAAAAGAAGAACCTCATCGAAGACCCATTTTCACGGGTGCTGGCCATTACGAGTGTAGTGGCCTCACTGAGTACCGTAATCATAGCGCTCACTCGCCCTTAAACGCTTGAATCATGGACAACAAAAATGATATGCTGACTGCCGGCTTCGTTCTGAAGTGCATTCGCAACTGGTACTGGTACATTCCGGCTGTTTTGATCGCTGTCGCAATAGCGCACCTGATGTACATGCAGGCCCCCCGTGTGTGGAGTGTGACAGGCAGCATTGTCGTTCAGGAGGAAAAGCAGAACGCCGCTCAACTGCCAGAAGAGGCCATGATGACCGGCCTGCCGTTCAACAACCGAGGCAGCCTCAACCGCCAAATGCAGGAACTCCGTTCACGAAGCCTGATGGAAAAGGTCATCGATTCACTGGACATCGACATCGTTTACTGGAAAGAGGGCCGCTTCAGGGACGAGGAGCTGTACAAAACCTCACCCATCCTTCTCAGCAAGGTGGCTGACCGAAGAGCAGCCGACAACCTCTCTTTGCGGGTGCAGGCATTGGATGACACAAAGTTTGAACTCATTGACGAAGAAGACGAAAAAGCACTCGAGGGCAAATTCGGGGAGCCTTTTGATTATGCCGGCAACTCTTTTATCATAAATCGGGACAGCGCCCATCCCCTGGTCGATGGCATCATACGGATTGAGTTCAAGGTGCCCCGGGAGCTTGCTTCCTGGTTCTCCGGCCGGTTGCAGTTGCGCCGGCTAATGCAATCCAACGTGCTGCAGGTCAGTTTATCGGCTCCCACACCAGAAAAGTTACAGGACATCATACAGATGATGGTCAAGGTGTACAACATCGTGGCGCAGGAAGAAAAGAACAAGGTGGCTGACAAGAGCCTTCAGTTCATCAACGACAGACTGGTCAGCCTCAATGCCGAGCTGTTTTCCGTGGAAGGGCAGGAAGCCAATGTTCGCTCCGCAACGGAGGTGATCTCCGATGCCGGGCAAAGTGCCGAGCGTTATTTCGAGCAGATCACCAGTGCCGAAAAGGAACTGGCACAGCTCCGTGCTGCCAAGACCATTCTGCTCAACCTGTACAACTTCCTCTCCGACCCTGCCAACCGCTATGAACTCATCCCCAACAGCGGAGAAATAGCGGGCGCTTCGTTGTCAGGCCTCATCACCAATTACAACCGCATCGTTATCCAGCGAAAGGGGCAGTTGGAACACGCTACCCTTCAGCACCCCATCGTTCAGGACCTCACCAAAAACCTCGACAACCTGCGCCCCAGCATCTTGAGTGGGATCAACCTGACCCTCAGCGATATCGAAAAGAAGGAAGCGGACCTTTCGCAGAAAACCGCCACGCTGTCGCGAAAGGTGCAGAGCACGCCCTTTGCCCAGAAGCGCATCAAAGAGATTTCCCGGCAGGCCAGTGTGTTCAACGAAATGGTGCTGTACATGCTTCAGAAGCGGGAAGAAACAGCCATCGGCCTGGCCACCCAGGTGGAAAGTGTTCGCATACTGGATGATCCCATTCCCGGTTCGGTGCCGGATGCGCCCAGCCGCACACAGTATTATGCCATTGCCCTGTTGATCGGCATGGCCATTCCGACGGGCATCTTCCTGGCCATGGACAAGCTGAACACCAAAGTTTCCAGTTCAGAAGAGGTGAAAGCCCTCAGCAAGGTGCCTTTCCTGGGAGAAGTGGCATTTGCGAAGAGCGAGAAAGCCCAACTGGTGCAGGACAATGTCCGTTCCGTCAATTCGGAGATGTTCCGCATCATCCGCACCAACCTGCACTTCCTGCTGCCTCCGGGTAAGGACAAGGTCATCATGGTGACCTCCAACGAAAGCGGCGATGGCAAGACTTTCATTACCGGAAACCTGGGAGCCACCATCGCCATCACCAACAAGAAAACGGTCTTGCTGGAGTTGGATCTGCGAAAGCCCAAGCTGACGGAATTGCTGACAGGCGAAAAACCGGGCGCTGGTATCACCAATTACCTGGTGGGAGATACAGATCTGGAAGAACTCATCAAACCTGTAAAGGGCTACGACCACCTCTACCAGATCAGCAGCGGCCCAACGCCCCCCAACCCTGCCGAGTTGATCCTCAGCGATAAAATGGACAAATTGTTCGAATACCTGAAAAACAACTTCGATTACGTAATCGTGGACACCCCGCCCGTGTCATTGGTGACGGACACCTTCCTGCTCAATCGCTTTGCTTCGGCAACGGTCTTCGTCATCAGGGCCAACAAGACCAAAAAAGAGGACCTCAAAGTCATTGACGAACTGGCTGAAGAAGGCAAGTTGCATTCGCCGGCCATCATCCTGAACAGTGCCAAGCCATCCAAGCGCTATGGCTACTATTATTGATTGAATCCGTACTGATGTTTGAAATGTTGAGAACGTTCTGAAGGGCCAATCCCCTCTCAACTTCTCTAAACTTCTCTAAACCTCTCTAAACCACTCTCAACAATAAAATGCAAGCAACAGAAGAAAAGTGGGACACCATCATCACCAGCAAAGCACCGCTGTTTGACTTTCGCCTCGGTGAAGTCTGGCGTTACCGTGACTTGTTGGTGTTGTTCGTGAAGCGGGACATCGCTCAGGTGTACAAACAGACCATCCTGGGGCCGCTGTGGTTTTTCATCCAGCCTTTCATTACCACCATCGTTTTTACGGTGATCTTTGGAAACCTGGCGGAGATCAGCACCGATGGCATCCCGCCGGTGCTGTTTTACCTGGCCGGCATCACCTTCTGGAACTTCTTTGCCGAGGCCCTCAGCAAGTCCTCCACGGTGTTCCGCGACAATGCCAACATTTTCGGAAAGGTGTATTTCAGCAGGCTGGTTTTGCCCCTTTCCATTGTCATGAACAGCTTCGTGAAATTCTGCATCCAGCTGCTCATGTTCATCATCGTGTATGTCTATTTCATGAGCGTTAACGATGCGGTGAGGCCCAATGCAATGGCTTTGCTCTTTCCTGTTCTGGTTATCATTACCGCAGGCTTGGCCTTCGGCTTCGGGTTGCTCATCACTTCAATGACGGCAAAATACCGCGACCTTTACTTCCTGATCCAGTTCGGAATTCAGCTTTGGTTTTTTGCCACACCGGTGGTTTATCCGCTTTCGGAAGTGGATCCGGAAAACCGCATCTATGCCATTCTGAACCCCATGGCTGCCGTGGTAGAAACTTTCAAATACGGCTTCACCGGCGTCGGAACTTTCGAGTGGTCGTACCTGGCCTACAGCGCCGGATTCATGGTGTTCATCGTATTGCTTGGCATCCTCCTGTTCAACAAGATTGAAAAAACCTTTGTGGATATTATTTGAGGAAGAATGAAGAATCGAGCCCCGAAAGCTTTCGGGGGAAGAATTGATGTGCTAGCCCCTCTCAGTTCTTCAAATCCTCAAATCCTCAATTTTATTTATGAGAACAGTAATTAAGACCGAAAACATCTCCAAACAATACCGGCTGGGTACCATTGGCACCGGCAACTTGTACAGCGATCTCACCAGGTGGTGGTACAGGGTGCGGGGCAAAGAGGATCCCTTTCTGGTTATAGGTGAGACCAACGACCAAACCGTCAAAGGAAACTCGGAGTACGTCTGGGCCCTTCAGAAAATCAATTTCGATGTACAGGAGGGCGATCTGGTGGGCCTCATCGGAAAAAACGGCTCGGGGAAATCCACCCTGTTGAAATTGTTGTCAAAAATTACGGCTCCCACTACCGGTGTCATCAAGTTGCGGGGCCGGGTGGCCTCCATGCTGGAAGTGGGTACGGGTTTTCACCCGGAACTGACGGGCCGTGAGAACGTGTTCCTCAATGGCACCATCATGGGCATGACCAAAAAGGAGGTGGAGAAAAAATTCGATCAGATCGTAGAGTTTGCCGGTGTGGCCCGCTACATCGAAACGCCCATCAAGCGCTACTCTTCGGGTATGTCGGTGCGGCTGGCATTTTCCGTCGCTGCCCACCTCGATCCGGAAATCCTGCTGGTGGACGAGGTGCTAGCCGTTGGCGACGCCGAGTTTCAGCAAAAGTGCCTCGGCAAGATGAGCGATGTGAGCAAAGAAGGTCGCACCATCATCTTTGTCAGCCACAACCTGGGCTCCATCCGCCGCCTGTGCAACCGGGGCCTGGTACTCAGCAAAGGCAACCTCGTTTTCGATGGCGAGGTCAACCTGGCTGTGGACAAGTACCTCGAAAGCCTGCCCAGCCACGACGACAGCGGCCACAACCTCGTCTCCTTTGATCTGGACGAAAGCAAACACTTCCAGTTCACCCGCATCAGCGTGGAAGACCAGAACAACCAAAGCAAAGGCACATTCTATTACGGCGAACGGATCCGGGTGCGCCTCGGATACATCATCCGTGAAGATTGCCGCAACTTTTCCGTACGCATGTCGCTTGCCCGAAACGGTGAAACCATCTTCTGGACCTTTGACACCGACGAAGACGAAGTGCTCTTTGCCCGAAGGGCGAAAGGTGACTACCTCGCCAACATCGAGCTGCCAGACTTCCTCAAAGCCGGCATCTATACCATCAGCATCTCTTTCATCGAAATGGGCTTCGAAAAAGAGGAGCACATTGACGTCATCCGCTTCGTACTCGATGATTCTACCATCGACACCACCACCAAATCCTACCACCTCGACCGCCCCGGCCATATCCGTGGCAAAGTGGACTGGGTCTATACCGAACATCCGGTGGAAGTGTGATTTGAGGAGGAATTGAGGAACTGATCGAAACAAACCTCATTATCCCCCATAATCTTCTATAATCCTCCATAATCCTCCATAATCCCCATAATCCTTGAATCTAACCTTCCTCAACTCTCATCCCATCCAGTATTTCGCTCCGCTGTACCGGCGGTTGAGCGAGGAAGGGAGTTTCGAGCTCGAGGTCTGGTATTGTTCTGCGCACGGATTGAAAGGGGAGGTGGACCGGGAATTTGGCACCAGCGTGAAATGGGACATTCCTGTGCTGGAAGGATACAAAGCCAGATTCCTGAAAAATTATTCCCCAAAGCCTGGTATCTACGGTTTTTGGGGATTGATGAACCTGGGGCTTATCCCCATGCTCTTCGCAAAAGAAAAGGGGATGCTGGTGGTGCACGGCTGGGGCTACTTCAGCAACCTGCTGGCGCTGCTGGCTGGGAGGCTGACCGGACACCAGGTTTGCCTGCGGGGTGAGACCCCCGCCTGCCATGAAGCCCACCGGACAGGATGGAAGAAATGGCTCCGCACTTTTTTCGTCAGAAATGTCCTGGGTGGTTTGAGCCACAAAATCCTGTTCATTGGCGAAGAAAACCGGAATTTTTACCTGCGTTACGGCATTTCGGAAGATAAGCTGGTTTTCACTCCTTATGCCGTTGACAACGATCGCTTTCAGCAACAAGCGGCTGAGCTGAGGCCACAAAGCACAGAACTGAAAAAGCACCTGCACTTGCCGGAGGACAAAGTGATCATCCTTTTTTCAGGAAAATACATTCAGAAAAAACGACCACTCGATTTGCTGGCGGCCTTTGCCCGCTGCCGGAAACGCAAGGATGCCCACCTGGTATTTATGGGTGAGGGGGAATTGCGCAGCGAGATGGAGGCATTCATCAGTCATGAGGGCCTGCAAAACGTAACACTGACAGGCTTCGTCAACCAGTCGGAGGTGGCAAAGTATTACGCCACTGCCGATGTTTTCGTGATGTGCAGCGGGCTGGGCGAGACCTGGGGCCTCTCCACCAACGAGGCCATGAATTTTGCCCTTCCTGTAATCCTCTCCGACCTCACTGGTAGCCATGCTGATCTCGTTGCCGAAGGTGAAAGCGGCTTTGTCTTCAAAACTGGGGATGTGGAAGCATTGGCAGAGAAGCTGGACAAGCTCATCTCACTCCGCCCGGAAGAGCGGCAGCGAATGGGGCAACGTTCGCTTGAAATCATCAGCAACTACAGCTTCGACCGCATTATCGAGGGTTTGAGAACCATTGCCCGGCAGGGCGAGGCAAAGACCGACATGAGCCTGAGCAAGCACCCATGAAGATTTTAATCGTCGGACAATACCGCAACTGGGCTTTGGAACGTCACTTCCACCGTTACCTTTCGGAAATGGCACAAGTGGAGGTTTTTCCGGTGGAAGACAAGTTCGATGATTATTACCACAGCTCGGTGTTCACCAAAATCAGAACCCGGCTGGGGCTTAGCGGCATATACCGGTCGCTGGCAGAGGAGCTGCTGCAAAAGGTGCGCACATTGAATCCGGAAGTCGTGCTGGTTTTCAAAGGGATGAGCGTCTTGCCTGCGGTGCTCCGGCAGTTGCGCAGCGAAGGAATTTTTCTCGCCAATTACAATCCCGACCACCCCTTCCTGTTCTCGTCAAGGGGAAGCGGCAACAAGCATGTGACAGAGGCCATTGGGCTTTATGACCTGCACCTTTGTTACAGCGGGCAGGTGGCTGACAGAATCGGCAAAGAGTTCGGAATAGCTACGGCCATTTTGCCATTTGGCTTTGAATTGCCGGAAGGCGACTATGAAGCAATTGCCGAAGAAAAAGAGGAATTGAGTGTCTGCTTTGTCGGCAATCCGGATCCCATCCGAGCGGAAGTGGTGAGGGCAGTGGCCCGGGCCGGCTTTCCAATGGTTGTTTACGGCCACGGCTGGACTAAAAAACTGGCCGGGCAAGCCGGGGTGGATATGCACGATGCCGTTTACGGGCTGGATTACTGGCGCACCCTGCGGCGCCACCGGGTGCAGCTCAACATCTTCAGGCCCCACAATGTGGGCTCCCACAACATGCGCACTTTTGAAGTGCCGGCCGCCGGTGGCATCATGCTGGCTCCTGACAGTGAGGACCACCGCCGCTTTTTTGCCGAAGGAAAAGAGCTATTCACCTACAGTAGCCGGGAAGATATGCTGTCTAAAATTGAAATGCTCCTCGGCCTGTCGGCCAACGAGGCCGCAGCTGTCAGGGCTGCTGCCCGCCAACGGTCTTTGACCGGCGGATACGATTACCGCCACCGGGCAGGGCAGTTGTTCAGCGCACTCGAAAAGGCAATTCTCGCCCCCGCTGATAAACCATCTATCAATTGAACTTTAAATGGTAAGCATCTCCTGTTCTGGAAAGTTTCACGCCTTTGCACTGGCCGAGCAGTTGGAGCGGCACGGCTTGCTGAACCGCCTGTACACCTCCTTTGCCCAGCCGGTGAACACCCTGGCCAGCCGCTTTGTGAGCCGGGTGGACAAAGAGCAGATTCCTTCCGGAAAATTTTCAACCCTGGTGCCGGTGGCCGCCATGATGAAGGCTGGAGTGCCACCGCACATTTACAACGACATCTTCGATCGCTGGGTGGCCGGCAGGCTGAAGGATGAAGATGCATTCAGGATCTTTGTCGGGTGGAGCGGCATGTCGCTGCGGGCCATTGAAAAAGCGAAAGCCCTTGGGCGCGTTGCCGTCGTTGACCGGGGTTCATCGCACATCCTGCACCAGGAGGGCATCATGCACGAAGAGTACAAGCGCTTTGGCATAGACTTCAGCATCCACCCGAAAACCAAAGCAGTGGAACTGGCCGAATACGAGGTGTCGGATTACATCTCCATACCTTCCCTCTTTGTGAAGCGCTCTTTTCTGGAATACGGAATTCCGGAAGAAAAGCTGGTGATGAACCCCTATGGCGTCAGCAGTTTCTTCAAAAAAGACGAGGCGGTTTGGCAGCCCCGGGGCAACAAACCGCTGAGGGTCCTCTACGTCGGAAGTCTGCTTATCCGCAAAGGCCTGATTTACCTTTTCGAGGCCTTGAAAAAATTGCCGGACAACAGTTACGAAGCCTGGTTCATCGGTAAGGTGGACCAGGAAATGAAATCCACCGTGGACAAATACGCACAGGACAACTGGAAATTCTTCGGGCATGTGAATCACTACGACCTGGCTAGCCACATCAGTGCCTGCGATGTGGCCGTGCATCCTTCCCTGCAGGAAGGGCTGAGCATGGTGATCCCGCAGATATTGACCTGTGGTGTGCCCATGATCGCCACCACCAACAGCGGAGGTGAGGATGTCATAGAGGAAGGCAAAACGGGCTTTATCATCCCCATCAGAGACCCCGATGCCATTGCGCAGCGAATACAGCAACTCAACGAGGACCGTGACCTGCTGGAACAAATGAAAACCGCCGCAGCCCAAACCACCTCCAGAGACCACAGCTGGAATGCCTACGGAGACAGATGGGCGGAATGGGTGAGGGGGGTGTTGAATTGTTGATCCCGAAAGTTTTCGGGAGTTGAAATGTTGAGACTGTTGAATTGTTGAAATTGTTGAAATGTTGAGACGGGAAAGCCCCACCCCTGTAGCGCATCGTTCCCGCCATAGTCGGATAAACACGATGCGCAAGTGCAACGACCTTCAGGTCGTTGTGAGGAACGATGTTGGTTTGAGTTACCCCCGACCTAAAGGTCGTGGTACCGGCACATCCTAAAGAATGTG
>PAAY01000089.1 GCA_002698985.1 Saprospirales bacterium | reverse complement strand
GACCGAAGACCATTTTAAGGCATAAATACTTAAATCGGTTTTTGGGATGGCCTCTCTCCACTGAGTGTTGGAGGGGGGCTTTTTTGTTGAATTGTTGAGACTGTTGAAACTGTTGAAGTGTTGAGGCCCTGCGGGCGTTTATCCTCCTTCGGAGGGTTTAGTCCGCCTGACGGCGGAGTTTATCCACCTGCGGTGGGTTGAGATGGGGTAAGTAAAAGTGCCATTTTAGAGGGTTTAAATTTTGCGAAAAGAAAACATATTAGAAAAATTTATCTTGCTTGGCACGGTTTTTACATTATGAGAAAATAGAATACGAAACGAACGGTTCAATTCTTCAATTCGCCTCCTTTCCTGACAGCAACAAGTTCGTTGCACCTTTTTCCATAACGACACTATCACAAATTGGCTGTAGCACAGACTGCTTTTGAGAGACTACACTTCAGGAGTACTAATCGACTATGAGACTACACGGTACTTCCAATCCCGGTGAATTCAGCTAGAGCTGATCCCGGAATCCTTCCTCAATAGTAGTTCTGTTTCCCAAGTGAGCTGGCAGGCTGTGATGGCCTGTGGCAGCCCTGATAACTATTGGCTTCACCACCGATGAGCGAGCTGTTTTTCAGCTCCTCACGGTGTCGAAGATATTCTCCAGATCTATTAACAAATTCATAATCCAATGAAACAGAACACATCCCTTCGAGTAGCTGTGTGTGGGTTGTTCTTTATCCTGTTTGCATTTCAACACTCGGCGTTCAGCCAGGTGATGCAATGCAGGAACACTGACCCCTCAAACCCGGGGATTCTTTCCCCAGCAACGAACTGCATTGCCGACATCGATGAGGCCACTGTGCTCGACACAATGGCCACTACCAGTCCCGGCCCATTCATCTTCGTAATTAAAGAACTCTCAGGTGATACAATTGCCTGGGATACGACCTTGGTAAGTGCCGACCTTCAGCCTTACCTCGGAGACACCATTGCCATCGAGGCAATTGACATTTCCAATGGATTGAACTGCACATCCTATTGGGATGTGAGAGACCTGCAACCACCTGTTGTTCTCTCTTGTGTGAATGACACCATACCTTCCACGCATCCGCTGGATACGGCCAGCTTACCGGCTGTGATTGCCATGGATAATTGTGGAGGGCCGTTGACACTTTCTTATGTGGATGCACCTTTTGGACCGGACTGCAACAATCCAATACCTGAATTTATCGGTGCCCTGGTGAGATCATGGACGATCGAGGATCAGTATGGGAACCAAAACACAAGTTGCCAGCAGACCTTTTTTATCGAAAAGCCTTCTGTCGATTCCGTAGAATTTCCTGCTGATTACTTTTTGGATTGTTCCGAAACATCGGCCGATCCTTCTATCACGGGAGTGCCTACCCTGGCGGGTTTTCCCATCAGTGTAGGTGGCTTTAATACGCTTACCGTTTCTTATGATGATATCGACACGCTCCAGGCATGCGGCGGGCACCCGCTGATCCTGCGCCAATGGACCGTATGGGACATCTGTGAAAATGCCATCCGGCAGGATACTCAGCAAGTGGTCTTTCTGGATACTACACCGCCTACCATCAATTGTGTGGACACCATTACAGTAGAAACCGATACGCTGGTTTGCACCACCGATGTTACCCTGCCTCTGCCATCTGTTTTGGATGATTGCAGCGGTACTTCAATTACGGTTACGACTCCGGGCTTCGGTTCATCGGTCTCATTGAATGATGTGCCGAAGGGGACCTACGTCTCAACCTTTACAGTGACGGATAGCTGCGGCAATGCCAGTACTTGCCAGACGGTGGTTGTTGTCGAAGACAATGAAACGCCGGTTGCAGTTTGTGATGGCCTGAAAATTCTTGCCCTGCCTTACCCAACGGGTGTTATCACCCTCGATGCTGATGCCTTTGATGCTGGCAGCACGGACAATTGCAGCCCGGTAGATTTCGAAGTGAGCCGTGATGGAGGCGTCACTTATTCACCGACGGTGACATTCACTTGTGATGATCTCTTTGACACTATCATGGTCCGTCTTCGGGTTTTTGAAACGGTGAATCCTGCATCAGAAAACTTCTGTATGAATTCGGTAGTGTTGCAGGACAAATTGGCTCCTGTCTTTACGACCTGCCCAGCCAATACGGTGGTGGATTGTGGAACCGACCTTTCTGACCTCAGTGTGTTTGGCGAGCCGGTTGTCATCGACAACTGCAACGTTACGCTGACAGCCGGTACGGTGTCCAGCATCAACAGCACTTGTGGCACCGGTACCATCACCAGAACCTGGACAGCCGTAGACTCCAGTGGTAATCCAGCTGAGTGTACCCAGGTGATTTCTGTACAAAACCTGACGCCTTACGATGGCAGCACCATCGTTTGGCCGCTCGACACCAACTTCTTCAACCTGTGTACGGTGCCTGGTGCTTTCCACCCGGATTCATTGCCGGCAGGCTACAACTATCCGCAGGTGAGCAGCACGCAGTGCGAAATGTTGGCCATCAACTACTCCGATCAGATTTTTTACTTCGCAAATCCATCGGCTTTCAAGATCGTGAGAACCTGGTCAGTTTTGGACTGGTGCCAGTACAATCCCGCCAATCCAGGCGTGGGTGTATGGACACACCAGCAGGTCATTGCCCTGATGGACACCGAGGCACCGACCATCGTTTCTGCTCCTTCTGATACCATTGTAGGGCTGAACAATACCTGTACATTCGGCAGCGTGGTGTTGGATCCAGTAGTTGCAACAGATTGCAACCAGGGCATCACCATCACCAATGATTCACCTTATGCTTTCAGCAACGGTGCGGATGCCAGTGGCAACTATCCCGCTGGTGTACACACGGTCACTTTCACGGTCACGGATGGTTCCGGAAACAGCACAACGACTACCGTTACGATCACCGTAACAGACCTGAAACTCCCGACACCTTATTGCAACTCCGGTGTTGCTGCCGAACTGCAGGACATGATGGGCAACATCATGACTACGGTATATGCAGAGCAGTTGAACAACGCGAGCTGGGACAACTGCACGGATACCTCTGCCTTGAGTTTTACCATACGCTTGTTGGGTGATACCTTGCCACCTGCTCCATCACTTACGTTTGATTGCTCGCAGAGAGGCATGCACCAGGTTGAAATGTGGGTGACCGACCAGGCTGGAAACAGCGATTACTGCATCACCACCATCATCATCCAGGACAACATGGTTGTTTGCCCGCCTGACACCCTGGTGGCAGGTAGTGCAATGATTGCCGGAGAGGTGGAATCAATGATGGGAGAGAAAATGCCTCAGGTGCCTGTGCACCTTGACAACATGGGCCTGATGAACTACACCGGTAATGTGGGTGATTTTGAATTCTTCGACCTGACGCCAAATGGTGCTTATACCGTGAAGCCAGAGAAGAACGATGACACCAACAACGGTGTGACCACTTACGACCTCGTTATCATTGGCCGCCATGTGTTGAACGTCAGCCTGATCACGGATCCATACAAGCTGATTGCCGCCGACATCAACAACAACGGATCGGTTACCACAGCTGACATTGTGGAACTGCGCAAGCTGATCCTCAACATCTACCACGAATTTCCGAACAACACCTCATGGAGGTTCATTCCGAAATCATACGTCTTCCCGAACCCGGCGAATCCTTTCAATCCGCCATTCCCGGAACAGCTGTACATCAACAGCCTCAGCCAGGATGTTTACGATGCTAATTTCATCGGCGTCAAGATCGGGGACCTCAACGGAAGCGCCATTGCCGATGTGAACGGCAACCACGTTGACGAAAGAAATACCTACGGTGAACTGACCCTGCTCACGGAAGATAGGAAAGTGAGCGCCGGTGAAACGGTGACGGTTCCCGTGGCAATAGCTGACTACACAGACCTACTCGCATTACAGTTTACACTTGAATTTGAAACTGACGATCTGGAATTGCAAGGCATCGAAAAGGGTGCCCTTCCGGGAACGGTTGAGGAGTACTTCGGTACCACCCGTGTTCAGGACGGCATTCTTACAGCAGGATGGTTCTCGCTCTATCCAACTTCACTGGAGCAAGGAAGCACCCTTTTCAGCCTTAGTTTCAAAGCCAAGAAGGAAGGTAAACTGAGCGATATGTTGCGACTGACATCCAGAATAACTTCTTCCATGGCTTACGATCAGGATGAAGTGCCTTTGAACCTGAACCTCGCTTTCAACCAGAATGGCCAGGCTACTTCGAACCAGCAGTTTGAACTGTTCCAGAACCAGCCTAACCCGTTCACGAAGGTGACAAGCATTGGTTTCAACCTGCCAAGTGATGAACGGGTGAAACTGACCATCTACGACCTGGCCGGCAATGTGTTGAAGACCATGGAGCAGGATTACTCAAAGGGCTACCATGAGGTGCGCATCCTGAAAGATGAATTGCCGACCACAGGTGTGCTGATCTACAAGCTGGAAACAAACGGCTTCACTGATACCAAGAAGATGGTTCTGCTGAACTAAAATGCGATTACCTACCTTTTTATAAATTGAACCGATGTAAGTACGTCCTCTGCCTTTACTGGCAGGGGACTTTTTGGCTTCACGGCTGTCGCCGCAACGTTCAGGCAGGATGCGGGCAACTGTACCGCCTGCATTTCCCGATCAAGCGGTCTTAATCAGATTTTTGATATTAAAAAAAAGTTGCCAAATATTGGCTTTTTAGAATATGACAGACTACTTTTGCCAGTAATTATCCAAACCGATTTTTGATCCTAATGAACGTAACCATGAACAACCACAGACCGATTTACACTCGTTCCCTTCCCGGGCTGATTCTTCAGCTCATTTTCTCAAAAATTTTAAGGCTGAAACCCGCTCTGCTCAGATCCAGTTGACTTTGATCTGACATCAACTTGTTTTTGACCACTATTTGTTAGTGGTATACATCCTGTCAACGGCAGGTTTCGACATCTCCCTACTACAACATTGGAAAAAGGCTGCCCCTTCGCTTCCGGTTTTTCGCCGGCAGGGATCGTATTGTTATGGCCCTGAATGAACGGACTGCGACGAAACTTACACACACACTCATTTTTTTGACGACTCAATTCTTTAACAAATCATAGTCCTATGAAAAAACCGATTACCCAAGCTTTGCCCGGCTGTCAGTGGCAGTTGGAAACCTCTCTGAACCGAGCACTCAAAGCGCTTTTGGTACTCGTTCTTGCAATCACAGCAACAGTTGCCAGGTCGCAATCCGGTTGCACCATGGCTTGCAACAACCTGGTCAATGTCTCTCTGCCGGCTGTTTGCGAAGCCGAGATAACTTACGACATGGTGTTGGAAGGAACTTACAGCACTTGCAATCCGAACGGCCCCGGAGCATTTTCAGTGGTGGTGTCCTACCAGGGCGCTCCCATACCCACCAGCCCGGTGGTCACTTCTGCCAATATAGGTCAAACGCTGATGGCCACGGTCACTCACATCGCCTCCGGCAACTCTTGTTGGGGAACCATCGTGGTAGAAGATCAGCTCGCTCCGCAACTCGATTGCCCTGCGGATCTGACGGTAACTTGTACCGCTGACACTACTCCGGTCAGTACCGGTTATGCCATTGCAACCGACTGTTCCAATTTTTCACTCACCTATTCCAACTCAACCCAGGGCTTCGGATGTGCCGGCCCTTATGCCGCAACGCTGACCCGCACCTGGACGGCATTTGATGTTTATGGCAACTGGAGCCAGTGCAGCCAGCTCATCAACATTGCTCTTCCGCAAATAGCTGATGTGGTATTCCCGCCGAATTACGACAACATCGAAGAACCGGCCCTGGACTGCGAAAACCCGAACACTGATCCATCAAATACCGGCCAGCCTTCCATCAACGGACAGCCCATTCCCGGCAATGGGGGAGGGTACTGCAGCATGGCAGTGACGCATTCTGATCAAACCATTCAGTTGTGCGAAAACAGCTTCAAGATTTTGAGGAACTGGGTGGTGGTTTCCTGGTGTACGGGGCAGATCAGCAGCGACATGCAGATCATTGCCGTCATGGACAGCAAAGCGCCAACGGCACAGTGTCCGCCGGCCATGGAAGTGGGAACCAACAGCTCTCAGACCTGTACGGCTACTTTTATTCTTCCTTCGGCAAACATCAGCGATAACTGCTCCAGCACCTTCACGGTTAGCATGAACACGCCTGTGGGAGTGGTTTATGGCAATGGCGGCCTGCTCACCAATGTTCCGACGGGCAACCACACCATCACTTTCAACGTGACCGACGATTGCGGTAACAGCACCTCCTGCCAGACTGCCGTTACCGTAGTGGACGCTTCGCCTCCAACCGTGGTTTGCGACGCATACACGGTGGTGACCCTCAACAACAACGGTGTGGCCCAGGTATTCGCACAGACTTTTGACGACGGCTCTTATGATAACTGCTCCTCTGTGGTCACATTTGAAGCCAGAAGGATGACGGCTGCCTGTGGTACACAGCCTGTCTTCGGACCAACGGTCAAGTTCTGCTGTGCCGATGTGGGGGATGATGTGCAGGTGGAAATGAAAGTGACTGATTACAACGGAAACTCAAATTCCTGCATGGTGGTGGTCCATGTTGACGATAGTACGCCGCCCATTCTGCAATGCCCGGCTGATGTTACCATTGCCTGCACCGATGATTACAACGATCTGGGGCTGACAGGTGAGCCCGTGGTAACGGAAGCCTGTGGTATTGACACCCTGTATTTCACCCAAAACGTTGACCTGAACCTGTGTAACATCGGAACTGTGACCCGCACATGGACGGCCAATGACCCGAATGGCAATACCAACTCCTGCACCCATACCATCACCCTGGATGACTTTACGGCACCGGTAATCGAGTTCCCGCCGAACTATGCGCTGACCTCCTGCACATCGCCGGATCAGTTGCATCCGGACAGTTTGCCGGCACCATACAATGGACCGGTAATCAGCTCCGACTGTGAGCTGATGGCCGTGAACTTTTCTGATCAGGTATTCACCGTGGCTCCACCGGCCTGTTTCAAAATTGTGAGAACCTGGAAGGTAATCAACTGGTGTACCTACCAGCCAGGTGGCAACACCGGCATTTGGCAGGCGACCCAGATTATCACTGTGACAGATGATAATCCACCGACCTTTACCTGCCCGGACGATGTGCAGGTCAGCGTCGATACCAATTGTGTGGCAACGGTGGTGCTCCCAACTGTTTCCGATGTGCAGGATTGCAGCGACGACATTACCGTGGAAGTGCTGACCAATCTTGGATTCGGTTCAGGTCCGTTCACCAATGTGGCACCGGGCAGCTATGGTGCTACCTACATTGTCTCGGACGGCTGTGGCAACAGCAGTTCCTGTGTCATTGACATCACCGTGGTTGATGACAAAAAACCGACGCCCTATTGCAAGAATGGCCTGACCATCGAAATCATGAATTCCCAACCACCGATGGTGGAAGTGTGGGCCAGTGATTTCGACGTGGCCAGCTTCGACAATTGTTCGAACACCCTCCAGTATTCTTTCTCACCCGATACGGACAGCACCAGCATGGTTCTGACTTGCGACGACATCGGACAGATCCCCGTTCAAATGTGGGTGACGGATGAGGCCGGAAATCAGGACTACTGCGAAACTTTCCTCATTCTGCAAGACAACATGGGGGCCTGCTCAGGTCCGCTGGTGGCCAGTGTAGGTGGTGCCGTCGTTAACGAAGAAGGCTACAGTGTGCAGGATGTAATGGTGACGGTGAACGATTCAATCAACGACATGGTGATGACCGGTCCCGATGGAAATTTTGTGTTTGATTCACTGATGGTGGGATTCGACTATACCGTTACGCCTGCTAAAGACACCAACGTTGTGAACGGAGTGACCACCTTTGACCTGGTGCTGATCCGCAAACACGTGTTGAATGAGCAGATGCTGGATTCGCCATACAAGATCATCGCTGCGGATGCCAACAACAGTGCATCGGTTACCACCGCCGATATGGTGGCCATCCAAAAGGCGATTCTGCACGAGGTGGATACTTTCCCATTCAACAAAAGCTGGCGCTTCGTGGATGCAGCCTATCAGTTTCCTGATCCATCAAATCCATGGACGGAAGAATTTCCGGAGGTGTACAACATCAACGACTTGAATGGCAACATGGACAGCGTGAATTTCCTTGCCATAAAAATTGGGGATGTAAACGGTTCAGCAGCTCCCAACGAGTTTTGGAACCCAGTGGATGAGCGAACAAGTGAAACCCTGGTGTTGAGAACCACCAACCAACAGCTGCACCCGGATGATTTGACGAGAATTCCGGTTACCTCAGATAATTTCGAGGAGATCATTGGATTCCAATTCACCCTCCGCTTTGATCCGGCTGCAATGGAAATTGTGGACATAGAGCCGGGTGCTCTGCCCAATCTTACGCAGGCCAATTTTGGTTTCAGCCTCATCAACCAGGGCGTTGTCACTGCTTCGTGGAATGACTCCAGACCTCAATACCTGCCTTCCGATGAGACCCTCTTCACCTTGGTAGTGAGACCCTTGTCTTCAAAACCGCTTGAAGAGGTACTGGCTATCAGTTCTGATTACACCGTTGCGGAAGCCTATTTTGAAAGTGGTGACCTGCTGGACGTGGAACTGGAATTTGCCGAAGGGCAAGGTATTGAAAGTGCGCTTTCTGCAGTTGTGGCGCCCAACCCATTTACAACGGAAACCACGATAGGCTTTTTCAATCCTGCCGATCAGGAGGTGATACTGAGGATATTCAACACAGCTGGCAATCTGGTTTATGAACAAAGCCGGATGGCTTACAAGGGATATGGCCAGTTTTCGGTCGGATCATCTGAGCTCTCGGTTGCCGGGACCTACATTTATCAACTGATTACGAGCGATGATGCTGTGAGCGGGAAATTGGTGAAAACCCGATAGGACTAACTCCAGATCTGTCAAAAAGCAAAGGGCTGCGGAACTTTTCCGACAGCCCTTTTGCACTCCATATCAATGGGAACGTGGACATTTCGAGGCTTTAGACGGAGCTGTTTTTTCAAGGTCACTGGCAATTTGAATTTATTTTGGTTTTTCTGAAATCTTCGTCAAATGGCCGGGTGGGGCAGCCCCCTCTGTGTTTTTGTTATTTTTACCCCGAATTGTACAGTTGCTGTTCTCTTTCTTCTGAAAAATTCAATTGTGCAGTTCCTGGAGAGAACTCCGGTAAAGGAACATGAACATGAACCCAGCATCTTCCCAACATGACATTCAGGGGCTTGCCGATGAGGAACTAGTGAGTTTGTTTGCCTCTACACGCAATGAAAAATACTTTGCGGAACTGTACCGAAGGTACCGGCATCTGTCCTATGGCGTTTGCCTCAAAATGATGAAAAACGAGAGCGATAGCCTGGATGTGGTGTCTGAGGTCTTCCGCATCCTGTTTGAAAAAATACCTACCGCCAACATCAAATCCTTTAGGAGTTACATCTATACCGTTTCCAAAAATGAGTGTATTGCGAAGCTAAGAAAACGCAAAACCGAGCTGACCAAAATGGCCGACCTCAAAGCAATGCAAGATAAGCCGCTGGACTTTGTGGAAAATAAAAAGTTAACGGCTCTACTGGACAACGAACCTTCCATGGATGCAAAAGTGGAAGAAGCAGTCCAAAAGCTGCGTGCAGAACAACAGACTTGTATCCGCCTGTTTTTCTACGAAAACAAGAGCTACAAGGAAATCTCCGCACAAACCGGCTACTCTGAAAAACAGGTAAAAAGTTACCTCCAGAATGGCAAACGGAACCTGCGCCTGGCACTCGAGAAGGACCTGCAAAAACTCATTGCTTAACCTAAAGAAACTGATGAATGGCAAATAAATTACTCAACGACCTGTTTGACGCAAAGTCTTGCCTGACTGAAGCGGAAATAGAGGGGTATGTCAAAGGTGAACTTTCAGGCGAAATGCGCTTTCGGGTTGAAAACCACCTGCTCGATTGCCCCCTTTGTGCCGATGCCGTTGAAGGCTTTCAACTGGCTGGTGGCACCACAAACCTTCCCGAATTTTCAGAGCTGCAAAAAAAATGGTCAGGGTCTGGTAAAGGCCAGGAAGCCAGGCCCCGTGTGATAAGGATGGTGATGCGGGTGGCTGCCATCGCCGTTATTGTCCTGGCAGCATATTGGGGCTTCTTCCGTCAGCAATCTTCAGCGCAGCTGTTTGATACTTATTACAGCGCCTACCAACTTGACATCCCGGTGAATATGAGGAGCGTGGAAACGCCCGGTGCGCTGACTCCCTCTCTGGTTGAGGCTTTGCAGGAATACGACAGCGGCCATTATGAAACCAGCCTGACGCGCTTCCAAACTGCCCTTTCAGAAGATCCCGGAAATGAAATTGCCATTTTTTACCAGAGTCTCGCCAAGATCGAGGTCGGTGATGTGGAAGGATCTGTTGAAGGCTTGCAAAGAGTGGCCGGAGGGACAGGTATTTACAAAGACAAGGCAAGTTGGTATTTGAGCCTTACTTACCTTAAGCTGGATGAAAAAGAAAAGGCAAAAGAACTCCTACAAAAAGTAGCCGATAGGAGGGGGTTCAAATCGGCAGAGGCGAGTAAATTGCTGAAACAGCTGAAATAAAAAAAAGGCTTCGGAAAACACTCCGAAGCCTTTTTGCATACAGCCTGTTTATTTGCTCAAGGCTTCCAGGTTGTTCTTCACAAAATTGGTCAGATCTGCTCCTTTCAGCATGCCTTGCTTCAACATTGCCAGATCGAGCAATTGCTTGGCGAGGTTCTTCCGCTCATCTTCAGAACTTGTGCTCAACAATTTCTTGGCAACCACCGGATGGTTGGTGTTGATGACCACGTTGAACATCTCGTCGAAGCCGGGCATTCCAGCTCCACCGCTCAGGGCCTGCATTTCTTTCATCCTCCTCAAAAATTCAGGCCTGGTAATCTGAACGGGGAAATCATCTGGAGATAGCGAAGACAACACCACCGTTGCCCCTTTCAATTCCGAGGTAAGTGCCTCAAAGGTTTCTTTCACGGTTTTCTTTTCCTCTTCATTGAGCACGCTCTCCTTCTCGTCCTCCTTTTTGATCAGCTTGTCAAGGGTGTCGGCGTCCACCCTGGCAAAAGAGATTTCGTTGTCGTGGTATTCAAGGTGCTGGATGAAATGCGTGTCGATCATGGTGTCGAACACCAGCACATCATACCCCATCGCCTTTGCGTCATCGATCTGGCTGTGGTGTTCTTCAGGGTTGTTGGTGTAAAGCAGGACGATTTTCTTGTTCTTGTCCGTCTGGTTTTCCTTCACCTTGTCTTTGTATTCCTTCAAAGTGAAGTATTCACCATCAACGTTTTTGAGCAACAGGAAGTCGAGGGCTTTTTCGTGGAATTTTTCATCTGACATCATTCCGTACTTCACGAAAACACCCAGGTCCTGCCATTTCTCTTCAAAAGCTTTCCTGTCGGCCTTGAACAGTTCATTGAGCTTTTCTGCCACCTTCTTCGTAATGTATCCCGTAATCTTCCTGACGTTGCTGTCGCTTTGCAGGTAACTCCGGCTGACGTTCAACGGGATGTCCGGTGAATCAATTACACCGTGAAGCAGGGTGAGGTATTCCGGCACAACCTCTTTCACGTCATCAGTCACATACACCTGGTTGCAGTAGAGGTGGATTTTGTTCTTCTGAATTTCCAGGCTGTTGTTGAGCTTCGGGAAATACAGGATACCCGTAAGGTTGAACGGATAGTCGATGTTCAGGTGAATCCAGAACAACGGCTTTTGGAAGCTATGCGGATAAAGTTCTTCGTAAAACTTGAGGTAGTCATCGTCGGTAAGTTCGTTGGCCGGTTTTTTCCAGGCCGGGTGCGGATTGTTTATGATGTTGTCAACTTCAACGACCTTGGTCTTTTTCTTTCCTTTTTCTTCCGTCTCAATGGTTTCTTTTTTCTTCCCAAACTTGATGGGAACCGGCAAGAACTTACAGTACTTCTGAAGCAGTTCCTCGATGCGGTTTTCATCCAGGAATTCCTCGCTGTCTTTTGAAATGTGCAAAATCACATCGGTGCCTCTTTCCTTCTTTTTGCTCTTGGTGATGCGGTAAGAAGGAGATCCTTCACAGCTCCACTTGACAGGCGCTGCATCGGCTTGCCAGGATTTGGTTTCCACGTCCACACGGTCTGCCACCATGAAAGCAGAGTAGAATCCGAGGCCGAATTTTCCGATGATGTTGCTTTCGCTCTTGTACTTTTCGAGAAACTCTTCGGCGCTGGAGATGGCAATCTGGTTGAGGTATTTTTTTACCTCTTCCTCTGTCATTCCGATACCCTTGTCACGAATGGTCAAGGTTTTGGCCTTCTTGTCCAGGATTACCTCGATGGTGAGGTCCCCGAGCTCACCGTTGTATTCTCCTTTTGAGGCAAGTGCCTGCAATTTGGTCGTTGCATCGACGGCGTTGGCGACCAATTCCCTGAGAAAGATTTCCTGATCTGAGTACAGGAACTTCTTGATGATGGGGAAGATATTTTCAGACTGAACTGAGATGTTTCCTTTTTGCATGGTTACTGGTTTTGATTAGCGGGTTTTCATTCTGAATGCCATGTTTTTTCTCATTGATGAACAACATGGCGGAGTTTTTGAAATAACAAGACATAAATGCACCATACGAGGTGCATCATTTGAACACAAGCTGGCACTCAAAGGATGTGCCATGCGATTTTGACTGACAATATGACTTACACTGCCCGTTTCTGTTGAGAAATTACAAGGCTGCATGAAAGAGATCCTGAATTTGATGCGCATTTGCCTTGTCACAAATGCTGCACTTTGAGGCTGATTCAGGACGCATTGCAGGCTATGTTTGCCCTTCAACATTTGAAAACCAAGCAAACAAAGCCTTATGATGCAAACAATTACAGACAACCAATCAAATGCACCATTCTCGGTTATGAAACAGATACACGGAGCTGAGGTGAAAGACCTGGTCACGAAATTCTTTTACAGGGGCAATCAACTTTGTTTTCAGATAATTCTGCAAGTTGATGGCGGCGAAAGAATCCCTTACAAAGAGTTCAGTGACTATGCAGAATATAAAAAGGCATTTTCCGAATTGCAGCAACAAAAGGGGAATCCGACGATGATAAAATTCCCCGAGAAAAGTGTGGCTTCTACAGGAAGCACATCGAATGTGGCATGATTTTCGGAAAGTTGAGAATCGATTTGCAAAATTAAATTGGGCGCCTAACAACCCTCCACCATTTGTGCCCGATGAAAAGCGACCTTCGTCCTTTCCCTCAAACCACTTTGACAATTTGCAAGTTTTTGCCGAAGGGCAATAAAAAAGATACAGGATGCACACAGCATCTATGCTGGAATGACTTTCCGGCTCTAAAGAGGTCTCTGGGGTAGAAGTACCCTGGGACAGTGAGTGAGACCAGTTCGTTTGGGGGGTAGAGCTGGTCTTCATCTCACTTTTTAAAATACAATCGGGCAGTCTCTGTACATCAGGGGCTGCCCATTTTTTATTCAGCCTTTCTTTCCAGGTATTTGGCCCTGATGATTTCCTGAACGGTAACTCCTTTGATTTTGCTCTCCAGCCAGGATAGAATGTCCAGGTAAAGGAATGCCCTGCTCTCCTGCGGAGAGTTCTGGTATTGTTGCAGCTTGGCGTGCAGCTTGATGAAAGCTCCTTTCAGGCTGGTGGGGCTGGTTCTGATTTCCTTTCTGAGAAAGCCCAGAATTTCTTTTTGCACCACATTGAGGTCGTTCATTTTGCCCAGGAACCTGTAAACGGATTTCACCAGGTACTCCAGCAGGTAGTAGTGTCGGAGCTCATAATGGGCAATGAGGTGCAGGATGCGGGCATAGCACTGAAGGTCGCTGAGCAGGTTGCCGGCCTTGTAGTTGATGATCTTGTTCAGGTAGAGGATGCAATTGTCATTGTTGCCACTGCCAAAGTAGAGGCAGGCTATCTTGTACCAGAAGACCAGGCGCCGGTGGTGGTCGAGGTGGGCGTCGTAGCGGGCCATCTTTTCTTCGAGTTCCGGAACCAGAAACAATCCTTTGGAAAAAGTTCCTTCCAGAAAATACTTGTTGAGCCGTGCGGTGTAGAGGAACACGAATGCCTGAACCTCGAGGTTGGTGTCAAAGCTTTCCGCATTTTGGAGGATGAACCGTTCCAGGTTTTTCAATTCGGTTTCGTGCCTTTCAACATCTCCGGCGTAAAAAAGTGCCGTCAGCAGGTGGTTCATGCCCCGGAGGTAGGTTTCCGGGTCAAATTGCTTCATGATGGGGTTGTTTTCAAAAAGCGCTACCCACATTTTGGTGTACCTGAAGTGCTGCGGAAAGTTTTGAAGGATGTAGTGATACAGGCTGTAGCACTTGCAGTAGTTTACTTTTTCAACGAAGCCCAGCGTTTCGAAATTCAGGGCTGGCATCCTGCTTTCGAAAAACTCCTGGATGTGTTGAGCTTCCTGCGGGTTGCGGATGGGACCGGTCTTTACGTACTGTCCGTATAGCTCCAGCGACAGGTTGGTGAGTTTCACCTGATTGGAGAGGGAGGTTAGGCGCTCTTCAGATTGCGCGGTAAGAAGGCCGGTTCTGCCTTCCATTCCTTTTGAGATGTGACGGCTTTCAATCATTTTCTCCATCTCCACAGTTTCCAGAATGAGCAAGGTCAGGTCATGCTCTTCTGCCAGTGTTTTGCTGCGTTGCAGCAACTTCAGGCTCTGGCGGTAGAGGCCTTTGCTGTACAGCACCTGGGCAAAATCTATTTGCTCACGGATTTCTATTTCAATGTTTTTGGAGGACTGGATGAGCCGCAGGCTGGTCAGCAACTGCCGGTACAGGTTGCGTTTCAGGTTGGACAGCTGGCTTCTTTTTATCTCTGGCACCTTTCTGAAAATGGCTTCTTCGTCGTATTCCTTTTGCCGGTCGAGGGCGTCAAAAAGTTTGATGAAGAGTGCATCTTCCGAACCTCCGGCTCTTTTTGAATACAATTTAAAAGAGCGCTTCTCAGCCTTGCTCATGGATTTTATGAGCTGGACGAGGTGGGCCGTCGTACTGCTGGGTATTGTAGAGCCTTTTCGCATAAGTTTCTGAGTGTCAACAAATCCGGACTGATCCTTCCCACGATGATCGGTGTAATGCTAAACGGAATTTCGTTCGGGAAGCAATTTGGGCAGGGCTACTTTTGGTCACGCTTCGATCAATTGCCCGAAGGGCGACGCAGCAACAAATAAACTCAACTTTTGTGGCAGTCCAAGATTTTCAGGAACACTTTCCTGCATGCTGCCTTTCCTGACTGAAACATCGCTATGGAGGCTTCTCATCCTAAAACACTTTTCGATAAAATCTGGGACCAGCACGTGGTGGAGCGCAGAGAGGGTTATCCCGACCTTCTTTACATCGACCGGCATTTCATCCACGAGGTCACCTCACCGCAGGCTTTTGACGGCCTTCGGAAAAGGGGCATCCGGGTGCATGCACCGCACCGGACCACCGCCACAGCCGACCACAATGTGCCCACCCTCAACCAGCACCTTCCGATAAAAGAAAAGCTGAGCCGCTTGCAGGTGGAGGCACTTGAAAAGAACTGCAAAGAATTTGGCATTGACCTGTACGGCCTGGGTCACCAGCGGCAGGGCATCGTTCATGTCATCGGTCCGGAACTGGGGCTGACCCGCCCCGGAATGACCATCGTCTGTGGTGACAGCCACACCAGCACCCACGGCGCTTTTGGCACCATTGCTTTCGGCATCGGAACCAGCCAGGTGGAACAGGTGCTGGCCACTCAGTGCCTGCTTCAGTACAAGCCCAAAACAATGCGCATCGAAGTCAATGGTCAGCTGGGCAAAGGCGTTGTTGCCAAAGACGTGGTGCTGTACATCATCTCCCAAATTTCTGCGGCCGGTGGCACGGGCTACTTCGTAGAATACGCCGGCAGCGCAATTCAGTCGCTCAGCATGGAAGGGCGCATGACCGTGTGCAACATGAGCATTGAAATGGGCGCCAGAGGAGGCATGATTGCCCCGGATGAAACCACCTTCCAATACATCAAAGGCCGGCCACATGCACCGCAAGGGGAGGACTGGGAAGCGGCCCTGGCTTATTGGAAAAGTCTGCCAACCGACGAAGGTGCAAGCTATGACAAGGTGCTCCGCTTCGATGCAGATGACATACAGCCAATGGTCACTTACGGCACCAATCCCGGCATGGGTGTCCGCATCTCCGACCCCGTGCCGGCCAGCGCTCCCAACATGGGTCCAGCCGATATGGAAAAGGCATTCAATTACATGGGTATCCGCCCGGGTGAGTCCCTGCTCGGGAAAAAGATCGACTACGTATTCATCGGCTCATGCACCAATTCACGCATCGAGGATCTGCGCATGGTGGCGGAATTTGTGAAGGGCCGCAAAAAAGCACCGGACGTGAATGTGTGGATTGTGCCGGGCTCAAAGCAGGTGGAAGAACAGGCCAAAGCCGAGGGTCTCGACAAGATTTTTGAAGAAGCCGGTTTTGAGCTTCGCCAACCGGGCTGCTCGGCCTGCCTGGCCATGAACGAGGACAAAGTGCCGGCCGGCAAGTACTGCGTGAGCACCTCCAACCGCAACTTCGAAGGCCGCCAGGGTCCGGGTTCCAGAACCTTCCTGGCCAGCCCACTGACAGCCGCCGCCGCTGCCGTCACCGGTCGGATAGAAGACGTGCGCCAACTGATGAACTGACCCCAAACTGAAAATTGAAGAAATGGCATTTACGAAACTCATATCAACCTGCATTCCGCTGCCGATCGACAACATCGACACGGACCAGATCATCCCAGCCAGGTTTCTGAAGGCAACCTCCCGCGAGGGCTTTGGCGACAACCTGTTCAGGGACTGGCGCTACCTGCCGGGCGATGTGCCCAATCCGGATTTTGTGCTGAACCAGGACCGTTACAGCGGGCAGGTGCTGGTGGCCGGGAAGAACTTCGGCTGTGGTTCAAGCCGTGAGCATGCTGCCTGGGCGCTGGTGGATTACGGCTTCAAGGTGGTGGTGTCCAGTGAGTTTGCCGACATATTCTACAACAATGCCCTCAACAACGGCCTGCTGCCGGTGGTGGTAGAAGCCGGTGTTCTGGAACGGCTCTTCGAACAAATTGAAAAGGAACCTGGCACGCAAGTGACCGTCGATCTGCCGAACCAAACCCTGGACGTGCCTTCCATGGGGCTGAGCGTCCGTTTTGAAATCAATCCCTACAAAAAAGACTGCCTCATCAACGGGCTGGATGACCTGGACTACATCCGCTCCAGATCAGAAGCGGTGAGCGCTTATGAGGCGCAACTGCCTGCCTGGCGCTGAGGAATCAAACACATTGCGAAGCGAACAAAATGAGCATGATTGAAAAGCACAAAATAGTCGTACTCCCCGGCGATGGCATAGGCCCGGAAGTGGCCGCCTGGGGCAAGCGTGTCATCCAGGCCATTGGCGAATCCTATGGCCATGTTTTCGAGTTTGAGGAACAGCTCATCGGCCATGCAGCCATCGAGGCCACTGGCAACCCGCTGCCCGAAGAAACCCTGGAGGCTTGCTGTGCTGCCGATGCCATCCTCCTGGGTGCCGTGGGGCATCCGAAATACGACAACGACCCGACCGCCAAAGTGCGCCCCGAACAGGGTTTGCTGAAGCTGCGCAAAAGCCTGGGCCTGTACGCCAACCTGCGCCCTATCCGGATTTTCGACGAGCTGGTGCAGGCCTCCAGCCTCAAGCCGGAGGTCTTGCAGGGTGTGGACATCCTTTTCTTTCGGGAGCTGACGGGCGGCCTTTACTTCGGCCCCAGCGAGCGGAAAGAGAACGGAAATGTGGCCGTGAGCACCATGATCTATTCCAAAGACGAGGTGCGCCGCATTGCCATCAAGGCATTCGAGTCGGCGAAGAACCGCCGTAAGGTGTTGCACTCGGTGGACAAAGCCAACGTGCTGGAAGCCAGCCGCCTGTGGCGGGAAGTCATTCAGGAACTCGCTCCGCAATACCCGGAGGTACAGGTGCACCACATGTACGTTGACAATGCCGCTATGCAACTCATCAAGTGCCCCGCACAGTTCGATGTGGTGGTGACGGAAAACATGTTTGGTGACATCCTGACCGACGAAGCCAGCCAGATAGCCGGCTCACTGGGCATGCTGCCATCGGCATCCGTGGGCGATGGGGTGGGGCTGTACGAACCCGTGCACGGCTCGGCGCCTGACATTGCCGGACAGGGCCTGGCCAATCCACTGGCCACCATCCTGTCCACGGCGCTCATGCTCGACATCGCCTTCGGACTGAAGCGGGAGAGCCAGGCCGTGATCGACGCCGTGGACCGGGTGCTGAAGTACGGCTACCGCACCGCCGACATTGCCGACGAAAACACACCAGCCGGCAAGCGCGTGGGAACGGATGCAATCGGACAAAAAGTGATCAACGAAATAGAACTGGCAGTTTCCATTGCCTGAAAAATCTCTTGCCTTCACCGCCTCCGGCGGCAATTGTGAGGGCTTCTAAATCCTTTCAATTATGAACAACAAGGTCTTCATCTTCGACACCACACTCCGGGACGGCGAACAGGTGCCCGGTTGCCAACTCAACACCCAGGAAAAAGTGGAAGTGGCCCGCCAGTTGGAAGCGCTCGGCGTGGACATCATCGAGGCGGGCTTCCCCGTTTCCAGCCCCGGTGATTTCGAATCGGTGGTGGCCATCTCCAAAGCCGTGAAAAATCCCACCATCTGCGCACTGACCCGTGCGGTGGAAAAAGACATCGAAGTGGCCGCCGAAGCCCTCCGTTTTGCGAAGCGAGGAAGAATTCACACCGGCATTGGTGCCAGCGACTACCACATACGCTACAAGTTCAACAGCACCCGTGAGGAGGTGCTGGAGCGGGGAGTGGCTGCCGTGAAGTTTGCGAAGAAATTTGTGGAGGACGTGGAGTTCTATTGCGAAGATGCCGGCCGTGCCGACAACGAATTCCTGGCCCGCATGGTGGAGGCGGTGATCGCTGCCGGCGCCACGGTGGTCAACATTCCCGATACCACCGGCTATTGCCTGCCGGAGCAGTACGGCCGCAAGATCCGCTTTCTGATGGACAAGGTTCCCAACATCGACCAGGCCATCATCTCCTGCCACTGCCACAACGACCTGGGGCTGGCCACGGCCAATACCATTGCCGGTGTGCTGAACGGTGCCCGCCAGGTGGAGGTGACCATCAACGGTATCGGTGAGCGGGCGGGCAACACCTCACTGGAGGAAGTGGCCATGATCCTGAAAACGCACAAGAACCTCGACCTCACTACCGACATAGACACCCAGCGCATTTATCCCATCAGCTTGCTGGTATCAAAGATGATGCGCATGCCCGTGCAGCCCAACAAAGCCATCGTGGGTCGCAATGCCTTTGCACACAGCTCGGGCATCCACCAGGACGGCGTGCTGAAAAACCGGGAGAATTACGAGATCATCGATCCGGAAGAAGTTGGTGTTCCGGCCTCGTCCATCATTCTGACGGCCCGCAGCGGCAAGGCCGCCCTGCGCCACCACCTGGAGCGCCTCGGCTACCACCTGGACAAGGACCAACTGGTGCAGGCCTATGAAAAGTTCCTCCAAATTGCCGACAGCAAAAAAGAGGTGACCGACGAAGACCTGGTGGTAATGATGGATGGCACCATCGTGAACCACCAGATTTCACTGGAGCGCCTGCAGGTGACCTGCGGTGTTTCCACTTCGCCTACGGCAACGGTGGAGTTGAAAATTGACGGCCTGGTGTACAAGGCCAGTGAAATGGGCAACGGTCCGGTGAATGCCGCTTTCCGTGCGGTTGACCGCATCCTGAACGAGCGCATCGACCTGGAAGAGTACCTGGTGCAGTCCAACATCAACCGGAGCTATGACACGGCCAAGGTGCATGTGCGCATCAACCACAACAATCGCTCATTCACCGGCTTCGGGGTTGATACGGACATCATCACGGCCTCGGTGCAGGCCTACCTCAACGCCATCAACAAGATCGGGGTGCTGAAGGGCTACCAGGCCGTGGCGGCAATGGGGTAGGGGTCAGCCACCTACCAGTTCCAGAAACTCATCTTCGGTGAGTATCTGCACGGTGCCGAGTGCCTGCGCTTTTTTCAGCTTGCTGCCGGGTGATTCTCCAACCACCAGGATGTCCAGGTTTTTGCTGACGGCGCTGATGTTTTTGGCGCCGGCAGCTTCGGCCTTTGCCTGGGCTTCCTTCCGGCTCATCCGTGAGAGCGATCCCGTAAAAAGAATGGTTTTTCCAAAAAGCGGCCCTTCCGTGTTCACGGCTTTGGGGCGGTCTTCTTCCGTTTGGTGCATGTTCACGCCCAGGGCTTCCATTTCCCGAAGGATTTTGATGTTCTTTTCATTGTGAAAAAAGCGCATGACGCTGTGGGCCAGCGCCGGCCCAATGTCTTTGATGCGGGTAAAGCGCTCTTCGTCCCATTCAGCCAGCTCGAACAGGTAGTTGATCTCGGCGGCCAGCAGCTTGCTGGCTTTTATACCGAGGTGGTGGATGCTGAGGCTGTGCAGCAGGCGATGGAGTGGGCGTTTCTTTGCAGCTTCGATGGAGCGACGCAGGTTCTCGGCGGATTTGGGTCCGAAGCCCTCCAATGCTGCAATCTTGTCGTAGTCAAGCCGGTAGATGTCGGCAATGGTGTGCAACCAGCCCAGCTCGTAAAAGCGCTCGATGGTACTTTCTCCCAGCCCCTCTATGTCCATGGCATTCTTCGAAACGTGGTGGATCATGCGCTGCACGATCTGTGCCGGACACTCCGGGTTTTCGCAGCGCCAGGCAGCTTCGTCCTCCAGCCGCACCAATTCTGATTGACAAACGGGGCAATGGGTGGGAAAAACTATCGGTTGCTCGCTGCCGTCCCGCAATTCTTCCATCGGTTTCACAATGTAGGGGATCACGTCACCGGCACGCTCCACCAGGACGGTATCGCCCAGGCGGATGTCTTTGTTGCGGATGAAGTCTTCGTTGTGGAGCGAGACGGAAGAGATGGTGACGCCGGCCAGTTGCACCGGTTCCAGTTTGGCCACAGGCGTGATGACGCCCGTTTTGCCCACCTGAAATTCCACTTTCAGCAATTTGGTAGTGGCCTGCTTTGCCTTGAACTTGAAGGCGATGGCCCAACGCGGGTGGTGAGCGGTGAAACCCACACGCTGCTGCAGTTCCAGGCTGTTGACTTTCACCACCATGCCGTCGATTTCATAGGGGTAGTTATCGCGGTTCTCCTGCCAGGCCTGGCAGAAGGCCACCACTTCTTCGATGTTTTTACAGACCTTCCGTTCGGGCAAATCGCCATTGTGGGCAGGCACTTTGAAGCCCAACTGCCCCAGGTAGTCGATGGTGGCGTCGTGGGTTTGGAAGTCGGTCAGGTGGTTGTTGCCCTGGCGGTCCACGGCATAACCCAAGTGATAGACGAAGGCGTCGATTTTCCTTTGGGCCGTTTCCTGCGGGTCTTTGGTGCGCAGGCCCCCGGTGGCGGCGTTGCGGGGGTTGGCAAAAAGAGGCAGGTCGTCTTTTTCCCGGGCTTTGTTGAGTTCTTCGAAAACGTCTTTGCGGATGAGTGCCTCGCCCCGGATTTCAGCTACTTCGATGCCTTTTTCGGAGAAGGCTGCTTTGAGAGGAATGGTGCGGATGGTTTTGATATTAGGCGTAATGTCATCGCCTTTTACACCGTCTCCGCGGGTGGCACCTCTTACCAACACATCATCTTCGTAAACGAGTGCGATGGTGCCACCGTCGAACTTAGGTTCTACACAGTATTCTATATGGAATGATTCATCGAGATCGAGGTAGTTGCGGATGCGCTGATCGAAATCCACCAGGTCAGCTTCGTTGTAACTGTTGTCCAATGAGAGCATGGGAGTCAGGTGCTCCACTGTGGGGAAATCTTCCGTCAGGTCGCTGCTGACGCGCTGGGTGGGGCTGTCGGGTGTTTTCAGTTCCGGAAAAGCGGCCTCCAGTTCTTGCAGCTTTTTGTACAGCATGTCGTACTCGTAATCGCTGATGACCGGATCGTTGAGCACGTAATAGCGCCATTCGTGGTAGTTGATGGTATTGCGCAGCGAAGCCGCAAAATCAGCATCGGGCTTGTCTGGCAGCGGGGCCTCGAGCAGTTCTTTGGTCAGGTTGAAAAGTTGTCGTTGTTCGTCCTTGCTGTACATGTTGTAAGAATTTCAATGGTCAGGTGTGATCAGCCGGCAAGATACGACCGGGCAGCAAATCAATGGCACATGAAGCTTTAGTCCACCTCCACGAAGCGCTTTTCGAAGGCGTAGCGCTTCATGTAAAAATTGTAGAAGAAGAGCATGGCGTTGACCAGCAGTTTGGCCAGGATGGGGGTGGCAGCAAAGAAGGGGAGCTCCAGCAGCAGGGCGATGAGTGCCGTGCCCGCCCACCAGCCGATGGCCGAGATGGTCATGGCCATGAGAAAGGTGTTGCGCAGTTTGCGACGCAGATTGAAGATGTACTTGCGCTGGAAATAGAAATTGAGCAGCACACCCACCGGATAGGAGATGAAGTGGGCCAGGGTGGCGGCCGTTCCCATTCCGACGAGCAAAAACCACAGGGCGTAGTCAACCACGGTGGCAGTGGCCGAGGCGGTGGCGTACCGCACCTTTAGCAGCAGTAATTTGCGGATATGTTCCCAACGGTTCATGCCGGCACAAGTCCTTTTTTGCGGATTTCTTCTTCGAAAAATGCCCGTACCTCAGCCCAGTTGTTCAGGCGGGTGAAGCGGGTTTCATCCACGTTGTGCGATGAAGTGTAGAGCAGGGGAACACCTTTGAAGCGCTCCAGGTTGTAAGCGTGGTCGTCGATCATGTAATCAGCCCAGATGATGGACTTGTCGCCGCAGAGCACCAGCTTTTTCCAGCCAATGAATGGGAAGTGTTTTTCCAGCCAGTCGTATTTATCCCTGAGGGAGTTGGGGAATTCCGTGGCAGCCGTCACGGCAAACACGTCGAAATACCTGCAAAGCCATTGTACGGTTTCCACACTGCCTTCCATCACGGGCAGGTCGGCGAAGAAGCCGGGCTCGTGCAGGTAGCCACGGATGTGGGCGGCATTGGGCAACTGGTAAATTTTTTTGCCCCACCATTCTTCTTTCTTCGGCCTGCGGCCAAAATCCCTTTCGTAAAAGTCCAGGAACTTGGGCACCACGTCGGCCAGCACCTCGTCCATGTCGAGTGCAATTCTGGGTTTGTGGTTTTCCATGAGGCTGCTTTTGCGGGTTCAGGCTTTTTTATCGGAGGGGTCGGCATTGGCCAGGTTCATGGCCTGGCCCATGGGCAGGGTGCCAAATGCCAACACGGCATTTGCAGCCCGTTCGATGATGCCTGGCAGTTCATCTTTCTGCTCCGGGCTCCATTCCGACAATACGTAATGCGCCTGCTGGCCTTTGAAGAATTCATTGCCGATGCCGATGCGCAAACGGGCGTAGTTATTGCCCCCAGTCATTTGATCAATGTCCTTGAGGCCGTTGTGCCCACCGTCACTTCCTTTGCCCCTGAGTCTGAGTTTACCGAAGGGCAAATGAATATCATCAACCACTACGAGCAAGCGCTCTTTGGGAATTTTCTCCTTATGCAGCCAGTACCTGACGGCTTTGCCGCTGCGGTTCATGTAGGTGCTGGGCTTGAGCAAGACAAAAGTTCTGCCTTTGTGCCGAAAGGTAGCCACGTCGCCCAGGGTGTCGTTTTTAAAAGACACATTGAACGATCTGGCGAGGTGGTCAACGACATCGAAACCGATGTTGTGACGGGTATTGTCATAATCGGGGCCCATATTTCCGAGGCCGGCGATGAGGTATTTCATATCTTCGTTCGGCTTGTCAGCTTTGGGCTCTTTGCCGCCGCCAACAAATGGTGAAAACAATCTTTTGAATAGAGACAACATGAAAGCTGTTGGTAATTGCGGCGCAAAGATAGAATATTGGAGGGTGGCTGTAAATCCACTGCTTTGGTCTGAATGGGGATAAAACCGCAAAGGCTGAGGAACAAGTTCATCTGCTGATGGTTCTAAAGCTCTGAGATCAAACTTCACGTCATGAATGTAAAGCTTCGTCAACTGGGTACTGCTTCCGGAGAGGGTTTGTTGCCGCTTTTGAAGAGGAAATCCATTGACGTGCTGTTTTCTTTTCCCTTTCAATTGGTTTTGCTGCACTTCCGCAACCACCTGTTTCTGTTGGGCACCTGGGTGCTGCTGGCCCTTTCCGTCAATGGGGCCATTGGGGGCAAGTTTGGCATACGCTACCTGTTTCTGGCACCTGAGTACCTGGGGAAGGTGGGGCCGCTCAGTTTTTTTCTCGTCGGAATTGGGTTTGGAGCCCTGGTGATGAGTTGGAACCTGACCACCTATCTGCTGAATGCCTATCGCTTTTCGTTCCTTGCCTGCCTGGCACGCCCCTTCACCAAGTTCACCCTGAACAACAGCGTGATACCGCTGGCCTTTCTGGTCTTTTACTGTGTCAAAGTGGTGCAGTTTTGCAGCTTCTATGAGTACAAACCTGCCGGTGAAGTCACGCTAAACATCCTGGGCCTGGTGGCTGGAGTGGTTACCATTGTCGGACTCATTGCCGGATACTTCCACCTGACCAATAAGGACATTTTTTCCTACAACAACGACGAGCAGGGGCGGGCAATGTCCAAAGGGATAGCCCCGGGCAGGTCAGATACCCCCATTCTGGAAGACATCAAACTGAACCGCAACCAGTGGCGGGTAGAAACCTATCTGACCGAGACCCTGCGCCCGCGCCTGGTGAGAAGTGTGGCCCACTATGACGAGAAGTTATTGCTGAAGGTTTTTCGTCAGAACCACATGAATGCCCTCGCTGTGCAATTGCTCACATTAATAGTATTGGTGCTGTTGGGTGCCTTGATGGAAAGTCCGGCGGCAAGAATTCCTACCGGCGCCAGCATCTTTCTGCTCACCAGTGTGGTGGTTGCCATCGTGGGAGCTCTTGCCTACTGGTTTGGCCGCTGGAGCGCCACGGCCGCCATTGTGTTGTTGCTCCTCATCAACTACCTCACCCGTTTCGACCTCTTCCACCACAGCAACAAGGCCTATGGCCTCGATTACACGACCAAGCCTGCCGTTTACCATCCAGACACGCTCGAGAGCGTACTCTTCGATCCCCTGTCGATGAAAGCCGACAAGGCACAGACCATTGAGATCCTCGAGAACTGGAAACGGAAATTACTCCCTGCAGGAATTGACACCCTCGCTGCGCAAAAGGACATCGGGCCTGAAAAACCCAAACTGGTGCTTTTCTGTGTCAGCGGCGGCGGCCTTAAGTCGGCAATCTGGACCATGCGGGTGCTCCAGACGGCGGACAGCCTTACCGGCGGGCAGTTTTCAGAGCATACCGTGTTGATTTCCGGAGCCTCCGGCGGAATGCTTGGCGCCACCTATTACCGTGAACTCGTTCACCAAGAGAAGCAGGGGGTGCAGGTGCCTCGTTATGGTCAGGAGCCCATTTACGACATTTCAAAAGACCTGCTCAATCCGGTTTCATTTACCATCGTCACCAATGATCTGTTCCTGCCCTGGGCCACCTTTGAGCACAATGGCTTCAAATACAAAAAGGACAGGGGCTACATTTTTGAAAAAGCCCTGAACGAAAACACGGGGGGCGTGCTCGATAAGCCCATCAGCTACTATGCAGAACCAGAACGCCGGGCTGACATCCCGATGGTGTTCATCACCCCTTCCATCGTCAATGACGGGCGGCGACTGCTGATCTCCTCCCAGCCCGTAAGGTACATGATGGCCGAGCCGGCTGCCTTTAGTCTGCCAGGCGTGCTGGAAGTGGACGCAGTGGATTTCGGCTGGCTGCTCAGACAGCAGGGAGCCCGCAATCTTCGCTTCACCACCGCCCTACGGATGAATGCCACCTACCCCTATATTCTGCCAAATGTGACGCTGCCCACCCAGCCTCCCGTCGAAGTGCTGGATGCCGGTTTCAGGGATAATTTCGGCTTGAAGTCTGCTACCCGCTTCGTGCACGTCTTCAGGGATTGGATCCAGGAGAACACCAGCGGTGTGGTCATCGTAATCGTGCGGGCCTTTGGGAGGAGCCGGAATTTTGGAAGCGATGAAAAGAAAGGCGTACTCGATGGCATCTTCAACCCCCTGGAAATAGCCTTCAAAGTGATGAGCCTGCAAGACTATGAGCACGACAACAACCTGGGCTTCCTTTACGACCTCGTCGGGATTGAGAATCTCGAGATCGTACGGTTTACCTACCATCCCAGCGAGCAGCTGAAAGATTCTCCCATTTCATTTTACATCACCGAAAGGGAACGGCAGGACATTCTGCATGCCATCCATCAGCCCTCGGCACAGGCAAGTTTTCATCGGCTGCAAGATTTGCTGAAGACAAAATGAGCAGTCCGGGCCTTTTGATTTTGGGCAGGATTTATTCTTGATAAATATTTTTTTTACAATTGTGTTTGGGAGCTTGACTTTGTCTGACAAGCCTCCTATTTTACAACCCAAAAGCTACACCTCCGACCCATCGGAAGCGCATGAAACAACACTTGTTTTTTCAATACCTGGAATTAGAAAAGCGTTACTCACCTCACACGCTGAAGGCTTATCAGACAGATCTGTCACAGTTTTTCCTTTTTCTTCAGAAAACTTATGAATTGAGCGATGTCCGGAAGGTTCGTCACCTGCACATCCGTTCCTGGATGGTGGAATTGCTCAACAAGGGCGTAGGCACCCGGTCTATCAACCGGAAGCTCTCCTGTCTGAAAACCTATTTCAAGTTTTTGCGGAAGCGAAAAGTGATAGAAGCCAATCCGATGGCAAAGGTCATTGCCCCCAAGGTGGGAAAACGTTTGCCGCAGGTGATAGGAGAAAAGCAAATGAGCTTCCTCTTCGAAAACGTGGAGTTTGGCGGAGGCTACAACGGCATCCGCAATCGCCTCATCATGGAGTTGTTTTACTGCACGGGTATCCGTTGCGCTGAGCTGGTGGGCTTGCAGCATGCCGATCTCGACCTCGATGCATTGCAACTGAAGGTGCGGGGCAAAGGCAACAAAGAGCGGTTGGTGCCATTGGCGCAGCATTTAGTACGACTTTTGAACAACTATATAAATGTGAAGGCCACAGCTTATCCGGAATCCGGTTCCGGATCCTTGTTCCTTTCAGACAAAGGCCAACCGATTACCAGTTCTCAGGTTTATAAAATAGTGCGCAGGTATCTGTCGCTGGTTACCACAGCTGACCAGCGCAGCCCGCACGTACTGCGGCATTCGTTTGCCACGCACTTGTCAAACAACGGAGCCGATCTGAATGCCATCAAGGAATTGCTGGGGCATTCGAGCCTGGCAGCTACCCAGGTTTACACCCACAATTCCATCGAGAAGTTGCGCAAAGTTTACGAACAGGCGCACCCAAAAGCGAAATCACAACCGATACCCTGACTAGTCCCGGAATAGTTGGGGATCGTCGCACACGTTATTCTTTAACAGGTAAAATCTAATTTTATGAAAGTACACACCGAAGCAGTTCAGTTCAAAGCTGACCAGAAATTGATCGATTTCATCCAGACGAAGATGAACAAGCTGGATATCTTTTTTGACCGCATCATCGAAGCCGATGTGAAGTTGCGATTGGAGAATTCAGGACAGGTACGGGATAAGATTGCTGAAATACGCATAATGGTTCCTGGCCAGACCCTGTTTGCCAAAGACGTCCAAAAAACCTTTGAAGCTTCTGTAGGAGGAGCCATAGACAACCTCAGACGACAACTTACCAGGTACAAAGAAAAACTCAGGGATCACAACGGTGCGGCAGCATGATCTTGATCCATTCCGGGAAAAAAGCACAAGCGAGGGGGAACCACAATGCGGGTTCCCCCTCTTGCTTTTGTAATCCATCGGGCCTTTGCCAGCCTCGATTGGGACCACAAAGAGCAGCCAGAAAAAAAATTTAATTGAGCTTTCATTTTGAGTTGAACAATTGATTAAAAGGCCTACCTTTGCGCCTCCAAAAAAAAGCCGGAAAAGATTTCTTGAGAATTTTCATTTTTTTTCAAAAGGTATATCTTTGCCGGCGCTTCAGAAAAGGGCCTCAAAAGTGAGTGCACTCATCCGCCGGAGCGGAAACAAATATTGAAATAATTTACATTCTTAAGCTTGTGTTCCACAGGCATTACCGATGAATCTACAATGCCGATGTAGCTCAGCTGGTAGAGCAGCTGATTTGTAATCAGCTGGTCGGGGGTTCGAGTCCCTCCATCGGCTCTGGCATTGTGGGTTCGCTTTGGCTGTCTGAGTCAAAGGAGTCAAGCTGAAATATGTTTCCCTGATGAAATTGGGGAAGGATGGGGGTGCGCCGGAGTTGGAGAGCCGGGGCAGACTGTAAATCTGTTGTCTCTGACTGAGTAGGTTCGAATCCTACCACCCCCACCAAAATAAGCGGGCGTAGCTCAGTTGGTAGAGCATCAGCCTTCCAAGCTGAGGGTCGCGGGTTCGAGTCTCGTCGCCCGCTCTTATTTTGACTTTTGTTTCAGGAAGGAAATACAACCCTGGGCGAAAGTCACCGTAAAAGCAATTTCACAGGCCAATGTAGCTCAGGGGTAGAGCACTTCCATGGTAAGGAAGGGGTCGTGGGTTCAATTCCCACCGTTGGCTCTAAAAACCTTCATCTGTTTCTTAGGTGTTTCCGGGGAAGTGGGTGCGGGGTTTTTCAATTTTTCACTTTAAGAACAAAATTTTTATCCGATGGCAAAAGAAACTTTTCAAAGAACTAAACCGCACGTCAATATCGGGACGATTGGTCACGTTGACCACGGCAAGACTACACTTACCGCTGCCATCACTTATGTACTAGCGGAAGAGGGTCTTGCAGAAAAGAAAGACTACGACTCGATTGACGCTGCTCCGGAAGAGAAAGAGCGTGGTATTACCATCAATACTGCTCACGTTGAGTATCAGACCAAAAATCGTCACTACGCTCACGTGGACTGTCCGGGTCACGCCGACTATGTGAAGAACATGGTAACTGGTGCTGCTCAGATGGACGGTGCTATCCTCGTAGTTGCTGCTACTGATGGTCCGATGCCACAAACCCGTGAGCACATCCTCCTGGCTCGCCAGGTTGGTGTACCTAAGATCGTTGTTTTCATGAACAAGGTTGACCTTGTTGATGACCCTGAGATGCTCGAGTTGGTTGAAATGGAAGTTCGTGAACTTCTCAGCCAGTATGAGTTCGATGGTGACAACGCCTCTATCATCAAAGGTTCTGCACTGAAAGCGCTGGAAGGAGACCCAACTCACGTTCAGGCCATCCGTGACCTGATGGAAGCAGTTGACAATGATATTCCAGAACCAGTTCGTGCGATTGACAAGCCGTTCCTCATGCCGATCGAGGACGTATTCTCAATCACCGGTCGTGGTACTGTTGCTACCGGTCGTATCGAGCGTGGTGTGATCAACGTTGGTGACCCTGTAGAGATCGTGGGTATGATGAAAGAAGGCGAAAAGCCGCTCACTTCTACAGTTACCGGTGTGGAGATGTTCCGCAAGTTGTTGGATCGCGGTGAGGCTGGTGACAATGCCGGTCTGCTCCTCCGTGGTATCGACAAAGATCAGATCCGCCGTGGTATGGTAATCTGCAAGCCAGGTTCCGTAACTCCTCACAAACACTTCAAGTGCGAGGTTTACGTACTGAGCAAAGAAGAGGGTGGACGTCACACTCCATTCTTCAACAACTACCGTCCTCAGTTCTACTTCCGTACCACCGACGTAACAGGTGACGTGAAGCTCCCTGACGGCGTTGAAATGGTAATGCCTGGCGACAACGTAACCCTCGAGGTTAAGTTGCTCAACCCGATCGCAATGGAGAAAGGTCTCCGCTTCGCTATCCGTGAAGGTGGTCGTACGGTTGGTGCCGGTCAGGTAACCGAGATTCTCGACTAATCTCCGATACTACTACAATATAGTTGGGGAAAAAGTTAAGTGTTTGGCCTTTGGCAGCGCTTAACTTTTCCCCGTCTATAAACGGGCGTAGCTCAAGTGGTAGAGCGACGGTCTCCAAAACCGTAGGCTGAGGGTTCGAGTCCTTCCGCCCGTGCCAAAAGCAACAGCGGCAAACGGCCGCCAAAAGAGCAAAATGGAAAAGATTAAACTCTACGTTCAGGAAAGTTACAACGAGTTGCTTACCAAAGTAACCTGGCCGAGCTGGTCAAGCCTTCAGAGTACTACCATCGTGGTGCTGGTGGGCATTTTGATCTTTACCCTGTTGGTTTTCGTAATGGACACCATTTCAAAAGGAATTCTCAACGGGATTATTTACAAACTCGGCTAATCGGACGGTCGGTAGCCCAAAACCAGCGTATCCATGTCTGAAGAGAAAAAGTGGTACTCACTTCGCGTAATCAGCGGAAAGGAGAAAAAGGTGAAAGAACGCGTTGAGCTGGAGATCCAGCGCAGCGGTTGGGATTCTTTCATCACCCAGGTGATCGTACCCACTGAAAAAGTTTACAAGATACGCGGCGGCAAAAAGGTGATTTCTGAAAGAAACATCCTGCCGGGCTACATACTGGTGGAAGCTGAACCCTCCAAACTGACAGGCGAGGTCGTTCAAACGATTGCCAATATCCCCAATGTGATTCATTTTCTCGGGAAAAACACACCCATCCCGATGCAGACATCCGAGGCCAACAGGTTGTTGGGTAAAGTGGATGAATCACAGGATGCAGGAGAGCAAATGCTCGAACCCTTCCTGGTCGGTGAAACTGTCAAGATCATTGACGGTCCTTTCTCCGACTTCGTAGGTGATGTTCAGGAAGTGAACGAAGAGAAGAAGAAGCTCAAAGTGATTGTGAAGATCTTCGGTCGTGGTACCGAAGTTGAGCTAAACTTCATGCAAGTAGAAAAAGCACAGTAATCCGGTTTTCGACTCCACAGGGATTTCTCACCTGAGCGGAGTGCTTCCCGGAATCGGATAACACCGTAAATACTTTTTAAAATGGCAAAAGAAGTCGAATTTTTGATCAAGATACAGGCAAGGGGCGGTCAGGCCAACCCTTCACCACCAATTGGACCTGCTTTGGGTGCAAAGGGTGTGAACATCATGGAGTTCTGTAAGCGCTTCAACGCTCAGACGCAGGACCGCATGGGCCAATTGCTTCCGGTTCAGATCACGGTGTACAAGGACAAGTCATTTGACTTTATCATCAAAACACCGCCTGCTGCCGTTCAGCTCATGGAAGCAGCAAAGCTGAAAGGTGGTTCACCGGAACCCAACCGCCAAAAGGTTGGCAAGGTTACCTGGGACCAGGTACGCACCATTGCCGAAAACAAAATGCCCGACCTCAACTGCTTTACCATCGAGTCAGCCATGAAAATGGTTGCTGGTACAGCACGCAGTATGGGGCTCGTTGTGCAAGGTGGCAATCCACCTGAATAGAATCAACGACTCACCTTGTGTGGGTTCAACCGAAGGGAGCCGCAGCGATAAAGATCGTGAGGCGCAATTTACCTCAACAATTTTAATGACATGGCAAAAATTCCAAAGAAAAGAAAAGCCGTCGAGGCTAAAGTGGATCATGACAAGCTCTATCCCATCAATGAGGCGATGAGCCTGGTCAAAGAGGTGAACACTGCAAATTTTGACGCATCCGTTGACCTTCACGTACGTCTCGGCGTTGACCCGCGTAAAGCCGATCAGGCCATTCGCGGAACCGTAACACTGCCGCACGGCACCGGTAAAACCAAACGCGTAGTCGTTTTCTGTACACCTGACAAAGAGCAGGAAGCAAAAGACGCCGGTGCGGATGAAGTTGGCCTCGATGAACTGATCACCAAGATCTCCGGGGGCTGGACGGATTTCGATGTAGCCATTGCTACACCGACCGTAATGGCCAAAGTCGGTAGAGTGGCAAGGATTCTCGGTCCTCGTGGTTTGATGCCAAACCCCAAAACCGGCACCGTAACCATGGACATTGCAAGTGCAGTGAAAGATGTTAAAGGTGGTAAAGTGGCTTTCCGTGTTGACAAATACGGTATCATCCACTCCTCAGTAGGCAGGGTATCTTTTGATTCCCAGAAGCTGGCTGAGAACGCACTTGAACTGCTTCACACCTTGCAAAAGATGAAACCGTCCTCTGCGAAAGGTACTTACATGAAGTCTATCACCGTGGCAAGTACCATGAGCCCTGGAATTAAGGTCGATCCAAAAGACATTCGTTAAATCTGGCCTTGGGCCTGCGCTGGCAACTGAGTTTGGCCAGCGTTTGCCGAAGGAAAAAATCATAAGGAAATGACAAGGCAAGAAAAAGCGGCAGTCATCGAGGAATTGAAGCAGAAGTTTGAGTCAACAGCCTTCTTTTACGTTACCGACTCTTCTGCAATGACTGTTGAACAAGTCAATAAACTCAGAAGGCTTTTTCACGAAAAGGGCATCGAAATGCGCGTGGTGAAAAACACCCTGGCCCGCAAAGCCATGGAGTCTGCTTCACCAGAAAAGAATTTCGTTGCTGTATTTGATTCACTGAAAGGTCCTACCGCAATCCTTTTCACCGACACGGCCAACCTGCCGGCTAAGGTGATCAAGGAATTCCGTAAAGAGTCAGACAAGCCCATTATCAAGGCTGCTTACATTGATTCCGATGTATTCATCGGTGATGAGAACCTGGAAGTACTGGCTAGCCTCAAGTCCAAAGAGGATTTGCTAGGCGAACTGCTCACATTGCTTGGTTCTCCAATGAGCAACTTGCTTTCTGCACTTGGATCGGGCGGACAGGACGTAATGGGTGTTCTCAAAGCGCTCGAAGAAAGAGGCTGATTTCCTACTGCGCAAACATGAAGTTGTTTGCACAGAGAATGAAAGAATACCCGTGCACAGATTTGGCTTCCAAGTCGTACGCATATATTTATCATTTTTAAAAATTCAATTGACATGGCAGATTTGAAAGCTCTCGCTGAACAGTTGGTCAACCTTACCATCAAGGATGTTCAGGAACTGACCAACATCATGGAAGAGGAATATGGCATTAAGCCTGCTGCTGCTGCTGTAGCTGTTGCCGCAGGGCCTGCTGCAGGTGGTGAAGCCGGAGGTGGCGCTGAAGAAAAGACAGAATTTGATATCGTATTGAATTCTGCCGGCGCTCAGAAACTGAAAGTTGTAAAAGCAGTAAAAGACCTGCTTGGTGTGGGTCTTGTTGAAGCCAAAGGTTTGGTTGACTCTGCTCCTGCTACTATCAAAGAAGCTGTACCTAAAGATGAGGCTGAAAAGCTCAAAGCTGAGCTCGAAGCTGCAGGTGCACAAGTTGAGCTTAAGTAGTCAAAGAGCAGCGTTTTACCAAAATCTTCAAATGCTGATTTACACTTTTAGTAATCCATAGAAGACTTAAGAGTATGGCTTAGCTTTCCTGTTTTCACGGGAAGGCTAAGCCTGTTCTTGTTGGTAAGCTGCCCGATTTGGTTCCTTAACCTTTTTCCGCTTGCCGGGTTTACACAGACTGCTAAGATCATTCCACTCAGACAAGGAGGAGACAATTACCTCAGACACCAGTTTTCTTTTAGCTGTTCTCAAATTTATTCTAATTAATATCCAGACATGACGTCAACTGATAATGTCACGCTCACCGAAACAGGACGGATCAGCTTCGGTAAGATTCGTTTGCCCCATGAATACCCGGACTTGCTGGAAATTCAGCTCAAGTCCTTTCAGGAGTTCTTTCAATTGGAAACAACTCCTGAAAACCGTATCAATGAGGGCCTGTACAAGGTGTTCATGGAGAACTTCCCCATCACAGATGCCCGCAACATCTTCGTGCTGGAGTTTCTCGATTACTTCATTGATCCGCCTCGATACACCATCGATGAATGTGTTCAGCGCGGACTGACCTACAGTGTTCCGCTGAAGGCCAAACTCCGCCTTTCATGTAATGATGAGGAGCACGTTGATTTTGAGACCATCGAGCAGGACGTATTCCTCGGCAACATTCCTTACATGACGCCGAAGGGAACTTTCGTCATCAATGGTGCCGAGCGTGTAGTTGTGTCCCAGTTGCACCGCTCACCCGGTGTATTCTTCGGTCAGACCTTCCACCCGAATGGTACTGCCATTTACTCCGCAAGGGTGATCCCTTTCAAAGGGGCATGGATGGAGTTCGCTACGGACATCAACAATGTGATGTTTGCCTACATTGACCGGAAGAAGAAATTCCCGGTAACCACCTTGTTGCGTGCCATCGGTTACGATACGGATAAATCCATCCTCGAGCTCTTCAACCTTTCTGACGAAATTCCGAACACCAAGGAAGCGCTTGAAGCTGCCATCGGCCGCAAACTGGCTGCAAGGGTGCTGCGCTCCTGGACGGAAGACTTCGTGGATGAAGACACCGGCGAGGTGGTAACCATCGAGCGTAACGAAATCATCCTCGAGCGTGATGTCGAACTGGATGAGGACAACATCGAAATGGTTCTCGAGTCTGGTGTTGAAAATGTCATTCTGCAAAGAGAAGACATCGAGGAAGACTACACCATCATCTACAATACGCTTCAGAAAGACCCCACCAGCTCCGAAATGGAAGCTGTGAACTATATCTACCGCCAATTGCGCGGTGCCGAACCACCAGATGATGAAACCGCCCGTGGTATCATCGACAAGCTGTTCTTTTCTGACAAGCGCTACAACCTCGGTGAGGTAGGAAGGTATAAGATCAACCGCAAGCTGGGTATGGATACCAGCATGGACACTTTGGTGCTCACCAAAGAGGACATCATTGCCATTGTGAAGTACCTGGTGCGCCTGATCAACCAGAAAGCAGAACTGGACGACATCGACCACCTCAGCAACCGCCGTGTGCGTACCGTTGGTGAGCAGTTGTATGCACAGTTTGGCGTCGGTCTGGCCCGTATGGCCCGTACCATCCGCGAGCGCATGAATGTGCGTGACAACGAGGTCTTTACTCCGATCGATCTCATCAATGCCCGTACACTGTCCTCTGTGATCAACTCTTTCTTCGGAACGAGCCAGCTGTCACAGTTCCTCGATCAGACCAACCCCCTCTCTGAAATCACGCACAAACGCCGTATTTCAGCGCTGGGTCCTGGTGGTTTGTCAAGGGAGCGTGCCGGTTTTGAGGTGCGTGACGTGCACTACTCACACTACGGCCGTCTGTGTACCATTGAAACGCCGGAGGGACCAAACATCGGTCTTATCTCCACGCTTTGCGTTCACGCCAAAGTGAATAAAATGGGCTTCCTCGAAACTCCCTACCGTCCGGTAAAAGAAGGAGTTGTCGATGTGAAAAACCCGCCACAATACCTTTCTGCTGAGGCAGAAGACTATAAAAAGATTGCGCAGGCCAACGCTCCGATCGACGAGAAGGGGCACTTCCTTAACGACAGGATCAAGGCGCGTGAACACGGTGATTTTCCAGTGCTTCCGCCTGAAGAACTCGAGTTCATGGACGTTGCACCGAACCAGATCGTAGGTGTTTCGGCCTCGTTGATCCCCTTCCTCGAGAACGATGACGCCAACCGTGCCCTCATGGGCTCCAACATGCAGCGTCAGGCAGTTCCGCTGGTACGCCCCTCAGCGCCCATCGTCGGAACGGGTCTGGAAGGAAAAGTGGCCCGTGACTCCCGCATGCTCATCAACGCCGAAGGCGATGGAGTGGTGGAGTATGTTGACGCCACAGAAATCGTAATCCGTTACGACCGTACAGAAGAAGAACAACTGGTCTCTTTCGAAGACAACCGCAAGACCTATAAGCTGACCAAATTCCTGCGTACCAACCAGGCCACATCTGTCAACTTGAAGCCCATCGTTCGCAAGGGACAGCGTGTGCAAAAAGGCCAGATCCTGTGCGACGGTTACGCAACTGATAAAGGTGAATTGGCCCTCGGCCAAAACCTGAAAGTGGCCTTCATGCCATGGAAGGGTTACAACTTTGAGGATGCCATCGTAATCTCAGAGCGTGTAGTTCGTGAAGACATCTTTACCTCCGTACACATCGAGAACTTTGAGTTGGATGTTCGTGACACCAAACTTGGTGAAGAAGAACTGACCAACGACATTCCGAACGTAAGTGAGGAAGCAACCAAAGACCTCGACGAGAACGGTATCATCCGCATCGGTGCCTGGGTGAAGGAAGGCGATATCCTCATAGGTAAGATCACTCCTAAAGGTGAAACAGATCCTTCTCCTGAAGAGAAGCTTTTGCGTGCCATCTTCGGTGACAAAGCCGGTGATGTAAAAGACGCATCGCTGAAGGTTTCGCCTTCTGTTGAGGGTGTTATCATCGGCAAGCAGCTGTTTGCCAGAGCCAAGAAGAGCAACGTTCAGAAAACCCAGGAAGCTGAAATCCTGAAGAAACTGGACGAGCAGCACGCCATTGCAACGAACGAGCTCAAGATCATTCTGATTGACAAGCTGCTCACCCTGGTGAAAGGCAAAAAGTCAATGGGTGTGAAGAGCATCTACAATGAGCCGCTCATTCCGAAGGGAGAAAAATTCACCCAGGAATTGCTCCGCACGCTGGATTACTCCCGCGTTGACTATACAAAGTGGACAGACGATGACAAGACCAATGAGCTCATCGCCCGCCTGCTGCACAACTACAGCATCAAGCTGAATGAAGAGATCGGACGCTACAAGCGTGAGAAATTCAACATCAGCATTGGTGATGAGCTGCCCGCAGGTGTGCTCAAGCTTGCCAAAGTTTACCTTGCCAAGAAGCGCAAGCTGAAGGTGGGTGACAAGCTGGCCGGCCGTCACGGTAACAAGGGTATCGTTTCCAAAATCGTACGATTGGAGGACATGCCATTCACCGAAGACGGAGAACCGGTGGATATCGTGCTGAACCCGCTGGGTGTACCTTCCCGTATGAACCTGGGACAGATTCTCGAAACCGTTCTCGGTTGGGCAGGTCAGAAACTGGGTGTTCGCTTCGCAACGCCCATCTTCGACGGAGCTTCCCGTGATGAAATCGAGGAATACATCCAGAAGGCCAACCTCCCATCACTGGGTCAGACATGGCTTTATGACGGAGAGACCGGAGATCGTTTCCACCAGCAGGCAACTGTGGGTGTGATCTACATGCTCAAGTTGTCTCACATGGTTGACGACAAGATGCACGCCCGTTCCATCGGCCCATACTCGCTCATTACCCAGCAGCCACTCGGTGGTAAAGCCCAGTTTGGTGGTCAGCGTTTTGGTGAGATGGAGGTTTGGGCCCTCGAGGCTTTTGGTGCTTCCAACATCCTTCAGGAGTTGCTCACCGTCAAGTCTGACGACATTGTGGGCCGTGCCAAGGCTTATGAGAGCATCGTCAAAGGCGATGTGATGCCTGAGCCAAATATTCCGGAGTCATTCAACGTACTCGTTCACGAGTTGCGCGGTCTGGCCCTCGATGTCAAGTTCGAATAATTTGAAGTAATCTATTCGGTGCCGGGGAGAGTGGCACTCGATGGTGTTCTTTCCCCGGCATTCAGTAGTTCATAGTCAATCTTTGCAACATGCCTTTTAAGAAAAAATCTACCGTTCCAACACCGGATTTCTCATCCATCACCATCAGTCTGACATCTCCGGATGACATTCTGGAGCGCAGCTATGGGGAGGTGTTGAAGCCGGAAACCATCAACTACCGCTCTTACAAACCCGAGCGCGACGGACTCTTCTGTGAGCGTATTTTCGGGCCGGTGAAAGACTATGAATGTTATTGCGGTAAGTACAAACGAATTCGTTACAAAGGAATCGTTTGTGACCGCTGCGGTGTTGAGGTCACTGAAAAGAAAGTCCGCCGTGAGCGCATGGGACACATCAAACTGGTGGTTCCCGTGGTTCACATCTGGTTCTTCAAATCGCTGCCCAACAAGATTGGATACCTTCTTGGTATGTCATCCAAAAAGCTCGAGAGTATCATTTACTACGAGCGCTATGTGGTGGTGCAGTGGGGTGAGTTGGAAACCGAAGATTCAGAGCCCCTGGCCTTGCTGACGGAAGAAGAGTACATGGAGATCATGGAAAGTCTTCCGCCGGAGAACCAGCAGCTCGACGATTCCGATCCCCGCAAATTCATCGCCCTCATGGGTGCCGAGGCCGTCAAGGAATTGTTGATTCGCCTCGATCTGGACCAGTTGAGCTACGACCTGCGTCATCAGGCAGCCAATGAAACCAGCCAGCAGCGCAAGAGTGAAGCCTTGAAGCGTCTGCGTGTTGTGGAAGCTTTCCGCAATGCCCAGGAGCGGATGGAAAACCGTCCGGAATGGATGATCATTCAGTACCTGCCGGTGGTTCCGCCTGAGCTCCGCCCGCTTGTTCCGCTGGATGGTGGTCGCTTCGCAAGTTCCGACCTCAACGACCTGTATCGCAGGGTGATCATCCGAAACAACCGTCTGAAGCGTCTGTTGGAGATCAAGGCCCCCGAGGTGATTTTGCGGAACGAAAAACGAATGCTTCAGGAGGCTGTTGACAGCCTTTTCGATAACAGCCGTAAATCCAACGCCGTCAAGGCTGAGGGTGGTCGTGCCTTGAAATCTCTCAGTGACATTCTGAAAGGTAAGCAAGGACGCTTCCGTCAGAACCTTTTGGGTAAGCGTGTTGATTATTCAGGCCGTTCCGTAATCGTGGTTGGTCCTACACTCAAACTTTACGAGTGTGGATTGCCAAAAGGTATGGCCGCAGAGCTGTTCAAGCCCTTCATCATCCGCAAACTCATCGAGCGTGGTTTGGTGAAAACGGTGAAATCAGCCAAGAAAATGGTTGACCGGAAGGACTCGGTGATCTGGGAAATCCTCGAAAACATTTTGAAGGGTCACCCGGTCATGCTCAACCGGGCACCGACCTTGCACCGTTTGTCCATCCAGGCTTTCCAGCCCCGCCTGGTAGAAGGTAAGGCCATTCAGTTGCACCCGCTTGTTTGTGGTGCATTCAACGCCGACTTTGACGGTGACCAAATGGCCGTTCACGTTCCGTTGAGCCAGGCTGCCATTCTGGAAGCCCAGTTGCTGATGCTGTCCGCTCACAACATGCTCAACCCACAGGATGGATCGCCAATTACCCTGCCTTCACAGGATATGGTACTTGGCCTCTACTACATTACCAAAGGAAAGAAATCGACCGAAACGGAAACCGTGAAAGGTGAGGGTAGCAAATTCTACTCTGCTGAAGAGGTGAGGATTGCGTTCAATGAAGGCAAACTTGACCTTCACGCTCACATTCACTGCCGTGTACAGGTTGAGAATGAAAAAGGTGAACTGGTTCCGAAAGTCATTGAAACAACAACCGGCCGTGTACTCTTCAATGAGGCAGTGCCCAAGGGTGTTCCGTTCATCAATGAATTGCTTACCAAGCGGAACCTGAAAAGGATCATCTCCGATATCATCGCCCGTACCGATTTCGAACAGACTGCCGAGTTTCTCGACAATGTGAAAGAAATGGGATTCATGTGGGCCTTCCGCGGAGGCTTGTCGTTCAACCTGGGTGACCTCATCACGCCATCCATCAAATCCAAAATCCTGGAGCAAGCCCAGGAGGAAGTGGACGAGGTGTGGGAGAACTACAACATGGGTCTGATTACCTACAATGAGCGCTACAACCAGATCATTGACAAATGGACCTATGCTGACAACCGTGTGACCGATGCCTTGATGAAAGAGCTGGCTCTTCACAAAAACGGTTTCAACTCGGTTTACATGATGTTGGACTCCGGAGCCCGTGGTTCAAAACAGCAGATCAAGCAGCTGTGTGGCCTTCGTGGTCTGATGGCCAAGCCGAGAAAATCAGGTGATACCGGAGGGGCCATCATTGAAAACCCGATCCTTTCAAACTTCATCGACGGCCTTTCGGTACTCGAGTACTTCATCTCTACCCACGGTGCCCGTAAGGGTCTTGCTGACACCGCACTTAAAACAGCTGACGCAGGTTACCTTACCCGTCGTCTGGTTGACGTTGCGCAGGATGTTGTGATCATCGAAGAAGATTGCGACACGCTCAGAGGTATCCCAACATCGGCACTTAAAGACAATGAAAAAGTCATCGACCCGCTTTCAAACCGGATCTATGGCCGATATACCCTGCATGATATCTTCCACCCTGTTACGGATGAACTCATCCTGGCAGCCGGTGAATACATTGACAAAACCGTAGCCAAGCACATCGAGGAGGCCGGAGTTGAGGAAGTAACCATCCGCTCCGTGCTTACCTGCGAAACGAAGCGTGGCGTATGCGCCAAGTGCTACGGTAAGAACCTCGCCACAGGCCGCCTGGCAGAATCCGGTGATGCCGTTGGTATCATCGCTGCGCAATCGATCGGTGAGCCGGGTACACAGCTGACACTGCGTACCTTCCACGTGGGTGGTATCGCCAGCGTTGCAAAACAGGAAAGCGACCTCACAGCCAAGTTTGACGGTAAAGTCGAGTTCGATTCCATTCGTACCACCTCATTTACCGATAATGATGGAAAAGAGATACAGGTTGTACTTTCCCGTATCGGTGAATTGAGAATTACGGATGACGAAGGAAAGAAAATCTACAGTTCACACCACATTCCTTATGGTTCAACCCTTTTTGTAAAAGAAGGGCAGAAGGTCAAGAAGGGAGATGTGATCTGTGAATGGGACCCCTTCAACGCCGTGATTGTGTCCGAGTTCTCCGGTATTGCTCAGTTCCACAACGTGGAAGAAGGTGTTACTTACCGCATGGAGCGTGACGACCAGACCGGTTACGCCGAGATGGTAATCATCGAAAGCAAGAACAAGAAGAAAGTTCCGTCCATCAGTATCATCAGCCCGGATGGCGAAGAATTGAGGAAATACAACCTGCCGGTGGGTGCCTACATCTCCATCGAAGATGGTCAGGAGGTAGTTGCCGGACAGAAGATCGTTAAGATTCCACGTAAGCTCGGTAAGATCCAGGATATCACCGGTGGTCTGCCAAGGGTAACTGAGCTTTTCGAAGCAAGGAACCCGAGCAACCCAGCCGTAGTTTCTGAAATCGACGGTGAGGTTATCTTCGGAAAAATCAAGCGTGGTAACCAGGAGGTGTCAGTCAAAGCCAAAGATGGCCAGACCCGCAAGTACCTCATCTCCCTGTCAAAGCAGATGCTCGTTCAGGAAGGTGACTTCGTAAGAGCCGGAACCCCGCTGTCTGACGGCACTACATCTCCGAAAGACATCCTTGCCATCAAAGGACCATTTGCTGTTCAGCAATACCTCGTCAATGGCGTTCAGGAAGTTTACCGCTCACAGGGTATTGCCATCAACGACAAGCACATCGAAGTGATCGTGCGTCAGATGATGCGCCGGGTCATCATCGAGGATCCGGGAGATACCAGCTTCCTCGAAGGCGAAGCCGTTGAAAAGTGGAACTTCATCGAGCAAAATGACTGGATTTATGATAAAAAGGTAATCACCGATCCAGGTGAAAGCACCAAGCTGAAAGCCGGTCAGTTGGTTACACTGCGCCAGGTGCGTGAGGAAAACTCACTGCTCAAGCGCAACGACAAGAAACTGGTGCAATACCGTGATGCCATGCCGGCTACATCGAGCCCGCTGCTCCAGGGTATTACCCGTTCTTCTCTTGGCACTGAAAGCTGGATTTCCGCAGCCTCCTTCCAGGAAACGACCAAGGTGCTCTCCTCTGCAGCCATCGAGGCCAAGGCCGACCAATTGTATGGTTTGAAGGAGAATGTCATCGTTGGTAAGAAGATCCCGGCAGGTACAGGCTTGCGCAAATACGAAAACCTCTTCGTTACCAGCAAGGAGGCCCACGAAGCTTACAAAGAGCGCCGTGCCCTCATGGAAGAAGAGGAATACGAAGAGTTTGAAGATTGACAATAGCCCTCCATCAGGAGGTTATTTGATAGCGTGCTGCCAGGCTCCTCCCCGGCAGCACGCTTTTTTTTGCGACCCCTTGATTGTGAAGGCCTTCGGGACAATTTAACCAGCGTGCAGTCTCTCAACCCCTCTCAACCTTCTGCAATGCGCCCAGGAACAAAAAAGCCCCCGAACAGGCGGAGGCTTATTATGGACACATTGCAGAAAGATATAATCAGGTTCAATTCAATTCCAGAGGTTCAACGGATCGGAGTGCTTCATCCAGGTTGCGGAAAACATAGCCTTTGGAGGCAAAGTGCTCCAGCACCCTGGGTAGCGTAAATTTCAGATTCTCCCATGCTTTGCGGCTATCGTGGAAAACAACGATGGAGCCTTTGCCTGCATTTTTGAGAACATTCTGGAGGCATTGCTCTTCCGTGATCAGGGGGTCGAAATCTCCGCTCAGCACATCCCACATGATGATGCGGTAGTGCCTTTTAAGGAAGCCCGCCTGCCTGGGGAGCAGTTTGCCGTAGGGCGGCCTGAAAAGCCGTGAATGCACCAGATGGGCGCATCTCATTACATTGAGGAAATAGGGTCTGTTTTCCGTTTTCCAGGCGTTGAGATGGTTGTAGGTGTGATTGCCAACGGCGTGCCCGGCATCGATGATTTCCTGAAGCAATGATGGATTTCGCTTAATGTTTTCGCCTACGCAAAAGAAGGTTGCACTTGCATCGTAACGGGCAAGCTGCTCCAATACCCACGGTGTGACCTCCGGAATGGGACCGTCATCAAAGGTAAGGTGCAGGACCTTTTCATCGGTGTCGATTTTCCAGGTGTAATGGGGCAGGAGGTTTTGGATGATTTGAGGCGTTTTGACGAGATACATAGGCGCTACATTTAAGCTATTGGTTTTGATTGCAAAGTCAGGGTTAAAGGGTTTATTCATTTTGCCGGGCCAGCCAAAGCCCATCTTTATTTTTCACAGCCATTCATCCATGAGCAATGAATAACCGAAGTATTACCTTTGCGCCCACCATTTGAACAAGGGGAGTTGCTGTTTGCGGGGGCTTGTATGGCCAGGGGCCAAAGTATTTCTCAGCGTTGAATCAGGACCAGGTGTGTGGTTGGGAAATTATTTGTTAGGAAACGGTTGCCACCTGCAAAATGCTGCCCGCCCCCGCACAAATCACGTCGTTTTCTTTGTATCCTTAAAAAATTACATCCAAACATGAGCCAAAAAATCAGAGTCAGGTTTGCACCCAGTCCTACCGGCCCGCTTCACATCGGTGGAGTTCGCACGGCACTCTATAATTACCTCTTCGCAAAAAAGCACAACGGGGTCTTTTGCCTCCGGATAGAGGATACTGACCAGGCCAGATACGTGGCCGGAGCAGAAGATTACATCAAAGAGACCTTGGGCTGGCTCGGGTTGGTGCCCGATGAGGGGCCGGGTTACGGAGGTGATTTCGGACCATACAGGCAATCTGAACGAAAAGACATCTACCTGAAATACGCCCAGGAATTGCTGAAGCGGGGTAAGGCATATTACGCCTTCGACACCCCTGAAGAGTTGGATGCCCGTCGGAAAATGGAGGCGGAAAGAGGCAACCATTCCTTTAAGTACGATGCCCATTCGAGGAAGGAAATGAAGAACAGCCTCACCCTTTCCGAAGAAGAGGTGCAGAAGAGGATCAGTGCAGGAGAACCCTATGTGATCAGGCTGCTGGTGCCGGAAAACGATACCGTGACTTTCGAAGACCTCGTCAGGGGGCAGGTAACTTTTGAAACCAGTGAACTCGATGACAAAGTGCTCATCAAAGCCGATGGAATGCCAACTTACCACATGGCCAACATCGTTGATGACCACCTCATGGAAATCTCCCATGTCATCCGCGGCGAGGAGTGGCTGCCAAGTACCGGTCATCATGTGCTGCTTTACAAGGCTTTTGGCTGGGGTGACAGCATCCCGCATTTTGCGCATTTGCCGCTAATACTAAAACCCAATGGCAAGGGAAAGCTCAGCAAGAGAGACGGCGCCAAATTCGGCATTCCCGTTTTCCCGCTTGATTGGAAGGGCGAGGGTGAAGATGATCATTATCCGGGCTTCAGAGAGTATGGATTCTTGCCGGAAGCGGTCATTAATTTCCTGGCTTTTCTGGGATGGAACCCCGGAACTGATGAGGAATTGTTCAGCCTGGACCAGCTTTGTCAGGTTTTCTCATTGGACAAGATCCACAAGGGTGGTGCCCGTTTTGACTATGAAAAAGCCCGCTGGTACAATCAACAATACATTCAACGAACCGACGATGGCAAGCTGGCGTCTTTGGTGCGCCCCATTGTGGAAGCGAAAGGTTTTAGTCCGGATGATGGATTTTTGACCAAAGTTTGCGGCCTGTTGAAAGAGCGCTGCCAGGTGCTCCCGGATTTCTGGGAGAACGGTTTCTGGTTTTTTGACGAAGTGAAAGAATATGATACAGACAACGTGAAAAAGCGCTGGACTCCTGAATTGAAGGGGCATTTCGAGAAGCTCATTGCCAGGCTTGCTGAAGCTGAAACATTCGAAACGCCGGAACTGGAATCAATGGTGAAGGCTTTCATCAACGACAACGGGCTGAAAATGGGGCAGGTTTTGCCGCTGCTCCGGATAGCACTTGCCGGCACCATGAAGGGCCCGGGTGTTTTTGAAACCATGGAGGTTTTCGGAAAGGAGGAAACGCTGAAACGGTTGAAAAAAGCGCTGGCAGCTTTTGATGATATTGCTGAAGCTTAATAAAAGAATGCGCCAATGGCCAAGGATGAAAGAACTTCCGGGAAGAAAAAACTGGAAGAAAAAAAAGAGAAGATCAAGTCCGCATTGCGGAACGTAAAAATAGGCGTGACCACCAGAGGCAGAATCGTGACCAACCTGGATCACGAAGCGATCAATGAATTTCTGGAAAAGAAAATGGAACAGGAGGAGGAGTGATCAATCGTCGGATACGGCCACTTCTCCTTCTTCTGTTTCTTCCTCAACTTTCACCTTCTTAACGGCATTCCTTTTCAGCTCCATGTATTCCGTCCGGTTGCGGTAGATGTCGATGGCCATGAACAAGGCATGGAGGAAGGAGGAGGCATCCGCCTCGTTTTTTCCTGCAATGCTGAATCCAGTGCCATGATCTGGAGAGGTTCTGATGATGGGCAGTCCGGCGGTGAAGTTGACGCCGCTTCCAAAAGTGAGTGCTTTGAATGGGATCAGTCCCTGATCGTGGTACATGGCGAGCACCGCATCGAATTTGTTGAATTGGCCGGAACCAAAGAAACCGTCAGCCGCATAAGGCCCAAAGGCATTGATGCCTTTTTTCTTCGACTCGATGACGGCAGGTCGAATAATCTTCTCTTCTTCATTTCCGAGCATGCCCTCTTCTCCGGCATGAGGGTTCAGTCCGAGTATGGCGATGTTGGGCCGTTCGAAGCCAAAGTCAACTTTCAATGCCTCATTCAGGATGTCAAGCTTTTTGAGAATCAACTCTTTGGTGAGGCTCTCGGGCACCTCTTTTAGCGGCATGTGGCCGGTGACGACACCCACTTTCAGGGCATCACTGGCCATCAGCATGAGGTGTTCCGGTGCGTTGAATTCCTGGGCGAGGTATTCGGTGTGACCAACGTGCTGAAAACCGGCCAATTGCATGGACTTCTTGTGAATGGGGGCAGTGACCAGTGCGTCAATTAGGCCGTGCTTCAGGTCTTTCACGGCTGCCTCCAGGCTGATCTGGGCATATTTGCCGCCTTGTTCAGTTGGCTTGCCAAGGGTGATGTTTACGCTGTCATTCCAGCAGTTGACGACGTTGATCTTGTCAGATGTCAAACGCTCGGCACTCCTTTGGCTCTGGAAGAACAGTTCATCCAGTTCGGCAACGTTTTTATGGTACGAAACCACTTTGGAGTTTCCGTAAATGACAGGCGTACACAACTGAATGATCTTGGGGTGTGACAAGGCTTTCAATATGACTTCGAGGCCTATCCCGTTCAGATCACCAATGGTAATGCCGATGATGGGTTTGGATTCTTTGCCAGCTTTATTGGACAGGTTCACTGATGTTTCCACAAGTTTCTTTTTCTTTGATTTTTTCCGAAATGACCACGGGGCGTCAATGCTCATAAGCCTTTCGGAGGGCAACAAAAGTAGCCAATTCACCCATGCGCGCAAAGAAATCTTACGGCCAGCACTTTCTCACCAATGAAGCCATTGCGGAGCGAATAGCCAAAAGCCTCTCACCGAATTTCCCGGGGGGCAACCTGCTCGAAATAGGCCCGGGTAAGGGCATGCTCACAAAATACCTGCTGGAGCAGGACTACAATCTGTATGTGGTTGAAGCAGACCACGACATGGTGGATTACCTCTTTGAACACTATGAAGCCCTGCACGGAAGAATCATCTCAGCAGACTTTCTGAAACTGGACCTCGCGAAGCTGTTTCATGGCGAAACGTTCAGGATAATTGGCAACTTCCCCTACAATATATCCTCTCAGATTGTCTTCAAAATGGTGGAGTACCGCCGGCAGGTACCTGAGCTGGTTGGCATGTTCCAAAAGGAAATGGCACAGCGCATCATCGCTGCCCCGGGCAGCAAAGATTACGGGGTGATCAGCGTGTTGACGCAGGCCTGGTACACTGGGAAGATGCTGTTCTACGTCAGTCCGGGGAATTTTGCCCCGCCACCCAAGGTGCAGTCGGCGGTGATCAGGCTGGAGCGAAAGACCGTAGAGATCGATTGCGACGAAAAACTTTTCAGACAGATAGTAAAGACTTCGTTCAACCAAAGAAGAAAGATGCTCCGCAACACTATGAAAAGCTTTATTCCTGATCCGGAAATTCTCAATGAACCTTTTTTTGCCCAACGACCTGAGGTCCTTACAGTGGATGATTTCATCGAGCTTACCAGGCGGGTCAGTGACCTCAGGGGCTGAGTGCCCGTCTTTATACCCCAATTGCGTTAATTGTTGCGACAGTCCAAATTTGGGAATTTGATTATGTGTTTTCGGCACAGTTCCTGTCCTGGTTGGGAAACTCTTATTTTGACTTTACCTGAATTTGGCGGTAATTTGTGCCTGGATGCTTTTGGCCGGCCTAATATTATTCTTCAATTTTCCGGAACAACATGAATAGATTCTTGTCAGCAGATCAAAAACTATGTGCCTTCCTGAAGGCGGCCTCCAAAGGCCTGGCTTTGGTTTGCTGTATTGCTGTCATGAGTTCTTTGTCGGCTCAGGTATCATTGAATCAGCTCAACCTCGATCAGAGTACCTACCTGTGTCAGCCGGGCGTGATCAACAAATCGCCGGGCAAAGGAGTGTCCCTGACTTATGTGCTGAATCCGAATTATTCACTTCGCAGCATTGCCACGGATGCACGTTCAAATGTCAAAAACAACGAAAGATGGGAAGCCTCCCTTAAGGTTCCGCTGGTGGTGCAATCTCACTTCAAAGCCATGCTGGGCTTCAAATACAGCCTTGAGCGCTTTCACCTCAGCAGTGTTGATGAAGTGTCCTTCCCTTTGCTGAACAGACTGAACGAATCGGAGCTGAAAACCGCCGAAGCCGCGGCGTATTTCGTCATTCCGGTCAATCAGAAGTATTACACTTCCTTCCGCTTGAGTGCTTCTTACAACGGTGATTATGAAAATTTTGTGAGCCTCGACAACCGCTTCGCCTTGTACAGGGCTGCCGGTGTGTTTGGGGTGAAAGAGAATGATTACCTCGAGTACGGAGGAGGGCTGATGTACTCCAGCCGCTATGGGGAATCCAGCATCGTACCTTTTGGCTTTTACAACAGAACTTTCAACGACAAGTGGGGCCTGGAGCTGACCATTCCGGTTAGTTTGAAAGCCCGGTACAATTTTTCAGAAGGGTTCATGGTCCTGTTTGGAACAGAGTTTTCCAGTCAGCGGTATGCCCTTGCGGTGAAGGAGCCGGTGAGTAACCCCTTCTTTCATCAAGAGGAAAAAGCTCCTTACCAATACTCACGTTCTACATTCAACCTGACCAGTACGTTCAATTACCAGCTAACCGGATGGACCTGGCTTCAGTTCAAAGCGGGATATGCCTTTGGTATGCGTTCCAGGGCCATTCACCTTGCCAGCGATACCGAATACAACCTAAAGGCCTCCAACAATTTCCTCGGGGTGATGAGCATCTTCCTGACTCCGCCCAGGTACTGTAAATAACCATCAGCCATTCTTCCCGAATACCTTCAGGTACTTCGCAACGTATTTTCCAATCACATCAAACTCCAGATTTACCTTTGAGCCGATTTGCAATTGGTGGAAATTGGTGTGCTCGTAGGTGTAGGGTATGATGGCTACGGTGAAAGTGCCCCGATCTCCGTTTTCCGAAGGTGAAACAACGGTTAGGCTGACTCCATTGACGCAAATGGATCCTTTGTCAACGAGCAGCCGCTCCGGGGTAAGGTCGTATTCAAAGCTGAACTGCCAGCTGCCATTGAGTTCCACAATGTCAGTGCAGGTGCCTACCGTATCGACATGCCCTTGCACGATGTGGCCATCCAGCCGGGCTTCCGGTTTCATGGCCCTTTCCAGGTTTACCTTGCTGCCGGTGGTCAACGAGCCGAGGTTGGAGCGTTTCAGCGTTTCTTCAATGGCAGTTACGGTGTGGCTTCCGGGCCCAAGCTCGACAACCGTAAGGCATACTCCGTTGTGAGCCACGCTCTGATCAATTTTGAGTTCTTCGGAAATGGCTGAGTCAATGGTGAATCGGATGTTGTCGGCATCTGGCTCGATGTGCCGTATGGTGCCAAAGGCTTCGATGATTCCAGTAAACATGGTAAGACAGTTTTTTTGTGAAACAGGCTTTGATCGACCTTGAAAAAATAACCGTTGGGTAAAGGCCGGATAGATCAGCGACCTGTTCATTAGGCCCGACCTATTCGCAAGGGTGAAGACGCTTATAATTTTCAAGCTGAAAAATGCACCGGAAAATTAGGAAGGAAGCACAGGAGCGGTAGGCAATAAAAAAATGGAGGGCGCTGCGTTCAGCGTCCTCCATTTACATTCATTCGCTAAGAAATACAGAAAAACGATAATTACAATGGCAAAGGTGACGGATGCAATTTAGCTGTGCAAACATTGTCTGCCATTCGCAATCCACGGTAGATGTTTGACAGGGAAAGGTAGAAGTCCTCAGTTTTCGTACCGTAAAAGCCAGTAAGCGTTGGTGACAAATGTAAATTTTTCACATTTTTCCTCTTTTTCATAAAACCTTTGAGCCACTGTGCCGTATCAGGCACTATCCATCCCATGATACATTCCACAAGATAAGTTTGCACGGCAGCACTGCCGGGTGATTCCCCGTTGGCTGCCACCACGAAAAAGTATCCTGTCATTCCTCACCATAATATCCAGCCCGGTGGGAACGACCGCCTGCGACATCTATCCCAAAACCGATTTAATCCTCAAGGCGGCGTTTCCCCGGATTTTTAAGAACAGCATTGCGCAAATTGTGGAAAAGCCTGACTACCCCCCTCTGATCCTCCGTCGGGCTTTTCCCATTTGCATTTTCCATTGATCCGACTTTGTTTTATTTTACTTCTCCAATCCGGCTGGACTGGAATTTGATCGGTACTAATCCCAATTTTCTAATCAAATCTATAACATGAAACAGTTTCTTTTTACCCTTTGCGGTATCCTCTCTTTTACCATCTTCCTCAACACAGATGCAACCGGGCAATCCGGTTGTGAATCTGCCTACATGCCTTTTAAGCAGGATGTTTTTTACGAGCTAACCAATTACGACAAAAAAGGAAAGGTCACGGGCATCAACCGTCATACCATTTCTGAAGTGGTACCCACTGCCAATGGCTACAAGGCAGCAGTCTCTGTAGATGTTTTGGACGACAAGGAAAAAGAGTTGACCAAAACCAGCTTTGAGTTTGAGTGCGATGGCGATGTGCTAAGACTGGACATGAGTGCCATGTTGGACCCCAGCGTCAACGAGAGCTTGCAGGGGATGGAAGTCGAACTTTCCGGCGATGCCCTGCAAATTCCCTCCAAACTTAGCCCCGGAATGGAATTGCCGGATGCAGAGCTGGAAATAAAGGCCATGAGCGGTGGTGTCAAGATCATGACCATCCGCCAATCGGTCACTGACCGGAAAGTGGAGGGAACGGAAACCGTCACCACTCCGGCAGGAACTTTCGAGTGCATCAAAATTACCCAGACCACCGAGATGAAAATGTTGGTGAAAAAGAAATTCAAAACAGTAAGCTGGTACGCCCTGGGCGTAGGTATGGTCAAATCCGAAACTTATGACAAAAAAGGTAAGTTGCAGGGCTCAACGGTACTGACTGCTTTTGAGGGATGATCAATTCCTTTCCGAAAAACGAAGGGCGGAGTCTTTGCAGGCTCCGCCCTTCTGTTTGTTGGCCGGTTGGATTACCTGACCAAACCGATCAAGGCTCTGTAATCATCGAATTTGGCATCGGCATCACCGGGTTCCAGCAGTTCCATCATGTTGACACCTTCCTGTGAGTAGTGTTCTTCGATCAATGGGGCTGTATCCGTACACCTGATCTCGATGAGGCCCTGTCTGAGCTGGTTCAGTCGCCAGAGCCAGGTCTTTTCCATTTTCTCCATGATGGCCTGATAGGTATCAGCATGTTCACTGTCGGGTTTCACCGCATTTGCCTGGCCGAATGCATCCTTGGTGCGGGCAATCAGTTGCCCTTTGTCAACGATGAAGTAGGCGGTTTGCGGCCAGTAGCCGCTGTTTTGCGAAAGCAGATGAGCGTACAGCACCAACTGAAGGTCATCGTCGTTTTTCAGCATTTCTATGCGCCGGCCGCTGCCACTCAATTTGATATCTACAATGGCCCGTTCTTCGGCTTTTTCCAGCACCAGGTCGGCGATGCCACGCAAGGCCACAGCCTGCTCGGTCTCGTTGGGCGGGAAGCGGCCCTCCAGTTCCATCTCCGTTTCAAGAACCTTCCATCCATCGGCTTTGATGGCGTTGATGAGGCTCCAGGCTGCGGCTTTCAGCTGGTTGCCGAACGCCACCCGGTCAGGCTCTTTGCCGTACATCAGCATGGTTGCTCCTTCCCGGTTCAACAGCCGGCGGTACTCCTCTTCCACCCACTGGTCTGTTTCCGCTTTTGTGAGTCTGTAAATGTCCTCTTTCAGCAAGCGTTCGAAAATGCGGTGGGCGATGTTGCCTTTGAGGGTGTATTCAGGGATGACGCTCTGAATCGGGGAGGGCCTCCATCCAAGTTTGTAACGGAAAAACCAGATGTAGGGTCTGTAAAACAGGGCCTCGAGGCTGGTGAATGATTCCTGCTCACGGAGTATGTCACCTGCGTTGGCGAACCGCAGGAAAGGCCGGGGCGGTGGCAATGGCTCTGCGTCGAACGCCACTTTTTCCGGAACGGAAAAACTGTTGCTCAGCAAATCCACATTCTTCCAGTTGTCCAGGTCAACAATCAGCTTCCCGATGTTTTTGAAGCCGGCTTGCAGATCGGCAAAGAGGGCGTGGGCCTGGGCCTCACTTCCGTTAATGGATTCCGGAATCACCAGAATCAGCTGCTTTTCTGCGGCAATGACCGGCCGCATTTGTTGCCAGAGGCGAAGGTCGTTTTCTTTGGAAGGTTCGTCGGTGACCACTCCAGCGGTTTTCAGCCATTGCTTTTCATCGGTGTACCACCTGGAAAAGAAGTGTGGAGTTTCGGTTTCGATGAAATTCCACCAGAGTACATTTTCCAGCTTTCCGGCTATGGCACCGGCGTGGTTGACATAGGGTACATGCCCTGCCTGTCGTGGCAAAAACATCACAGGTGCCGGTTCCGACATGGTTCTGACGATGCGTTCCAGATCGAGCGGGGTGAGCCATTGCTCCGGCAGGGCTTCCAGCAGCTCCACAATGCGCTTGCTTTGGTGCGACAAAAGCTGTAGGGTGGGGTAGCGGTCGCCTTCTTCTTCAAAGGCACTCAGGGCCCATCTGTGCAACTCTCTGTAGATTTCGATGGCATCGTCTTTCGGGGCCATCTTGCTTTGATCGTAGCGCTGCCGCTCAAACCAGAAGCGGTAAACGGACCTGGCTTTTTTTGCCATTTCCGGTTGCTCGTTCTCAAAAGCTGAGAAAAACTGCCCCACGGCCCGGTGCCAGCTCTCGCTGTTGATGCCGGGTTTTCTGGAGAGCTCCTGCGCAAGGGCGTTGGCCAGTTGGTCGTGAAGCGGGTTGAGGGGCATGGTCACGAACTCCAGCATTTTGAAGGGATCAACGGGTTCCCAAAGAAAGGCGGTGGCCAGTTTCAGCAATTGCAGGGTTGGTCTGGCCAGGGATTTTGACAGCATGCCGAGGCTGGGGAGCCCCTCCTGCACCAGGGCTGTTTCCAGCAGCCGGTTCTTTTCCGGTATCAGCAGGGTGGGCCGGAAACTGGGGTTCATCTTCAGCAGCCGGGCCACAAACGTGGCTGCTTCCGTGGCCCGTTTGCTTTTGATCACCACCAGGCTTCCATCGGCCCTGGCTTCGGCTTTTTCCTGTTTTCCTTCGGCAAACAGCAAGGATTTGAAAACCTGCAAGTCTGTTTCCATGCTGGTTTCTTCACCAGGGTTCCACAACTGTCCGATAGGTGGTCGCTGGCAGGTCTGGGACAGTTTTTTTAGCAGGCGCTGGTAGTGAACCGGCAGCAATTCGTAAGGCTCGTTCAGCCAGATTTCCCGGAAGGGGTGTATCCTGTCGTCCAGCCGCTCCATCACCATTGCGAAGCGATCAGCAAATCCGGTAGAAAGGGTAAAACCTGACAGCGGGGCATTCCGGGCCATGGTTTCCAGTTCGGCAAAGACTTGCAACCGGGGAGGAAGATGGCCGGATGGATTGAAATCCCAACCGGCCATCAGCAGTTCATCCCGCCGGTGGAGCAGTTCGTTGGCGGTGGCAAACTGGTCTGCCTCCAGCGATTTTGCGAAGAAAACATCCGGATGCAGTTCCTGGTATTGCAGCAGCAATTGGCGGTATTGTTCCACCCTCAGGTACTCATAACCGTCGTGGCTGCCTGCCAGGCCGAGGTGGGCTTCCAGGGTTTTGAGGAGGGTTTTTCTGCCGCAGCGCACCACGCCTTTGGCAGGAGCCTTGATTTCCGGCTGGATGAGTTCATCGAATTCGAGTCCGAAATAGAGTTTCATTTTTCTGGGGAATTTTCTGAACCAGATGTGCACAAAAACAAACAGGACGCTACTTGCCGGGTAACGTCCTGTCAGTGGAAGTGGGGGATGGAGTTACCCTCCGCTTCCGGTTTCTTTTTTCAGTTGTTGGATTTGCGTTTCCCAAAGTTGGTACTGCTCGTCCACTTCGTCTTCGTCACAAAAATCAGTGATCTCGAGGATGGTTTCACCGGTCACAGGAGAAATGCTGATTTTGAATTCGAGGTATTCACCGTCGCGGTCGTCATCGAGCCACTCGAATTTGACCTGTTCGTTTTCAACGTCTTCGGTCAATCTTGCCAGCTCTTCGAAACCGCTCCACTCAAATGCATAGATGCCGTTTGGTTGCACATCCACACCGTCACAAAACCAGCGCACCAGGTTGGAAGGGGTGGTGAAAAACTGGTACAAAATGGCAGGTGAAGCCCTCAAAAGAAATTCAATGGTTATTTTTTTTCTTTCCATAAGTTGCGAATCGTTGGTTTGGGATTGTTTGTGGTTGAAATTTATCCGGCACGGATGATGATAAAGCCCGTATTTACAGCACTCTACCGCCGCAATAAAGAACAAATTGGGTACATTTCAAAAAAAAAGATTATCCCCTGCCTTCATACACTCTCACAGGGTCTGGTAAAAGCAGAAATTCCCGGTAATGAGGGTGCCGGTGCTTTCGCAAAACATGCTACAGCTCCAAGAAATCTTGCATGTACTGTGGCATAGTGCCCCATGCAATATTTTCCAGTCCGATAAACAGCCTTGAGGCATGGTCTTAGTAATTGGAAGTATGGTACGTTTGCCGTCAGGGTTGTGAAAGTATAATCGGAGGGGCGCCAGTGAAAAGCTCATGGATGTTCTGCCTTATCTGGAAATTGCAGAATCTTTTTTTCCGAGACTTGACAACGGGGATCACAAACACTATTTTTGCCGGGCTTGGTTGGCAATGACAGCTACTTCTCATGAATCAATTCTTGCCAAAGCCAGCGCTCTGTTTTTCTTGCTGATACCCATGCACCTTTTCCCGTGACCCATTCGGTTAAACCTACTTGTCGGAACCAACACTTGAACTAACCACAAAGAATTAGCTCGATGAGACAGCTAAAAATTACCAAATCAATTACCAACCGAGAGAGCCAGTCACTCGAGAAGTATCTCCAGGAAATTGGAAAAGTTGACTTGCTGACACCAGAAGAAGAAGTAGATCTTGCCAAACGGATCAAACAAGGTGACCAATCAGCGCTCGAACACCTCACAAAAGCCAACCTGCGCTTCGTCGTCTCAGTTGCCAAGCAATACCAAAACCAGGGCCTGTCGCTCAGTGACCTCATTAACGAAGGAAACCTGGGCCTGATCAAAGCTGCTCAGCGCTTCGATGAAACCCGGGGCTTCAAGTTCATCTCCTATGCCGTGTGGTGGATCCGGCAATCCATCCTCCAGGCTCTTGCAGAACAGTCACGGATCGTGCGCCTTCCGTTGAACAAAGTCGGCTCCCTCAATAAAATCAACCGGGCATTTTCGGAACTCGAACAGAACTTCGAGCGGGAACCCAGCGCCGATGAATTGGCCGCCCAGCTTGACATGGCCACCGAAGAAGTGGAAACCACGCTCAGTGTTGCCGCACGCCACGTATCCATGGACGCACCTTTCGTGGATGGAGAAGACAACTCCCTGCTCGATGTTTTGGAGAATCCACACTCACCAAACACCGACCGCAACCTGGAGTACATCGAATCGCTCCGCAAGGAAATCGAGCGCTCCTTGAGTACCCTCACTGACCGCCAATGCGACGTGATCAAGCTGTATTTCGGCATCGGAATAGAGCACCCCATGTCCCTGGAAGACATTGGTGACAAGTTCGGCCTGACCCGTGAGCGGGTGCGCCAAATCAAAGACAAAGCCATCAATAAATTGCGCTCCGCCAACCGGAGCAAATTGTTGAAACACTACCTGGGGCACTGATGCCTCGCTTGTATCAATTCAAAATTTCACTTTGCGCCTCCTGTGGCTGACCATGCCGGGAGGCGCAAGTTGTTTAATGAAAAGACCATGCTGACAAGAGTTGTGAAGATGACTTTCCGGGAAGAGGCTGTTGCTCAGTTTCTGGAACTCTTTGAGGAGGTGAAAGATAAGATTCGATCCGTTGAGGGCTGCCGCCACATGGAGTTGCTTCGGCAAAAAGGGCAGCCCAATGTCATGTTTACCCTCAGCCTTTGGGACGATGAGGAGGCCTTGAACAGGTACAGGGATTCCGAGTTGTTTTCAGGAACCTGGAAAAGAACCAAAGCCCTCTTTGCTGACAAACCGCAGGCTTGGAGCCTGGAGAGAATTGACCCGCCGCTAAGCCAGAACGGCCAGCGCTATGAATTGTGAGGCCACGCCAATGAAAAAGCCGCCATACAGCTGCCCCGGTGTGTGTGCATTCAGCACCAGCCTGGCAGTGCCCACGATCCCCGCCAGCAGGATGAGCAGAACCAGCACGAAACTGGTGCTGATTTCGAACAGCCCCAGGCTTCCGAGGTGCAGCGTGAATGTGTCAAAATTGAAATACAGGTAGTTGATCGCTGCAACTCCCATCAGACCGCCTATGCCGGCAGCATGGGCGCTCACCTTCGTAAAATTGTTGAAGAAAAAGCTGGCAAACAGCGCAATGGTGGCCCCCAGCATGCCAATGGTCAGGGTTTTGGGGATGGTCGGGTTGTGTTTGAAATTGATAAACATCCACAGGTAGAAAACCCCGGTTATGATGTAGGGCCCGATGCGTTCCTTCGGATCCGGCATTTCGAATGAGCTGATCATGTTCAGGGCCCGCATGAGCACCACCGCAAATGCCGGCATGGCAAAGGTGGACATGAACACCAGCAGGAGCAGTTTCCATTGCTCCACTATACTGAATACCCCAAATTGGTAGGGGTTGATGATGAGCAGCATGGCCGTCATGTAAGTCACCATCAGCAATGGGTGAAACAAAACGGAAATAATGGTAGCCGCCTTTCTAAAAATGGAATTTGCCATATCAGATCCTGTGTCAATAGGGGGCGCAAGATAAGCTTTTCGGCGTTGCTCCATGCCTTTGACGGGAAGCAGTAGTTTCAGGAAGACACCACAAAGCAGTATCATTGCGAAGCGAAGCAAAACTGGTCTTAGATGTTTGAACTTGCCGGTATCATCATTTTGGGAATCCTGTCGCAGTGGATGGCGTGGCGCACAAAAGTGCCGGCCATTCTGCCGCTAGTGATTACCGGCTTGCTGGTCGGGCCCTTATCCACCTTGTGGACCCCCGACGGAACCAAACTCATCGAGCCGGTATTCGATCCACAAACCGGCAAGGGGATGTTCCCCGGTGATTACCTCTACCATTTCGTGTCGCTGGCCATTGGCATCATCCTTTTTGAAGGTGGCCTGACGCTGAAAAGGCGGGAACTGAAGGCCATAGGAACTACCGTCGGCAAACTGATCGCCATCGGCACACTGGTAACCTTCATTGGCGGAGGGATTGCCGCTCATTACATCATGGGGCTCAGTTGGCCCATCGCCCTTCAGTTTTCGGCGCTCATCATCGTTACGGGGCCCACCGTCATTGCTCCCATCCTCCGCAACATGCCGCTGAACCATGACCTTTCCAATATCCTAAAATGGGAAAGTATCATCATCGATCCCATCGGGGCCACCCTGGCTGTGCTGGTGTTTGAATTCATCCTGTCAGGTGCCACGTTGGGAGACTTTTCCTCGCATGCGTTTATGGGCTTTGTGCAGGTAGTGCTTTTGGGAATTGCGTTGGGGGTCGTTGCGGCGCTGCTTTTGTTTTTCCTCATCAAAAAGGAGTGGGTGCCCTTGTACCTGCTCAACGTCTTCACCCTTGCCGCTGTGCTGGCGGTTTTTGTCGTAAGCGATCTGCTGGCCAACGAGAGCGGCTTGCTGACTGTGGTGGTCATGGGCATGGTGCTGGGCAACCTGGATGTGCCCAATTTCAGGGACGTTCTGGTATTCAAAGAATCCCTCAGCGTGCTGCTCATCTCCATGCTGTTCATTTTACTCGCTGCGCAAATTGATATCGGGGACATGATTCTGGTGTGGGACCCCCTGTGTTTTCTGCTTTTTGCTGTTGTGGTGCTTGTATTGCGGCCCCTGGGGGTTTTACTGAGTACTTACCACTCAGAACTCAACTTGCGGGAGAAAATCTTCATTTCATGGATAGGCCCGAGAGGAATCGTGGCGGCAGGCGTGGCTTCTTTGTTTGGGTTTAAACTTCAGGAAGAGGGCATCCCCGGGGCAGAATACATTACTCCCTTGGTGTTTTTGATCGTCCTCGGAACGGTGTTGCTGAATGCCTCCACTGCCCGTCCATTGGCCTACCTGCTGAAAGTTACCCTGCCTGCCTCCAATGGCATTTTGATCGTTGGAGCCAACCGGGCTGCAAGGGTTATCGCCTCTTACCTGCAGGCCAACGACCGGCACGTCGTGCTGGTAGACAACAACCCATCCAACGTTAACAAGGCCCAGCAAATGGGGCTGGAGGCCCTGCAGATCAACGTTTTTGCCGAAGACCTGGAACAGCACATCGAACTGCTGGACATCGGCTACCTCATCGCCATGACCGCCAACCACGACGTGAACCTCTTCGTCGTCGAAAAATACAAGGATGTGTTTGGAGAGTTGGGAACCTTCAGGCTGCTCAGCCCTGAAGAAATGAAAATTGACGAAGCTTACAGGCCTTCTCAAGGCATCTTCAGTTATACCGATGATTACCTCAACCTGAACGAAGTGGCCAGAGACAACCCGGAAATCCACGAACTGCCCCTCGTCAACAGTGAACAGCTCAATGTGCTGCTGAAAGAATTTCACCGGGACGAGCGCATTCCACTCTTCATCAAACATCCCGACGGATTCCTCGACATCATTCCGAAAGACCCGTCCCACCTGCCCATCGACCAGGGTGGTTACAGCCTGGTTTACATGGGCAAAAGCCTGAGTCAGGGCAGCAGGAAATTCACGGAAGCTTAGGTTTCAAAGGCGAGCACCTTGACGGGGGTCCCCCACATGAACATCGATCCTTCTTCACTTTCACGGATCATCAGCCGGGCTTTTTTGCCGTTGGATTTCAGTTGCTCGGGCAAGTTGACCGGAAGCCACTCATTTCCATTTTCATCGATGATTCCCCAGAACCCACCTTCGAGGTCATTCCATACGATGGTTGCGTTGATCTTTTTTGTCCTGGCCATGGCACATGCTTTTGTTGAAAAGAGGCGGAATGATACGCCTTATGTTTTCTGCCCGATCATTTTATCGATGGTCTGATAAAGGTTGTTGATCAACCTCGATTGTTGCTGGATGATTTGCTTCAACTCCCGCACTTCTTCTCTTACAAAATTCTCGATGTTGGACGGGGAGGGGAGGAAAGGACTGATTTTGGCACGCACATACCAGATTTCCTTGATGCTGTGTACGGGCACTTCGTAGGGTTCGTAAAAATTGTTGTCGGAATGGAGCTCCAGGGTTCTTGATTCATTGATCTTATTGAACACCCGCTTCACCAGCACATCTCCTTTCGTCACAATGACATAGACGTAGTTGTCTTTGACGTTGCTGGCCCAATGCTCCCGTTCCACAAAACTGCACACCACCTTGTCCCCCTCAAACAGTGTTGGTTCCATGCTGTCGCCAGCCACATCAAAAGAGCGGTGGGTGCCGACGCGGTATTTGTAATCGGGCAGGGTATAGGCAGGCAGCTCTTCGTAAAAAGCGGGGTCCAGTTGTTCGCTGGCATAGCCGGCCTGTGCCGGCACCGGTACATGCAGGATCTTTTCTTCTCCGGTATTGTCTGTAACAACCGTCAGCAGCCGGATACCTCCGCTACCTTCTTCCGTCAGAAACATGGGACCCTCCCCCGTGAACAGGAAAATGGGATTGATCCCGTACTTGTCCACGGCTTTTCTTATCAACTCGATGGTGACATCTCTCCTGCCCTTGAGTATCTCACTCAGGCTTTGCGGAAGGTAATCCAGAGAAAGGGCGAACTGCCGGCTCGACTTCACCTTGCCGAGTTCCCGGATCTTGTCGTGACATTGGATAAATCGCTGGGATACAATGGAATTCATGGTTCGTTGGAAATTGTGGAAGTTCAAAGGTGCCGGCCTGGAAAAGGTGTCAATGAATCGGTGACAAATATAGTGCAGCTCGTTGGCTTCTTCTCAAATTGTTGATAAAAAGCTGGTGCAGGTCGGCTCTGGCACTATCGGCTTCCTGAATGACTTTTTCCGGTGAGCAGGCTGAGCAGGACCATTGCGAAGACACTGAAGAAAAGACCGTAAACGAGGCTGGGCCAATGTGTTTCGAGGAAAAACTCACAGACGATCCAGGTGCCCATGCCCACCACCATTGCTGCCAGTGCACCGGCACCGTTTGCACGGGGCCAGTACAGGCCTGCCATCAGTGGTACGAACAGCGACACCAGGCTGAGGGCAGAAGATTGGGCTACCAATTCAAAAATGCTGCTGCCCGAAAGCGCCATCCACATGGATGCAGCAGCTATCAGAATTACTCCAAGGCGCATGACCAGCAGCAGATGCCTGTCGCTCAGGTTATGGAACATTGGTTTTACCAGGTTTTCTCCCAGAACGGTGGCTGGTGCCAGGATGGCTCCGGAGGTGGTGCTCAGAATGGCTGAGAGCAAAGCCCCAAAAAAAAGCACCTGAATGCCGAGGCCGCTGTATTTGAGGGTCATGGCCGGCAGCAGTGCCTGGTTGTCGCCATCCAAAAGTTCGGGATGCAAGTATTTGGCGCAGAGGCCGATGTAAAGGGGCAGCAGTCCGATGGTCAGGTACATCAGGCCGCTTACATAACCCGACCGGACAGCGGTTTTCTCATCTTTGGCCGACATCACCCGCTGAAAAACGTCCTGGCCAGGTATGGACCCCAGCCCAATGGTGATCCAGGCAGCAAAATAGTGGACGATGTGGTCGAGGTTCCATTCCGGAACAAAGCGAAAGAAACCATCTGGTTGCGAAGCGAAAACGGCAGCCGGGCCACCTGCCTGATGGTTTACCTCCCAGGCCAGCGCCAATATCCCAACGATGATCATAATGGTTTGGACGAAATCGGTGATGGACACAGCCCACATGCCACCGACATAGGTGTAAATCACCACCACAACGGTGCAGGCAGCCACTCCCCAAAACAGGGAGATGCCTGTGAGTACGTTGATGATGACGGCCATGGCCACCATCTGTCCGGCAATCCAGCCCAGGTAGGATGGAATCATGAACACCGCTGACACTATTTCGGCCTTGCGGCCAAAGCGGATGCGGTAAAAGTCATTGAAGGTAAGGATGTTGAGCCTGTACAGCGGCCGGGCTACCAGGGCACCAACCAGTATGAGGCACATGGCCGCACCAAACGGATCTTCAATGATGGCCAGCACCCCGCCCTCCACAAAAACGGAGGGGGCTCCCATCAGCGTTTCCGAACCAAACCAGGTGGCAAACATGGCAGAGGCTGCTACTGCCAAAGGCATTTTTCTGCCGGCCACCACAAAATCACTCGTGTTCTTCACATTCCTGGAAGCCACGAATCCTATGGCAATGGTCAGTAAAACATAGAGTGCAATGAAAGCCAGTAGCATCAGTTCATTGTGTGAGGTGCTGTTTTTGCAAGGCAGGCAAATGTAAAAAAGCCGGTTTCTTTTTTTCAGGAACGGGAAACCTTTGACGGGATATCACTTTTAATGCGACGAATGGCGATGGCAGAGACGTTGAGAGACAGGTTGCTTTGAAATGCCTTTTGGCCGAGGGCCGGAAAATCGATCTTTCTTTTGCGAACTTTGCCGGCGTCGAATAACCCCGCAGATCAAACCAGTTTTCAGCAATGACAGAACAACAGCTTTTTAACCATACACGGGAACAGCTCACAGCGCAGGGCTTCAATGTAGTCAGCTCCGATGAGGAAAGGCCCTGGGGCGGCTTTTTCGTAATCGATGAATCCCAGGCTTCCCGTTTCATCGAGGCCTACTTTCCAACCCTTTCGCCAGCCGACTTTTCTGGCTTCGGAAAACTGAGTCCGAAGATTCTCCTCGTAAAACCCGGCAAGCGGCTCAGCTGGCAATACCACCACCGGCGCTCCGAAATCTGGCGGGTTTTGCAAGGCCCGGTAGGTGTGGTGAAAAGCCCCGATGATACTGAAAGGCCCATGCTCGAAGTTGCCGAAGGAGATATTGTAAAGATGGAAAAAGGCGAGCGGCACCGGCTGGTGGGCCTGGACAACTGGGGGGTGCTGGCTGAGATCTGGCAACACACCGATCCGCTCAATCCCTCCAACGAAGACGACATCGTCAGGGTGCAGGATGATTTTGGCCGTCAGAGCTGATCCTCCAGGTCTTCGAAAAGATTCCCTTGCGTTGCTTCCGGCAATAGCCTGAAAGATTTCCGGTGGTGGATGGTTTGTCCGTACTGAATGATGGCACTTCTGTGTTCCGGGGTGGGGTAGCCTTTGTTGCGTTCCCATCCGTATTCCGGATGTTCTTCCGAAAGCTTTTTCATGTAGGCGTCACGGTGGGTCTTGGCCAGAATGGATGCCGCTGCTATGGGGGCCAGTTTTCCGTCACCTTTTACGATGCAGGTGTGAGGGATGCCCAGGTAGGGCTTGAAACGGTTGCCGTCAACCAGCAGCAACTCGGGTTTGATGCTGAGCTTGTCAACAGCCCGGTGCATGGCCAGAACCGAGGCCCACAGTATGTTGATCTCATCGATTTCAGCAGGAGGCACTTGTGCCACAGCCCATGCCAGTGCTTCCGCTTCTATGATCTCCCGGAGTTCATCACGGGCATTTTCGCTTAGCTGTTTCGAATCATTCAGGAGTGGATGCGAAAAGCCAGGGTCCAGAATGACCGCTGCGGCGAAGACCGGACCCGCCAGACAACCCCGCCCGGCTTCGTCCAGGCCTGCTTCAATGGTGTTCGCATGTAAGAATGGCTCCAGCATAAAAATAAAATTGCCCGACGGGCAAAGATATCTAAGCCATGTTGTCGGGCAACTTTCGAACTGGATATGTTGTGTCCTTAATTCTTTTTCAAATTGGCGCTTACTCGATGCTCAACTCGATCAGCCTTTGCAAGAGGTCTTCTTTTCTCCTTCGGGCAACATAAATTTCGTCTCCGTTTTTCAGGGTGATGATCCCTCCGTCCTTTTTGAGGAACTTCTTTACAAAAGCCAAGTTGACGATGTGCGATTCATGCACACGGAAGAAACCGTATTTGTTCAACATTGAATCCCACAGCTTCAGCGATTGTGAAACGATGATCCGTTCTCCGTTTTCCAGGTAAAAAATGGAATAGCCCCTGTCAGCTTCAATGCGGATGATGTTTTGGATAGAGATCAGTGAAAGTCCCTCTTCCGTTCTGAGAACCACCTTGTGGTCTTTCAGCGGAAAGTCAAAATCGGTGTGGTTGTGATTGTGCTTGTTGGTCAGGCGGCGAGCACAGCGTTCAATGGCCCTTTTGAGGTAAAGGCTGTCGATGGGTTTGAGCAGGAAATCCACCGGTTCAAACTTGAACGAGCGCACCATGTTGGTGCAGGCAGAGCACATGAAAATGACTTCCATGTTGAGCATCTGCAATTTTTCCAGGTAATCAAAGGCGTTTCCGTCACCCAGAAAAACCTCGGTAAACAGCAGGTCTGGTGGATTGGAAAGGATTTCAGGGATGGCATCCTCAAAAGAATCGTACGAAGCGACAACTTCTACCTGTCCTTCGCAAAATTTCTCAAGCTCGCCTTTTAGGATGATAGCATCCTGGGTTTGGTCAAGAATCATGGCCTTAATCATTGCACTTGGGGTTTTGTAGTGGGTAAAAATCAGGTGAATACAGTGCTAACAAATGGTTTTGTGCAATAGTCCAGGATGAAGCTGAATGATGAGGCTCTAAGATAAGGTCAATCACGCAGGAAGTCAAGTTCAACCAATGAAGGGTAATCCTGGCTATCTGAATTGTAATACCCAGGAAAGGAGTTCTGTTACCCTGAAATGGTTGGTTCGGAGGTCGTTCAGGTGAGGCGGTTCAGTTGAATCAGGGAGCGCAGTACACCGCTTACAGTATGCGGATGAAGAAACTTGCCCCGGCTTAGCATTTCCTTGAGTTCATCAACGGGGATTTCGAGCAATTCGATGTCTTCGGCCGGCTCCAGGTTTTGCTGGCCGGTGGGCGTGGCATTCAGCGCCAGGTAGTGGTGTACATAGGAATCCATAAAAACGGGATTGGAAGCTACACAGCCCAGGTAGTGCCATTCGGTGGCCTCATAGCCGGTTTCTTCCATGAGTTCTCTTTTTGCTGCCTGCAGGTGGTCTTCCCCATCGTCAACCATGCCCCCCGGCAATTCGGCAATGTAGGCCCCGATGCCAAAACGGTATTGGTTGATGAGGATGGCTTTGTCGTCGGAATTGACCGCCACGACGTTGACGCTGTCGTTGCCTGTGAGGAGGGTGATGTCGAGCAAGGCGCCGGAGTAAGGGTTGCGCACCTTCTGTACTTCACAATCGAAAAGCTTCAGGTGGCCCAGTTTTTCGGTTTCGATTACTGGCCAGGGTTGTATTTTCTTTTTCATAAACGGGTTTTGACGAAGGGCAAAGGTGGGCAAACCGGTTGGAAATCCAAGGTCAAGCTTGCCGGGGACCATGTATTTTCTGTTTGCGTGCTTTCAGTTCCTGCACCAGGTTCTCCACTTTGCGGCTTACATTTCTATAGTGCCACAGTGTGCTGCCCACCAGCAGCAGGATTCCAGAACCAAAAACCACATTGCGCAGCGAGTGAAAAAAGTTGAGCCATTCCGGGTGGAAGTTCCGGGTCCAGATCAACTCTGCGCAGATGATGACTGCAGCGATGAAAAAAAGAAGTACCGAAATGGCCCTTGCATTTCTGATGAATGGGGGGTGCTGGCTGCGGAGGCACTTTTTCAGGAAGCGCTTTGCATCCTTGTGGTGAGGGTCAATTTTGAGTAACTCTTTGAGAATGTACTCTGCCTTGTTTAGCCTGAAAGTGTGGAAGCAGGAAGCGGCTTTGCGGAACAGGGAAGCGTTGAACAATTCCTCTCCCTGAAAAAAAGTGATGTTGTTGCCGACGGCGGTTTCAATTACCGCATCCACCATGAGGATGTGCTTTTCATAGGCTCCAATCTCAAAAAGGGCATTGGTGTAGGCCACCAGCAGTTCAAAATACTCGTCGAATTCGAGCAGTTTGATGTCTTCTTCGTGTTGCTCGAAAAAACGCACGATGTTGTGCCACTGTCTGGGGTCAATGGCCCTGAAATCTCTGTAAACCTTTGAGTGATATGTTTTTCTGAAAGGAGCCATGAGTTTTTACATCATTAAACACCTTTTGGATTGAGTAGCAGAGTTCACTTCAAAATGTCATTTTCGATTGGCGTTGCCTGCGAGTATCGTTGGTTGAGAAGCGGGCGAGTACAACCCCTCTAAACCTCTCTAAACCCCTCTGATCCCCTCTCAACCACCTTCACAAACGATGCCTGAAATTAAGGCTAAGCATCGATTTCCAATATCGGATAAATGACAGGTTTGCTGGGAACAGCATCCAGCTTCATAGCGCAAATCTGGAGGTTGAGCAAGTAGTACCCGTCAGGAATGTCGTCTGGTACGTAAACCAGCTCGGTTATGCTTGCATTTTGGCGTATCTCCGCTGCGTTTTCAGCCGGGTAATTCCACCAGGCTTTGTGCGACAGCAGTTTTCCCCCATCTTCTTCTCTGTCAACCGAGGGCAAATCCACCAGCAAATGCTCAACACCGCAGCTGACCAAATGTTCCACCCCTTTGGGGTCGAGGTAGGGTGGGTTGGTCCCGGAATATTGGCGGGTGCGCTTGCTTTCATCATTGGGCAATGTTCTGATGATGATCGCTTCGGCCTCATCGGCAGCCATAGATTCTTTCAGCTGTTTTTCTTCGATAATTCTGTCTCCACTGGCTTGCCGTGTGGGAAAGAGGCTGACCAGTTTTGCGAAGAAAAGAAAGCGCTCGAGGCAGTCGTCGATGAAGAAAGGCTCCTTGCTGATGTGCCCAACACATTCGGTATGGGTGCCATTTCCGTGTGGGTTGAGCCTTACGTTCATGAAGTTGACCGGTCCTCCGGCTTGTGTTGATCCGATGAAATCTCCAGCTCTGACCGGCTCGATTTGAACGGGGGGTGCATAAAAGCAGTTCACCGTCTCGATTCCCGCCTTGAGGGGCAGTGAGATGTTGAGCGGCCGGTCGAAATTGACCCCGTACTTTTTACCCTTGTAGTTGAAGTTGGCGGTACTGATCATAAAGTGTTGATGTCTTAGAGCCTGTTTAAATTCCCATTACTTGGCTGCAAGCGGCCAATTTTATCCTGCACTTCGTTAAATTTTTCGCCGGATTACCCGTATCCG
>PAAY01000088.1 GCA_002698985.1 Saprospirales bacterium | reverse complement strand
GGCAGTGTACCAAATGTAAGGCTGGTTAAAAAATAAAGTGGCATTTCGGATAAGTCATTATCTTAATGTGACCAAACAAAAAAGAAGATGACTACATGCCCTCAATGCCACAGCACCAAGATAAAAAAGAATGGTTTAACACACTATGGGAAGCAAAATCACAAGTGCAAAAAGTGTGGAAGACAGTTTGTGCTTAATAACCTACATACAGTCGACGGGACATTGCGTGAAATTGCCAGAAGGGCATTGTGTGAACGAATCAGCCTAAGGGGAATCTGCAGGCTTCTTGGCGTCAGTTTGACCTGGATGCTCAACTTTGCAGTGGAAACCTGGGCCACAGCCCCAGAGGACCTAGGGTTATGCGAGGAACTAAAGTCACTCAGAACAGCTAACCGATTGAAAATTATAGGTTTACAGCTTGATGAAGCCTGGTCATTTGTGGGGCGAAAAAAGAACAAGGCATGGATATGGGTTGCCTTTGAACCCAATTTGAAACAAGTGGTTGCTTTCCATATTGGTGGCCGTGGGAAAGACAGTGCAAAGGCGCTTTGGAAGAAAATACCTCGGCATTTGAGGCGCTATTGTTACTTTGAAACGGATGAGTGGGAGGCCTACAGTGCTGTTGTCCCTTTTGAAAGACACTACGTTGGTAAAGACGAAACTTACCATGTCGAAGGGTTCTGGTCCGGCGTTCGAGCAAGAGTAAGTCGACTGGTGCGAAAATGCCTCTCTTTTTCAAAAAATTGGAAGAACCATGTCGCTGCTATACGATATTATTTTTGGCAATTTAATTTAGCGCAACAGCCTTACATTTGATGCACCGCCGAATTTTAAATAGAGGTGGTGTTTTCATCGACGTAGGTGCCAGTTTTGGATTGTTCACATGCCTCCTTTCTTGTCTCCCAGGAGTAAAAACAGTTGCAATCGAACCATATTGTAAGTCCTTTAAGCTTTTAAAAGACAACATAAAAAATAATCGCCAACAACACAATGTAATTGCTGTTCAAGGTGCAATTGCATCAAATAATCTTGTTCCATTTCAAGAACCAATAAAAGGCAATATTGGGACTGGAAAAACAAGAATAAATCAAGATTCATATCAATCAGATTATTTTGTAGCAGCAATCACTATCAATCAATTAATAAATAATTTAGGCATTAAGAATATAGAATTATTGAAGATAGATGTAGAAGGTGCAGAATTGGATGTATTAAAAAGTTTAGATTTTGAAAATGGAATTGCTCCCAAACATATAATTCTGGAATATGTTCAAATCCTCAATCCCAACATCAATGAAGTATTTAAATTTTTGACAAACAGAGGCTATTCCGCATATACAATAGAAATGGAACCGCTTCTCCAACCTCCAGTTGAGCACCTCATTGACTCGAATATGTATTTTGTCAAAAAAAATGATTAAATTTCCCTTACTACCTTATCAAAACCATCTTCCCAAACCCTTCCTTAAAAAACGCATCCGCTCCTGTCTCATACTCTTCCACTACCTTTCCATCCATTTTCACCACCACCCTGTACAAGTAAACCCCATTGGCCAGTTGGTCACCGAATTCATCCCTGCCATCCCAGGCATAGTCTGTGATGTGCGTGCCTACTTTTAGCGGCCCGATTTCATCCTGGGTGATTTCCCGGACGATTTTACCCGAAACGGTCATGATTTGTATTTTAAACTGGTCGGGCGATTCGCTGCCGGTCAGGGTATATACGAATCGTGTGCTGGTGGAAAAGGGGTTCGGATAGTTGAGCATATTGGATATCATCGTTTTATTGATGATTTCAAAAGCCACCTTGTAATCGTACTGCCCGCTTTGGTTACCCGAAGCATCCCGGGCCTGCACAATGAGGTGATAGACCCCATCTTCCTCAAAGACAGGGCGGTATTCTATGCGGGCTTTGTTCTGCGTTCCGGAAGCGGGAAAAAATGTTATGGTGGGTTCGGAAAAATAAATCCGGTGCACCTCCGACTCGCCTGGATAGGTGATGAATACTTTGAATGTAGTAGTATCCTCCATCAGGAGAAATTCATTTTCGTCACTGGCTTCTATCCTGATTAGAGGTCGGGCAGAAACCAAATCACCATTCAATATGTGCTTGCCATCGAAGGTGACATCCAGCACCGGGTTGCGGTTGTCTCCTTCCACATAAAAAGTGGTGTTCAGGAAATTGTTCCGGTGGATTAATTCGGGTTGGTCTTCACTGGGGTTCAGCTGAACCGACAATCGCTGGAGCCCACTTGCCTGCCGGGTGTCCCAGGAATATTTCGCTAAAATTTCCCCCTGTCCCGACAATGCCTGGTGGCGGATAGCGTCGAGCGATCCTTGATTGTTCACGTCCTGAATATTGAATTCAATCAATAAGCTATCCGAACCAAAATCACTGAGGTTGCTCACCGCAAATTCCAGTTGGAAAATATCGCCCTGTTGGAGTGTGTCACGGTGGAGCGAAAAGTTGTTGGCAGTATTAAAAGCAAATTCCGGAACTCCTTCGTACAACACCCGCCAATAGTCCAGTTGGGCGGATGATTTAAACAAGGAGTCCTCAGAATTAAACCTCAATTTCAAAAAGGGAAATTTTCCCGCATCCACATCAGAAAGGTCGAAATTTCCGGGAGGAATATTATTAAACAGCAGGGAATCACTGGACAGCACAGGATCAGTTGCATACACGCTCAATGATATGGTGTCCGTTTCGGGGTTGGCGAAGGAAGAGCTTTGCCACTGGATTTCAGTCCAGGAGGTGGCCGGCCCAATTGGTGGGCTTTCCAGAAAACCTCGGTCCCAGTTTCCTGGGATGCCAAAGTTCAGGTCAATAAAATCATCGGTGGAGGCGGCCAGTTCTTCGGCAATTTTGCCGCTGCCTTTTCTATAGGCAAAAACATAAGGCGTCGGCCCATTGGTGGCTGTTTGCCTGATCAATTGGGCTCCCTCTGCTTCCAGAATGGAGAACAGGTTTTTGCCGGCCAACAAGCTGTCCGCTGCCCATTCTTCCGGCTCGTAATTGGCTCCATTGGTTTTTTGGACCGTTATGAAAATGATGCTTTCTCCCGATGCTACCACATTGTCCAAAAAATCAATCAAATCCTTTCTCCCATTTGGAGCATCATCGTAATGAGTAGTGCTGAACATAAAATAACTCACCCACCAACCATTGGGGTGCAAAAGTCCATATTGGTATGGTCCAGCCCCTGGAGGGTAATTTTTTTTGGGCAAAACATTAATGGAGTCAAGCCATAACAAAATAACACCTCCATCGCTTGGCACTCCATCGTAGGTCCCATAGAATGCATTATTTATGAAAAACGTTGGCATGACGTATGGCACTGCCGAAGCATTTTTTACATTAAAATCCTTAAAATTCGATATGAACTCCAACTGCCTGTCTGGCTTCATTTCCAGGTTGGAAAAATCGTCTTTCAGGTATTGGAAATAATGGGACTGGTTCCACCCGGGTGCACCGTCCTGGAGATAGATAAACGAGCTATTGCTCCAATTAAAACCTTCCTCCGGGGAAAGGCTATCAGGACTTACCCGCCAGTAATACACCATTTCGTTTTCCCAATTGACTGGCGGCTCCCAGGAAAGCACCCCACCGGGCTGCGTTATTTTTGTGGCCAATTTGCTTGGACTATTGAATAATTCGGTGGTGTCAATTTCAATAACATAAGTCCTCTCCGAAACCAAAGGGTCGGAGGTTGTGGCTTTGAGGGCCACACCGGGTTCGTGAACGATGCCAAAATTGGGAGGGTATGCAGGAATGGCGGTGTTGTCACTGATGAATACCGAGACGCCTTCAACACCATTGCTGCTGACCAGCCGGTTGTTCATCTCGGCTACCGGAGCAGGCAATTCCTCCACGTTATCCCGCACATCTACTTCCGCCAGGAATCGGTTCAAGCCTACTGAAGTTTTGCCAAGCGTTGGTAGGGTAAACGTATGGGAAGACCGGTAAGCCGGCGCCAATAAATCACTTTCAGCCACCTGGATGCGCTGGCCATTCGGCAGTTCCTGAGTAATCTCTACTCCCAACGAATCAGTGATGTTTTGACCGAGGTTGACTACATCAAATTTCATTTTGAAACTATCGAGTTGGATATTGATTCGCTGGGGCATGAAATCCACGGAAGCGGGATCAATTACATAGTCGGGGCCGGGTGAAGGGTATAGTGTCAGGGAAGGGTCGCCGTGGAAGCTAAACTGCTGGCGGATGAGGTTTACCCCAAAATTTCCCTCACCAATATCTCTTATCGCTGCCTGTAGTGCATCGCCAATGCCCATCCCATAATTGTCACCACCTATCTTACTGTAAAACTCTCTTGCAAATTGATGCAATGAAGAGATGAAACCCAAACCGGAAGTAGCGCCAAAAGCCAGTGCGCCTTTGTTTTCAAAAAAGGTAAACCTTTCACTAATGCCCCGACCTGAAGTATGAATATTCCCAGAGTAACAACCTAAAGAAATTATAAAAGGATATTTTCCCTGGTTTTCAAAGTTATCAGGATTGTCGATACTGAAATCGAAAGTACCAACCCCTGAATGGCCAAAAAATGAAATGATGGAAGTACCCCCATTAATGATGTTAAAAATTTGCTCTGTCTGTGAAATCTGAATGGGGTCAGAAGTTGTTTTGAAAAAAGAAGTGACATTACCACCAAACTTGTTGTTTTCGATTGTGGTTTCCATATTTGCCAGGTAATTCTTTATTAATGATTGTTCCCCAGCAGTGAGTCCGCCTCCTAAATGCAAAATTCTTTTCATCCAAAGTCTATCCTCAATTGTTTGCGGCAAATTGAGGGCAAGATCATGCCCCTTGACTTTGTTGAGGTAAATCCGAATATCATCTCCATTCTGGGCTGCGATTCGACCAACAGGAATGACAGGGGTAAATCCATCCGATCCGGCCAAAAGCTGGTTATCCGAGCCCGGTGTGCCAAATGTCGGTACAAAGAAATTACTACTAATCGAATTTCGCTGAGAGGGATACTCCCTCCCCTTCCCCACAATAAAAAAATACTTGACATTTGGCCATGTATTTTTCAGATAGTGGGCAAAATTCCGCATACTTAAGGGATGCCTGTTTATGCCCCATCCAAACTGGTCGTAAATCTGCTGGATGTTAACAACGACAGGCTTATAGCTCCCGCCGGCAGTGGAAGCGCGATAGTCTGCATATTCTTGTACCCAGTTTGTGCCATTGCCATCGTCGAACAATTTTGGGTTGGTCAGGAAGATGAAATCCGCATCAATCGCTGCGTAGTTGAAAAATGAAACAGGGTTAATAGATGCCACACTGCGAACTCCTTCGGCTTCATTAACCAAGATTAACTTTCTCGCAGAACTTGCTGCCGGCAATTTGATTTTCACCAATCCATTCTCCACCGTAGCTTGAATTCTGTATCCACTGGTAATATCGAAGAGGACAGGTGAAGTGCCAGCATTAAAACTTTCAATTTCCAGGTATTTATCTGTATTAGATTCAGCTACGGTGAAAATATAACTTGTTTCATTTTCAAAATCAAACAGCCGTGGATAGGTGAGGATAATGTTGGATACCCTTTGCTTGTCATTGTTATCTGTAAGGCCCTGAAATTTCAATTCCATATTTGCAGTCAGGAGTGAATTTTCAATAGCAAAATCCAATTGCCTGACTTCATAGCCGTAAAATTCATCTGTGGTTAAAGCCTGGCCATTTAAGGTAATTAGTTGCTTATGCTGTTTTAAGTTGCCAGAATAACGGACGTGCAAATTTGATTGTGGCCCTCCAATGAACGGTTTACTGGCATTGATGCTGAAAGATTGTACATTTTGAAAATTGGAAGAATAACCCTCTGAAGTTGTAAAGTTTGAGACCTTGATACCCTGCGAGTTTTGTTCTTTATCCCAGTGACTGAAATAATTCAGAACCAAGTCCTCCATGTAGTAATTCTCTTTTGGAGGCAGATTGGAAAGTGAATTTTGAAGATTTTCAAAACGCAAAGGAGCTTGATTACCCCCCCACGTCACAAAATAAGCCGCGCTATCCGTGATCAGACTGTAGCGCGGGTTCATCATTTCCTCGTCAGGGTTTTTGAAAAGGTAGCGGTCGAGTTCTGAGCGGTTTTTTTCGCCGTAGAACAGGAGGTAGTCATCGGGTTGGAAGGGCTGGTCTGTGGTGGTGTAGAGGGGGATTTCCTTTCCGTTGTGAAATACCTGGTAGCTGTTGCCGGCAATGGTGCTGATGGGGACGCCGGCATTTTGGAGTTCCTGGCCGGTGACTTTGTACATGCCATCTTCGGCTACCAGCATTTTGAAGTACTGCTGGTCATAGTTGATCCACTCGTTTCCGTACAGGGTGTCCTGACCTTCGATGATTTGACCGAAGGAAGGCATAACTGCAGAGAGAAGGAAGAAGAATACGATGCTGAATCGCATGGATCCTGTTTGTTTGTGAGTTTGACCAATTCAATTCCAGCCAAGTGGTTCAAAAATAGTGCAACATCCAGATTCTGTAAATCTTTTGTTCGGCCAATCCACGATAAAGGTCTTGAGTTTTACTGCCATTTTGTCACTCAAGTTTGTAGAAAGGGTATCTTTGCAGCCCGTTTGGGGCATGCAGGCGGGAAGATTTGTGGCTAAGACTATCAATTCCAGATTTTATGTACGATAACAACCCTACATTGACCGGTTTGAACAAGACCATGGACGAATCACGCCAGGGCGAGGTCTTTTTCGAAGAGGTTCCCAATGATGGCAAGCGGCGCTTTTACATCGAGAGCTACGGCTGCCAGATGAATTTCAGTGACAGTGAGATCGTTGCGAGCATCCTGGCCGATTCTGGCTTTGCGCCTACCCGCAATCTTGAAATGGCCGATCTCATTCTGATCAACACCTGCTCCATCCGTGAGAAAGCCGAAGAGACGGTGCGCAAACGCCTTCGTGAATTCGACAAGGTAAAACAGCAAAGGCCGGAAACCATGGTGGGCGTGCTGGGCTGCATGGCTGAGCGGCTGAAGACCAGGTTTTTGGAAGAAGAAAAGCTGGTTGACATGGTGGTAGGACCGGATGCCTATCGCGACCTTCCCAAATTGCTGGAAGTGGTTGAGGATGGTGACAAAGGTGTCAATGTCTTTCTCAGCAAGGAGGAAACCTATGCCGATATCAGCCCGATGAGGCTGGATTCCAACGGTGTCACGGCGTTCATTTCCATCATGAGGGGCTGCGACAATATGTGCAGCTTTTGCGTGGTGCCCTTTACGAGGGGCCGTGAACGGAGCCGCGATTGCTTCAGCATCGTTGCGGAAGCGACCGATCTCTTTGAGAGAGGCTACCGGGAGGTGACACTGCTGGGGCAGAATGTGGACAGCTACAAATGGGAGAACCCGGAAACCGGTCAGGTGGTCAATTTTGCCCAGTTGCTCGAAATGGTGGCTATGGTGAATCCCGACCTGCGGGTGCGTTTTTCCACTTCTCACCCGAAGGACATCACCGATGAGGTGCTCCACACCATGGCCAGGCATGAAAACATCTGCAAGTACATTCACCTGCCCGTTCAGAGTGGGAACAGCCGGATTCTAAAGCTCATGAACCGCACCTACGACCGCGAATGGTACATGGACCGTGTTCGTGCCATTTACAGGATCATCCCCGACTGCGCCATCAGCTCGGATATCATTGCGGGTTTTTGTTCCGAAACGGAAGAAGAGCACCAGGACACCTTGAGCATGATTGAATGGGCCAACTATAGCATGTCTTACATGTTTTTCTATTCGGAAAGGCCGGGAACGCTGGCCGCCAGAAAGCTGAAAGACGACGTTCCGGAAGAGGTGAAAAAACGCCGTCTTCAAGAGATTGTAAGGCTGCAAAACCAGGTTTCATACAAGCACAACCAGGCGGACATCGGGAAGACATTCAAAGTATTGATCGAAGGAGATTCCAAACGCTCCGATCGTGAATTCAAAGGTCGTAACAGCCAGAACAAGATGGTGGTATTCCCGAAGAAAGCAGGGCTGAAGCCCGGCGATTATGTTCAGGTGAAAATAGAAAGCGCCACCTCCGCCACATTGAAAGGATACATTGTAGAAAACTAACACAGTCCTCAATGCACTCACTCCAGGCGATTAAACAACGCTTTGGCATCATTTCCATCTCACCCAAGCTCGACCGGGCACTGGACACGGCAATCCGTGTAGCAGGGACCGACCTGACGGTGCTGATCCACGGTGAGAGCGGTGTAGGTAAAGAGGTTTTTTCGAAAATCATCCATGCCCTCAGTCCGAGAAAACACAACCAGTTTATAGCCATCAACTGCGGCGCCATTCCGGCCGGCACCATCAACTCAGAGTTGTTTGGCCACGAGAAAGGCTCATTTACCGGTGCAACCGGCGAACGAAAAGGCTATTTCGAAACCGTTGACGGTGGGACCATTTTTCTGGACGAAGTGGGTGAAATGCCCCTGGATACGCAGGCTTTCCTTTTGCGGGTGCTAGAATCAGGTGAGTTCATCAGGGTCGGTTCTTCCGTCGTCAGAAAAACGGATGTACGGGTGATTGCTGCCACCAATGTGGACCTGCTGGATCGCGTGCGCAAAGGGAAATTCCGCGAAGACCTTTACTACCGCCTGAACACCGTGCCGATAAGGGTCCCTGCATTGCGTGAGCGACCGGAGGATATCTTTCTTCTGTTCCGCAAATTCTCCAATGACCTGGCTGAGCAATACAACATCGAACCCGTACAGCTGGACCAGGAAGCCCGAAAGATGATGGAATCCTACAGCTGGCCGGGCAATGTGCGGGAATTGAAAAATGTTGCCGAACAACTGACCATCCTGGCTGAAAGGAGGCTCATTGGCCCGGAGGACTTGCTCAGCCTCATTCCGGAGATGGGCAAACGACAGTTGCCGATGATACCCGGAAAAGACGACGACATCTCTGAGCGCTTTCATGAAAGGGAGATTCTGTACAAGTTTCTCTTCGACATGAAAAACGACCTCAACCACCTGAAGACCCTCATTTTTGAATTGGTTCGTCAGAACAACCTGGAAATGCCTACCGGCGCGGGGCTCAAACCCATGTACACCCCGGCTTTTTTGGGTGAAATGCAGGACACGGCCAACAGGGATGCAGCTTTGCCGGAAGAGTCTGTTCCGGAATACCATGACCAGCCCAGCAACCAGCCCATCATCCTTGGCCGCGCCGATGACACTTACCAAAAGGCAGAAGTGGTTGAGGAAAACCTGAGTTTAGTGGAGATGGAAAAAGACCTGATTATGAAGGCCTTGAAAAAGCACAATGGCAAACGTCGCGATGCTGCCCAGGAGCTCGGCATTTCGGAAAGAACCCTCTACCGGAAAATCAAGGAGTACGATCTACCTGTTTGATTCTCATAAGGTTCTGTCATATCAGTATCAGGAAATTTCAATTTCCTTTTTCAATTTGTACCTATTGTTATATTTGCCGCACAAAATCCTCATTGACCAGCGATAACAAAGTAGAAAATACCCCTTCCGCAATTGATAAAGGAAAAAAAGAAACTGTATTTATCTTCCATTCATCAAAGCGGGAATCAATAGCAACCCATTAGGGAGCACTCGAAAACAAGTATAGACTAATTATCCTAAATCATTATGACCAGCAAATCCTGGCTGATTCCAGCATTGGTAGTTTTTGTTGTTAGCATCGTCGCTGCGCAAACAGCTGAACACAGCCCCACCCCTGCCCAAGACAGAATTGCCACTTTTGAACAACGAAAGCAACTGCAAGAGAACTCCCTGGTTGCCGGCATTCCCTTCAAATCCATTGGCCCAACGGTATTTTCCGGCAGGGTTACAGATATCGATGTCTCCCCGGATGACCCCACCCACTTTTACGTGGCTTATGCCTCCGGCGGACTTTGGAAAACAGAAAACAACGGCCAGTCATTTACCCCTCTTTTCGACAGGGAGATGGTCATGACCATCGGGGACATTGCCGTGGACTGGAAAAGCAATACCATCTGGGTCGGCAGCGGGGAGGTGAACTCCAGTCGCTCATCCTATGCAGGTACAGGTATTTTCGTTTCGAAAGACGGAGGTAAAAACTGGGAGCACAAAGGACTGGGCGAAACCCACCACATCGGCAAGGTGCTGATAGACCCTGACAATCCCAATGTGGTGATGGTAGCGGCCCTTGGCCACCTCTATTCTCCCAACATCGAGCGGGGTGTTTTCAGAACCGAAGACGGGGGGAAGACCTGGCAGCAGGTGCTGTACGTCAATGAAAATACCGGTGCCGTTGACATGGTGATGGACCCTGCCAATCCCAACATTGTATATGCAGGCATGTGGCACCGCGAGCGCCGGGCCTGGAATTTTGTAGAATCAGGTGAAGGTTCCGGAATTTTCAAAAGCGAGGACGGCGGTAAAACCTGGCAGCGCCTGAACACGGCAAGCTCCGGTTTTCCGACGGGCGACGGCGTTGGTCGGATCGGTCTGGATGCCGCGGTTCACAATGGCGAAACATGGGTCTATGCCGTGATTGACAACCAGACGCCCAGACCCAAAGAAGAAGGTGAAGGAGAACCGACCGATGAGTTGAAAAAGCAGGACTTCAAAAACATGGAAGTCAAAAGTTTTCTGGCCCTCGACGACGAGAAGCTGGATGCCTTCCTCAAGGACAACCGTTTTCCGAAGGAATACAATGCAAAAAAACTGAAGCGGATGGTCAAGTCCGGCAAGCTGAAGCCCTCAGCACTGTACGACTACCTCTACAATGCCAATGAAGATTTGTTCGATACGGAAGTGACCGGCGCCGAAGTCTATCTCTCAAAAGACGGCGGTGCCACCTGGCAGCGCACCCACGAGGACTACCTGGACAATGTCTATTACACTTATGGTTATTACTTTGGAAAAGTCCACGTGAATCCTTCCGACGCCCTGGAACTGTACATCTATGGCGTTCCCATCCTGCACTCTGCTGACGGCGGCAAAACCTGGAACAACATCAACCAGGAAAACGTGCATGTGGACCACCACGCCTTGTGGATCGACCCTTCCAGGGAAGGCCACCTCATCCTCGGCAACGACGGTGGAATTAACATTTCATACGACAACGGCCAGACCTGGGTCAAATGCAACTCGCCCTCCGTCGGACAATTCTACGCCATCGCCGTCGATCACGAGCGCAACTACAATGTGTATGGCGGATGCCAGGACAATGGCGTCTGGTACGGTCCTCACAACAACACGCCAAATCTGCGCTGGCATGGCAGCGGTGACTATCCTTTCGATGCCATCATGGGCGGAGACGGCATGCAGGTGGAGGTTGATACCAGGGACAACAACACCGTTTACACCGGCTTCCAGTTTGGCAATTACTTCCGCATCAACAAGAAAACCGGTGACCGCAAGCGCATCACCCCTCAACACGAACTGGGCGAGCGGCCTTTGCGTTGGAACTGGCAGACGCCCATTCACCTTTCCGTACACAACCAGGACATCCTTTACATGGGGGCCAACAAGTTGTACCGCTCCATGAACCAGGGTGACGACTGGAAAGCCATTTCCGATGACCTGACTCAAGGTGAACGGGAGGGAGATGTGCCTTTTGGAACCTTGACCACCATTCATGAATCACCCCTGGAGTTTGGGCTGCTCTACACCGGCTCTGACGACGGGCTGGTGTACGTCAGCAAAGATGGCGGTCACTCCTGGCAAAACATCAGCCGGGGACTGCCGCAGGGGTTTTATGTGAGCCGGGTTCAGGCTTCAGCCCATGAATTGGGCCGGGTCTATGTTGCCCTCAATGGCTACCGGAATGATGTATTTGACGCCATGGTCTATGTTTCCGAAGACTTTGGCAAAACCTGGCAGTCCATAGCTGATGGATTGCCCATGGAACCGGTCAACGTCATCAAAGAGGATCCGCACAACGGGCGCATACTCTACGTCGGAACAGACCACGGTGCCTACGTTTCGATTGACCGGGGAGCAACCTGGATGGCGCTTGGTGAAGATGTGCCGGCTGTTGCCGTACACGACCTGGTCGTTCATCCGGTGGCCAAAGACCTGGTTTTGGGCACACACGGCCGCTCTTTGTATGTGGGCAATGTGGAGCACCTCGAAATGCTCGATGATTCGATCAGCAGCTCCAGCCTGTATGTTTTCGACATCGACAAAGTCAGAAAATTCGGGCGCTGGGGCCGTGAGCGCCGCGCTTACACCGGAGAATATTCGGAGCCGGAAATCAGTTTACCGGTATTCAGCCGGGATGGCGGCAAAGTCAGGATAAAGGTACTTGCAGAAGACCTGGAGTTGGCATCCTGGACTGCCGATTTGCAAAAAGGCTTTAATTATTTGACATACAATGGCTTTGTTGACGACAAGGTCGTTGATGATTATCAAAAACTGCTCAACGGGAAGAAAAAAGAAGGAAAGGAAATCAAGCTTGAAAAAGCTGACAGTGGTAAGTTTTACCTTGAAAAAGGCAGCTACAACCTTGTCTTTGAAAAAGAGAGGACCAAAGTTGAAAAAAAACTCACCATCGAATAGTCGTTCTCCATCCAAACTGAGGAGCTGGCATTTGAGTGAGGTTGTAATTTTTTTTATTAAAAATGTGACGTATGGCTAAAGTGATGATTTTTATGGATGGGTCATGGTTGTATTCAACCGTGCGTTTTCTTGGTGAAGATTTCCAGATTGACTATGGGAAATTACCCGTGGTGTTGGCTAAACTTCTGGGGCGCAAGATGGGGGGTATTCCCGTTGATATCGTTCGCACCTATATGTTTGGCTCCAATGCCATCAACTACCAAAATTCCGACGAAGAAATGGTCAAAAGGCGCAAGGTCTTTTACGACATTCTTCGCGAAGAGTATGGCTACCAGGTGGAGGTCTTCCCGGTGGATTACCGAGGCAGGCGGCTTCGCAAAAAGGACCGCCACCCCGACGACGATTTCACGCCGGAAGAAAAATCTGTGGACGTGGCATTGTCAGCCAACATGCTCTATTATGCAGCACTCAACAGCTACGACATTGCCCTGTTTTTGGGCGGCAGCCGTGATTATGTTCCGCTGCTGCAGAAGGTGCGATTGCTTGGCAAGCGCGTTGCCATAGCCAGCATCAAAGGCTCCTGCGCCTTTGAACTGCTCGACAACAAAGACTCCAAACACGTCAGGGACTTTGACGTCATCTGGCTGGATGATCTTACCGAAGACATCAAGGCAGTGAACGAGGAGCGCTATGTGGAGTGCCGCTCGCCCATGCACGAAGGCCCGAACCCCATTCTGACTGATGAGTTCGTCAGAAAAAACAGGCCCTTCTTCTGCAAAGAATGTCGCGAAAAGATGCGCGCCCAACGCTACTCCTACAACGACGACGAGTTTGACATCGAAAACGATTTCGACGATGAATCCTTCGGCAACCGCATCATCAACGCCGGCGATGTGTACCGTGGCCGTATCAAGCGCCTGATGGACTTTTTCGGCTTCATCGAAACGCCGGAAGGTGACTTCTACTTCGGAATGGATGACTGTGCTCACGGCACCGACTTCTACTCCATGACGGAAGGTACGCCCGTTGAGTTCATCGTTGTGAACATGCCCAACAAGCGCCTGCGCGGTAGCCGGGGCAACGGCAAAGCGGAGGAGGTGTCAGTGGCATCCAATGACGAAAGTGATTTTTCTGAGGAATGATCCTTTTTCATAGTGCAAAAAGGCCGGGTAGATCCATTCTGCCCGGCCTTCTTCATTTGGCTGCCAACCGACGCAAGCTGTACTAATATCAGCTTTTCTCAAATTGCATCTTACTTTTGATTGTCTTCGTCAAACTGTGCAGCGTATGAAAGCTCCGGCCTTGTTCACAATCCTTTTATGGCTTTTCTTCTCAACCTCCGCCTTGGTTTCTCAGCGCAATGAGCCTTGCCTCGCTTCGCAACTTCGCCAGGAGTGGTGGAACCGGGATGCTGAAAATTACCGGCAATGGCAGCAGCAAAACCGGCAAATCAGGGAGTGGCTCCAGTCCAAGCCCGGCATAATCCATCGAGGGCAGGTGATCACCATTCCCGTGGTGGTGCACATCGTTTGGAACTCCCCTGAGGAAAACCTCTCAGATGCCGAGATTCTCTCTCAGATCGATGCCCTGAACCGCGACTTTCGGGCCCTCAACGATGAAGTTGCCGACATTCCTTTCGTTTTCAAATCCCTGGTTGCCGATGTGGAGCTGGAGTTTTGCCTTGCCGGTACCGATCCCGATGGGCAGCCCACAAATGGCATTACACGGACCTTCACCAACAACGACATTGGCATTGGCGGAACCTCTGCCATCCATTATTCGGCCCTGGGTGGGAAAGACGCCTGGGACCCTTCCAAGTACCTCAATATATGGGTCGCAAAATTTGCAGGCGGTGTTTCCGGAACGTCAAGCTTTCCCGGACAGGGGCCACCGGAAGAAGACGGCGTTGAAATCAACTACCGCTTTTTCGGTACCCTCGCAGCCGAACCTCCTTACAACCTGGGCCGGACACTTACCCATGAGGTCGGGCACTATTTCAACCTCGAGCATCCCTGGGGGCCCAATGTAACCGACTGCTGCCAGGACGATTTCGTCGCCGACACACCGGAGGCTTGTGAAACCTACCTGGGCCAATGCCCGGTGCATCCAGTGGTTTCCTGCGATGAACCGGATATGTTCATGAACTACATGTTCTACACCGACGACGCCTGCATGGCCATGTTCACACTTGGGCAAAAGGCACGAATGCTGGCAGCTCTGAGTCTCTTTCGCTCCGGCCTGCTGAATGCCGGCTCCTGCGCCACGGCCACCACCGAAAATATTGCCGAAGGGAAAAACGTACTCTACCCCAACCCGGCCTCGTCGGTGCTGCACATCCAGGCCGATGCGAAATTCAACGGAGCCGGCGAATACATCATTTTTGACGTCATGGGCAGGGAGGTGCAAGCCGGAACGCTGGGTGATGGGGTGTCGTCCATCGATGTGGAGGGGTTGCGGCCCGGGTATTATACCCTGCAATTGCTCAACGATGGCGAGGTGCTTTCGGCACATTTTTTAAAGCATTGACAAATCACCGGGTTCTGTTTTTTGGCTTCTACAGCAATTCTGCATTTCTTTGCACAGCCAGAACCAAATAGCAGAAATACTGTTTAAGGGCAAAATTTGCGTCATGTCTATCAACAAAACAGCTAGTTTCATCATCTACCGCATCCGGGAAAAAGGACTTGAAGTTTTCATGCTCAACAAGGACAAGGACGGTAAGCAATGGGAGCTCCCGCAGAGTCCCGTTGCCGAGGCTAAAGCGCTGCCGCTCGTCGTTGACGAAGACCTGATAGAACTGGAACCGGTAAAAACCGAGGAAGGCGCTGAAGAACAGGCCTTTGCCATGGAAGGTGACTGGCACGACATCCCCTCGCTGAAGTCGCTGATCATGAACGATGTGAACTATATGCGCGGTCAGATCAAGCAGTTCATTCCGGAAGCCATGGAGAAAGGGACTTTCGTGGCACTGAAGGAGGCTTTCAAAAAGGTAATGCCCCACCAGTACGAAATTCTCAAGGAATTGAAAGACATTCTCTCCGACCGCAACTCAGTGAAAAACATCTGATTCTTGTGCCATCCGGCCACAAAGCTCCAATGCAGCTATTTTGCATTGGAGCTTTTCTATTTCTGAAAAGCCAAAACGTACATTTGCGCAAAATTTGAACTGATGAACACAGAAAGACCCCAGGCACTCGCCGAAACGAATTTCAAGCTTCCCGGCCAGACGGACTTTTACCGCGGCAAAGTGCGCGATGTATATACCCTCGATGATAAGCTGGTCATCGTGGCCAGCGACCGCATATCTGCATTTGACCACATTTTGCCGAAGGCGATCCCTTACAAAGGTCAGGTGCTGAACCAGATAGCTGCTCGCTTCCTGAACGCTACCAGGGACATTTGCCCCAACTGGCTGGAAGCCACCCCTGATCCGGTGGTGTCCATCGGTAAACGTTGCGAAGCGATTCCAATAGAAATGGTGGTGCGCGGCTACCTGACCGGCCATGCCTGGCGGGTTTACAAAAGCGGCCGCCGTGAAATCTGCGGCGTTCCATTGCCCGAAGGGCTACGGGAACACGACCGCCTCCCCCACCCGATCATCACGCCGGCCACCAAAGCTGAAAGCGGCCATGATGAAGACATCTCAAAAGCCGAAATACTGGAGCGGGGTATCGTTTCCGAAGAACAGTGGAACATACTCGAACGTTATGCACTGGCCCTTTTTGAAAGGGGTACGGAAATGGCCAGAGAACGGGGCCTCATCCTGGTGGACACCAAATACGAGTTCGGCCTTTACGAAGGGGAAATCACCCTCATCGATGAAGTGCACACCCCCGACAGTTCGCGGTATTTTTACCTGGAGGGTTATGAAGAACGCCAGCAAAAAGGCGAACCGCAAAAGCAACTGTCAAAGGAATTCGTGCGGGAATGGCTGATGGCGCACGGCTTTCAGGGACTCGAAGACCAGTTGATGCCCATCATGCCGGACGTCTTCGTGGATCAGATAACGGAGCGCTACATCGAACTGTACGAAACGATTACGGGGGAGCCGTTTGAACGGGTGGACACTTCCAGCCTTTTGGAACGAATCGAGCGCAACATTCTCGATTACCTTCAGAAAAACGCCTGACCCTCTGCCGCCGGAATTTCTTCCCCTCGCGCCTGTCGGCGCAACAGTTCCGACTGCTCTTTACCGAGGTAAAGGTCGATCAGCCAGTGAGCGCCGTAAATCACAGGAGTCAACAGCACCGCCACGACGAATTTGTAAGCATAGTTGACACAACCGACTGCCAGGAAAAGCGAAATGCTCCATTTCTGGGGCCCCAGCACAAAGGCAATGTACAGCACCACGAAGCTGTCAATGAATTGCGACAACAGCGTGGAGCCTGTGGCGCGCAGCCACAAGTGTTTCTCTCCGGTAAAAAGCCGCAGCCGGTGAAAAGTCAGGGCATCGATCAATTGCCCCAGCAAAAAAGCAACCAGCGAACCGGCGATGATCCACATTCCCTGGCCGAAAATTTGCGAGAAAGCAGCCTGCATGTCCGGCACTCCCTTATCGGCAAATGTGGTGACCCAAAAATCGGCAGGGACCAGGCCGATGGCGGCAAAAACCATTGCGAAAGCGTAAAGAATGAGACCTGCCGTCATCCAGGATAAAATGCGGACCGCACGCTTGCCGTAGTATTCATTGATGAGGTCGGTCATGACGAAGACGACCGGCCACAGCAAAACACCGGCGGTAAGCATCAGGGAACCGGACTGGCCAAAGAGGTTCCACTCCAGTGGCGGTAAACCGAGGGTGGGCTCCAGTGCGAAAATTTTGACACCTATGAACTCGGCCACCAGCGCATTGGTGACGAAAAATCCGGACAAAACGACGAATAGGAGTACCGATCTGTTGTGAAGGATGTTCTTCATTGTGGAGATTTGCAAACAAAGATGGGTAAAGATAATAGCCGATCCGGCTTAACATTGCAGCCGCCAAAAAACCATCAACAATTTAATGATGCGATTCCTAACAATCATTTTCCCGCTACTGTTTTCCGTAAACTTGTTCTCCCAGGCCATTGGCGTTGTGATGGACGGCGAGTTTACAGAATGGCAGGGCGCAACAGTCGTTGCCGATGCCAACGGCGACACCCCGGGCCTGGATCTGCTCGAACTTCAGCTTGCCAACGACGCCGATCACCTCTTCCTGAAAATCCTTGCTGCACAAGAGTTCGAACTGACCGACGGCAGCAAGCTGGTCATCGCCATCGACACTGACAACAACCCGCTGACCGGTGTCCAGGAAAATGGCCTGGGCGTGGAGCTATACCTCTACCCAGGAGAACGGGATGTGGTGTTTTACGGCAGCAGCTTCCCCGCTTATCCGTCCCTGTACGAGGCTGGCTGGCGCCACCTGCCCACGGTGAGCAGCAACACCTTTGAAATCGCACTGCAGCGATCTGCGAAACCTGACGGAAGCAATGAGCTGCTCCCCCATCCCAGCATTTCACTGGCGCTGTGGGTAGAAGGCAGCAATGGGGATTACCTGCCCAATGCCGGCAATACCATTGAATACACATTTGACGACACACCGCTGCCGGAATACGAAGCCATAACCTTTACCCGGGAATCGGCCGATCACTTGCGACTGATGACCTGGAACACGCTCCAGAACGGACTGGACGATTTCAGCCGGCAGGGAAGCTTCAAGCGGGTACTCAGTGCCGTGCAACCCGACATCGTGACCTTCAACGAATGCTGGGACCTCACGGCTCCCATGGTGGCCAGCTTCATGAACAGTGCCCTGCCACTGGGCGGAGCCAACTCCTGGAAGGCGATAAAACTGGATCAGGGCAACATCACTGTTTCCCGCTATCCCATTCTGGAAAACTGGGAAGTGCGCCCCGGTTCCCGCCTGACAGCCTCGCTGATCGACCTGCCTGACAATTTCGCTACTGATATTCTCGTCGTCAACGGCCACCTGCGCTGCTGCGACGCCGACGGTACCCGGCAACTGGAAGCCGATGCCTTTGCCGCCTTCCTCAACGATGCCAAAACCACCGGCGGGCTAATCGACCTGCCGGAGGGAACCCCCATCGTGCTCAGCGGGGATCTCAACCTCGTCGGCTGGCGCCAACAACTGGAAACCCTGCTGACAGGTGAGGTGGTCAACACCAATACTTACGGCCCCGGTGGTCCGCCCGACTGGGACGGCACAGCCCTGGCTGATGCCTTGCCGCTGCACACGCATCAGCCCGTAGCCTTTACCTGGCAGTCCCCCTTTAGCAGCTACCCGCCCTCACGCCTCGACTACATCATCTTCGCCAACAGCGTGATGCAACTGGCCAAGGGCTACGTGATCAGAACCGATGAACTGCCGCCGGATGTCCTGGGCAACTATGGCATCCTGGCATTGGATTCGGAGAATGCCTCCGACCACAACCCGGCTGTGGCAGATTTCATTTTGCCGATGGCAACAGCTACGGCAGAATCAGCCGCTGAAGTGGCTTTGGCCGTGAGACCCAACCCTTTCACGGAGCAAGTGATCATTGAATCCAGCCGCTCCGATGGGCCGCTGGCGGCCGTCGTCGCAAACATGGATGGAAAAGTGCTTTGGGAAGGAACAGTAAATGGTTCGCTCGTCATTCCTGCCGGGCGTTGGCCTGCCGGCATCTATTTCCTTCGGGTAAACGAAGGCAGGCGTGTTCAGACCATCAGGCTGGTGAAATTGAGGTGAGGTTGGTTGAGAGGGGTTGAGAGAGGTTTAGAGAGGTTTTGGAAGTGTTCCATTATAGCAAGTCGAAGAGGTTGCAGACGCCGGGAGTGCGGGCGGCATTGAAGCCCTCGGCATATTCTGCGCCGATCGGCCGGGCGTAGGTACGGGCTTTTGCCCGAAGGAAATCAAGGAAGTCTTTGCCGCTGATGGGGGTGTCAGGTTCGTCCTGGTAGCCATTTTCCGAAGGAAGAAAAAACTGAGATTTGAAGGCCAAAACCAGCTCCATTTTCCGATCCATGAATTCGCTGATATCGACCACGAAATCCGGTTGCAGGTTTTTGTCCTGCACATAATGGTACACCGCTTTTGGGCGCCAGGCTTCCTGCTGCCGGCCGTCCTCCCAGGTGGTTTCAATTTTTACGAGGCCGGAATAAAAACAGGCATCAGCGCTGAGTTTTGCTGCCCGGCCATGGTCGGGGTGGCGGTCGTCGATGGCGTTGGCCAGTACGATTTCAGGCTGGCACCAGCGAATGACCCGGATGATCTTCCGCAGGTTTTCTTCTGACCAGGTGGCAAAGCAGTCGGGCATGTCGAGGTTGATCCGGAATGCAGCTCCCATCATTTTGGCGGCTTCGTTTGCTTCCTGTTCGCGGATTTGAGCATTGCCGCGCGAGCCCATTTCTCCGCGTGTGAGGTCCAGGAGGCCTACGCTTTTGCCCATTGCAAGGTGTTTGAGCAGGGTGCCGCTGCAACTCAGCTCCACGTCGTCGGGGTGTACGCCAATGGCCAGGATGTCAACTTTCATCTTCGATGTTTGAGGGTTCAACGATGGGTGTTATTCTTCGGCGAGGATAACAGCAGCGCGGCCATCCAGGTTGATGTAATTGCCCTGGACATTGCCCATTCCGTCAGGGTTGATGTTGCCTTTATAAACGATGTACTTCCAGTTTCCTTCGGGAATTTCCACCCGCTTGCCGATCTTGTTGCCGTTGAACAACAGCAGGATGTTCTTCCATGAATCGCCATTGGCGTGATCTTTCAGCACGTAACCGATCACATTTTCCACCGGTAAATCCAGGAACTGGAGGTGTTGCCTTACCATTTCTGCATCGCCCATTTTGAAAGCCGGATGCGCTTTGCGGAGGGCTATCAGCTTTCGGTGGTAATCATACAGTTCCTCATAGCGTTGTTTGTTGTTCCAAAGGATCTGATTGATTTCATCGGGTGAGTCAAAAGAATTTTCCACGCCTTTTTTGCTTCGCACAAACTCCTCACCGGCGTGCAGGAAGGGCACTCCCTGGGAGGTGAAGACCAGCGTTTGCGCCAGTTTGATCATTTTCAGCAATTCCTCCTCCGGTTCACCCGGGCAGGAATTGACCAGTCGATCGTAGAGGGTGTGGTTGTCGTGGCAGGAAACGTAATCGATGCACTGGAGCGGCGACTTTGCCCAGGGGTATTTGGAGTAATTGACCTGTTTGTTGTCAACCTGCGGGTGCTCGATGGCCCCGACGATGCCAAATTTCACGCTTTCCTCCAGCCCGGCTTCGCCGCTGGCAAAGCCCTTGGCTTTGGGTGTGAAGACGTGGCCTTTCACCCCGTCCCTGAACTCATCGCTGAACACGGCGATGTGGTCCAGTTTCCAGGCATTGGTTTTTACAGCGCGCTGTTGCTCGTCGAAAGGGCTTGAGCCGGCGGTCCAGCCTTCCCCATAGATGAAGATGGTCGGGTCAATTTTCCGAAGCTCACGCGAAATGAGGTTCATCGTCTCAATGTCGTGTATGCCCATGAGGTCCACACGGAAGCCATCAATGTGGTATTCCTCCACCCAGTATTTCATGGACTCGAGCATGAACTTGCGCATCATGGGGCGCTCGGAGGCGGTTTCATTACCACAGCCGGAAGCATTGGAGAAGTAGCCATCGTCGGTCAAGCGGTAGTAGTAGTAAGGTACGAGCAGGTTGAATACGGAGTTCTTTCCACTGTAGGTGTGGTTGTACACCACGTCCATGATGACCCGGATGCCGTTGTCGTGGAGGGCTTTCACCATTTCTTTGAACTCTTTGATTCTGACCCGGCCATCGAAGGGATCGGTGGAATAGCTGCCTTCGGGCACGTTGTAGTTTTGCGGGTCGTAGCCCCAGTTGTAATCGGTGTTGTTGGGAATGGATTCATCAATGCTTTTAAAGTCAAACACCGGCAGCAGGTGAACGTGGGTGACCCCCAGCTCTTTCAGGTGGTCGATGCCGGTGGCTTGTCCGGCGGGGTTCTTTGTACCGGTTTCCGTCAGCGACAGGAATTTTCCTTTGTACTTAATGCCTGAGGACGGATGAACGCTGAAGTCCCGCAAATGCAGCTCGTACAAAATGATGTCGTTGTAGCCTTTCAGCGGGGGGCGCTGGTCTTTTTCCCAGCCCGGCGGGTTGGTCTTTTCGAGGTCCACAACCATGGCCCGCAGGCCGTTCACGCCAACGGCCCTGGCATAGGGATCCGGCGTTTCCGCATTCCAGAAGGTGTCTTTCTTAACCGGCGGTGGCCAGGTGGCTTCAGAGCTGGCAGCGGGCTGCTCCGCTGCGCCATCGGTTGTGAGTTCTGCCGGCGGGGCTTCCTTCTTTTCCTTGACGATGGAATCCACCTTCACCTGGAAGGTGTAAAATCTTCCTTCCAGGTCGCCTTTGATCTTTGCCACCCAGACGCCGCCTTTTTTCCGCTTCATGTCTTTGACCATGAGCGGCTTGCCGCCGACGCCTTTTTCGTAAATGAGCAGGCGGGCAGCCATTGCCGGAGGCGACCATATTTTAAAAACGGATTTCTTTTTGGAATACGTGAGGCCGAGGTCATCGCCGGTGTAAACGGGATAGGCGTTGAATACATCGTCTCGGTAAGGTTGGTGGTTGATGGCCATTTTGACCTGGGCGGTTGTGGAGTTTGCGAAGAAAAAAACAGCGAACAGAATCAGGCTAAGAACTGGTTTCAGCTTCATTGCGCATGTATTGTTTTGGAAGGCCGTAAAAGTAGAAAGCTATGGGGAGGATTTGGAAGGTTTATGGAGGATTATGGAGGGTTATGGAGGATTATGGAGGGTTATGGAGGATTATGGAGGATTATAGAGGGTTATGGAGGGTTTGGGGTAATGCCCCTTTGGGTGTCCATTTACGAATTCAGAAAAATTTAAAACAAGCAACTGCCTCGGCAAGAAAGTTATGAGTACCTTTGCAGCCATTTTTTTCAACCTGGAAAATTGGGGATGTACAATCACCATTTTGCACGGCTAAACACTTTTTATGAATCTTAGGAATATTGCCATTATCGCTCACGTCGACCACGGAAAAACCACGCTGGTTGACAAAATGCTCGTTGCCGGCCAGTTGTTCGGCGATCACGAAACGCCCGGAGAACTGATCATGGATAACAACGACCTGGAGCGGGAACGCGGAATTACCATTCTGGCCAAGAATGCCGCTTTCTGGTACAAAGGCACCAAAATCAACGTAATCGACACACCGGGCCACGCCGACTTTGGCGGAGAAGTGGAACGCGTACTCAACATGGCGGACGGGGTTCTGCTCCTGGTGGATGCCTTCGAAGGCCCTATGCCGCAGACGCGTTTCGTACTGCAAAAAGCCGTAGAGCTGGGGCTCAAGCCCATCGTGGTCATCAATAAAGTTGACAAAGAGAACTGCACCCCCAGTGAGGTGCAGGATGCTGTATTTGACCTCATGTACAGCCTGGGAGCCAGCGAAGATCAGCTCAACTTTCCCACCCTGTTCGGTTCTGCCAAACAAGGCTGGATGAGCAAGGATTGGCGCCAGCCGACCGAAAATATCACGCCTCTGTTGGACGCCATCCTGGAATTCATTCCAGAACCAAAGGTGGAAAGTGGTAGCCCACAAATGCTCATCACTTCACTCGATTACAGCAACTACATTGGCCGGATTGCCATTGGCAGGGTGCAGCGTGGCAGCCTGAAGGTGGGCCAGCAACTTGCATTGGTAAAGAAGGACGGCTCAGTGGTTAAACAAAGCGTCCGCGGACTGTATCTTTTCGAAGGCCTCAGCAAAGTGAAGGCTGAAGAAGTGCAGGCCGGCGATATCTGTGCGGTGCAGGGCATCGAAAATTTTGAAATCGGAGACACCCTTGCTGATCCGGAGAATCCTGAGGCACTGCCATCCATTGCCATTGACGAGCCAACGATGAGCATGCTCTTCACCATTAACGATTCACCGTTTTTCGGGCAGGAGGGTAAATACGTCACCTCGCGTCACATCAAAGAACGCCTCGAAAAGGAGCTGGAGAAAAACCTGGCTTTGCGGGTGGAAGAAACCGGAACCACCGATTCCTGGCGGGTATATGGCCGCGGCGTTTTGCACCTTTCCATATTGATCGAGACCATGCGCCGCGAGGGCTATGAACTGCAGATCGGTCAGCCTCAGGTAATTCTGAAGCGCATCGACGGAAAGCTGCACGAGCCGGTTGAGGAAATGAACATCGACGTTCCGGAAGCATATTCAGGAACGGCTATCGACCTCGTTACGCGGAAGAAAGGCCAGTTGAAAAGCATGGAACCCAAGGGCGACCGCGTATTGTTGAAATTTGAGATTCCTTCGAGGGGTATCATCGGTCTTCGCAGCAATCTGCTCACGACCACTGGTGGCGAGGCCATCGTTACCCACCGTTTCATTGAATTTCAACCTTACAAGGGAGAGATGCCACGCCGCCAGAACGGAAGCATGATCGCCATGGAAACCGGAAAGGCCATCCCCTACTCCATCTTCAACTTGCAGGAGCGGGGCCGCTTTTTCATCGAACCGAACCAGGACATTTACGAAGGTCAGATCGTTGGCGAGAATTCAAAACCTGGTGATCTCACCGTGAACCTCACCAAAACCAAAAAACTGACCAACGTCCGTGCTTCAGGTTCCGACGACAAGATCAAACTGACGCCTCCCGTAAGGTTCAGCCTGGAGGAGGCCCTCGAATACATCATGGAAGATGAGTACGTGGAGGTAACACCTGCTTCCATTCGCTTGCGCAAAATCCATTTGAAAGAACACGACCGCAAGCGCGCAACCAAAAAGACCGTTGAAATGGCTGAATGATATCCTGCAGCCACAACGAAAAAAGGCGCCGGACGGAGCATTGCTCTTCCGGCGCCTTGTCGTTTGGGGTTTAGAGGGGTTGAGAGAGGTTTAGAGAGGTTTAGAGGGTTCTCTCACCTGCGTCTCAAGCAGCACTTTTGGCCGCATTTTTTTTCAGCTCGTTGAGCAGTTGATGACCGGAGATCATTCCTACGTGCCGCCAGATCTCTTTTCCGTTTTTGAACATTACAAAAGTTGGCACTCCCGTAATGCCCATGGCCGAAGCAGCCTGTGGATTCTTGTCGATATCGATCTTGACGATAGAGGCATCGTCACCGATTTGGCGCTTTACATCTTCCAGCACTGGGGCCATCATTTTGCAAGGGCCACACCATGCGGCGGTAAAGTCAACGAGTACTGGTTTTTCGCTGCTGATCAATTCTTTGAATGATTTCTTCATGTTATTTCAGGTTGTAGCGGCTGTCGCCGCAATTGGTTAAACGATTGGATCTTCACTGCCGGGTGGTAAAAAGACAGAGCACCCAAGCGGATGCCCTGCTACTCAAAAATCACCCGAAATATGATATTCTCCTCCTGGCAATTAGCCGGGAAGCTAATCCATGTCAAGTTGGGTTTTTCAGCTCCTGCCGGCAGAGCATCATGCTTTGAAAACGCCCTAATTAGCCGGCGGTTGAATTATATTGATGCAAAGATGCTGTTGATTACCAGCACATTCGGTGAGATACATCACAATGAGCCAAGCATGGGACTCGAAGGCTAACCGCCATAATCCTCTATAATCCTCTATAATCCTCCATAATCCTCTCAACAAACGGCCGGCAAATCAAGAGCTGCCACACTGACAAATGTCATCACCGGTTAGCAAGCAGCCTCACCGGAAGTGTGCTGAAACTGAAATAGGTTTGAGCAAATAAATTTGAGTTGCCTGTGAAAAGTTCCAACAGATGTTGAGAGTCGCCCATTATAAACCTCTCTAAACTCCTCTCAACCCCTTTAAACCTCTCTCAACCAACAGGATGACTTTTTGCAGTAACTCAGATATGTTACCACATCACCCACAGAATCCTGCAATATGGGTAGCGAAAAGGTTAGGCTGATCAAGTCTGATTCCGATCATCAAAAAGCCATGCGGCAACTCCTCAATGACATGAGGGCGATGGAACTCATGCTCGAAGAGGGCATGTTTGACACCGGCCCAACCAGGATAGGAGCCGAACAGGAATTGTCGATTGTAGGGGAAGATTGGGAACCGGCGCCATTTGCCATGGAAATTCTGGCTGACATCGGTGATCCTAAATTCACTACGGAATTTGCCCGTTTCAATCTGGAAATCAACCTCGATCCATTGCTCTTTACCGGCGATGCTTTTAGTAAGCTCGAAAGGCAGCTCTGGCGGCTTCTGACAAAAGGCGAAAATGCAGCGAGAAAATACAAGGCCCAACTCCTGCTGACGGGCATTCTACCTACCCTCTCCCACCCTCACCTGAGTCTGGATTACATGACCCCCCTGAAACGCTATGAGTTTTTGATCGAGGCGCTACGCAAAGAGCGGGGAGGCAATTTTGAATTCCGGATTGAAGGGGTTGATCAATGGATCAGCCGGATGGGGCACTCTTTCATCGAAAGTTGCAATACCAGTTTCCAGGTCCATTACCAGGTAGCACCACAGGATTTTGCCGATAAATACAACTGGGCCCAGCTGATCATCGCACCGCTCATGGCAGCAACCTGCAACTCACCTTTGCTGATGGGCAAAAGGCTGTGGCGGGAAACCAGGATCGCGCTCTTCGAACAATCGACCGATCTGCGGAATCCGGAACTTGCCTACCGGGAAGCGGAACCGCGGGTGACATTCGGAAAAGATTGGGTCCGGTATTCTGCCATGGACCTGTTCCGGAACAACGCTTTCCATCACCGAATTTTGTTGGCCCCAATCGATGAGGAGAATTCCCTGAAAACACTAGAACAGGGAAAAATACCCAAGCTCAGGGCCCTGACTACCCACAACGGAACCATCTACCGATGGAACAGGCCTTGTTACGGCATTACCGACGGTAAGCCCCATCTCAGAATAGAAAACCGGAACATGCCGGCCGGACCGACGGTATTGGACGAAATTGCCAATGCAGCTTTCTGGCTGGGCATGATGCACGGCATGCCCGACAATTACCGCCGTTTGTATGAAAAGCTCGATTTCAAGCTTGCCCGAAGGAATTTCTTTCATGCTGCAAACGACGGACTGACTACACATTTCTATTGGCCTGGAACCCCGGGGAAGGTGCCTGCACAGCAATTGATTTTGGAAGAACTATTGCCCATTGCAAGGCAGGGCCTGGAAATCGCCAACATCGACAGAGCGGACATCGATCGGCTGTTGTCGGTCATCGAGGAGCGGGTCAAGTCCGGTCAAACCGGCGCCCAATGGATGATCGATGCTTTTGAGAGACTCCAAAAGCAGGGTACCAAAGAGGAGGCGCTAACGGCACTAACCGCTGCCATCTCAAAGCGCCAGCAAGTCGGGGAGCCGGTTCACACCTGGCAGCTGCCGGACATCATCGAAGCGGGCGACTGGGAGAAACGCTTCTTCACCGTTGAGCAATTCATGAAAACCAACCTGTACACCGCTACGCCTGATGATCCGGTGGAACTGGTGGTGCGGATGATGTATTACAACAACATCCGGCATGTGCCAGTGGAAAAACGGGACGGCACCTTGCAGGGGATCATCTCAGCGCGTACCCTGGTGAGGTTTTACAACAACTTTTCTGAGAAGGAAAGGAAAAAAATGGCCGCCAAAGACATCATGGAAACCAATCTGGTTACCGTCACGCCTCAAACCAAAACCGCAGATGCCATTTGCCTGCTTCGGAAACACGACATAGGCTGCCTCCCTGTTGTATTCAATGGTAAACTGGTGGGTATCGTGACCGAACGTGATTTCGTTCACATCGCAGCAGAACTCCTGCGACAGCCGGAATGCAATTCCGACGAAGAGAATGCAGAGGTTGAGAGGGGTTTAGAGTAGTTGAGAGAGGTTTAGAGAGTTTGCTACAAGGCGTCTCTCAACCTCTCTCAACAATGATACATCCATCATTTAGAGCGACATGTTGTCAAAAACATCGCGTACGGCAGCAACGTGCTCAGCTGACTCCTTGAGCAATTTCATTTCCTGCTCATTCAGGCTGAGTTCGATGATCTGCTCGATACCGTTTTTGCCGAGCTTGACAGGCACGCCGAGGAAAATGTTGTCCAATCCGTATTCACCACTCAGGCGAACACAGCATGGGAAAATGCGGTGCTCATCTTTGAGGATGGTCTCAACCATCTGAGCAGCAGCGGCGCCAGGTGCATACCAGGCGGAAGTACCCATCAGCTGCACCAGTTCACCTCCGCCAACGCGGGTCCTGTTAACAATTTTCTCGATGGTTTCGCTGTCCAGCAATTCGGTCAAAGGAATGCCTGAAACGGTGGTGTATCGTGGCAGTGGCACCATGGTGTCTCCGTGGCCACCCATCAGCACGGCCTGGATGTCCTTCGGTGAAACATTCAACGCCTCGGCGAGAAATGCACGGTAGCGGGCGGTATCGAGGATGCCAGCCATACCCATAACGCGGCTGCTGTCGAGTCCCGAACTCTTCCAGCTTGCGTAGGTCATCACGTCCAGCGGGTTGGACACCACAATGATGATGGGGTTGGAAGAGTGCTTCATGATGCTTTCCGTAACGGAGTTGACGATCTTGGCATTGGTGGAGATGAGATCGTCGCGGCTCATGCCCGGTTTGCGGGGCACACCGGCGGTGATAACAACGATGTCACTGTCAGCAGTGGCAGCATAATCATCGGTGCCAACCAGGTGGGTGCTGTAGTAGTCAATCGGGGCCTGCTGCCATGAATCGAGGGCCTTGCCTTTGGCCAGGTTGCCGACGATATCCAGCAGAACCACCTCTTTGACAATATCTTTGTGGGCCAGCACATTGGCACAGGTTGCACCTACATTGCCGGCGCCTATCACAGTTACTTTACTCATGATACTTATTTGGATTTGGTGAAGGTTTCAGAGGTAACCGGCCATGCCGCCGGTATTGTGGCGCAAATGTATAGATTTCGCGCTCAACATCTGATTACACGGCCAAGGGCAATTACTGATCTTGGTCACTGGTTTTTCATAGTGTTGCCCACACAACAATTCAGGTCATTCAGGTTGGCTGGCATTACAATTGACAACCTAAAGACACAAGAGGCAAATAATTTGATCTATCTTTGCCAACCTCAAGGCTCACCATTTGTTACAGTTTTGTCTTTACCAATTTATTTTTTCCAATGATTAGAAGGTTAACCACTTTAACGCTATCTCTCGGGATACTGCTCACCACCGCGTTGCAAGCTCAACAACCCGTCCATCTCTGTGGCACCAAAGACGTTGAAGCCGTCAAACAACAAATGCTTCAAAATCGCCAGGAAATGCGGGATTTCGTTTTTCCCCGCAATGCGGTTACCTATGTTCCGGTACGATTCATCCTCGTTGCGAAAAGCGACGGCAGTGGACGCCCCAATGAGCGCCTTGCGCTGAGGGCACTCTGCAACCTGAACGAACAATACGCGGACCAGGACATCCAGTTTTACCTGAAGGAGTTCTATTACTATAACTCGACAACGGTTTACACGAATCCAACGGGTTTCAGTGGCTCCACCGCCATCAAAAACCTGATGGACTACAGTGCAATCAACGTCTTCATCACCAACGAAGCCGACGACGCAGCTGCCTATTACCAGCCTCCTGCAGGCCCGGGTGGCAATGACTGGATCGTGGCAACCAGCGCTTATGTCGACGATGTGCGCGTTTTGGCGCATGAGGTAGGGCACTTTTTCAGCCTGCCCCACCCCTTTCACGGATGGGAATCGAGCGGCGGATGGGATCCCAATATCCACGGCAATCCTGTCGGGATCTATGCCCCCGACGGGCAAACAAAGAATGAACTTGTCAATGGCAGCAACTGTGAAAACGCTGGTGATGGCATTTGCGACACGCCTGCTGATTATATGTTTCCTTCAGGAAACTGCACTTACAACCTGAACGCCAAAGACCCCAATGGTCAGCTGTTGCAGCCAGACAAGGAAAATGTGATGAACTACCATTTCGGTTGCAGTTCCTACCATTTTTCCGACGATCAAAAGCAGGAAATCCAAAACAGCCTTTTCAGCTCCAACCGCAACTATGTGCGGCCGAACTATACTCCAAACCTGACTGAGATTAATCAGTCGCCCACGGTCATTTCGCCTTCGCAAAACGAGGAAATTGCCACCTACAACCATGTGCAGCTGGAATGGAGTGAAGTTCCGGGAGCGGATTATTACCTTCTGGAAATTTCGAATGCCACCATTGGAACCCGCACTTACATTGTGGAAGACAACAGCCTGCTGCTCACTGACCTGGAGCCCAATAAAGGCTACATCTGGAAAGTGATGGCCTTCAACGAATACCACACTTGCGCCAACTATTCCACCCAGAAGATCTTCAAGACCGGCGGGGAAATTTTTAGCGCCACAGTGGAAGAAGTCGGATTCGAAAGCTGGGATGTGTTCCCAAATCCGGTTTCAGGTTCCCAAAGCTTTTTCGTGAGTACCAGGACTTCCAAACCCGTTGAGATGGATGTGTTTGTAAGCACCCTCACTGGCCAAACGGTTTACTCAAAAACCGGCATTCAGGTATCCACCGGTGTGACCGATGTAGAAATAGCACCCGGTGAACTTGCGGCTGGCCTGTACTTCGTAAGTATCAAAGCAGAAGACGCCATTGATACCAGGAGATTGGTGGTCATTGAATAAGAAGCGGCACATCGAAGGTTGAAAAACGGCCGGAATCAGATTCGATTCCGGCCGTTTTCGTTGCTATTCATCAAAAAGCTGGTCGGTTTCTTCCTTCACACTGCGGAGTTTTTCGCGGCAATAACGGATAAGTTCAGCGGCTCTTTTCACTTTTTCTGACAGGTCATCAACCCTTACCTGTTGATCCTGGAGCTGGGTCAGTATCTCCTGCAGCTCTTTCATTGCCGATTCGTAGGTTGGTTTTTTCTTGCTCATATTGGTTCAGTTAACGGTACTTTTCACTTTGCCGTCGGCAAAAAAGGTTTCCATTTCATCGCCTTTTGAAAGTTGAGTTGCGCTTGTCACCACCTTGCCATTTTTTTGGACCATGGCAAAGCCGCGTTTCATCACGGCGACCGGATCCAGCAGTGCCAATTGGGCCTCGATGCCGTCCAACTGCTGGTTGCAAGTCCGGAAAAGGTTTTTGGTAGCCGATGGCAATTCCCTTGCGATGAAGTCCAGCATCATTTCCTGGTTTTGTACGATGCGCCGGTATTCCGCCAGCAGCAGTTGCCGGATGTTTTCTATGCCCTGCTGCTGGCCGTGAAGCAATTCCGTTGTCAACAACTGTACTTCGCGTCCCGTCTCCAGCAGCGTCGCTTCAAACTGCATGTTGTGGAGGATCAGGAACTCTGCCACGGCTGTCGGCGTTTTCAAGGAACGGTGTGCCACCAGGTCGAGCACAGTTTCGTCCACTTCGTGGCCAATGCCGGTCAATACGGGCAGGGGGAAGTTCGCCACCGTTTCGCAGAGCCCGTAATCGTCGAAAGCAGACAGATCGAGCCGGGCGCCGCCACCCCGGATGACCACCACCACATCAAATTTTTCTGGTTTGATTTTGCGAAGTTGAGAACTTATTTCCTCCACCACCTTCACCCCCTGCATTGCCGAAGGAAAAAGCACCGGATCAAAAGCGTAGCCGTAGCTATTCTGGCCTAGTTGGCCGATGAAGTCCTTGTAACCCGCTGCTTCAGCAGAGGAGATGACGGCAATTCGCTGGATCACCGGGGGTAAGCTGAGCAGTTTGTTGCGTTCCAGTAAGCCCGCTTTGTGCAGCTTTTCAATGGTTTTCCTGCGCTGAATTTCGAGCTTCCCTAGGGTGTAGCTTTCGTCGATATCCTGAACGGTGAATTTCAGTCCGTAGCGTTCATGGAAGGTGACTTCCACCAGCAACTGAACCTCGGTGCCCGGCTGCATCAGTGATTCAAGGGAGGAGCCGAGTTTCGACTGAAGGGCAAAAAGTTGGCGAGACCAGATAACGGCCTGGGCCTGGGCCAGAATTTCGTCGCTGTCATCGCCTTTTTGTATCAGGTCCAGGTAGCAATGACCGCGCGAGAACTTTACCTGCATCACTTCTGCCTGCACCCAGAGGGGAGCCGCAAAGTTGAGCGCGAGTACCTGGCGGATGTACTCGTTGAGCTCGTACAGGGAATAACAATTACTGGATTTAGCTGAATGGTGCATGCCGAATCAGGATATCGGCAAATGTAGTCATCAGAAAAAGAATGGTCAGTTCGAAATGGGCGTATAATTACTGCGGTACTTCTCCCAGGGCATCTTTTTGTGGGAGTTGGTTCCGAAATAAGTGATGATCTGCTCAAACTCGAGGGGTTCGCGGTAGCCGGGAATGGACTGGATGACTTCAAATTCCTCGTCCAGAAAAACGATGGTGGGATAGCTCAGCCGGCCCCGTGTGATCTCTGCAGCAAGTTCGTGGTAGCCGCGCATGCCGTTTTTTACGAAGCGGTAAGTCTTGCCTCTGAATTCGATATCGGCCTTGGTCTCGGCGTCAAACTTGATTGGGTAGTAATGGCTGTTCAGGTAGGAAACCACGGCTTTGTTTTGAAAGGTGGTTTGGTCCATGCGCTTACACCAGCCGCACCATTGGGTGTAAACATCCACCATGATCTTGCGCTTCTGCACTTTCGACATTTCGATGGCTTCTTCCCAGGTGTACCAACGAATGCCCGCAGTGCTGTTCGCTTTCTCAGCGTTTGTCCGTCCGGTAAAGGAAAGGGCAAGGATAGATACGATTCCGACGAGGGAGGCAGCCACTAATTTCATCTTGTATTCTTTTTGGAAACGGTTGCAAAAGTAGTAACTCAGAACAAACCACCGGGATCTGGTTTTACCCCATCACTGCACTTTAAACAAAGTTTAACCTGTAGCTGAAAGCATTGCTATTTTTGAAGAAAATTCCCTTCGGTCAATGGCATGCAAAACCTCAACCCTGTCATTGCCCAGGTGAAATTGCTGGACCTCAGTTCCCGGAACAAAGGGTGCTGGAATCCCGCCTCCAAGGCGCTTTTCGGAAGTAAAAACCCAGGCTTCATCCCACAAGTCCCGTTTGATGAACTGCTCCAGGATTTTAGCCCCGCCTTCCACCAGCAAGGAACTGATGTTTTTTACAGCAAGGTGTTCCAGGAGCCGGTCAAGGAGATGCTCGTCGAATGCCAGCTCCAAAAACGCTACAGTGTCTGGGTAGTCGGTTGTATTGGGTTTCGCTTCGCAAACGACTATAGAGGAACCTGGCGAGTGAAACAGCTTTGCGCTGTCAGGTACTTTCAATTTCCGGTCCAACAGGATTTTGACGGGGGTCGAGCCATACCACAGACGGTTGTCCAGCGAGGGGTCATCGGTCAGGGCCGTGTTGGTCCCGACGAGGATGGCAGCGAACCTGTTCCTGAGTTTGTGGGAAAGCCGCTTGGAATACTTGTTGGAAATCCAGACCTGTCGGCCGGGAACCCCCATGAAACCATCGGCGCTCTGTGCAAATTTCAAGGCAATGTACGGCCTTCGCTTCGCAACGAAGGTGTTTCTGATGATGGACAGTTCAGCCCCTTCCTCCGCCAACACACCCGTGGTTACTTTTACACCATTGTTCCGCAAGATCTCTACGCCCCTACCTTTCACTTCGGCTGTGTAATCCAAAACCGACACGAGCACTTCAGGTATTTTTTTCTGCAATATCAGGCTGGTACAAGGTGGCGTCCTGCCGTGAATGCAGCAGGGCTCCAGCGACACATACAAGGTGGAATGCGGTAACAGCTGCCGGTCTTCGGGCTTTACGCTGCGTACGGCGTTGACTTCTGCATGGACTTCGCCATAGCGCGCATGGAATCCTTCTCCGATGATCCTGCCATCATGGACAAGCACAGCCCCTACCATCGGATTGGGAGCGGTAAAGCCCTCCCCCATCCTGGCAAGGTCGAAACAGCGCCGCATGTATCCTTCATGAATATCCATGGGACAAAAGTAATCGCTGCCGGTTGCGAAGCGAGGCCAATTCCAAAATTGATATACTCAATACAAAGTGGTTTCCATACTCTCTGAAATGATAGGCTTGAATTTTTCTAAACCACATCGACTTGGGTATAGCTGCTGATGGAAGGACTGCAGCAATTCGTCTAAGGACTTGCAAAAAGCCCAAATGGGCAATGTGCCTCTCGGTCGTTTTGCTGAAATTCGCAGCTGACCCTGAATTCAGGCCATTTTGTCAAAAAAAATCTTGTAAAACATGAAAGCCATTCAGCTTTTTTTCCTTGCCTGTTTATTGTTATTGACTTCAACTGTCACAGCACAAAACAAGATCGAGTTTGTGGAATACGACCTGCCCAACGGCTTGCACGTCATTTTGCACGAAGATCATTCCACCCCCATCGTTGCCATCAGCGTGCTCTACCATGTTGGTTCCAAAAATGAACAACCGGACCGCACCGGATTTGCCCACTTCTTTGAGCACCTCTTGTTCGAAGGTTCCGAAAACGTTGCCAGAGGCGAGTTTGACGACTACATCCAGAAAGCAGGAGGGTACAACAATGCAAACACCTCTTTCGACAGGACTTTCTATTACGAAGTGCTCCCCTCCAACCAACTGGCACTGGGCCTTTGGCTGGAGTCTGAAAGAATGCTCCATGCAAAGGTTGAGAAGAAAGGCATAGAGACCCAGCGTCAGGTCGTAAAAGAAGAAAGGAGGCAGCGCGTTGACAACCAGCCCTACGGCACTGTTCTCGAAGAATGCCTCAAACGCGCTTACAAAAAGCACCCCTATCGCTGGCCTACCATCGGTTCCATGGCTCACCTCGATGCAGCATCCGATGAGGACTATGTGAACTTTTACAAGCAGTTCTATGTGCCCAACAATGCCACACTTTCCATTGCCGGCGATATCAACATCGAGGAGGCCAAAGAGCTGATCGAAAAGTATTTTGCCACCATCCCAAAAGGTGCCGAGCCTTATCGCCCTAACATCGAAGAGCCACCACTTGGCGGTGAGGTGAGGGACACGGTTTACGACAACATCCAGCTGCCCGCCGTCATTCAGTGCTACCGGATTCCGGCCATGGGAACGGATGATTTTTACGCCGTCAGCATGTTAAGCCAGTTGCTGTCACAGGGCCAGAGTTCTCGGCTTTACAAAGCCCTTGTCGATGATAAGCAGTTGGCTGTTTTCGTCGGAAACTTCCCGTTGGCCATGGAAGACCCGGGTATTTCTATCTCCTTCGGCGTTGCCAACGTGGGGGTTGATCCGGCTGAGGTGGAAAAGGCCATGGATGCCGAAGTCGAAAAGGTCAAGCAGGAACTCATTTCGGAAAGAGAGTTTGAGAAATTGCGGAACCAGATCGAAAACGACTTCATTTCCAAACACGCCACTGTGGCCGGCATAGCTGAGGAACTGGCCAACTACTACACCTATTACGGCGATGCCAACCTGATCAACACCGAAATCGACCGCTACATGAAAGTGACACGGGAGGATATCCGAAGGGCTGCTCAAAAGTATTATTCCAAAGACAACCGGGTGGTGTTATACTACCTGCCCAAGTCAAATACGCCTTGATGCAGGCACCCCGAATAGAAGCAACCCCAACCTTCACTTTTTTTGAATGATCCCCTTGCGATGCAAAAAAATTCAATCAATATGAGAAAGATCTTATTTCTACTGCCACTGCTAAGTTTTGTGTTTGCAACCTGCGCCATTTCCCAGCAAACCGAAGACTTCAGAAAAAAAGCTCCACCTGCCGGACCTGCACCCAAAATCGAACTGGGCGAAGCAGTCCGCTTTCAACTGGACAACGGCTTGGAGGTAATCCTGGTGGAGAACCACAAATTACCGCGGGTGTCCTTCCAGGTTTTCGTTGATGTGCCTCCTTTCATGGAAGGCAATCAGGCCGGTTACTCCAGCATTGCCGGTCAGTTGCTCAGCACAGGCACAACGAGCCGCACCAAAGCTGAGATTGACGAAGCTGTTGACTTCATCGGCGCTTCTCTCAACACCAGCGCAAACGGTGTCAGCGGTTCCTGCCTGACCAAGCACAAGGACAAATTGCTGGAACTGATGGCGGACGTGCTCTTCAACCCTACTTTTCCGGAGGAAGAGTTTGAGAAGATAAAAAAGCAGACCCTGGCAGCCCTGGCTCAGGCCAAAGACGATCCAAACACCATTGCATCAAATGTTGCTACCGTTTTGCGGAACGGGAAAGACCATCCCTACGGTGAATTGGAAACCGAAGAGACGGTAGAGAATATCCAGCTCGACAAATGCAAGGAATACTACCGGACTTACTTCAAACCCAACATTTCCTACCTGGTAGTCACCGGAGATATTTCAGAAGAGGAGGTTCGCAAGATTGCCCAGCAATACTTCGGCGACTGGCAGCCGGGTGAGGTTCCCCAAGAGGAATTTCCTACCCCAGAGCCACCAGCCATTACCCAGGTCGATTTTGTGGACAAAGCCGGCGCTGTACAATCCGTCATCAACATTACCCACCCGATTCAACTGCCACCCGGTCATCCAGATGCCATCAAGGCCAGCCTGACCAACACGATACTGGGTGGATACTTCAACAGCCGGCTCAACGCCAATCTGCGCGAGGACAAAGGATACACCTACGGAGCCCGTTCCAGAATGGACCAGGACAAGTACGTTGGATCTTTCACTGCCTATGCCAGCGTCAGGAATGAAGTGACCGATAGTGCCATGACCCAGTTCCTGCTGGAAATGGACAAGTTGCAAAGAGAACCTGTCGGTGAGGAAGAGCTTTCGATGGTGAAAAGCGTCATGACGGGGAGCTTCGCCCGCTCATTGGAGAATCCGGGAACCATAGCCCGTTATTACCTGAACATTGCCCGATTTAACCTTCCGGACGATTATTACGCCACTTACCTCCAGCGTCTGTCAGAGGTGACGGCTGAAGAAGTGCTGGCAACTGCCCGGAAGTACATCATGCCACACAGGGCCCATTTGCTCGTCGTCGGAAACAAGGACGAAGTGGCTGACAAACTCAAGAATTTCGCACCTGACGGAGAAGTTCACTTTTATGATCACTACGGCAATAAAATCGAGGAAGCTCCCATTCCCGTGCCTTCCGGCATGACCGCAGAAACAGTGTTGAGCCGTTATGTACAGGCCATTGGCGGTGACAAACTGAACGACGTTCAATCACTGGTCATCATCATGAATGCCGAAATGCAGGGCATCGTACTGGAAACCACCATTTACCACAAAGAGCCCAACAAGCTTGTCACCCGCAACTCCATGATGGGTAACATCATGCACGAGCGCGTATTCGACGGCGAATCCGGAGTGAATGTCCAGATGGGCCAGGTGAGCAAAATAGAAGGTGATGAACTGAAAGACACCAAGGTTGATGCCGTACTTTTTGCGGAACGCAAATTCCCGGAGCTTGGCGTTAAAACCGAACTCAAAGGCATCGAGATGGTCAATGGCCAGCCAGCTTACAAGATTGTTCTGACCTACCCCAGCGGTAAGAAGAAGACTTATTACTACAACACCGAGTCATTTCTGAAAGTACGGGAGGTAGAAACCACTGGAGGAGCAACGACCACTTCCGACATCGAAGAATACATGGAGGTGGAAGGAATTCAGTTTCCGAAAAAACTCAGCATCACCGGTGCTGCCCCGGTTCCCATCATATTAGAAACCACCAAGGTGGAGATCAATGTTCCGCTGCCGGATGAGATGTTCATTTACGAAGAATGACAAAAGCACCACACCGCATGTGAAAAAGCCCCTGCTGGAATGATCCGGCAGGGGCTTTTCAATTTCTTGAATCCAATTTACACTTTTACTCTTTAGGCTTCAGCGTAAACTCAACCCGGCGGTTTTGTACCCTTCCGGCAGCCGTGCGGTTGTCGGCAATCGGGTTTGTTTCGCCGTGTCCGGCAAAGGTCATCAGGTTGACGTCGACGCCTTTGCTGGCCAGGTATTCGTAACAGGCCTTTGCCCTTTCCAGTGACAGTTGCTGGTTGGCGAAGTCGTTGCCAACATCATCGGTGTAACCGTCAATCGCCAGCATGTAGCCCGGATAACGGTTCATCACTTCAGCAATCTGATCGAGCACCTTGAGACTGGAGCGGGTAAGGCGTGCGCTGTTGGTCTCAAAACGCACATTCTTCATTGCGAAATCCAACACAGCCTTGTCCTCCGCCTTAATCTCAGGACAACCGTCAAAGTCCGGGGAACCGGCAAGGGTTGGACACTTGTCTTTTGAATCGTCAACGCCGTCTCTGTCGGTATCAGGGCAGCCGGCAAAACGCTTCAAACCAGGCAGATCAGGACAGTTGTCGTCCACATCGGCAATGCCGTCATCGTCTGAATCCGGGCAGCCATTGTGCTCGGCAGTACCTGGCTCATCCGGGCACTTATCCACCTGGTCGATGATACCGTCGCGGTCTGCATCCGGGCAGCCATTGAGAGCCACAAGCCCAGGAATGTTAGGACAGTTGTCTTCCTTATCCACCACATTGTCGGCGTCAGAATCCGGGCAACCGGAGAAGCGACGCAGGCCCGGCTCATTCGGGCAGTCGTCCAGGCGGTCAGCCACACCGTCGCCATCGCTGTCGGGGCAGCCACCGAGGCGTAGTTCGCCGGGCTCATCCGGGCATTGGTCATCGCGGTCGGCAATCTGGTCTCCATCCCGGTCGGGACAGCCGTTGAGGGCAAGGTCGCCGGGTTGGGTCGGACAAAAGTCGCGCTCATCCACGATGCCATCCTTATCGGTATCCTTTTCACCGAAGCGGAATCCTACTGAGGCTCCGGCAAACCAGGTGAAGTCGTTGTTGTCGGGATTACCTGCGTATTTGATACCATCCATGTAATCGGAGAAATGGAGGCGAAGGCCGAACTCCAGCCCCAGGTTGGTGCGGCGGTTGATGTCGAAACGCAGACCACCACCCACCGGCAATGCAAAGTGGGTATTGGAGTAGGTTCCATTTCGATCGCGATCCAGGGCTTCGCTGGGGCGCATGGCATCGTAGTTCGTTTCCGGGTTTACCACTGCGAGGCCCACTCCGGAAAAGAAGTAGGGTGAAAATGTTTTTTTGAAGCCACCCTTGTCGTCAAATCGGCGGTCGCCGAACAGCTCGTATTCTCCCATCAGGGACAATTCAATGAGGCTACTGCTGAAGGCAGCACCCCGGTCAACATTGCGGTCCCAGTTGATGTCGGCACCTTCAATCTGACCGTAGAGCAGGTTCATGCGGAGGCCAAATCTGGGCTGCATCTGATTCTTGATGAAGATTCCAAAAGCAGGTTTGGAATGTTTGAGTGTAAATTGCGGAACGACGAGGTCGCCGAGGTAGTTGGAAGCGCCGGCGAATACGCCACCCTCCCATTTTTGCTGGCCGAAAGTGGTCGCAGCGCACAGGGATAATAGTAGTGTCAGTAGTTTTAGTTTTTGCATAACGAGCAGTTTAGCATTAGGGATGTCGGTTTCAATGGATCATCATGGGTGAGACTAATTCGGGAAATAGGCGGAGCTGCGGCAAAGATAAGCACGGCTCCTAGCTTTTTAAGACATTCAAGAAAAAATTAGAAAAAAACAATATATCTGCAAATCGAATCGGACTTGGGGCCTCAGGATCCAGCAAGGCGCTGCCGCTTTAAATTTCGATTCATACGTGAAGTGTCTGATGATTTTTTAGCTTCGCAAAATAGCAAACTTTCAAATTAACCTGAGCATGAAGCAACCACTTATCTTAATCATCCTGGCCATTTTCATTCATTGTGCTGGTTTTTCTCAAAATTCTGGAACCTGGACGGCAGAAAAGCAGCAAGCCGTGGCCAGCATCGAACAAATGCAGGAGGACCTGATTGCCCTGAGTGACAGCATCTGGGCTTTTGCTGAGACCGCCTTTCTCGAAGACAAATCGGCTGATGCCCTGGCAGCTTTTGCAGAGAAGCAGGGCTTCAGGGTTGAAAAAGGCCTGGCGGGAATGCCCACGGCCTTTACGGCAGAATTCGGTTCCGGAAAACCCATCATTGGCATCCTGGGTGAGTTTGACGCATTGCCCGGCTTGAGCCAAAATGTCTCCACTGAGAAAAGTCCGAGAATCGAGGGCGCCCCGGGGCATGGCTGTGGCCACAACCTTTTTGGTGTGGCCTCGCTGGCCGCTGCCACTAGCATCAAGAAATTGATTGAAGAAGGCAAGCTCAAAGGAACCGTGAGATTTTACGGAACGCCGGCCGAGGAAAAGTTTTTTGGCAAGCTCTTCCTTGCCCGTGAGGGCTACTTCAACGACCTGGATGTCTGCCTGGACTGGCACCCTTCCGACGAAACGAAAGCCAATGTGCAAAGCTCCAAAGCCATGATTGACTTTACTGTGGAGTTCTTCGGACAGGCTGCCCACGCCTCCGGTGACCCGTGGAACGGCCGTTCAGCGGTGGATGGACTTGAGCTTTACACCACCGGGCTCAATTACATGCGGGAGCACGTAAAACCCACGGTGCGGATACATTACCAGATCCAGGATGGAGGAGCGGTGGTCAACGTGGTGCCCGACTACGCCAGGGTCTGGGTGCGCATTCGGGATTCCAAAAGGCAGGGAGTTATGGACACCTACGCATGGGCAGAGAAAATAGCCCAGGGCGGCGCCCTGATGGCCGATGTTGACTACAAAATCAACCTTGTTTCAGGCTTGCACGAAGTGCTACCCAACCGGACTGGCGGCGCTGTGATGCAATCCAACCTGGAGTTGCTTGGCCCCATTCAATACACCGCTGAGGAGATCGAATTTGCAAAAGGTATCCAACGCACAACCGGCAAACCGGAAGTGGGGTTGGATGCACAAATCCGGCCTTTGGAAGAAACCCTCAAAGACCCGCAGGGCGGATCCACTGATGTGGGAGATGTGAGCTGGCTGGTGCCGGAGATCCGTTTGAGTGTGACCACGGCCCCGAAAGATACCCCCTGGCACTCCTGGGCTGTGGTGGCCTGCGGCGGAATGAGCATCGGCCACAAGGGAATGATGTACGCAGCGAAAGCCCTGGCAATGACCATGGTGGACCTCTATACAAATCCAGAATTGGTGCAGGAAATCAAAAAGGAGTTTGTGGAACGAAAAGGCAACTATGAATACAAAGCCATATTGCCCGAAGGACCTCCACCCATCGAGATGGCAAAGCAGGAAGCGGCAGCCAGAGGCGGGCACTAATCGAACATGGCCAATTGGTCCGGGGAAACAGGTGTGACATTGGATGTTGCACCTGTTTCTTTTTTATCAAGTGGAAGGATTTCAGTCTGCGGGATCAAACGCTTGATGACCCTCATTTTGTGGGTGTAGCGCTGCAGGTTGTGGTTGTAAACTCCGAAATGGTCAAATGGGTCAATCCTCACCTTCTCCCAGCAATGGATGAGTTTGCCATCCTCGAGCAAAATGCCCACATGCGAGATGGTGCCTTTCGAATTTTCGAAAAAGGCCAGGTCACCAGGTTTTGCCTGCTCGGCAAAATCTATGACCTCCCCGATGAACACCTGTTGGTTGGCATCACGCGGCAGCGAAATGCCCGCCATTTGGTAAACGAGCTGCACAAAACCGGAAGAATCGATGCCGAGCGGCGATCTGCCTCCCCATTGGTGAGGAGCGTACATCAACTTGTGGGCAATCTTCAGCAGATGAACCGGCCCCAGGTTTTCCTTTTCCACTGCCAGCCCTGTGTACCGGCAAGTTTTGCCATTGAATTCAAACTTCAGCCCGTCAAAACCAGGCAACCTGGCCCCCAGCGTGACGGGCACCATGTTGTCATCGAAATAGACCGGCTGGAAGAGGTCCAGGCAGTAGCTATAATCTTCGGAAAAGGTTTGAAACTCTTTGTCGGTAATGGGAGTGATTTGATTCATGGCCACCCAACCGATGACATGATCCCAGGTGCAACGCACTTTTGCCCACTGTTTTCCTTTCTTTTCGATGACTTCAACAACCTCCCCGAAAAGCAACTGGCTGACCTGCTCGCTGCGGTTTGACGGACTTTTGCGAAGCGAAACAACGCTGAGATGACAAAGTGCGTAGTGCATGTAGTTGATAGTATGTTCTGAAAAAAGAGTTGCACAAAGATAACAAGCCATTAATAGGGATGAGGAATGAGGGATGCCCCGAAAGCTTTCGGGGGAGGCAATAAAGATGCTAGCGCCTCTCCCACCCCCTACTCTTTACTCCCTACTCTCTACTCCATTTTCAACCGCAGAGTTGAACAGAGTTATTACACAGAGTTCCACAGAGTTTTGTCACGGAGTTCCACGGAGCTCATGGCTCCCCGAGTACTCTGGGCAGGCTGTGGCTCGTGGCTTGCACTGCTAAACTCCATAATCTTCCATAATCCTCAATAATCCTCCTTTCAACCGCAAAGTTGAACAGAGTTGTTACACGGAGTTCCACAGAGTTTAGCACGGAGTTCCCCGGATATGGGAGTGCTAGCGCTCAGCTCCCCTACTCTCTACTCCCTACTCCCTACTCTTGTTGGAACAAATGTATCGTTCATTTTCTGACTTTAACATACCGGGCCCATAAAATCACCGGCTTTTACATAGCGTTCCCAACTCATGCCACAAGCGCTTATTTTTGCGCACTGCCAAAAGCCCTTTGAATTCTCTAATCCCGATAATACCGCTATGCAAAAGATCCTTACGCTGTTTGTTTTGACGCTCCTCAGTTTTCAGGCCATTGGCCAGGACAACTATTTCAGCCAGTCTTATGCTTCTCCGCTGTTGCTGAATCCTTCGTTGACAGGGGCTTTTGAAGGCCGGTACCGTGTTTCCAGCATTTACCGGGACCAATGGTCAGGAGCATTGACCAATCCGTACAAAACCTTTTCAACGGCTTTTGACATCAAATGGGGCCTGGGGCACTCAACGGCACGATACAAAGATCAGGCTGCCGTCGGGCTTCTTTTTTACAACGACAAGGCTGGAGCCCTCGATTTCAGCACCTCCCAGATTTCCGTATCGGCAGCTTATCACAAAGCCCTGGACATCCGGAACACCCAATACCTCTCTGCCGGCCTTCAGGTGGGCATTGCCCAGAAGAACGTCAATTTCGGCAACATGAACTTTGAAGACCAGTTCAACGGTGCCACTGGCTATACCGAACCAACTGCCGAAAACCTGCCGGAAAACAACTTTGCCTATTTTGATTACAGCCTTGGGCTCAACTATTCCCTCTCGCCGGAATACACCAGGGCAAAACTCTTCGTGGGAGCAGCCATGCATCACTTCCTGAGCCCTTCGGTGAGCTTCTTTGCCCGCAGCGACGATACGGGCCTGCAACCCGAAAACACCTTGAAAAAGCGCTATTCCCTCCAAATCAGCGGTTTTGTACCCATTGCTGACCGGGCAGCGCTCCTGCCCCGCGGCAGCATCGATCAGCAGGGTGACCACCGGAAGATCGATGCCGGCACCAATCTTCGCATCAACACCAGCTCTTACAAAAACGTGGCGGTGCACGTTGGCGGATATGCCCGCTCTGTCACCGATTTCGACAACGCGCAAAGACTCGATGCCGTGGTGGCCATGTTTGGCGTTGAGTTTAACAATGTGCTGATAGGGGTCAGTTACGACATCAATTTCGACAAGATTGCCCGCTCTGACCGCCGCAGTTTCGAACTCTCCGTGGCCTACCTGGGCGAGTACGAAGACGACATCGTGCTGTGTCCCAAATTCTGATTTTCCTTCGGTAAACAAGGCGCTTACCTGGCGGCCGAACGGCTACGCCCTACCCTGCCAGACATTGGATCATTGGCAGCTTTCGTGCAGTCATTCCGGAGGATTCCAAGTTTTTCTCAAAAGTTTTCCACAGAGTTTTCCACATTGTTGGCAACATTGCTGAAAGACTTTTCATGTGTAAAGTCTGGTATTCTGACCGGGTTTTGTCTTTGCAAAATGTTTATACACAAATTGACATATACTAAAATTTCCTTCTCCACCTAAAAGTGTTGAAAGCTTGCAAAGCCCTTATTTGACAGCCATCATTCCCTGCACTACTTTTACAATCCTTTTCGGAGTTTCCTTCCAAAACATACCGTGAGATAACTTCCAAGTAGTATTTTAAATCTTGAACCCTGTTTGTTCATAACCTGATTTCCACCAATCAAGTCGGTTAAATCAGGGAAAACTGCATCACTTCAAGACCGGCATGTCGCAGCGCAATGCAGCAGAGGCAGAGGGCCGGTCAAGATGCCCCAGGTTTGTCTATAGTATCAGTAAGTTATTAGGATCCTGCAGTTCATCTTTAAGCTGCAGGACTTTTTTATTTATGACAAATGGCAATCCCACCCTATCTGGCCAAATAGATACTCAAAAGCTATCTTTGCCGCGCCCTTCGAAACAGGGCTTTCACCCAAACGATAATTGATCAAAACAGAGCCAACATGAATTACGACCTTATAGTTATCGGCAGTGGCCCCGGCGGGTATGTGGCAGCCATCAGAGCGGCACAGCTCGGAATGAACGTGGCCGTTGTTGAACGCGAATCCCTCGGTGGAATCTGCCTGAACTGGGGCTGCATCCCCACTAAAGCCCTGCTGAAGAGCGCACAAGTGTTTGAATACATCAACCATGCTGCTGACTACGGTGTGGTAGTTGACAATGCCAAGCCTGATTTTGAAAAGATGGTAGCCCGCAGCCGGGAAGTTGCTCAGGGCATGAGCAAGGGCATTCAATTCCTCTTCCGCAAAAACAAGATTACCGTACTCAACGGTTTTGGAAAACTGCTCCGCGGCAAAAAGGTGGAGGTGACCGCCGAAGACGGCACCAAAACCGAATACAGCGCCAAACACATCATTCTGGCCACAGGAGCCCGGGCCAAGGAGCTCCCCAACCTGAAAATTGACGACCAAAAGATCATTGGCTACCGGAAGGCCATGACCCTTGAGAAGCAACCCAAGAGAATGGTCGTCGTTGGTGCCGGCGCCATCGGTGTTGAGTTCGCTTACTTCTACCACACCATCGGCACCGAAGTGACCATCGTGGAATTCATGGAGCAAGGCCTGGTGCCCAGAGAAGACAAGGACATTTCCAAAGAACTCGGAAAACTGTTCAAACGCAAGGGCATCAATGTAATGGGCAACACCAGCGTCGAAAAGGTGGACAGCTCCGGCAAAACCTGCAAGGTGACGGTTAAAAACCGCAAAAGCGGCAAAGAGGAAGTGATTGAATGCGATATTGTGCTTTCTGCAGCAGGTGTAACACCCAATACGGAAAACATCGGTCTGGAAGCCCTCGGCATCACCACCGACAGAGGACTGGTGAAAGTGGATGACTACTACCGCACCAATGTGGAAGGCATCTACGCCATCGGCGACATCATTCCGGGGCCGGCCCTTGCCCACGTGGCCAGCGCCGAAGGCATCACCTGCGTAGAAAAAATTGCAGGCCTGAACCCGGAACCCATTGACTACAACAACATTCCATCCTGCACCTACTGCTCACCGGAAATCGCCTCCGTAGGCTACACCGAGCAGGCCGCCAAAGACGCCGGCTTTGAAATCAAGGTGGGCAAGTTTCCGTTTACCGCCTCCGGAAAGGCAAAGGCTGCCGGCGCACCGGAAGGTTTTGTGAAGGTGATTTTCGACGCCAAATACGGCGAGTTTCTGGGAGCCCACATGATTGGCGCCAATGTTACAGAAATGATTGCCGAAATCGTGGCAGCCAGAAAACTGGAAACCACCGGCCACGAGATCATCAAGTCCATCCACCCGCACCCCACCATGAGCGAGGCCGTGATGGAAGCCGCCGCAGCTGCATACGACGAGGTCATCCACCTCTGATGTTGCGCAGCGACTGAAAAACATCAAAAAAGGCCATCCGGTACACACTGGATGGCCTTTTCTCTTTCTTCGGAAAATTGTGCCTCAACGGGCTTTTTGAATCTCGCCGTTGACCACCTCCACGAGGTAGGCGCCTGAGTACCCGAGGGCCTTGGCCCTTCTCAAAACCACTTCCGCCGAACTGCGGCTGTCATAACCGGTCAGTAAAACCGCTTTGTACTCGCCTTTGGGCCACACCTGCACCTCACCCAGGCTCTCCACTTTGGAGCGGTCGAAATTGCTGACATCCTTCAGCGCCAACAGCTGAATGGCGTAACCATCCTGCAGCACCGGGAATTCAACGGCAGCAGTTTTCGGAACCGCTGTTTCTACCTCTGCAACAGCCGGGCGGCCGGTATCTTCAACGAGGAATGCCTGTGGATATCCCTTTTCCTTGCAAGCTGCCAGGGCTGCTTCCGCACTTTGGCGATCCGGAAATACCCCCAGCCGGATTTTGTAAACCTGGCCCTCCTTCTGGGCATACACTTCGCCAAGGTTCAGTTTGTTCTTGATGTCGGACAAGTTGGCGGGAGCCTTGCTGACAGCCGCCAACTGGACGGAATAACCGCTGACAGCAGCTGTTGTAGTGGTAGCAGATTTCGGCTGGGCAACATCCCTGGCGAAAACCGCTGTTTCCGGTTCCGACTTCATCGCAACCGGAGCATTCACCGGATAGATTCCGATGTCATCCAGCCGTTTGGAGCCAGTGCCTGCAGTTAGCGTCTGGGAAATATCCCGGTAGCCCGGCTTCGAATAGCGCAACAGATAAGTGCTGCCGGGATTCAGCGCAATGAGGTAAGCCCCGCGGCTGTTCGTTGTGGCTTCCACCCTTTCGCCCGTGGCCCGGTCGGTGGCTATCACTTTCACATCGGCCAGCGGAACGCTGTTGATGGCATCCACGACCCTGCCCTCATAAGCACCGGATTCATTGACCAGCGCCACTTCGATGGTCCGGTTGGAGCGCAGACCGATCATGTTCATATCCACAGACTGTGGCCGGTAGCCATTCATCCTTACCGTCGCTTCGCAATCGAGCGGTTTCTGCAACTGCAACATGAAAATGCCATTCTCCGAGGTGGCGTAAGAGCCCTCATTGCAATTAGCAAAATCAATGACCGCACCTGCCAGGGGCTTTCCGGTAGCGGCGTCCGTCACCTTGAAAACCAGGTTGTCCGACTCCTTCACCACCCGGTAGAGGTCTTCGTAACCTTTGCCCCCAGGCCGATTGGAAACGAAATAGCCGATGTTGCGAAGATTGTCGAAAATGAAGCCGTAGTCGTCGGCACTGGAGTTCAGGCCATTGCCCATGTGGTACACGGTGGACCAGCGCCCATTGTTTTCTTCCACCTTGAAGATGTCAAAACCACCAAAGCCCTTGTGAAAATCGGAGGCAAAGTAAAGAGAGGAGCCGTCGAAAAATGGCGTGATCTCGTTGCCCATGGTATTCACCGCCGGGCCCAGGTTTTCGGGAGTTGACCAGGAGGCACCGGTGCGGTAGGAAACATACAAGTCGTAACCACCATAGCCCCCGGGCCGGTCACTGGCAAAATACAAGGCCTTGCCATCCGGTGAAAAGCAGGGATAGCCCGTGGAATAACCTGCACCGTTGTGGATGAAAGCCTTGGCATCTTTCCAGCTTCCGGTGTTATCAGCCTCGGCCAGGTACAGCGTCAGTTCCAGGCCGGCGTGCGGAATCTGTCGCACCCCGTTCCGGAAATTGTTCTTCGTAATGGCCACCGTCTGCCCATCCGGACTGTATGCCACCGGGCCTTCGTTGCCGTGTGCCCCGAACCCATCGTGCAGGGTTTGCGGCGTTTGCAGAAAGCCGTTTTTATCCCGCTGTGTCACAAACAGCCTGTTGTCCACTGCCGCTGTTCCACCCGGTGCATTGCGGCTGTTTCTCGTCGCAATGTCAGGACGGGAAGAAGCGTAGACCACAAGCTCTTTGCCCAGAAAAGCAGGTCCGAAATCCGAGTATTTGGAACTTGCAAACTCGTTTGTCACCTTGAAGGCCGAAGGTGCATCGGCATGCAAGGCAAACTGGCAGGCCTCAGAAAACTGTTTTGCCCGGGTACGAAAAGCCGGACTTTGTTCCGCCAGCCGGTCAAACACCTTTTGCGCCTGCTCGTAGCGGCCAAGCCCCTGTAACACCAGTCCGTACTGGAAAACCGTCAGGTCGGAAACACCGGACTTGCCAACCGCATTCTGGTAGTGGATCAAGGCATTTTCGAAGTCATTGAGGTAGCGGTAACAATCCGCAATGCCGGCGTTGGCGGGAAGGTTGTCAGGATCAGTGGTCAGCACCTCTTTGTACGACATCACAGCACGCTGGAAGTCGCCAATTTCAAATTCTTTCTCCGCTCGCTTAAGCGTGCTCTGGGCAGGCAACAGCGACGGACAGAGGAAAAGTGCCAACAAAAGCACAGGAAAAGAAGGCAGTTTCATTTGCAAATAGTTTTGTTTTTTCAATGTCCCACGCAAAAGAACAGAACATTGCGTGAGAAAATCAAACAGCGGGTAAGAATCGTGCATACAAGCCTTTTACATTGTTGAAACGCAGGAAATTACCAAAGTCACTACAACGCTGCAATGACGCAGGTATTCTCTTATCTCACCGGAGAAACCCCGGAAACAAAACCATCACAAATTGCTAAACCAAATTCAGAAAGGGTGTAATCGCCTGCAAGTTCTGAAAATTCAAGGTCATAAACGAAGATTTTGTTGAGTAATTGGGGAGAGGGGATAAAGAAGGACAGGCTTCCAAGTTCCTTTCATACTGCCAGAAACTTGACTTAGAAGTTCAATCACAGAGACAACGGGAGCCACATCCATGCAAAATGGTCACCCCAAACAAGCCCCCTCCAAAATTCTGCCTCGAACTTCCTGTATAGCTGAATTCAATTAAAGCGGAAAGCTTTCCCCACCACATTCAGCAGAATCAAACCAGTCAGAACTACTTCAATTCCAATTAGGTGCAATTAAAGGTCGATGCAGATACCTTAAACCGCTCCTTATTTCCAGTTTCAATTCCAATTAGGTGCAATTAAAGGTGATTGGGGGCAACAATGAGATGCTTGCAATAATGTTTCAATTCCAATTAGGTGCAATTAAAGGCCAATGTGGGCTAAATTGATTGTCTATGAGAGTTATGTTTCAATTCCAATTAGGTGCAATTAAAGGTTATATCCCGCCAGCAATGGTGCATGTAAGCAAGCCTGTTTCAATTCCAATTAGGTGCAATTAAAGGTCAGGAGTTGATTGATGTGACCACGAAAGATAGTTCGTTTCAATTCCAATTAGGTGCAATTAAAGGAGGTAGTCCTGACGCCTGAGGAGGTGCAGGCCATTGGTTTCAATTCCAATTAGGTGCAATTAAAGGGCCAATGCCATAGCCATCAATGATGCGAATTTTCAGTTTCAATTCCAATTAGGTGCAATTAAAGGTCAAAGGGGTATGTGATATTGGGGGCTTTTTTTGGTTTCAATTCCAATTAGGTGCAATTAAAGGTTATTTTCTCAACCTTTCTTATTCTTACCATTTCCTGTTTCAATTCCAATTAGGTGCAATTAAAGGCATTTTATCTAGTGCTTATGAAGCTCATGCAGTTCAGTTTCAATTCCAATTAGGTGCAATTAAAGGTAGCTATGAAGAATTTAAGATGAGTTATGAACCGAGTTTCAATTCCAATTAGGTGCAATTAAAGGGGTTTTCAAACACGAAAGAACCCTGGAAGGGGAAAAGGTTTCAATTCCAATTAGGTGCAATTAAAGGTTTGCGAAGACATACAAGACCAGTAAAGAACGCATGTTTCAATTCCAATTAGGTGCAATTAAAGGCTGCCCTCATGTTCGAAGTAGTAATCTATCCGCCAGGTTTCAATTCCAATTAGGTGCAATTAAAGGTACCCTGCAAAGCAGGACAGACACTGTGGATGATTAGTTTCAATTCCAATTAGGTGCAATTAAAGGTCCACACTCGGTCTCTTCTGTGCCACGCACCAAGTTTCAATTCCAATTAGGTGCAATTAAAGGAAGTTGCCTGCTGACTGTGTCCAGGGTGCGTTGGTGGTTTCAATTCTAATTAGGTGCAATTAAAGGAAATACATGTGTGTATTCTTCTGACAGTTTTAAATGTTTCAATTCCAATTAGGTGCAATTAAAGGCCATGCGCTGCCAGTGTAGATGTATGGGGCGTTGTGTTTCAATTCCAATTAGGTGCAATTAAAGGTCGACAAGACCCCAGGCGCTCCCCCTGCTTTGCCAAGTTTCAATTCCAATTAGGTGCAATTAAAGGCTATGAGCGAGCCGGGCCCGGGCGGAGTGCGCATGTTTCAATTCCAATTAGGTGCAATTAAAGGAGGTGGTGCAGGAACTGGAGCGTGAACTGGATTGCGTTTCAATTCCAATTAGGTGCAATTAAAGGCAATTGCAGAAAACGCCTTGCACCGTGGGCTCCACAGTTTCAATTCCAATTAGGTGCAATTAAAGGTAATTGGGTATTCAAAATGAAAATCTCTCATCTCATGTTTCAATTCCAATTAGGTGCAATTAAAGGAAGGCCAGAGCACACGGACGCCGACGACTGCCCAAGTTTCAATTCCAATTAGGTGCAATTAAAGGTCGTGGAGAGTTTTGGACGTTCATTGCTACACCAGTTTCAATTCCAATTAGGTGCAATTAAAGGGATTTTTTATTAATTAAATTATTCATTTGTTTGGCAGTTTCAATTCCAATTAGGTGCAATTAAAGGTCGACAACAGAATTCCAGTCAGCATTCTAACAAAAGGGTTTCAATTCCAATTAGGTGCAATTAAAGGTTATGACCCGGCCGGTAACGTTCGTTTTGCATTTAGTTTCAATTCCAATTAGGTGCAATTAAAGGTAATGTTGTTTCATTATCCGAGGTATTTGCTTTGGGTTTCAATTCCAATTAGGTGCAATTAATGGTTACTCCGCCTATGAGCCCCGGGGTTTATAGTCCATGTTTCAATTCCAATTAGGTGCAATTAAAGGCTGGTTGAAAAGATGACAAGCATCGTGAAGAAATAGTTTCAATTCCAATTAGGTGCAATTAAAGGCGGTGATCT
>PAAY01000087.1 GCA_002698985.1 Saprospirales bacterium | reverse complement strand
TATCCGCCTGCAAAATTTGCCTCGTTCAGAATAAAATTTGCTCACTTTCGCTCAAGCATGAAAATCTAAACAGGCTCTTAATGGTTTGAGGGTGCCAACATAACGCCTGATGCCCAATTCTGTTCAGCCGTTCCAAAGCACTATTTCAACAATCCCCGGCGCTTCATTTCGGTGGTCACCAATGCCAGTTCACGGCTCATGTCGCCGGTTACGGAGGTGTTTTCCTGGGTGCGGCGAATGAGGTACGGAATGACCGTTCTGACCGGTCCGTAAACGACGTATTTGGCCACGTTGTACCCGGCCTTGGCCAGGTTGAAGGTGATGTTGTCGCTCATGCCGTACAGCTGGCAGAAATTCAGGTGGGGATGGTCTTTGGGCAGCTTCTTCTCATCGATGAGGCTGGCCATCAGGTAGTTGCTTTCCGAATTATGGGTGGCATTGCAAAGTGCAATGTGCTCGTAGTTCTCGATGCAAAAACGGATGGCAAGGTTGTAATCGTGGTCCGTAGCCGCTTTGTTGGGATGTATGGGCGAAGGATAACCTTTCTCGGCTGCCCGCTCCCGCTCTTTGTCCATGTAGGCACCCCGCACCAGCTTGGCACCCAGCAGGTAGCCCTTTTTCCGGGAATCGTCATAAGAGTTCATCAGGTATTGCAGCCTGTCGGTGCGGTACAATTGGAAAGTGTTGTAAACCACCACCCGCTCTTTGTTGTAGCGCTCCATCATCTGGTTGGTCAGGTGGTCGATGGCGGGCTGAATCCAGGATTCCTCAGCGTCGATAAAAACGCTCAGGCCTTTGCTGGCCGCATTGTGACAGATAGAGTCAATGCGCTTCAGCACGTTTTTATACTCTTCCTGCTCCTCAGGGCTCAACTCTTCGGTATTGCTCACCCGGTCTAGCAGGTCAAAGCGGGCCAGGCCGGTCATCTTGACACTGACCACGGGCACGGCTTCATTCTGGCTCCCGAACTCGATGGCACGGATAATTTCCACCATGGTCTGGTTGAAATCCTCTTCCGTTTCCTTTCCCTCGGCACCGTAATCCAGCACTGAAAACACCCCGTGCTTGTAGAGCCGGGCAATGCTCTCCTGCGAATCCAGCAAAGTCGTTCCGCCGCAAAACTGCCAGAAGATGGTATTGCGGACGGCCGTTTCAAAGAAAGGTAGCCAGTATCGAGCTCCAAACATGCCCAATACCGACCCGATTTTCACCAGTGTCGGGTTATTCATCATTTTGAACAACCGGTAGGTTTTCCTCAGTTCTTTATCGCTCTTGTCCTCAAATGCAATTTTCGTATTGTTGAAATCAACAGGAGCAGAAACACCCGCTGCCTCAAAGGCCCGGGCCAGTTTCTCCAATTTTTCTTTCGAGGGTACAGGCTTTCCTTCAGTCTTCATGGTATGCTTAATTATCGCCTTCGGTAAATGCTGCCGCAGGCACAGTATCAGGTATTGGTTGGTCAGGGCATCAGAATGCCGGCCACAAAATAAGGGCTTGTTCCAGATTATAGAAATGACTGGTCAGATGAAAAATGTCAGAGGGAATGAGGAACCGAGGATTTGAGGAACCGAGGATTTGAGACTAAACTAGCCGAAGGCCAACTAAACGCACCGAAGGTGCCTAAACTCCGCCATTAGGCGGACTAAACGCCCGCAGGTGCCTAAACTCCGCCGTCAGGCGGACTAAACGCCCGCAGGGCCCTAAACTCTGCCGCCAGGCAGACTAAACCTACCAAAGGTGTTTAAACACAAGCTCACCTGCCGTGCAGCAGGTGAGCTTGTCTAAACTCGCCGAAGGCTATTAAACGCCCATCACAGTCCCTGGAAGATTCCCTGAATTTTTTTTAGGAACTCCTCATCGTTCTGCTGTCCAACCATTTGCAGCAGCAGGTCACGGGCATTGACAGCCAGGCTGTGTTCCTGTTCGAAATCGCCGCCCTGTGTGAGTCGGCTGGGATCCAGGGTTTCGTGGAAGGCCAGTTGCTGAGCCACGTTTCTGGCCAGGATCTCTATGTGTGGCTTGGCCTTTTCGTAGCCGCCCGCTTCCACCATCACGTTGATCATCTGGAGGGTATTCCAGTCATAGGGGAAGTTGAAATTCGGGAAGGCTTCAAAATATTTTTCCATCAGGGCAATGGCCTTATCCTTTTCACCCGCATCGATCAATCTCCGGCCGGTACGCATCATCACCACCCGGAGGCTCTGGATGCTGGGACCATAGCTGTACGCCACATGCGTGTCCAGCTTATCGAAGTTACCCCAACGGAACTTGTTCATGACGTTGTCATAAACCGTTTCCAGATCCACCCGGCCAAAGCCGTAGGTGTACAGTCCCTTTTCACTCTCCGATTTTACCGGAACAATGCGCAGGGAAAGCCCCTCCAGCTCCATGTAGTCCTGCAGGCCGAACATCTTCTCGGGACGGCAGGTCACGGCGAAATAAACCGGTCGGTCATTGATGTTGGAGGCGATGACATCGAGGATGGCCAGTTCATCCTTGGTGATGTACTGGCGGTTCGGCAGTTTCAGCGGAATCTTCTTCACAAAGGGCAGGCCCGATTCCGGATCGTAAGTGCCAATCTGAACGGCCTTGACGCTGTCCACTTCCAGGTAAACATTTTTGGTGGGCATCACCGTTTCCAGCACCCTGCCCCCCTGGGTGTTCACGGGGTGGTCTTCGCCAATGTATTTGAGCCAGGCCAGTGCGCTCATTTCCGGCTGGTTGTCGCCCTGGTTGAAGTTGAACACGGCATTGCGCAAGCGACCGCGATAAGCCTCCGCAGGGATGGTCAGGTTCAGCGCCGGTGAGTCGTTGATTCTTCTTCGCAAAAGATTGATGTACCAGTCCACCTGGATGAGGCTGAGGTTCACCACCCGCACATCGGTGCGGATGCCTTCCACCTCCTGGGCATACCAGAGGGGGTAGGTGTCGTTGTCACCGTAGGTAAATATCACCGCATTGGGTGCGCAGGACTCGAGGAAGTTGGCCGCATAGTCACGGGCGCCATAGTGTCCGGCCCGGCTGTGGTCGTCCCAGTTTTCAGCACCCATGATGATGGGCGGAATCAGCCCCAGTACAACGGCCAGCGCCGCAGCGCCTGTCTGTCCCATTTTGCGTCGCAAGGACTCGAATATCCACAGGGCACCCATACCGATCCAGATACAGAAGGTAAAGAAGGAGCCCACCAGCACGTAGTCCCGTTCACGGGGCTCGTTGGGTGGCTGGTTGGAGTACACGATGATGCCAATGCCCGTTATGAGAAACATGACAAAAAGGGCGAAAAACTCGTTGGGCCGCTGTTTGAAGTGGAACAGCAGGCCGAGGATGCCGAGGATGAATGGCAGGAAGTAGTAGTGGTTCCGGGTAGGATCGTTCTTGCGCACATCCGGCAACTTTTCCATCGGATAAAGCCGCCAACTGTCGATGAATGGAATACCCGATTCCCAATGGCCGGCCGTTTTGTCCCAGGCGTAATAACCCTGTTCGTCATTTTGCCGGCCGATGAAGTTCCAGGCGAAATAGCGCCAGTACATCCAGCCCAACTGGTATTTGAAAAAGAATTCTACGTTGTCGAAGAAGTTGGGCTTCCCTGTGGGTTTGTTGATCCACATCCGGTATTTCTCCGGCCGGTTCTGCGTGTCGTCGCCCATCCGGGGGAAGAGCTGCTTGTCGGCGTTGTTGTATTTGTAGGTGAGCCTTTCGTCAACGATTTCGTAGCGCTCCACCTTCTTACCATTTTCCATCTTCACAACCTGTCCGTAACGCTCTTCGATCACATTGTCGATCGGCTTGGCGGCAAAGCTGGGTCCATAGAGCAAGGGGCGCTCTCCGTACTGCTCGCGGTTTACATAGCTCAGCAAACGGATGGGGTCGGAAGGGCTGTTCATGTTGATGGGGGGATCCACATTGGCCCGGATGACGATGATGCCGATGGTGGAGAAACCCACTACGGCCATCATGCCGGCCACCACCATCAACTGCTGCGCATGGGCGCTGGTTTTCCGAAGGAAAAAGCGATCCACGGCCCAGGCCACAGCCGCCAGCACGATGCCTTTGGCTCCGAAAGCCGTCAGCGCATAGATGGCCAGGCAGACGATCATTCCGATCTTATCGGTTTTGGTACGGTTGGAGGTGTAACGGATGCCGAAATAGAAAATGCCAATCAAAACCAGCAAGGTTGGAACCAAACCGGAGTGGAATGGCAGCCCCAGTCCGTTGACCATCATCAGCTCCATCTGGCGCCACATCTGGGCAATGCCGGTGATGACCAGCGACTGCATTGCGACGATAAAAACCAATCCAACAGCAGATGCCAGCAGCATGCCCTTAAAGCTTGGGTTCTCGTATTTTTTCAGGTAGTAAAGGATGGCCAACGCCGGGAAAGTCAGCAGGCTTAGCAGGTGCACACCAATGGAAAGCGCTGCCGCAAATACCACAAAGACCAGCCAGCGGTCGTTGCCGGGCTCGTCGGGCAGGTTGTACCACTTCACCATGCTCCACAGCGTGAGGCAGGTAAAAAAGGTACTCATGGCATAAACCTCACCCTCAACCGCTGAAAACCAGATCGAAGTGGCGAAGGTCATGGAAAGCCCGGCGATGACACCGGCGCCGGCAAGGGCAATGTTTTGTGCTGTGGTGGTTTCGCCTTTGCGGCCCACCAGGCTGAGCTTGCCCAGGATCATGGTGACCCAGCAAACCATCATGGCCCCCAGCGCCGTGAAGATGCCGGACATCACGTTCACCGCATAGGCGATGTTCTCAGGATGGGCCTCGGTGTCGCTGATGAGCTCAGCCACCGTGATGAACATGCGGCCCACCAACATAAACAATGGCGCCCCCGGCGGGTGCACCACTTCCATCTTGTAAGCACCAAGGATGAACTCACCGCAGTCCCAAAGACTGCCGGTAGGCTCGGCTGAAAGGATATACACAACCGCTGCAACTGCAAAAACCAAAAGGCCCGACAGCGTGGTAACAGACTTGAATGACTTCATGTAATCGTATGATTGATTCCCGGCTATTGGCTTACGGAACGGTTCAATGATTTGTTTCCTTGCCCGCCATGGGTAGCCGTTTGTGATGGGTTAACTGTATTGCTCTTTGCTCGCCTTCGGCAAAACCACGGGAATGGCACCCACAACAAGGCCCACCCCCACAGCCAGCAGAGACGGGCAAAAGTAATAATTTATTGTTTGGAGGAAGGAGCGGAATGATGGGGGGTGAAAGTTGGGGATTTGCACTGCCCCCAGAAGCCCTGCGGCAGATTAGAGGAGCTGTGGGAAAGTCAGCGCCATATGGGGCCAACATTGCTACCTGTCTGGCAGGTAGGAAGTCTGGACACCGGTCGTGGAAGTGGCAGGAGGTGAGAGACCTTCTGAGGTTTTTCGAAACCTCAGAAGGTCGGGGAAAGATCAAACCACTTTCAAAACTCCATGGTGGGCGACTTGAATGGGAATAAAGTCTTGTTAGGGCTGGGGCGCTTGACACTTGCAATAACGGGATAGCCAAGCCCGACAATTCTCAAATACTGTATGATTACAGTTAAAATCTGCATACTTTTTCCGACTGACAAAGTGCAAATTCATCTGACTAGGTAAGACGCAAAGGCTTCGACTAACTTCCTAAAAGTTATTATTTCTGAAAGCATCCAAGGATGTACTCATTGTTGGAAGATCATCATATCCAAGCCCATGAAAGACGTGAGTCCAAAATTGCTTCAACTGCGAAGATCCCATCACCTGCCTGTTTTTTAGACTTGGCGTAAGAAAGTAAACAGATATATTTTCCAAAGGAACAAACTGAGATAGCGGAAAATCCTCGAGCTGCAATGAATTTATTTTTGCTTCAGCTGTTTCAAATGTATTAGTTTTTTCAGGGCACAATCCATTACAACACTCAAGCATGTCAGATAATATTACAAGGTAGTTTTCCCTCGCATGCACTTGCCCAACCAAGCCATTATAGATGGATTTTATTCCAGAGAGTATACAAGTTTCATTTCGTTTTTCCTTTGATGCTTCAACCAGCGTTAAGACAATTTTCTTAATTTTCTCATTCCACTCGCTGTTGTACCTTGCTCTTTCCGATGGTTTCAAAGGAACAGATTTCATTTCATCCACAAGCGCTGGGTTCACGGGGTTATTTTCAGTCGTGTAAACTAGAAGATGACACTCTTCACCAAGGTTTTTGATTATTTTTAGCAACTCTTTGGCAGCTTTTTTTCCGGATTGGTCTGTAATGCTACCAGAATTGTCCAGAAGGACAATTAGTCTTTTGTCTATGATTTTACTATCATTGAAAGCTACGCCTTCGGCTTGGGGCCTACCAATCATTTCTTTAGGCTCGCCTCCATTGTCAGAGGAACAGCCTAACATCACAACCACTAAGACCAGAAAAATCATCAGAACAGATCGCATAAGAGTCATTGCTTTTTTTATTTTCAATTAGATCACATACATCCTCTACCCCTTTCCGTTAAGAATCGGGTAAAAAGTATGCATAAGATCTCTTTTATCCCTGGATGCGCTTTTACCTTCAGAAGACAGAAACTTGTTAAAATATTTCTCCACAACTTGCACTTCACTCAACCCATCATCTGCTTCTTCAACTCCACGTTGATATCCGTGCAAGTAAGTATGATGCAGCAAGATGGACTGATCATCAAGAAATTTCTCATCCTCACACTGACTTACGAGATACTGACAGTTGGCAAACAATGCCTGAGCCTTGGAAAAATCATTCGATCTATTCGAATAATCTTTTTGGCACTTATTAAAACGCTGTTTGGCAAAATGCTTCAACCTCAAGTTGTGCCAAACATTGATTCCTAAAGAAAAACATACTCCAGCAATGATTGGAAATAGAAGCGAAATCAATATAAACATCCAATTAGAGCTGGTGGCCAGTTTTTTATGGCCATCGTCAGTCAAGGCTACATCTCCACGAGGATTTTCAGATATGGCCTGACTAGAATCTTCATCCAACGATTTTATATTCTCATCAATTGAAATACTAGCCTGACTCTTTATCGTTTCCTCTGTGGCACTGCGAACTTCCCCTAAAACATATATCGTATAGACAGTAAAACTAAACAGGATGACACTTACAGCCAGCCTGACATAATGCCATCGCTTCATCCTATTCAATTCATTTTTAATAATACTTTCATCGGTATCGGCTTCAAATTTAGCCATCATACGAAACTGCCTAACTTCTTTATCAACTGGGTGCCCCATTAATTCATCATAGAATACCTTTACATATACAGCACTCAGTGCAACACCTATGGTCATCAGGAATACTTGCCAATTACCGAAAATAACATTCAAGACGTGATCATACAAATAGCCTGAACACGACGGTTCATTTGAATGGAGAACAAAAAGTTTTGTAATATCATGATCCAAATCTGTCGGAGCCACATCAAATATATACTGCGTGACCATCAACCCCAAGGGGATATCAGCCAAAAGGATAAGAGTAGCCGTAATTAGATAGAAAAGCATCAACAAAATGGAAAATCGACCAGGATGCAACTCCTTCCGCTTTTCCATTTTGGATTTCAACTTGGAAGCATGTGTTAACCGTCTGGCAGCAGCATCCATGAGCTCTCTGGCTTCATTAAGCTTCGCAGTGCTGGCTTCAAGCTTTCCCTTCAGGAAATACAGCATCTTCATTCTTAGCTGCCTGGCCAATGACATAAAAAACTCAGAAGTCATTTGCCTTTGCCCCAATCTCCCATCACTGTTTCCAAGAATCCATGAATTACTCACCAATTCTTTATGCATTGACTTCAATTCATCAGGCATATCCAAAATACTCGAACTTCCTAAATCTGAAGTAAGAGCCAAAACATCAATCTGCTTTCTCGAGTCTATCCCATCTTTAACATCATTATTGTAGATGGCCACACTATCAACACTTGAAACGGATTTTTCCTTATCCTCCGACCTCCACCAACTGAACAATCTTTCAAGAAAATCTCGTATTTCCATTTTCTAATTTTTAGAAGTTCATGCAAAAAATATTAGAGTTAATTACTCGACTATAAATTACCTCGCAGAAGCTTGACTTCTTTGCGATAAACACTTCCTGCAAGCACTCCCCTGCGCAACATCGCCTCAGCCAATGTTTTTGTCTGCTCAACTCGTGATATTACATCGGCCTTCTCCAATATCATTTTTTCCAAGGTCAATTTCAAACTATGGCAGGAGTCTTCCAGTCGCTTTATTTCGCTTTTAAGCTCAATGCAGTAATCCGATTTCTCCAGCATAAGTAGCTCCAAATTGAGTGATTCATTTTTATACTCTTGTTCGGCAAAAGCCACCTTCCTCTTCAGTTCTTCAATTTCTTTAATCTCTTTAGGAAAAATTCTTCGCTCCCAATTTCGAATTATATCATCCTCTGACAACAGCTTGTCCGGATCCCAAACAGTTTTATATTCCTGCTTCATTGGTTCAGACAGATTGTAATAAAACACCCTTCGGCCCACTTCTTCGCCATTCCAAAAGAAACGAATGACTCGCCAATACCATGGGATATAAGTATGATCTTTTTCATATCCAAAAGCATACCTTGGGTGATTGGACTTCAATCGCAAAAGTTCATACATTCTATCCAATTGAAACATAAAATCACTCCTGAACTTCTCTCGCTCCTCTGAGGAAAAATCCACTTGCTCAGGAAACAGGAGAGAAACTATCTTTTCCCTGATTTCAAATATCTTATCTTGAAGAACAATCACATTCCTAAGCAAACTCCTCATTCTGTAACCATACCCAAGTATATATCCATTTCCAAGGATCAATGCAGCATAAAAAATCGACACCAAAGTGTTTTTCAACATTCCCTGATTAAATGCTGTAACCATCAACAGTAAAAGAAATGAAGCCCAGAGCATCAATCCTGCACTCGTAAGTTCAATATTTTGACGGAAGAAATTTACGTCAATACCCTTCTTTCTGTTTTTTTCGATTCTTGGCTCAACAACTTTTGCATGATAGAAGTAAGTCATGCCACCTACAATCAGCGTTAACAAAAAGCCACCCAATGCTCCAAGGAACTTTGGAGCCATGTCTAGCAGATGTAATGCCTGGGTAAAAAACAACACGCCAAATACAACGGAAATAATCACAGACAGGCCAACGATCCAGTTTGCCACCCTTTCGCTGGCAAAGTTCAGGTACAGTGTTGCTACTTTGCTTGAGAGTTGCTCGAATTCTGAATTCACCCTTTTTTCCTGCTCACTTAATCGTTCCAATAATTTCTGATTCCTGCCTTTTGAATCTTCGTATGCTTGAAGATTAGCACTCTGTCTAACTTCAAAGAGTTTTTTGTAGGCATCAACAATTTCTTCTATCTTTAATTTGGTCTCCTCAATTTCCCTTGCAATCAGCTCCTGTAGGTTTGCTGCGTATTCAAGGCGTTTGTTGCTCAGCTCCTCCTTCAACCCTTTCCAGTTTTCTTCAAGCTGATTGACTTTCAACTTTAGTAGTCCAATTCCGGATAAATGGTCTTGAAGTTTATCTTTTGTCTGTTGCAATTTGTTCTCAACATCTGCCAGCCGGCCCCTGATCCTACCCTCTTTAAGCTTAAAATACTCCGTCACACGCATTCGCTTTTCCTCAAACTCAGCAATTACTTTGTTTAAAAACCTGTTAAAGGTAAGCTCCGAAAAGTCCGGGTTTAGTCCGCATTGTATCCCTATGAATTTGTATTCCTCAAGGTTAATTTCTCCCAACTCATCTATAAGCTTTTGGGCTACTTGTTGGCTTGGTTTATTTTTCTTTTTTTCTTTCTCTTCCTGTTTTCCAGAAAATTCCCCTATTTCATATGTTTCCCCTACTTCAAATGAGCCTATATCATTCAACGACTCACTTTCATCACTGGAATTGAGATGAACATTTACCACTTCTGGTTTTTCAATTTTGGCATCAGAAGTCAATGTGTCCTCTTTTCCATTAACCATTTCTAATTGTTTTAGTCTTTAAAATAATATTGATGTTCACACGATAAGCGTGGACATGTTTGAACAATAACCAGAAAATGAGAAACTCATGATGGGGGGAAATCCAAGAGATTTCTAATGTGACACCTGTGAAATAGCAGGAATGTCCTCTCAAGAAAATCTCTTCGTGCCTTTTCGACAACTAAAATGCCAACTCCTGTACGGAACAATCAAATCCGAAAATTTTCCCAAATCAGGAACACTTACATAGTACTTGATTTACAAACGAAGGATAGATTCTGCTCACTTCAAAGATGAGTGCTTGGGTATAAAACATTTACCCAAACACTCACTCCCCCCTTACCACCCCGGCACGATATTCACCCCAAACACGCCCTGGGTTTCCGAGAGGAGGGGCCAGGCGTAGTAGGGTTCCAGCACCATGGCGCCGAAGAGGTTGATGCGCCAGGAGAAGCCGGCGCTGAACAGGGGGTCGAAGTTGAATTTGCGGAGGTAGGCGTCGGTGGGCTCGCTGAAGGTGTCCCAGGCCATACCACCGTCGATGAAGGCGGAGAGTTCGGTAAAGAAGGCTTTGGAGGGGATGAGGGCCAGCTGCTCAGGGCCCGTGAATGGCAGCCGCACTTCGAAACCTCCGATCAGCATTTTGGAACCAAAGAGCTCATCGATGGAGCGCTTGTTGGGGTTGAGGATGTCCTGTGCCAGGTCGAAGCGGTAGCCCCGCATGTACCAGGGATAGCCCAGAAACAGTGGGAAGAAGCTATTGGCGTCCTTGCCGTAGCGGCCGTAGTGCATCACCCGGGTGGCGAAGGCCACGGGTTTTGCGAAGAAATATTTGCGAAGATCGATGGTGAGGTTGGTGAGGTTGAAATCACCGAAGTACTGCTCCGCTCCGATGCGGAAGCGGTGGCCCGCCATTGGCGAAGCAAGGCCCAAGAAAGAGTTGTCGCCAACCACGGCGGTGTTGACGGTGCCCAGGCTGCCCTTGAAGAGGTTGAGGCCCACGGAGGCCGGATCCACCTTGTTCTGGTCCTGGTAGATGAGGCGGCCAAAGGCATCGTAATACTGGTCCACGCGGTCCACACGGTTGTAATACACGGCGAAGGAAGCGCCACCTTCCACCCGCAGGGTGCGGGAGAAGGGGTATTGGCCGAACAGGCTGAGCTTATCCTCAAAGGTTCTGATCTTGTCCAGGATGAAGTGGTCGGCAACGATGGCACCGATGTCCTGAAAGACCAGGGTATCCACTCCGACGTAGCCATAGCGGCCGCTGGCGTAGGGCAGGTGCGAGAAGCCGACTCCCCAGCCAAAGCGGTTTTTCAGGTTGAAGAAAGCCGTTGAGGCACCGAAGTCGTAAATCTCACCATTGAGGTAGAGGCTGGAAAAGAGCTTCTGGTTGCCGAGCATATCGCCGAAGAGCATGTCCACCCCGCCGGCCAGGCCGGTGGCGGTGCCGCCGTAAATCTGCCCTGTGGCCACTCCAACCCCGGCGCTGCCACCGATGTACTCCATGGTGAAGCGGGGTTTGTAGGGCAGCAGTTTGAAAGAGTCCTGGGGCAGGTCGGCCAGCAGGTCCATCTTGGCCAGGTTGATGTCCACGATGGTGCGGGCCAGTTCGTTGACTTTGGGCAGCAGGGCAGCGTCCATGTTCACCTCATTGGGGGCCACTTCACGGTAAATGAAGTCTTCGGCCCTGGCCCTGTAGATGTGGTAGCCGCCGTCGTAATAGTGGGTGAACAATATGCGGTCACGGTTTTCCCGGATGGAGGCGGTGATGGCCGGTGCATAGGGGGTGATGCCGCTGACACCTGTCAGAAAATCCGTCAGCTGGTAGATTTTCCCAGTGGCCGTTTCCAGTTTGTACATGTTGCGGAAGCCATCCCGGTCAGAGAGGAAGAGGATGTTGTTTTCCCAGTCCCAGACGGGGTTCAGGTTGTCGGCGCCGAGGAAGAAATCGTAATAGGTGACTGGATGCGCATCGTCGTTCATGTTCATCACGGCGATGTTGAAGGTCCAGCGGCTGACGCCGGCGTCCATGCTGAGCTTGTCAGAGGCAAAGGCCAGTTTGCTGCCGTCGGGTGACCAGGCCGGCAGCAACTCGGAATAGCGGTCGTTGGTGAGCTGCACCACCTTGCCGCTTTTCAGAAAATACTGGTACAGGTCCACCTGCCCGTTCACAAGTCCGGCCACCACGATGCTCTCTCCGTCCGGCGACCAGGCGGGGTTGCTGAAGGCCGGAACACCCGGAATGCGGATAGTTTCCAGCTCTTTGCCCTCGATGTCTTTGATGACGAGTACGTTGTCGCCTTTGCTGACGGCGACAAATGCGAAGCGCCTGCTGTCAGGTGCCCAGGTGCCGGCACTTTCGATGAAGTTGAGATCGTCGAGGTGGCCGCTGCGGGTGGAGCTGTGCACCTTGCGGATGACCTCACCGTTGGCGGCGTTGGCGAGGTAAAAATCAATGCCGAAGAGGTTTTTCTCAGAGAGGAAAAGCACGTAGCGCCCGTTGGGACTGAGCACGGGGGCCAGGTTGAGACGGCCGCCTTCTTTTTTGCCAATGATCAGCTTGCGGCCGATGAAGCGCTCCTTTTTGTCTCCCAGCCACTGACTGTAATACTCGTTCATGCTCTTGACCCAGAACTCCGAGAACTCCTTTTCTTTCATTCCGAGTTCTGATTCCAGGGCTTTCTCAAGGCCGTATTTAGCGGTGGTCACAAACAGCGGGGCCACCACTTCGTCGCCTTTGAAACCCGTGGTGAAGGCCCAGAATGCCTGGCCCCAGCGGTAGGGGAAGTAGCTGGGGTCGTTCATTTTCCGAAGGGTGGGCACTTTGTCGTGCAGGACGGCGTCGCGCATCCACATGGCGGTGTTGGGGTCCAGCCGGCCGATGGACAGGTATTCCGCCAGCCCCTCGACCATCCACAGGGGCAGGTTGGCCAGGTTTTGCAGGCTGGTAGAGTCTCCGTAAATGATCTTGTGGTACTGAAAGGCGTGTACCAGTTCGTGGCCCAGCACGTGGCGGGTCTGTGCATTGGTCATGGCAATGGGGAGCACCACCCTGTTGCGCAGGCCTTCGGTGACGCCGCCGGTGCCGATGCTGATGTCACCGCTGATGGCATTGGTCTGCTGAAAATCAGCGTGGTCGTTGTAGATCAGCAGGGGGTTGCGTTTATCGAAGGTGTCGAGCATGATGGCCTGATGGAGCTTGTACCAGTGCTCGGCTTCGTTGGCCAGCTCGTGGAGCTTTTCCTTGTTGTCGAAATAATGGTGGATGTCGAAATGGGGCGTTTGAAGTACCCGGAACTGAAATTGCTCGTACCGGGGCTTGTTGCGTCCGAAATACTGTGCCTGAAGAACGCCGGCCCATTGCGCAGCGAAGAGAAAAACGAGAAAAGACAACAACAGCTTTTTCATAGTCTTATTCGATTGTGAGTGGTTCGGGATCATGGGGATTCAACTAAAGCCCTTCGGGCAAATCTTCAATGACCTTCCTCAAGGCTTTCGATGCCATTACACAACTGAGCCTCAGCCGGTTCTCTTGTTCCGTAACTTTTAAGATTGGGTTAAGGCTGGAGGCCTCGCCAATGGCTGACAAATTACAAAACACATGTGGCAAATTTTGGATCAATCACAGCTTGCTCCGCCAAAACGCCGGATTTTTTAATTCAGTTCAATACATTCGCCACTGCTTCTGAGGGCAGCTGCGTACAGGTGGTTTGCCCGACCCTCACCCAAAATATGACAAACATGAAAAGCCAACCCAACAGCGATGGTTTCAAACCCTACATTCCCGCCGACCGCACCGATGTCAAGGAATTCACCCTGAAAGCCATCATTCTGGGCATCATCTTCGGCATCATCTTCGGAGCCAGCACGGTGTATCTGGCACTGAAGGCCGGCCTCACGGTGAGCGCCAGCATTCCCATTGCGGTGCTGGCCATTTCGCTGGGTCACCGCTTTTTCGGCACCACCATTCTGGAAAACAACATCATCCAGACCACCGGCTCGGCAGGTGAGAGCGTTGCAGCGGGTGTGGTGTTCACCATTCCCGCTTTTCTGTTCATGAGCGACCCCGCCGTGGGCGACCAATACTTCCGCTACTGGACCATCTTCTTCCTGGCGGTCTTGGGTGGCTGCCTCGGCACCCTGATGATGATTCCGCTGCGGCGTTCGCTCATCGTTCAGGAACACAAAAACCTGCCCTACCCGGAAGGCACGGCCTGCGGCCAGGTGCTCATTGCCGGCGACAAAGGCGGCGATTTTGCGAAGCCGGCCTACATGGGGCTGGGTTTTGCCATGATCTACGCCTTCTTCCAGCGGGTGCTGCACGTCATTTCGGATGCCCCCACCTTCGGCACCTCCGGTGCCAACAAGATCTTCCCGGCCGCACAGGTCAGCGGCGAAATAACCCCGGAATACATGGGCGTGGGTTACATCATCGGCCCTCGTATCTGCGGGGTGCTGGTGGCAGGTGGCGTGCTGGCCTGGCTGGGGCTGATTCCGCTGCTGGCCAGCATCGTGCCCGCTGAAACCATCGCTGCGCAACTGGTGAAGCTGGGCTACCTGGCCGGACTGGACCAGGCCGGCGGCGTGGCCGGTTGGGATCCCGTGGCAAAAACCTTCGCCGATCCGGCCGGGGCCGTTTACCGGGCTTATGTGCGTCAGATTGGCGCCGGGGCCGTGGCGGCCGGCGGATTCATCACCCTCATCAAGACCCTGCCAACCATCGTTTCGGCTTTCAAAGGCAGCTTTTCCGACTTCAAAAACCGGCACGATGCTCCCGCCCCTTCCCGCACCGAAAAAGACCTCAACCTGAAAGTGGTGCTGCTGGGCAGTGCGGCTCTTGTGGTGCTGATGGCCCTGCTGCCCATGATGCCCGGTGAAGGCTTCTTCTCAAAAGTTCTGCTCGGCCTCATGGTGGTGGTATTCGGCTTTTTCTTCGTCACCGTCTCCAGCCGCATCGTGGGCATCATCGGCTCTTCCAACAACCCCATCTCAGGCATGACCATCGCCACCATCATGGCCACGGCCCTGGTCTTCATCGGCATCGGCTGGACGGGGATGGTCTTTGAACCCCTGGTGCTGGTGGTGGGCGGCATGGTCTGCGTGGCCGCCGCCAATGCCGGTGCCACCAGCCAGGACCTCAAAACGGGCTACATCGTCGGTGCCACACCCATGTACCAGCAGCTGGCGCTGTTCATTGGCGTGCTGTTCTCCAGTGTGGTCATCGGCTTCACCGTGAAATACCTCGACACCCCAACCGCCGAGCTGGCTGCCCGCGGTGTGCAACACGCCATCGGCGAGACCTACAACGCCCCGCAGGCCACCCTCATGGCCACCCTCATCAAAGGTCTGCTCTCTTATAACCTCGACTGGCAATTCGTACTGGTTGGTGTTTTCGTCGCAATAACGGTGGAACTCTGTGGCGTCACGGCGCTGTCATTTGCCATCGGCCTGTACCTGCCGCTGTCCACCACCCTGCCCATCTTCATCGGTGGGGCCATCAAAGGCGGTGTCAACTGGGTGCAGGAACGCAAAGGCAAAAAAGTGGCAGACGACGAACTCGGCAAAGGCAACCTCTTTGCCACCGGCCTGGTGGCTGGCGGTGCCCTGGCAGGTGTTATTGTCGCAATGCTGATCGTGAACGAACCAGTGGCTAATTTCCTGGCCAAATTCAACCTGGAACCCTGGCTCACTACCACCCTCGGCAACACGGGTTATATGCTCCTCGGCACGGCCATCTTCGCCTTCATGGGCTGGGTGGTGTGGAGAGTGGCGATGAGCGAGGAAGTGAATCAGGAATGAGGATTTGAGGAACTGAGGATTTGAGGATTTGAGTGCGCTGCAAAAAGTCCAAGTCATTAATTCCGACGAAAATTTGAACATTCCCCACTCCAATGCCGGACAGAGTCCGGCGGGAGGAGGCACCGGACGTCCCGAAGAAATTTCGGGAGGCGCCAGCAAACACGCTGGTTCCGGACTCCGTCCGGGACCACATCTTGTCGGACTCTGTCCGACTTTAGCTCAGAGGAAATAACATTTTACATTAAGGATAACACTTTTTGCAGGAGAGTAGGGTATTAAGGAATTAAGTTGTGAGAATTCAAAAACTCTGATATCACTGTGTAACTTCCGTGTGCTAGGTGTACCTCGTGATTAAAATAGTCTCACCATTGTGGGAACAGGTTTGAGGAGGAGTTCTAAAACATACTGACATTTAATTTTCAACCTAAAATAAGACTGTACCAGTCTTCAAATACTGATACAGCCTCGTTTTCTGAAAAATCGGATCAGTGATTTTCCCAATCATCTGGTCGTTCTTCTTCTCCCCGAGATGTCCAATAGGCATCATTGTTTGGGTTTAGTTGATTGGCATGATTGTCCAAATCCGATTTAGTTGGTTGATAAAAGAATTTCATTTTAAATGTTTTAATGGTGAAAAAATTAGTTACCTTTTTTGGGATTATGTTTTATTTGGTTAGGGTTCAATTGCTTGCCCCTATTCCCTTGAGCTTTATCCCAAATGATGTTGGTACCAGAAGTACCCTTGTTAGAATTCTTGATTTGTGCAGGATGATTTTTAGTGATTTTTTTCATAGTTTAACAAATTAAATTACCCCCTACTCTTTCATGGATTTTCGGGAAATCTCCAGTAGTCATGACTTACGAAAACAAAGATAAAATCATGCACAAGGACAGTCAATACCCTTTTCTTGAACAGACTAAATCCGGATGTAAAAAGTATAAAATCAAAGCTGAAAATCTAAATGGAAATCTTTTCAAGTAATTCCATAAGTTCTTGAGACTTCTTTTTTGAGATGGCTATCCATTCTCCATCTTCCATCACTGCAAAATTTTGATAAGAATATTTATTTTCTTCATGTTTTGTACTTACCTTGACCACTTGCATGATATAATCGCAATTCAAAATATAACTTTTAGTTCTAAAAAAAAATGACTCATTGCTTTTCTTTAGCAAGCTATCTATACTTGCCAAAGAGGATGAGATAGCAACCTTTTGATGGTTTGTTGTCAACAAAGTATCAGTATCTATGTATAGAATTTGATTCGCCCGCAAGAAGGCAGTTCCATTTTTTGCTGGAATGGAGAGTTTATTTATAGAGGAGTCAAGTTTAGGTATGTCAAAACTTTGAGTAGGGAAAAAGTCATCCTCAGGTCCTTGCTCCATAACTCCTATTTGGGAACTCAATTTTGCCGAATCTATTTCGAACCACTTTTCAACTTGTTCAGGGTATTTTTCTAAAAAGAATGCGAAACAAAAGAATAAGATGACTAATAATAAACTAACATTTCTTATAATGTTAAATATAAAAATGAAGATAGATTTCATATTGCTTTTTTTGACAAACAAGGCAATTTTTGTGCCTTGCAATTCCGAAGGCAACGAGAAACTTATTACTTAGATAGAGCTTTAAAATTTTTACTTGAGCGGAATAGTGGTAATTCATCGTGGACGAAGTAGTACTTCTAAGTGGATGTGAGTAATCCTTTTGCTGAGCCGTTCCTCTTTGTTCTGTGAACCTGCAAGTCTTAGAAACAAGGCTGACTTCTTTTGCCGTCTCAACTCGCGTATTGTCCAACCTTCCAAAATGCACTGTTTTTCGTAAAAACTGCGCTCGAGGTCATTGTCGATTTTGAGTAATTCCCGGTAATGAGACCATGTCAATTGGTGAGACAAATCCTCAGGACTAGGATAAGTCAAATAACACAACCTCATGTAAATCAGGTTGCTACGATCAAATCCTCTTCCCAATTAGTGAGACAAATCCCGACTCAACCTTTCGAGAATCCTGGAACCATACTCAGCTTTCTCATTGCCTTTTTGCTCGTATTCGACGATGTGCTTTCCTATAGCCCAATAGGTGAGAACAAGTTTCTGACGGGCGGCTTTGATGGCTTCATGCCTGCCTTTGGTGTAGGTATCTTTGATGGCATGGAGCAAAGACTGGTATTGACTTTCCGGTTTCATCTGGAAACTTTTGGGTTATAAACAGGACTGCAATTTACCGAAGGAAATGAAAATAAAGAAACCACGGCAACAACCACCATAATCCCCTATAATCCTTCATAATCCTCATAATCCTCAACAAAAAAAGCAGCGCCAAAGGCACTGCTCAATGCCAGGGTATGACCGGCCGTTGCCGGTCACCCCTGTTCTCCCTCTCATTTAATCTTTGGCGTATCTGGTGATATGACTTTTGAAGAAAAGTCAAGCAACAAACACCATGTCACCAAACCTGGCGCTCAAAGATTACTGCTTCTTAAAGCCATCGAGGTTGATTTGCCAGTCTTCGCCGGCAATCCGAATCCAATAATTTCCTGGAACCAGTTGTGAAGCGTCTATGCGCTGGCGGTTTTCCCCATCCACAATGGAGATGGGTGTGGATTGAACGACCCTGCCCTGTGCATCCAGAATGTTGAGCATGGCATCGGTGGTTTTGCCGTCCCAGTTGATCTCGAGGTTGGCGAAGTCAGAGACGGGATTCGGGTACACCCTGAAGCCACGGAAGCTCAGTTCCTCTTCTGTTGCCGTAGGATTGTTCGGGTCTTCGGCGCAGTCGCAGATGCCGCCGTTTGCATTGCCTGCATAGGCATCGCCACCGGCACCGAGGATGGTGAGGGTGTTGCCGATGTTGGCGTTCTCGCTGTTTGGCGGCATGAACGGGTCGGCGTTGTTGTCAACCAGGTAAATCTTTCCGGTGCATCCATAAGCATTGCGGAAGCTGAAAAGGGGCAGTTCCTTGTCCTTTTCATACTCCGGGTAGGCCACCCCCTGGATGATCAATCCAAAGGAGATGTAGTCGAAATCCGGTGCCTCATCGGGCGTGTTGTTGCGGGCATTGGCTTCCCACTCCATTCCGACGAGATGACTTACAATGTCAACCGGATCGAACTTGTTGGTAGGCACTTTGATGGTTACCTGGCCGGTTCCCGTGATGTTTTGCGGATGCGAGTAGTTGTCCATCGGTACCACGGAAACGGTGTAGCGGTCGTAGCTCTGGTCGTAACTCAACTTGAATTTAACCTGAGCGGTAGCGGAAAGGGTCAGCATCACTGCTGCCAGAAGAATTGAAAATCTTTTCATGGTTGTGTTGTTTGTGTTTGTTGCTGATAGTTTTTGCAAAGCCAGAGGTTTTGCCGGGGCATTGGGGGAGAATGCCCCGGCATGGACCTATGGCAGTTGCTCCGTTATGAAGAAGTTGATCAAAGTGTTCACGTTTTGCGGGTGGAACAGGATGTTGAAGAAGATCATGCCGTCAACATCGTTGTTGATACCCTGGAAGATGGCTTTGCCATCCATGTTCGTATCGCTCTGCAGGTAGCCGTGGGCAATGTGGTTGAAGCTGCCGTTGGTATTGGCCGGATCCAGGAACACCTCAAAGAAGATGTAATCCCTGTCTGGTGAGGCCACACCGGCGCCCTGGTACACGGAGTACTTGTTGGCATCGGGGTTGCCGCCCCACATCACCTGGTAAGAACCTACTGTTTTTTGTGCATTCGTTCCGTAAGCCGTAGCTGTTCCGGCAGCTGTAAAGTCCACGGTTGTCGGCAATGCCCTGTCACGGGTAAGCGGTACGGGCTGTGCCGTCATGATACCGAGGTGGTTGCGGTGGCGGATAGCCACATAGTAGGTATCCACTTTGGCTCGGAATACAACCGGACTCATACCATCCAGGTCCACGATGTCACCATCCCTTTGGAGCAGGGCTGAGCGTGTAATCAACCGGAACGACGGATCGTTCTTGCTGCGCAGCTCGAGGAATACCCAGTCCACGATGGCATTCGGGCCGGTGGTCTGGAATACGCTCTGTGGCACAGTCTCTCCGCCTCCACCCATGTGGACGAAAGGCTTCTGCCCGGGCACAGGCTCGAGGTTCTTGTATGGCTCGGTGAACGGCAGGTAACCCATCGCACGCAGGCTGTCGTGCATCATGCCTTCGCTGCTGACGAAGGGCCCTTGCAGGAAGGCCCGCAAGCTGACGAACACGAATGGATCCGGGTCCATGTAATCGGGTACGCCGTCGCCATCGGTATCGTCGTTGAGCACTGAGCCGTTGCCATCGGTGTCTTCGTCAATGGTCAGGATACCGTCGCTGTCGTCATCCGGGTTGGCCGGATCGCTCTCACCGGCATCCACCACACCATTGAGGTTGGCATCTTCCTCGTTGTCAAGCAGGCTGTCGTCGTCACTGTCGGTGCTCACCGGATCGGTTTCACCTTCGTCAACGAGGCCGTTGTGGTTGCTGTCCTCGATGCCGTCCTGCAGGCCGTCACCGTCGGTATCTACATCCAGCGGGTTGGAATCGATGCCGGCGTCGTAACTGCCGTCACCACCAGTTTCCACGTTGTCGGAGATACCGTCACCATCGCTGTCGCTGTCCGGGTTGAACGGATCCACGTCATCGTTGTCTGCCACGCCATCACCATCGTCGTCATCGTCAGTGCTGTTGGCGATGCCATCGTTGTCGAAGTCGCAGGCACCAACAGTATGGTCGGGCACACAGCTGTCGGCATCGTCGGGGTCGTAGAATGGGTCGGCCGGATCAGCATTGCTGATGTAACCGTCACCGTCGTTGTCAACACCGCTACATGCTGCACTCTGGCTGTCAGGATCGCATGGGTTGAGCGGATCGGAGCCGTTGGTGGTCTCGTCGATATCCGACACACCATCGAGGTCAGAGTCAGTATTTGGATTGAAATCGTTCGGGTCGTAGTTGTCGTCCACGCCGTCGTTGTCGTCGTCGTCGTCAACATTGTTGGCCATGCCGTCACCGTCGAAGTCACAACTACCGAAAGTGGATATCGGATCGCATTGATCGAGCGGGTTGCTGCCATTGGCAGTTTCCACACTGTCGGAGAATCCGTCGTTGTCGCTGTCGCTGTCTGGATTGTAAGCATCCACGTCGTCAACATCGGCCACGCCATCGTTGTCATCGTCGGAATCATCCGCATTGATGACACCGTCCTGGTCGAAGTCGCACACACCCACGGTCTGGTTCGGCACACATGGATCCATGTCGTCCGGATCGTAGTTCGGGCTGGAAGGATCCACATTGTTTACATAGCCGTCACCGTCCATATCGGTGTTGCCGCAGGCGGATGAGTTGCTGTCAGGATCACAAGGATCCAGAGGGTCTGAGCCATTGGTGGTCTCGTCGATGTCGGAAACACCGTCGTTGTCGCTGTCGCTGTTCGGATCGAACTGGCCGGTATCGTCCACGTCGGCAACGCCGTCGTTGTCATCGTCAGCGTCCTCGCTGTTGATCATTCCGTCACCATCGAAGTCACAAGTACCTCCGGTGGCATCGGGACTACATGGGTCAGTTGGGTCGGAGCCTGCTGTTGACTCATCAATATCAGGAATACCATCCCCGTCGGAATCACTCTGCGGATCAAATTTATCCACGTCGTTTCCATCGTCAACACCGTCGTTGTCATCATCCGGGTCGGTGATGTTGGGGATGCCGTCGCCATCGAAGTCACAATCGTCACCCGTGGCATCAGGGCTGCAGGCATCCAGCGGGTCAGAACCGTTGGTCGTCTCATCTATATCAGTCAGACCGTCACCGTCCGTGTCGCTGTTCGGATCGAACTGACCGGCATCGTCAACGTCGGCAACGCCGTCGTTGTCATCGTCGGAATCATCAACATTGATAACACCATCCTGGTCGAAGTCGCAACTGTCACCCGTAGCGTCAGGGCTACAGGCATCCAGCGGGTCAGAACCATTGGTGGTTTCGTCAATATCTGTCAGGCCGTCGCCATCGCTGTCGCTGTTCGGATCGAACTGACCGGCATCGTCAACGTCGGCAACACCGTCGTTGTCATCGTCCGAATCATCCGCATTGATGACACCATCCTGGTCAAAGTCACAACTGTCGCCAGTAGTATCGGGATCGCAAGTGTCCAGCGGATCAGAACCGTTGGTGGTTTCGTCTATATCTGTCAGGCCGTCGCCGTCGGAATCGCTGTTCGGATCATAGGCATCAACATCGTCAACGTCCGCCACACCGTCGCCGTCATCATCTGTGTCGTCGGCATTGGCCAGACCATCGTTGTCGAAGTCACAAACTCCAACGGTGTTGTCAGGCACACAGGCATCGGCGTCGTCCGGGTCGAAGGTCGGATCGTTGCTGTCGATGCCGGCAAAGTAGCCGTCACCATCGTTGTCCGTTGCCCCGCAAGCGGGCGAGTTGACATCCGGATCGCAGCCGTTCAGCGGATCGCTGCCATTGGTGGTCTCATCGATATCTGCATAGCCATCGCCGTCGCTGTCGCTGTTCGGGTCGAACTGACCGGCATCGTCAACGTCGGCAACACCGTCGTTGTCATCGTCGGTATCCACACTGTTGATGGTGCCATCCTGGTCAAAGTCGCAATCGTCACCCGTGGCGTCGGGATCGCAGGCATCCAGCGGATCTGAACCATTGGTGGTCTCGTCTA
>PAAY01000086.1 GCA_002698985.1 Saprospirales bacterium | reverse complement strand
TGCAGGCGGATATGGGTAATCCGGCGAAAAATTTAACGAAGTGCAGGATAAAATTGGCCGCTTGCAGCCAAGTGATGGGAATTTAAACAGGCTCTTAGCCTCACCGCTGTTCACCAGAAAAGTCTTGGCGGCCAAAATTTGGATTACCGATTTTAGAATTTCCCAAATAAAAGTCTGATCTTTGCCCGCAGTCCGACAATTTGTAACGACATGCTGAGCAGCATCCAACGCTTTTTACCATTCGTATTCCTTTCTTTTCTGCTTTTCACTGCCTGTGAGGAGCCCCTTGAATTTGACCTGAATGATGAAGAAAGGCTGGTGATCTACAGCAACTTTTCCAACCAACAAACCCTGGAAGTCTTTGTTTCAAAAACCCGTTCGGTGCTCAACACGGAGCCTACCACCTTTCTGGAGGATGCTACAGTAATGGTTTTCGTTGACAATGAGTTGGTTGAAATTCTTCAGGCCATGCCGGCATCCGAGACAGGCGACAAGCCTCCTTTTTACAAAACCCTTAAGCTGAAGCCTGAAGTCGGAGTGGTTTACACCATCAAGGTATCCGTTCCGGGATTTGACCCCGTCACTGCCACCAACAGCATTCCGCCCTCAGTCCCCATTGAGTCTGTCGATTATTCCAACACTGGACAAACGGAAGTGAACGAATCAAAGAATGTCAAATTCGACGTTGCAGTGTCGTTTATCGATCCTGCGGATGAAGAAAACTACTACCACCTCGTGTTTCTTCAGAAACTCACTCCGTACACTGTATCACCCTCAGGGGATACCATTCTCAGCGAAGTCGTGATCAACGCTCCATTGACCGTTTTTCCTTCCAATCTTGATATGCCCGTTACGGGCTATTACGATCACCGGAGTTTTCTGATCAAAGACCGCTTCTTCAATGGTGAAAAGCTGCGTCTGAACTTCTGGGGCATGTACGATTACGATCCTGGAAAATACCTGCCAGGCGATTTCGTCATTGAATTGCGCACGGTCAGTGAAGCCTACTACCTCTACCACATCACCCTCAGTCGTCAGATCAACACCGAAAATCCGCTTTCCGAAGGCGTGGTCGTTTATGACAATGTGGAAAATGGTGAGGGCATCTTTGCCGGCTATTCTTCTTCTTTCAATTCCTTCAAGCAAAGTAACTGATCTCTCAAAGTTTCGGTGGTTTTCAGTTTAGCCTTCGTCAATGTGCGGAGTTGCCAACATGTTTATGTATGCCGTAAGCAACAATTTTTAAAAAAATCTTCTTCGCAATAGGGGGGAGGTCAAAATTTAGTGTCTTCCAAACAACTAAGTTCCCTAACTATTAAATTTTTTGACGATGAGCGCAGCAAATACCAAGACCATCCCTGCCATCACTGAATTTCCTCTTTTTCAATGTTTGAACGAAAATGAACTCCGCCTTCTGGAGGACATGGCCGAATACCGGGTCAAGTCAAAATTCAGCTACATCTACCTGCCGGATGAGGCCTCAACAAATGTGTTTTTCCTCGCCAAGGGAACCGTCAAGATCGGCACCCATTCAACCGATGGAAAAGAAGTCATCAAGTCCCTCATCCATCCTACGGCAATGTTTGGTGAGCTGGGTGTGATTGGTGAAAGCAAGCGCCAGGACTTTGCGCAGGCATTGCGTGAAGAGGTTCACATTTATGCGATCAAAGTCGAAGACCTTAAAAGACTGATGCGCACCAACTTCCAGTTGTGCGATAAAATAATGGCCCTCCTCGGCAACCGCCTGATGAACGCCGAAAGTAAACTGGAATCCCTGATCTTCAAGGATGCAAGAACCCGCATCATCGAATTCATCAAGGATTCTGTGTCAAAGAGTGGACGCAGGATCGGCTATGAAATGTTGCTGAAGCACAGCCTGACTCACCAGGACATTGCCAACATCACCTGCACTTCACGGCAGACCGTGACCCTGGTCCTCAATGAGCTCAGAAAATCAGATCTCATTTACTTCAACAGGGGCAAAATCCTCATAAGGGATATGGCAAAACTGGCGTAGGGTGAGGATTATGGAGCCTGTCTGCCGACCTGTCTGACACCAGGCAGGCAGGCAGGGATTATGAGGATTATGGAGGATTATAGGGATTATTGAGGCGACTGGAGAAAACCTCTCTAAACCCCTCTAAACCTCTCTCAACTCCTCTCAACCCCTTTCAACCCCTTTCAACCCCTTTCAACCCCTCTTAACTTTCTCCACCAAGTCAAACAAAAATTTCTCATACGATAAATTGGCTGCCGGTAATTTCCGGTAGCCTTTTTCATTTGGGCAAATCCATCTTGATGCGGAATTCATTGGGCAGGTAGTTGTTGACCCTGTTTTGCAGGTTTTTCACCCAGCCAAGTCCCAGGCCTTTATAGGTGATCAGGTTCCAGCCAGTGCTGCTGCCAGGCGGTACCTTGAATTCTTCCTTTTTCAGAAACAGCAACGCATCCTCGAGCGGCAGTTCCATTTTGGCAACATCGTCACTCAGAACGAGGCTCTGTGAAAGTTCGTGTGAGGGCACGAGTTTGCCGCCTTTCAGGGCGCCCAATTTTATCCCCACGGAGCGCTTCTTCAATGCATTGGCGATGATAGAGGTCTGTTCCATCAGGTTTTCTGGAATGCCCACCAGGTCGTCATTGCCCTTTCTGAACAACACCAAATCGTTTGCTTTCGAAATCCATTTTTGTACCGTAGGCACAAGGCTCTTGTTCAGTTTCGTCAGTCCGTTGATCTGTTTGGCTTTGTGGCGAATGTGGCCAGTTTCGGTATTGCGCAGCGAGGCGAGAAAAAATCCTTCACCTTTCAAACGGTGGGGGTAAAAATGATAGCCGTACCGGCCGCTTTTTATCCCCCACGATTCCGGAACCTTTAACGGGATCAGTTCCAGCGGATATTTTTCAAGCCATTGCGCCACGTTTTTCTCGTTTTCATCCGGGTTGAAAGTGCAGGTGGAGTAAATCAGCACTCCGCCTGGCTTGAGCAGTGGAATTGCAGACTCCATGATGTTTTGCTGCCTGACTGCACATTGAAAGGCATGCTCCGGTGACCACTCTCCGATGGCCCGGGAATCCTTTCGAAAGAGCCCCTCGCCGGAACAGGGAGCATCGACTACGATGACATCGAAGAATACCTCCAGTGCGCTGAGGTCTTCAGGATGGTGGTTGCTGATCATGTAATTGGGGAAGCCCCATTTGGTGAGGTTATGGCGCAGGGCCGGCACCCTGGCAGGAACGATTTCGTTGGCGAGCAGCAGACTATCAGCGCTGAGTTCTGAAAGCAGGAGCGTGCTCTTACCGCCGGGAGCGGCACACAGGTCCAGCACTGTCAGCGGAGCAGTCAGGTTGGCGGATTGAACCAGGGCTTCCCGTAAAAACATGGAAGAGGCTTCCTGAACATAGTAGGCGCCGGCATGGAACATTGGGTCCAGTGTAAATACAGGCCGCTCTTCGAGGTAATAGCCGTTGGGATGCCAGGGAACTTTTTCAAAAAAAGTGAGGTCGGCACCTTTGGCCGGATTGAGCCGGACGGAAGTCACAGCCTCATCTTCCATGGCGGTCAGGAGCTGTTCTGCTTCTGCTCCAAGCTGCGCTGTCAGACGCTCTGTCCAGGATATCGGAAACTCCATAAGGGTAGATTTTGACGCAAAAAACGGAATGATTGCCAAAGCATGAAAATGGCGCCCGTTGTGAGCGCTGTACAATCCCGGCACATTTTTTTGAACTTGGCTCAACCATAGCGGATCAGCTTCGTTTACGCTTCGTTTCTTTAGTATTGCGTCATAAATCCTTGACCTCATGGCCACGACCAACTCTGATGGGGATAAATCCCCCAAAAAGTTCTCGCTGAAGCACTTCAAGAAAGCGCTGGAGATTTTCACATTCGTCAGGCCCTATCGGTTCAAACTCATTTTGGGACTGGTGCTGTTGTTTTTCTCCAGCATGGTTTTTATGATTTTCCCCTACCTCTCCGGTGAAATGGTGGACATTGCCCTCGGCAAATCCCGTTTCAATATCTCGCTAAAGCAAGTCGGTCTGATTCTGCTGGCCATTCTGGTCGTCCAGGGATTTATTTCTTATTACAGGGTGCTCCTGTTTGCGAGCGTGAGTGAGCGAGGCATAGCCGATGTCAGAAGAGCCTTGTACGAGCGGCTCATCACTTTACCAGTGGTTTTCTTCGAAAAAAGCCGGGTGGGTGAATTGGTGAGCCGGCTGACCGCCGATGTAGAAAGGCTCTACAATGCTTTTTCCATCACCCTGGCTGAATTCATGCGGCAAATCATCATCCTCGTTTCCGGCATTCTCTTTCTGGCCGTAACGACGCCGAAATTGAGCCTCATCATGCTCGCCACATTTCCTGTGATCGTAATCGGAGCCATGGTGTTTGGCCGGAAAATCCGGCGGCTTTCAAAGGAGCGACAGAAAGAGCTGGCCAATTCCAACATCATTCTGAACGAAACCATGCAGAACATCCAGGTGGTCAAGGCTTTCACCAATGAACTGCTGGAATCGCTCAGGTACGGAAAGTCCATCGACAACACCGTGGATGTGTCCTTGCGCTATGCCCGTGGCCGTGCCTTGTTTGCTGTTTTTATCGTCTCAATATTGTTTGGTGCGCTTTTCTTCATTGTCTGGCAGGGAGCCATCATGGTGAGTACGGGTGTCATCACCCCCGGGCAACTGATCTCTTTCGTTGTTTATACGGCTATCATTGGCGGGGCCATCGCCGGTCTGGGGAATTTTTACACCGAGTTGCTGGGGGCCATTGGCGCCACTGAGCGGGTCCGTGAAATCCTCAATGAAAATGGCGAGGTGGATGTCAAACACAAGGTGGAGGAGCCAGTGAAAAAATTGATGGGCCATATTCAGTTCAAGGACGTGCATTTCAGTTATCCCACACGCCCCGATGTGCAAGTGCTGAACGGCATCGATTTCACCGTTGAGCCAGGACAGAAGATAGCCCTGGTGGGACCCAGTGGTGCCGGTAAATCAACCATCGTTCAACTACTGCTGAAATTTTATCCCGTTTCCGAAGGTGAAATCCTGGTGGACGGGAAAAGTATTTACGACCTTGACACCACGGCTTACCGTAAAAACATCGCTATAGTGCCGCAGGAAGTCTTGCTATTTGGAGGCACCATCCGTGAGAACATTCTTTACGGAAAGCCCGATGCAAGCGAAGAAGAAGTGTTGGCCGCAGCTGAAAAAGCCAACGCCCTGGAGTTCATAGAATCGTTTCCCGAAGGAATGGAAACCATGGTGGGTGAGCGGGGAATCAAGCTCTCCGGCGGGCAGCGGCAGCGAATTGCGATAGCGAGGGCCATTCTCAAAAACCCGTCAATCTTGCTGCTCGACGAAGCAACCTCCTCCCTGGATGCCGAATCTGAAAAAGTGGTGCAGGATGCACTGGATAAACTGATGGAGGGGCGCACATCCATCATTATTGCCCACAGGCTGGCCACGGTGCGCAATGTGGATTGTATCCACGTCATCGAGAAGGGCAGCATTGTTGAGAGCGGAACACATGAGGAACTCTCTGCCATCGAAAACGGCATTTACAACAGCCTTGCGAGGCTGCAATTTGAACTGGCCTGATGTCAACCAACACGCTGAACTGGAAAGTAAAAGCAATTGCCTGGGGCTCTGTAATCGCAATCATAGGGCTCATCTTCGGCTATTCCCTCGAATTCAGGCATTTTTCCAACACCCTCGATGTTGAGCGGATGGTTGGCCTTGCCCTGCTGTTGGGTGCCGCCACAGGTGCCTGGCTTGCCAACCGGCTGAGCAGAACGGAGTCCACTTCCGTCGGAAAACTTCGCTGGTGGGTTTCCATGCTGGTACTGTGCACCCTGTTCATGCCGCTGTTTGTCAGTTGGCTGAATCGCCTTCCCTTGTCTAACACCACGAAGCGGGCCACGGTGGAATTTATCGAAGAAAAGCCTTTTGCACAGGAGCGTTTTGGCTTGGAAAAGGGAAAGAAGATAGCGCCGGACGGCTATTTCATTTTCGTGAACTACCAGGGCGAAATCATCCGCTTCAGGGCAGACAAGCCGCAGTTTCCCGGAAAAAAACGTGGTGATCTGGTGCCTCTTGAATTGCGCCCCGGCAACCTGGGTTTCGACTGGGTACGATTCTAAAAACCTCTCTCAACTTCTCTCAACCCCTCTCAACCCCTCTCAACCTCTCGGCGAATGCCGGGATCAACCTCTCAAACAATCCCTTCCTCGATGGCCCATCTCACCAGTTCGGAGGTGCTGCCGAGCTTCAGCTTTTTCATGATGTTTTTGCGGTGGGTGTAAACCGTGTGGGTGCTGAGGTGAAGCCGGTCGGCTATTTCTTTTGCTATCAGCCCTTCGGCAACCAATTGTACGATTTCTATCTCCCTGGCCGACAGTGGGGTAGGTTCACATTTGTCGGCTTTCGGGAAAGACTTTTCCAAAAGGTGGTTGAGTACATTGGTGCAGTAAAACTTGTCACCCCGGGCCGTTGCATCAACGGCATCGAGGATTTCCTTTTCGTCGCAATGTTTTGAAAGATAGCTATTTACACCGGCTTCAAGGACTTCGTAAATGGTCCTCTTGTCCTGATCCCCGCTGATGATGAGCAATTTTGATTTGGGGGATTTGTTCCTGATGAGATCGAGGGTTTCGGTGGAGAAATGCCCGGGCTGGTTGTAGTCCAGGACCACGATGTCTGGATCGCTGGATTCGATGAGGGCCTGTAACTGTGCTTCATTGGTGGCTTCCCCAACCACCTTGCAACCGGCTTTCTCTACCAGCAGGTATTTAAGCCCTATTCTCACAAGGCTTTCAGCGTCAGCAATCAGCACCTTTGGTCCTGCCATTTCAGTCTAGTTGGTTGGGTTGGTGGACGGCAAATATACACAGCACCCCTGAGCCGCTTAGTGCTAATTTGGATTTAATTAAAATTAGACCCTGCGGTGACATTCCAACCGCAAATGCTGGCCCTCAGAGTTTTCTGCTTTTCTTCGCAAACTCCCAGACGACCACACCGGCACAGACTGCAACATTGAGCGAATGCTTGGTGCCAAACTGCGGAATTTCGAGGGCGGCGTCACAATAGGGAAGGGCCTCCTCGCTGACGCCTTTGACTTCGTTGCCGAGGATGAAAGCGTATTTTCTGCCTTCCACGGGATTGAAATTCTGGAGGCTCATACTTTCATCCGTTTGCTCCACGGCCACGATGTACACTCCCTGTTCTTTGAGGTGGCCCAGGGCTTCTGCCGTGCTGCTGTAATACTGCCATGCAACGGTATCGGTGGCGCCCAGCGCTGTTTTGAGCATGTCGCGGTGGGGTGGTTGGGCCGTGATGCCACACAGTACGATGGATTCTACGGCAAAGGCATCGGCGGTTCTGAAAACCGAGCCCACATTCAGTGCCGATCGGATGTTGTCCAGTACCAGTATCAGCGGCAGTTTTTCCGCAGACCTGAATTCTTCCTGTGAAAGCCGGTTCAGTTCCGGCATGCTCAATTTTCGCATGGCGTTGGATTTTTGTAGAGGATCATGCACACAGCTCCTTTTTCGAGTTTTTCGATGGCTTCCCAGTTCTTTTCCAGCGTCGCAATTTCCTCATCCGTAAAATCATTCATCACATTCGAATAGAGGATGAAACAATCCCTGTCCAGCTCTTTGCTTTTGAATCCGTCCTGATTCCCATTCAATTCGATGATCTCCCTGGGTCCGATGCCTGGGAAAGCCGTGCCTGCCTGGCTGAGTGCGATGCCTTTTTCCCCGATGCGCTGGATCATTTCTTTTTGCAGGGAGTACCAGGGCAGGTGGGCCAGGGTTGCATCCCAGCCCATGGCGATGTTTTTGGGATAGACCCAGAAATTGCCGGAAAGCAGACCTGCCAGCACCAGCGCCGACAGCTTGTTCCAGGCGCTTTTTTCCTTCGGTAAAATTTTGACGAAGAAAAAGGTCAGCACCAGAAAAATGGGCAAAAGATAGCGGTGTGCTGATAGTCCTTTGTAAAGCGCCATCAAAGGCAGCAGGCACAAGGCCAGCAGACCGAGCAGCTTCAGCAGGCGCCATTCGGCGGGGTCGAAAGCAGGGGCAGGACCTCTTGCTGAGAGCCTTTTGTAGCAGAGCCAGGCAACGGCCAGCCAGATGGACACCCGTCCGAAATCCAGCATCCGCCAGCCGAGAATGGCGCTGTTTCTGAGAAAGCCTGCAAAATCTGTTCTTTCAAAACTGGGGGCCCAGGTGGAGGCTTCGTGGTAACCGATCCAGCCCGTGGACAGGTAATGGTAGAGCAAAAATCCACCGCCTGCCAATGCGGCCGGCAGGAAGAGGACAAGCCGGTTCACCATTTGCCGAAGGTAAAAAACTGGGGGAGTGCTGCGGGAAATTGCCGGAAGCGAAAATAGGCCCAGGACAAAAGCCGCCATCATACCGCGGGTGCTGATCAAGGCAAGTCCGGTGGCACCTGCCACCACCTGCCACTTCCTGTTTTTCAGAATGCCGCAAAGGCCAAGCAGGAAAAAGAAAACCAGGGCAATATCGGGGCTGACGAGGATGCTCTGAGAGGCCAGTACCGGATCGGCAAAGGCAAACAACAACAACCAGCTCGGGCGGTGGTCAGGGCGCAGCCATTCGGCCATTTTTGAGAGGAGGTAAACATTGCCCAACAAAAATGGCAACATGGCAAAGTGACTCACTGCCAGCGTTTTGCCGAAGAGCTGCCACATCAATGCCAGGTATGCCCCGAAAAAGGGCGGGTGGCCGCTGTCGATTTCGACGGGAAGAATGAAGCTGCTGAATCCGTTTTCGTAAAAGAAGTGCGCCTGTTTGCTGCCCAACTGTACCGTGTCCCAAAAGAATGGATGGTCTTTGACCAGCCAGGTAGCCATGAGCACGATGGCATAAAAGGCGTATCTGACACGGATTATTTTAGACATGCTCTTACGAAGTCAACGAAAAGTGGGTGCGGGTTCTCCACCGTGCTTTTGAGTTCGGGGTGAAACTGTACGCCGACAAACCAGGGGTGGTTTTTCAGCTCCACGATTTCAACCAGGTTTTGGTCCGGGTTGATGCCGGTGGTTTTCATGTCGCTCTTATCGAACAGGTCCCGGTACTTGTTGTTGAACTCGTAGCGGTGGCGGTGCCTTTCCTTGATCAATGTGGCTTTGTAGGCTTTGTAGGCGAGTGAACCTTTTTGCAGCTCACAGTCATAAGCTCCCAGCCGCATGGTGCCGCCCTTTTTGGTGATCTTTTTCTGGTCGGGCATCAGGTCGATGACCGGATGGGGCGTTTTCGGATCTACCTCCGTGGAGGCTGCGCCTTCCAGCTCCAGGACATTGCGGGCAAACTCCACCACTGCGCATTGCATGCCCAGGCAAATTCCGAAGAATGGCATCTTGTGCTCGCGGGCGTACTTGATGGCCTTGATTTTTCCTTCTATGCCACGTTCTCCAAAGCCCGGCGCCACCAGTATGCCGTCCAGTTCACTCAGCCTTTCAGCCACTTCTTCATCTGACACATCCAAAGATTCCGAATGGATGGGCACCACGTTCACCCGGCACTCGTTCACGGCGCCGGCATGTACGAAGGCTTCGAAAATGGACTTGTAGGCATCCTGCAATTCGTGGTACTTACCAATGAGGCCGATGGTGGTGACCCGCACCGGATTTTTGAGCCTGCCCAGGAAGTTTTTCCAGGCAGTGAGGTTCGGGGCTTTCCGGTCTGGCAGGCGCAGCTTGGCCATCACAGTGGCATCGAGGTTTTCTTTGGCCATGAGCAGTGGCACGTCGTAGATGGTCTCCGCATCGATGGCTTCCACCACTGAGCCTACGTCCACATTGCAGAACAGTGCCAGCTTGCGGCGGATGTCCATGCCCAGCGGGTATTCCGTGCGGCACACCAGTATATCCGGCTGAATACCGGCATTGAGGAGTTCTTTTACAGAGTGCTGGGTGGGCTTCGTTTTAAGTTCTTTGGCTGCACGCAGGTAGGGGATCAGGGTCAGGTGGATGACCATGCAGTTGTCCCTGCCGAGTTCCCAGCGCAGTTGCCGCAGGGCTTCCAGGTAGGGCAGTGACTCAATGTCACCCACGGTGCCGCCAAGCTCTGTGAGTACGATTTCGTAATTGTTGGTGCTGCCGAGCAGCATCACCCGGCGCTTTATTTCGTCGGTTATGTGGGGCACCACCTGCACGGTTTTTCCGAGGTAGTCACCGGCTCTTTCCTTGTTGATGACCGTCTGGTAAATGCGGCCGGTGGTCACGTTGTTGGCCTGCGAAGTCGGACGGTTGAGGAAGCGCTCGTAATGGCCGAGGTCGAGGTCTGTTTCGGCACCGTCATCGGTCACGTAGCATTCGCCGTGCTCATAAGGGTTGAGCGTGCCGGGATCGACATTGATGTAAGGATCGAACTTTTGGATGGTAACGGAAAAGCCCCGGGCCTGGAGCAGTTTGGCAAGCGAAGCGGCAATGATGCCTTTGCCAAGAGAAGAAGTAACACCGCCCGTAACAAAAATGTACTTGGTCATCAACAATTGAGTATCAGAATGAGAAAATCGGAACCAAACCTGGTTCCCTTGTTACGGGGCGCAAAGTTAGAAATAATCAGACGGGGCAGGAGGAGAATTTGCGCAGAAGCGAAAAATCAGCTGCGACTTTTCCACAGGACTTCCTGAACGCCAAGGTCTTGTGCCAGTTTTCTTCCCAAAACAAAGAAGTAGTCAGAAAGGCGGTTGAGGTATTGAAGGGCCAGAGGATTTACTTCCTCGTGTTGGTGCAGAGCCACCGTTTGTCTTTCCGCCCTTCGGCAAACACAGCGGGCAATGTGGCAATAGGAAAGGATGGGATGGCCCCCTGGCAGGATGAAGTTTTTGAGCGGCGGCAAGTTTTGCTCCATTGAATCTATGTCGTTCTCCAGGTCCTGGATGTCCGTTTCCCGAAGGGTGAGTTCAATGAGTTGTTTTTCCGGATCGGAAGCCAGGTAAGAGCCGAGGTCAAAAAGTCTGTTCTGGATTTCAAAGAGCCGTTCACGGATTTGTTTGTCGTCCAAATGATCCCGTAAAAGGCCGGTAAAGGCGTTCAGTTCATCGATGGTGCCGTAGGCTTCAATGCGTACGTGTGATTTCGGCAGCCGCTTGCCACCAAACAGGGCCGTGTTGCCCTCATCGCCGGTCTTGGTGTAGATTTTTAATGCCATGCCATCGTGATATTTAACCCAAGCTAACCTCTCTCAACCCCTCTTCTATGTTGAAAAACAAGCCTTCAGCCTATTTTTTTATAGATTTTGCAAATCCTTGTCTTAACCTTTCAACTGTCATGCAATTGAAAGGCTAATGTTGCAAGATAGACTTTCATCCATCCATCCATTTTTTTTCTTTTTAAAAGCCCTTCAAAAAAAAAGGGGGCTTTTGAAAAGAAAAAAAATAATCTCGACACAGTACCAACAAGCTTTGTTTGCCTTTGACTATACTTCTATCAACGGTCGAAGTACCGCAAGTTCCAATTATTCAAAGGGAGGGGCGCAAACTCAACGAAACGGTCTTTTAGCCGCAGGAGGTTGATAGCGTTGCTACCCCTTTAATGTCATTTGCGCAAACAAGGCTTTATATGTCTTACTGCACAATGCCGCATTCGTAAGGTTCGCCCGTGAGCATTACCCTGCGGATGCGACTGAGCAGTTTTTTCTGTATGCGTACAATGGCTTTATTGGCATTCATGCGTTTGGTCAGTTCATCGAATTTCAATAGTAGTGCCGGATCACGGTTTTTGGCTACCCATGCACTTTGGAGCAGCAAGCGCCGCAATAGGGAATTGCCCCTGCGGGTTTGATGCCCGACACGTTCTTTCACATCGGAGGCATAGACATTGGGAACCAGGCCCACGTAATGGCATAGTTTATCCAAAGATTCAAAACGGTCCATGCGGTCAATTTCCGTGAGGATGACCATAGCGATGAGCAGTCCAATGCCTGGCACACTGCGCAGTAGTTTTACCCTATCACGGTAAAATTCCTGGCGGCTCAACGCTACGATTTGACGGTCCACTTGCCGGAGCCTGGTCTGGCAGAAGGCCAGTTCTTCCAACAGGTGTTCCAAGACTTGCTGGCCACTGATGTGGGTGAGTTGGATACTGTGTAGCCAGGCTACCCAAGCTTTGGACCAGTGCGAGGGGCCCGTTTTAAACTCAGCCGGTATATCAATGCCGTACAGATGCAAAAACGACTTAATCTGGTTTTTGACTCTGGTCAGTTTAGGTATCAGTTTGTCGCAGCGGTAGCGTATCAGTTCACGGTCTTGCTGCACTTTCAAACTGGGCACGTACACAGCGCTCAAGTCGCCTGAACGCAGAGCCTTGCCCAGTTTCATGGCGTCTGATTTATCCCGTTTTTGTCTGCGTTCTTTGTCCATCGTAGGTACGTCTGCCGGATGCACGACTATGTTGTGAAAGCCTTCGTTTTCCAGTTGACGGTGAGTACTGAAGCCGGTAAGCCCGGCTTCATAAACTGTCCGGTAGTCTGCATCGGGAAAGTTTCGTCTCAGGTAGTTGCCCAATACCGAAGCATCTGCCGGTTGCTGGAACACCTTGTGGAAACTTTTTTCCGTGTATATTGCAACGTTCCATTGTTTGAGGTGTACGTCTATGCCGACGTAAATCTCTTGCCCTTTGAATGATAATTCTTTCATGAGCTTTGGGTTTTGGTTCAATTATCTTCAGTAAGATAATCGCCCGAAGCTCATTTTTCAAACATAGGAACTCAACTTCCAAGCACCTATCCCACGTTGTTCAGCACCGACACCGGATTCGGATTTTGAACATCCGACTCCACCACACCATCCCTCAAGCGGACGATCCTGTGGGCGTGCTCCGCAATGTCGGGTTCGTGGGTCACCAGCACGATGGTGTTGCCGGCATTGTGAATTTCTTCGAACAAGCCGATGATTTCGTAAGAGGTTTTCGAATCGAGGTTACCGGTGGGCTCATCGGCCAGGATGATGGAAGGGTCGTTGACCAGCGCCCTTGCCACGGCCACACGCTGCCGCTGTCCACCGGAGAGCTCATTGGGTTTGTGGTGCATACGGTCAGCCAACCCGACGGATTCTAGTACTTGCGCAGCTTTTTCCAGTCGCTCGGATTTGCTTTTGCCGGCATAGACAAGTGGCAGGGCCACGTTCTCGAGGGCTGAAAGCCGGGGCAGCAGGTTGAAAGTCTGAAAAACAAAACCGATTTCTTTGTTTCTGATCGCGGCCAATTCTGCATCGTCCATGGTGCTGACATTGGTGCCATTGAGGAAATAATCGCCGGAAGTCGGTGTGTCAAGGCAACCGATCAGGTTCATCAAAGTGGATTTGCCGGAGCCGGAGGGACCCATCAAAGCGACGTACTCGTTTTTGTGAACGTCCAGGTCAACGCCATTCAGGGCCTTGACGATGGTGCTGCCCATGTGGTAGATCTTCTTGAGGTTGCGAACGGAAATGATTGCTTGCATGAGTGGCTCGGGTTGGTTGCAGTTTACTTGTGTTGTTTGATCACCTTCGGAACTTTGAAATACGGTCCTTCGGTGGCCGGGGCGTTTTTCAACGCTTCTTCCGTAGTGACTTGCCCTTTAACCTCATCAGAACGCAATTGTTGTGATTGGTTACTGAGGTAAATCAGCGGCTCCACGTTCTCAGTGTCCAGTTCATTGAGCTTTTCTACCATCTCCAGGATTTCATTCAAATCATGGAGCATCAGGTCTCGCTCTTCTTCAGACAATTGTAAGCGGGCCAAATTTTCGAGCCGTAAAATTAGATGGCGGTCTATCTGCATGGTCAAATATTAGATAATCAGGGGCTTTTCTTCGAGCGGTGTTGCAAAGATGGAAAATCTCATTTCATACGGAAGCTTCCTTTCCTTTGGATTTCAACTGAATTCCTAATTTCGTGCCCCTGATTGAAAGTCAGGATGAGCAAACCGGAAGGCAAATGCCCTCCGAAAACCCATTCAATAAGAAAGTGGGCCTGAATGAAAACCCTAGATCCTTTCAGGCTATAAAGCAAACACTGATGGCGGAAGAAACACAAGTCAAGATCAAGCATGTAGCTATTGCCGGAAACATCGGCGCAGGAAAAACAACGCTCTGTGCAAAACTTGCAAAACATTTCAATTGGGAATCCCATTTCGAAAGCACCGATGACAACCCCTACCTGGCTGATTTTTACAACGACATGAAGCGTTGGTCCTTCAATCTCCAGGTTTATTTCCTCAACAACCGCTATCAGCAAGTGCTCAACATCCTGCAAGGCGACCGCACCGTGGTGCAGGACCGCACTATCTACGAAGATGCCTACATCTTTGCCCCCAACCTCCACGACATGGGGCTGATGACCACCCGTGACTTTGAAAATTACTTCACCCTTTTCAAAACCATGTCTTCGCAAATCCAGGCGCCGGATCTGCTCATCTACCTCAAGGCCAGCATTCCTACCCTGGTTGCCCACATCCAGTCTCGGGGCCGTGATTACGAAGGAAATATGAGCCTGGACTACCTGAAGCGCCTCAACGATCGCTACGAAAAGTGGATCTCGGGTTATGACGAAGGCAAGCTGCTGATCATCAACGCCGATGAGATCGACTTTGAGAGCAATCCGGAGGACATGGGCAAAGTGGTTTCACTGGTGCAACGGGAGTTGCACGGTTTGTTCTGATTGCCTTTTCCTTCCTGAAATCCAATTCAATGCAGTAGCTTCGGCGATAATTTTCACCCAAGCTTGCCATTGCATGAATACACTCATCCAACACCACATCGGGCATTTCGAGGCCTTTTTCAATGGCTCACCCTGGTACGGCTCCAACTATTCCAGGATCATCGACAGCCTTACCGAAGAGGAAGCCAACTGGTGGCCACCTTACGGCCATTCCATCCACGGCTTGTTGCTGCACATGATCAAGTGGCGGAAATCCTTGTCTGAAAGGCTGCTCGGCAACATGGACTTCGTGGCCACCGACAACGATCCCGACAATTGGCCGGAGGCCGAAGCCATTCAAAAAATGAATTGGGTGGACACCAAAGCGGAGTTTGCCAGGCAGCAAAAACTGATCGTGGATGCACTCCGTGACAAGGACGATGCATTCCTCGAAGAAGATTTCCTTCCGGGCAAGAAATTCGGCTGGCTCATTCAGGGCGTCATCGATCACGACATCTACCACCTGGGGCAGATTGCCACTGTAAGAGGGTTAATCAGGGCTTCGGCTTAGCTCGCAGAAGGGTACCTTTGCGCTTTCTCAAAAAATGAATCGAAATGCAGGCTTTGTTGATTGTCGGAGCGGGCAGTTTTGTGGGCGGAATGCTGCGGTACGGCATTTCCAAATGGGTTCAAATCAAACTGCTGACTACCTATCCCTTCGGAACATTCACCGTGAACATCGTCGGTTGTCTGATCATCGGATTGGTGATGGGCATGTCTGAGCGGTACAACATTTCTTCGGAATGGCGGCTCCTGCTCGTAACGGGTTTTTGCGGAGGCTTTACCACCTTTTCCGCATTTTCCATCGAAACCATGGCCCTGCTCCGTGATGCACAATATCTGCCCGCCTTTCTGTACATTGCAGGCAGTGTAATCATTGGGGTGCTGGTAGCTTTTGCCGGCTATTCCGTTCACCGTTTTATCTAAAGTTTATGGAACGAGATCCAAATGCCAAGCTGCTCAGGATTTTTATCGGCGAATCCGATAAGGTGGGGCATCAGCCGCTATATGAGGTGCTGGTGCTGGAAGCCCGAAAAGCAGGAATTGCAGGGGCCACCGTGTTGCGTGGCACCATGGGCTTCGGTGCCAATTCGAGAATCCACACCGCCAAATTGTTTGAAATCTCTTCCGACCTGCCTGTGGTGGTGGAGATCGTAGATTCAGAAGAAAATATCCGGGATTTCATGAACACGGTCAATGAGCTCTTCGAAAAAGCTCAGTGCGGCGGGATGGTAACCCTTGAAAAAGCGGAAATCATCCGGTACAATCCGGCGAAAAAATAAGCTTAACTGAGCTTCAGCACCTGGAGGAAAGCTTTTTGCGGCACCTCTACCTGGCCAATCTGGCGCATTTTCTTCTTACCCTTCTTTTGCTTTTCCAACAGTTTTCGCTTCCGGGAAATGTCACCACCATAGCACTTGGCAGTAACGTCCTTCCGCATGGCCGAGATGGTTTCCCTGGCGATGATTTTGGCACCGATTGAAGCCTGAATGGCAATCATGAACATCTGTCGCGGCAGCAGTTCTTTGAGCCTTTCGCAAATGCGACGGCCAAAGGCATAGGCCTTTTCACGGTGCACCAGGGCCGAGAGGGCATCCACGCTTTCACCGTTCAGTTTGATGTCCACCTTCACCAGGTCGCTTTCCCGGTAGCCGATGGGCTGGTAGTCGAAGGAGGCATAGCCCCGTGAAATGGATTTCAGTTTGTCGTAAAAATCAAAAACGATCTCCGCCAGCGGCAGCTCGAAGACCATTTCCACACGGGTGGGGGAGAGGTAGTGCTGGTTTTTGAAGATGCCCCTTTTTTCGAGGCAAAGGCTCATGATGGGGCCGTAGTATTCCGGCTTGGTGATGATCTGGGCGGAGATGTAGGGTTCCTCCACGTAGTCCAGCACCGTGGGGTCCGGAAAATCCGAAGGCGTGCGCAGGTGGATGGTTTCTCCCTTTTTGGTGTGGGCAATGTAGGATACGTTCGGCACGGTGGTGATTACCTCCATGTCGAACTCCCTGCTGAGGCGTTCCTGAACGATTTCCATGTGCAGCATGCCGAGGAAGCCACAGCGAAAACCAAAGCCCAGCGCCTGGGAAGACTCCGGTTCGAAAGTCAGCGAGCTGTCGTTGAGTTGCAGCTTTTCGAGGCTTTCCCGAAGGTCTTCGAAGTCCTCGTTGTCAATGGGGTAAATCCCTGCAAAGACCATTGGCTTCACATCTTCGAAACCTTGAATGGCCTCCTCGCAGGGATTGTCAACATGGGTGATGGTGTCACCCACCTTGATCTCTTTGGAGGTTTTAATGCCGGTGATGATGTAACCCACATCGCCGGCTTTCATCACCTCTTTTGGTATCATGTCCAGTTGCAAAATGCCGATCTCGTCGGCTGTGTATTCTTTGCCGGTGTGGTAGAAGCGAACTTTATCGCCTTTGCGGAGGGTGCCGTTGACGAGTTTGTAATAGGCTATGACGCCGCGGAAGGGATTGAAAACACTGTCGAAAATGAGTGCCTGAAGCGGGGCATCCGGATCGCCTTTGGGGGGTGGTATCCGCTCCACGATAGCTGAAAGAATATCCTCAACCCCCTCTCCGGTTTTTCCGCTCGCCAGAACGATGTCTTCCTTGTTCACTCCGACCAACTCCACAATTTGGTCCGTCACCTCATCGATCATGGCATTGGGCATGTCGATCTTGTTGATGATCGGAATGATCTCCAGGTCATGATCGATGGCCAGGTACAGGTTGGAAATGGTTTGCGCCTGGATGCCCTGCGTGGCATCCACCAGGAGCAGCGCCCCCTCGCAGGCGGCAATGGAGCGTGACACCTCATAGCTGAAGTCAACGTGACCGGGGGTGTCAATCAGGTTGAGGGTGTAGGTTTCACCATCGTTGTGTTTGTGATACAGCTGAATGGCGTGGCTCTTGATCGTGATGCCGCGTTCGCGCTCCAGGTCCATGCTGTCGAGGGCCTGGTCTTTCATCTCTCTTTCGGAAATGGTGCGGGTGGTTTCCAACAGCCTGTCAGAAAGGGTGCTCTTACCGTGGTCAATATGGGCTATTACGCAAAAGTTGCGAATGTTCTTCATGAATGAGTTGCTTCTTTAATGCCTGCCGCAGTTCTGAAATCCTGCCATTATGGGGGCAAAAATCCAGACCTGCCGTTAGCGGCCGCAAATATACCTCCGTTCCTACACATCTGTGCCAGGTGGTTTTGTCGTACCATTGAACAGTGTAAGAGCCGCGAGGTTGTCAGAACGCTCTTGTTGTTACTTTTTTGGCCCTGTCCATTACCTATTTAACCCATCCGTAAATTCTCACAATGAAGATACATTTCACATTCTTTCTTTCTTTCCTCGCTTCGCAACTCTGTGCCCAGTCCGACAGCATTTTTCTGAAGCCAATGGCTTCTGCTGAAGTGTACTTTGAATTTGGCAAAGCCGAGCTGGATTCGGCGGCACTGGCGGACCTGGACAGTTTGTTCAGCAATTTTGAAGAAGATTATTACTGCACCATCACAGCCCATACCGATTCCATCGGCAGCCTTGCTGCCAATCTCGCACTCAGTAAGAGAAGAGCCACTGCAGTTGCCGCTTTTGCGAAGAAAAAAGGCCTGCAAGAGGGCAGGTTGATCGTGGAATACTACGGTGAGAACAAACCCAAAACTTTCAACGACACGGAAGAACACCGCAGACTCAACCGCCGGGCCACCGTGGAACTGATGCGACCTGTGCCGGCCACCACGCTCGAGGGGATTGTCAAAGACCCCGAATCCGGTGCCGGCGTAGAGGCCGATGTCATCGTGCACGGCAAGTTTTTTCGTGACAGCGTGCGCTCGGATACCACCGGCCTGTTCAGGGCCCGGGTGCCGCTGGGCGAGGTGGTGGGAGTGGATGTGTACGCCGAGGGCTTTTTCATGGAGAGCACCATGCTGCGTGCCCTGCCGGGAAAAATGAAACCGGTAGAATTGAAGCTTCGACCCGCCATACCCGGTGAGAAAGTGGACATTCCCAACCTGTATTTTGTGGGGAATAAAGCGGAGCTGTTGCCAAAATCCGAACCCGAACTGCCCAAAATATTGCGCTTCATGAAAGTCAATCCGGGCCTCATAATTCAAATCGCCGGCCATGTCAATTTCCCCAACCGGCCACCCGTCAGTAAAAACACTCCTGAATACCGCCTGTCTGTGGCCCGGGCAAAACTGGTTTACGATTACCTCATCTCAAACGGCATTTCCGCCGACAGGCTGGAATATCAGGGTTATGGCAACTGGGAAATGGTCTATCCAAATGCCGTCAGTGAAACTGAACAGGCTAAAAACCGGAGAGTGGAGATCAGGGTGGTGAAGTAGGTTGGTTGGAGGGTTATGAGGATTATGGAGGATTATGGAGGATTATGGAGGATTATGGAGGATTATGGAGGATTATAGGGGTTGGTAGGAACTCTTTGTTCATCCCTCATCCCCCGTCTCGTCAGCCTATCTGGCCCGTCGGACAGGCGGACAGGTTGGACAGACGGGCAAGCTAATTGCTCATTCCGCAGCATACGAGAGTTATCTTCACTGGAATGATGTGCCCGGATTTTCTCAAACCACTTCGGTTTGGGTAAAAGCTTCAGTTCAGAATTCTTTGCCCCGACATTGAAAACTGAATACAAGAGCTATCCGGAAGTTAGCTCCTGTGACGGCTTCGATAACACATTTTGGGAAAAGACATTTTACCTCCCCTCATCTCTGATTGGTGTAGAGTGTAGAGTTTAGGGTTTGGGGCGCGCTAGCTCATTCATTCCTTATCCCTCATCCCTCATTCCTTATCCCTCATCCCTCATCCCTCATCCCTGTTCTTGCACCCCCTTGCACAAATAAAAATTCCACCTTATCTTGCACACCGAACGTTCCACCCGCCTGAAACACTGATATTA
>PAAY01000085.1 GCA_002698985.1 Saprospirales bacterium | reverse complement strand
TGGTCTGAAGCCGACAAAGGATACGCTTGCCAGGCTCTCCAATAAAGTCAAAGAACTATACAAATTGTTTTATGAAACTTAGAACCAATCAATCCTGCCTCGAGGGGGGTGAAGGGGGGTGATTTTCACCTTATTAGAAGTGTCAATATAATCTTGCCTTCCAAACTATTGAAACTGTTTAAACTGCTGAAAATCACTGATTTATTTGGATTGTCACCCCCCTGCCCCCCTCAAGGGGGGAGGAAGCAGTGCTATAATTTACCAGGAAAATCAATTCACAATACAAGAATTCTGGAATGGTTGAATCTCATGTAAATGATTGTTTTTTTCCCGACATAGGCTTTTTGCAGTGGACTCAGACCTCTTAAGGTCTCCCCGCCCTATAAAAAATGAACCTCAACGTCAGCAACCACACTCAGAGGCCGGAAAGCCTCACCTTCCCATTGCCCGAAAATTCGAATGGGCATGCCGGCACTTTCGGCCATCAGCTGCCAGCCCGATTGCGGAGTGCAGGCCAGGGGCAGTGCATCCCTGTTCTTGTCAACCAGCAAGAATCGGCCGGAAGTGTGTACAGGGATGACCTCGTCGAGGATTGCCGGCCAGGGCCAAACCCAGGGCAGGGTGCCCACGGCGGCAGCCCATTTTTTTCCCAGTTCCTTAAAATCGGTCAGCCCTTCGGGCAAATGAAAAGGCTGGTCTTTAACCACCTCATGCGCTTTCACCAAAGCCCGCAAGGGCAATCTGGATGGGTAAAACACCACCTCGCCATCGAGGATGCTTCCGGATCGCCAATCGCTTTCGTAGCCGGTGCCGCCCCATGAAAAATCCAAGAGCATGGCAATCCTGCCGCTTTGCTCACCGATCAGCCAGGTGCGGCGCGATTGCAGGTTGCTGTCCTCTTCGGCAAAAAACTGCCCTGCCACCAGCCATCGGTCGGTGATGCCGGCATTAGCGAGTATATCTTCCTTTTTGAAGTTGACACCTGTCAGTGAGAGCAGGTCGTCCTGCAAGGCATCGGGCAGGGTGGGCAGCTTTTGAAAGGCCTTCACCAGCAGGTAGATCTCGCCCAGCTCCTGCGACAGCCTGGAGGGCCAGTCGTCCAGGGTCATCACCTGCGGCAGTTGCCGGATGCGGCGGGCGAGGGTGCCCAGTTTGGCGTCCACCATGCGGGTGGCCAGTTCCTGAAAATAGTCCTCTTCCCTTCCCTCCAGGCTGGCCAGGCCCTGGCGGAGCAAGTCCAGCACCCAGTTTTCCAGTAGGTCGAGGCCGGCCGCCATATCGGCCATGCGGCGCTCGCGGTTGCGTTGGCGCTGTTCGGCCAGGGCCGCTTCGGCTTCGGCGCTGCGTTGTGGTTTTTCTTCTTTTTTCTTCGCAAAACGCCGGTCCCTTTTATCCAGCCAGCTTTGCACCCAGTCCGGTGGCTCCTGCACGCTGAACTCGCCGTTGTAGCGCAGAAAGGTGAGCAGCAGCCCGATGCCGTGTTTGCAGGGTTTGCGCCGCACGGGGCAGGTGCAGTGCACCGCCAGTTTCTCAAAATCAGCCGCCACCAGAAAAGGGTCGTAAGGGTTGCCGTATTCACCCCAGATAGCTCTGCCGTTGCCGGCCAGCAGGTGCCAGCGCCGGAAATGCGCCACCTCCCGGGCCCGCTGGGCAGTGCCGGAGTCCGGCGCCAGTTTGAATATTTTTTCTTCAGTGAGTTGCATTTTTCCGGTTTGTGGCTGTTCCGCAAACTTATGTTTTACAGCAGCATGCAGCCCCCGATTTTGCCGAAGGGAAAACAAAATCTCAGAAAAAAACTTCCCCCAATTCTTGCATCTGAATACCAGTCCCTTTATACTTGCGCCTCAAATCGACGACAATGAACCATCATCAGAACAGCTTTTTTTACGGCTTTTACTTTTACGGTCAACCGTAAAGGGACTGCCGCTTTGTTGTTCTGAAACAGAAGATAAAATGGAAAGTCCCGCATCGCCGGGACTTTTTTTTTGACCACAGTGCAATGAACAGATCGAACTTCAACACATCCGGAAGCTGCTTTTTTAGCTTTTATTTTTTCTACTTCTATGGTCATCCATAGCGGGGCTTCCGGCGTGTTATTTCCAATTACAACATCCATCAAAGCCCCGCTCCGGCGGGGCTTTTTGTTTTTAAATCCAGCAACGATGAACGACAGCATACCATCATTACAACCCCGGCAAATCCTCAACGGCATCCATCCCCGCAAGGTGGCCATTCAGGGCTACGAAGGCTCTTTTCACCACATGGCCACGCAGCAGTACTTTGGAGGAGATCCACTTCAGTTGCTGCCTGCCGACAATTTCCGCCAGCTCGTAGAATTGGTGGAAAGTGGCAAGGCCGATTGCGCACTGATGGCCATAGAAAATTCCCTGGCCGGCAGTATCGCCCACAACTACACCCTGCTGCTGGAGTCGGAACTCATTGCCACCGGCGAGGTTTACCTCCCCATCCACCAGCACCTGATGGTCTGGCCCGGTGTGCGGCTGGAAGAGATCGAGGAGGTGCATTCCCACCCCATGGCGCTGGCCCAGTGCGGCAAGTTTTTGCGGCAGCACCCTCACCTGCGCCTGGTGGAAACCGAAGACACCGCCCTGAGCGCCCGCCGCATTGCCGAAGGTAAGCTGAAAAAGGTGGCAGCCATCGGGCCGGAAATTGCAGCCTGGCATTACGGACTGGAAATCATCAGGGAGCATGTGGAGGACAATGCGGAAAACTTCACACGCTTTCTGGTTTTGCATCGCAAGGCGGAGGTGCTGCTGCCGGAACAGGCCGGCAAAGTATCCGTTTGCTTCACGCTGCCGCACAAAGTGGGTAGCCTGCACAAGCTGCTGGGTGAACTGGCCGGGCTGGGCGCCAACCTCACCAAGATCCAGTCCATGCCCATCGTCGGGAAACCATGGGAGTATTTCTTTTTCACTGATTTTACCCTCGGAAATAGCATCGGCTGGCGCCAATGCCTGGAGGCAGTCAGGCCCCTGACTGGAACCATGGAAGTCATCGGCGTTTTTGCCGAAGGAAAAGCCAAAACAAGGCCGGCCCCCCGGGATAAGACCATCAAAACTGCCAGCCGCCTGGATGGGATCAAGGAGTATTTCTTCGCAAAAAAACTGCGGGAAATAGCCGAAATGGAAAGCCGTGGCCGCAAAGTCATCAACTTGGGCATCGGCAGCCCCGACCTGCCACCACCCGCCGCTGTAACGGAAAAACTGGTTCAATCATCCCGGCAAAATCATGCACATCGCTACCAGCCTTACCGGGGCATTCCCGGTTTGCGGACGGCCATGTCCAGCTGGTACCGCCGCCATTTCGGGGTGGAACTGGATCCTGCCACAGAAGTGTTGCCCCTCATCGGCAGCAAGGAGGGCATCTTCCACATCGCCATGACTTTTCTGGAAAAGGGCGATGAGGCCCTGGTACCCAATCCGGGCTACCCCTCTTACCGGGCTGCCACCCGCCTGGCCGGAGCTACAGCGGTGGAGTACCTGCTGTCGGAAGAAAACAACTGGCTGCCAGACCTTGAGACCCTGGAAAAACAGGACCTCAGCCGGGTGAAACTCATGTGGGTCAATTACCCGCACATGCCCACCGGTGCGGTGGCTTCGCCGGCTTTCTTCGAAAAACTGATCGCCTTCGCAAAACGGCATGGCATCCTCCTGGTCAACGACAACCCTTATGCTTTCATCCTCAACGAGCAGCCGTGCAGCCTGCTGTCTGCCGGCGGATCGGAAGGCATTTGCCTGGAACTGAATTCTCTCAGCAAATCGCACAACATGGCCGGCTGGCGGGTAGGCATGCTGGCCGGCGCCCCTGTCTTGATCGACCAGGTGGTGCGCTTCAAGAGCAACGTGGATTCCGGGCAGTTTCTGGCCGTGCAGGAAGCAGCCATCGAAGCCCTGAAGGCCGGGCCGGATTGGTACCGGGAACTGAATGCGGTTTACTCGCTTCGCAAAACGGCGGCGATGGCCCTGCTCGAACAACTCGGCTGCCGGCCCGCAAAGCAGCAGGCAGGCATGTTCATCTGGGCCCGGGTGCCCAATCGGTGGAAAGACAGCTTCGAAATGAGCGAGGCCCTGTTGCAGGCAGCCGGCGTATTCCTGACCCCCGGCGGCATCTTCGGCAGCCAGGGCAAGGACTGGATCCGCATCTCCTTGTGCAGCCCTGTGGAAGATTTTGAACTGGCTTCGGAAAAGATCGCCCACAGCCAAACCCCTCTCAACCCCTCTCAACCTCTATAAACCTCTCTCAACATATGAAAACCTGTATCATCGGAACCGGACACATTGGCGGCAGCATGGCCATAGACTTGAAGGAAAGCGGCTTTTCGTCGGAAATCATCGGTGTGGATGCCTGCCCGGAAAGCCTCGACAAAGCCCTGCGCCGCCGCATCATCGACAAAGCTGCCAGTTTGGAGGAAGGCATCGCACAGGCTGAGCTGGTCATCGTGGCTACGCCCGTGGATGCCATGCTGGAACTGCTACCCAAAGTGCTCGACCTGGTGGGCGGCCAGGTGGTATTGGAAACAGGTTCCACCAAAGAGCACATCCTGGCTGCCGTGGCGCAGCACCCTAAACGCAACCGGCTGGTGGCCACCCACCCCATGGCGGGCACGGAGTTCTCCGGCATAGAGGCGGCAATACCCAATCTCTTCGCCGGCAAGTACACCGTCATTTGCGAAGCGACCAAAAGCGATGAAGACGCCGTGCAAACGGCGGAGAGCCTGTACCAGGCCCTGGGTATGAAGCTGACCCGGCTGGACGCCAAAGCCCATGATGTGCACACGGCCTACGTCTCGCACATCTCGCACATCAGCTCTTTTGCCCTGGCCCTGACGGTGCTGGAAAAAGAAAAGGACGAACAACAGATCTTTCAATTGGCCAGCAGCGGTTTCGCCTCCACGGTGCGCCTGGCCAAAAGCTCGCCGGATATGTGGACGCCCATCTTCCGGCAAAATCGTGACAAGGTGCTGGACGTACTGGATGAGCACATCACCGTGCTGTCCAAATTCAGAAGCCTGCTCATCAAACAGGACTTCGAACAACTGCACCAACTCATGGCTCAGGCCAATGAAATACGGAGAATGCTGCCGTGATTCTTTTTTGAAGAACTGAGCGCCGAAGCCGATATCCCGAATCCCGAAATCCTTCGGGATCGGGATCGGCTTTCAGGGGAGGAACTGAAGCTGCCGAAATAAAGCCAAAATCCCCGGACTTGCTCGTCACGAGCTGAGCTCGTTGACGCATTGAAGTTGCGGCCTCTGGCCGCTGGAAAAACACCCTAAAAACCTCCATAACCTTCCGCCAGTTGGCGGATAAAAAACCTTCAACACCATGCAATTCAAACCAGTATTTGAAAAAAAGGAGCGTCCGTTTCTGATAGCCGGACCATGCAGTGCCGAGAGCGAACAACAGGTATTGGAAACTGCCAGGGCACTCGCTGCGCAAAACATCGACCTGTTTCGTGCAGGCATCTGGAAACCCCGCACCCGGCCCGGTGGCTTCGAAGGCGCCGGTACGGAGGGCCTTCACTGGCTCAGGAAAGTGAAAGCCGAAACCGGCCTGCCGGTGTGCACGGAAGTGGCCAACACCCAACACGTTTTCGAAGCCCTCAAATTCGGAGTGGACGTGCTGTGGATCGGGGCACGCACCACGGTGAACCCCTTCTCGGTGCAGGAGATAGCCAATGCCCTGGAGGGCGTTGACATTCCGGTGCTGGTCAAGAATCCGGTGAACGCCGATTTCAAACTCTGGCTGGGTGCCATCGAGCGCATCCACAAAGCGGGCATTGAACGGATAGCCGTTATCCACCGGGGCTTCAGCTACCACGGTGAGAGTCGCTGGCGCAATGTGCCCCGCTGGGAGTTCGTCATCGAACTGAAAAGGCGCTTCCCGGACTTGCAGGTCATCTGCGACCACAGCCACATTTGCGGAAGAAGGGACACCCTCCAGATGGTGGCCCAGCGTGCACTGGACCTCAACTACGATGGCTTGATGACAGAGGTGCACCAGAATCCGGACACCGCTCTCAGCGATGCCCAACAGCAGATTACTCCGGAGGAGTACGGCACTCTGATCCACCAGCTCACCGTGCGCCACAAAACCACCGCCGATGAGAGCAGCCGCCACTCCCTGGAGCAGCTCCGCCACCTCATCGATGAATTGGACGAAGAGCTGTTTCAGGTGCTGTCGGCAAGGATGCGGGTGGCCAGGGAAATCGGCCAATTGAAAGCCCGCAACAACATCGCCATCCTGCAGCCGGCCCGCTGGAATGAAATCCTGGAAAAAGCCGTGGACAAAGGGAAGCAACTGGAACTGAGCCGGACTTTCGTGGAGACCTTTCTCCGTGCCGTGCACCAGGAGTCCATCGAACAGCAGGCCAGGGTGATGGTGGAAAAGGAGGCCGTGAGGAGCAGTTGATCCAGGCGGGTGAGATGTTGCAGTGGAAAATAACTGCTACTTTTAAGCGCCAATCAAACTGATTTTAACATGGATTCAGAACCCAGGTGGAAAGTCAAACTCCGAAATTTTGAAAAAGCACTGGCACGACTCAGAGATGCAGTCGAAATAGCCAATTCACGGGATTTGTCAGACCTTGAAGAACAAGGCTTGATCCAGTCATTTGAGTTCACCCACGAACTGGCCTGGAAAACGATGAAAGCTTTTTTGCAAGAAAAGGGGGTTAAAGGCTTGTTTGGTTCCAAAGACACTACAAAAGAAGCCTTCAGGTCAGGTTTAATTTCAGACGGTGACATCTGGATGAAAATGATCCAGGACCGGAATCTGACTTCTCACACCTACGACGAGGTAACTGCCAGGAGTATTTCCGAAGCTATCAAAAATGATTACTTCCGTGAATTGACTGCCCTTTTGAAGAAGTTTCAGGAACTAAGTGAATCAAAATGAACCAATTCGGCTTATCCGATCAAAACATGAAGGAAATCACGGAGGTGCTGGAGCGCTATCCGCAGGTGCACAAGGCCGTCATTTATGGCTCACGGGCCACTGGAACCTACAGACCCGGGTCAGATATCGACCTGACCCTCTTTGGTGATGAAAGCCTTACCCGCGATGTTTTGCTGATGATCATGTCGGATATCGAGGACACCTGGATACCACATTTCGTTGACCTCTCCATTTTCGATCACATTCAAAATGAAGCGCTGAAAGAAAAAATCAGCAGGCAGGGCAAGGTCTTTTACGAAAAAAAGAAAATGGACAGCGCTGCCAGAGCGGATCAATCCGCATAGAAATATCCAACCCCTCCGCCAATTCCTCCAGAATCGAACATGCTACTCAAAAAAGCAAAAGCCCCGGAATCGTACCGGGGCTTTTGTTGTGCTGGCTGGCTGGCTTACTCGATCACCAGCTTTTTGTGCAGCACCTTGTCGGCAGAGCGGAGCTGCAAGATGTAAGTGCCGGTTGGGAGTTCAGACAGGTTGAATTCCTTGTGGAGTTTACCGGTGCTGAAATCCACCTTTTCATCCGTCAGTCGCTGGCCGATCACATTCACCAGGCTGATGTTGAGTTCGTCCAGAGGCAGGCCTTCCAGTCTTAGCGTAAACTGTCCGCTGTTCGGGTTGGGGAACAGTTCGAACACCTGGATGCCGGGTATTTCCTCCACGGCGTTGACCATCACGGTGATGGTGATGGTATTGCTGGCGAAGCCGCAATCGTTGAAAGCCGTGAGGGTCACCTCGTACTCGCCGTTTTGCTGGTAGGTGTGAACCGGGTTTTCCTCCGTGCTGGTTGTACCGTCGCCAAAGTCCCACTCGTAGCTGGTGGCATTGGTGGAGGTGTTGGTGAAGGTCACCGTGCCGCCGTCGTCGTTGTAGGTCCAGGTGGTGGTCGGAACCGTATTCACTTCGATGAAGGCCAACTGCGTAAAGGTATCGGCGCCGTTGGCATTGGAGGCGATGAGCATCACGTCGTAAACGCCGACCTGGTTGTAAACAACCGTTGGATTTTCTTCCGCGCTGTTGGCGGGCTCCCCGCCCTGGAAGAACCACTCAAATGAGCTGGCATTTTCCGAAGAAAGGTTCTGGAAAGCCACGGTCAGTGGCGCACAGCCCTGCGTTTGTTCCGCATCGAAGAAGGCCACCGGTGCCTGGAAAGCCACCACGATGGTTTGGGTGGTGGTCACGCTGCCGCAGTCGTTGGTGGCGGTGAGGGTCACCTGGTAAAGGCCGTCCTCGGTGTAATTGTGGCTTGGGTTTTCTTCATTGCTGGTGCTGCCGTCGCCAAAATTCCATTCATAACTGGTGGCGTTGGTGGAAGTGTTGGTGAAGTTCACCGTCGCATCCATCACTTCGTGGGTGTAGCTTGCCTCAGGCAATGGCTTCACGGTGATGTAATCCGTGAGGGTGTAGCTGTCAGAACCTGCGGCATTGCTGACGGTGAGCGTCACGGTGTAAACGCCGGCCTGTTCGTAGGTCACCGTCGGGTTTTCCTCGGTGCTGCTGGCGGGATTGCCACCGGGGAACTCCCATTCGAAGCTGGTGGCATTTTCCGAAGATTCATTGCTGAACTGCACCGTGAAAGGCTCACAGCCTTCGGTAACGGCGGCGCTGAAGCCGGCCGTCGGCGGTGTCACGATGGTCACCAGCTGGGTGGTGGTCACACTGCCGCACTCGTTGGTGGCGGTCAGGGTCACTTCGTAAACGCCGTCTTCGGCGTAGGTGTGCGTTGGGTTTTCTTCGGAACTGCTGCTGCCGTCGCCAAAGTTCCACTCGTAGCTGGTGGCATTGGTAGAGGTGTTGGTGAAGCTGGCTTCCAGCAGGTTGGTGCTGGCCGTGAAGCCGGCCTGCGGCACGTCATTGACGACGATGAGGTCAATGACCGTATGAGTGTCAGAACCAGCGGCATTGCTGACGGTGAGCGTAACGGTGTAAACGCCGGCTTGTTCGTAAACAACCGTTGGGTTTTCTTCCGTGCTGCTGGCGGGATTGCCACCGGGGAACTCCCATTCGAAGCTGGTGGCATTTTCCGAAGATTCATTGCTGAACTGCACGGTAAAGGGCGCACAGCCTTCGGTAACGGCAGCGCTGAGACCGGCTGTCGGTGGTGTCACGATGCTTACCGTCTGTGTGGTGGTCACGCTGCCGCACTCATTGGTGGCGGTCAGTGTCACTTCGTAAACGCCGTCTTCGCTGTAGGTATGCGTTGGGTTTTCTTCGGAACTGCTGCTGCCGTCGCCAAAGTTCCACTCGTAGCTGGTGGCATTGGTAGAGGTGTTGGTGAAGCTGGCTTCCAGTCCGTTGGTGCTGGCCGTGAAGCCAGCTTGCGGCACGTCGTTGACGACGATGTAATCCGTAATCGTGTAGCTGTTGCTGCCGGCGGCATTGCTGACGGTGAGCGTCACGGTGTAAACACCGGCCTGTTCGTAAGTCACGGTCGGGTTTTCTTCGGTGCTGCTGGCGGGATTGCCACCGGGGAAGTCCCACTCAAAGCTGGTGGCATTTTCCGAAGATTCATTGCTGAACTGCACGGTGAATGGCGCACAACCTTCGGTAACAGCGGCGCTGAAACCGGCCGTCGGAACCGTCACGATGGTCACCAATTGTGTAGTGGTGTCGTTGCCGCAGTCGTTGGTGGCGATGAGCATGACGGTGTAAACGCCGTCCGCTCCGTAGATGTGGGTTGGATTCTCTTCGGTGCTGTTAGTGCCGTCGCCAAAGTTCCACTCGTAGCTGTTGGCACCAGCCGAACTGTTGGTGAAACTGACGGTATCAAAGTTGGCAGATGCCGAGAAGCCCGCTTCCGGAACCGTCACCACGGTGATGTAATCCGTCAGGGTGTAACTGTTGCTTCCTGCGCTGTTGCTGACGGTCAGCGTCACGGTATAGGTGCCTGGCTGCTCATAGGTCACCGTCGGGTTTTCCTCGGTGCTGCTGGATGGATTGCCGCCGGGGAAATCCCATTCGAAGCTGGCTGCATTTTCCGAAGATTCATTGTTGAACTGCACGGTGAAAGGCGCACAGCCGAGGGTGCCATTGGCGCTGAAGCCCGCCGTCGGTGGAGTCACGATGGTTACCGATTGTGTGACGGTGTCCGGTCCGCAATCGTTGGTGGCGATCAGCATCACGGTGTAGGTGCCGTCCTCGGCGTAGATGTGGGTTGGGTTTTCCTCGGTGCTGGTAGCTCCGTCGCCGAAGCTCCACTCATAGCTGTCGGCATTGGACGAGCTGTTGCTGAAGCTGACGGTATCCATGTTTACCGAAGCAGAGAAACCGGCCGAAGGCACGGTGGTGACGGTGATGTAGTTGGTTTCCGTTACGGAACTGCTGCCTGCCGTATTCGTCACGGTCAGCGTGACGGTGTAGGTACCTGGCTGCTCATAAGTCACCGTTGGATTCTCATCGGTGCTGCTGGATGGATTGCCGCCGGGGAAATCCCATTCGAAGCTGGCTGCATTTTCCGAAGATTCATTGTTGAACTGCACGGTGAACGGGGTGCAGCCGGTGGTGGCATTGGCGCTGAAGCCTGCGGTCGGTGGAGTTACGATGGTTACCGTTTGGGTGGCAGTCACACTGTCGCAATCGTTGATGGCGGTCAGCGTCACCGTGTAAGTTCCGTCGGAACCATAGGTATGCGTTGGGTTGGGGTCGGTGCTGTTGTTGCCGTCGCCAAAATCCCAGTAGTAACTGTTGGAAAACTGCGAGCTGTTGGTAAAGCTGACCGTGAAGCTGTCGACCGCTGCGGAGAAGCCCGGGATGGGCACCTCATAAACGGTGATGTAATCTTCCATCAGCAAGGTGTCTGAACCGGCACTGTTGGTTACGATGAGCGTGACATCATAGGTGCCGGGCGTATCGTAATTCACTGTTGGGTTGGGGTCGGCGCTGTTGGCAGGGTCACCGCCGGGGAAATCCCAAACGTAACTCACTGCATTTTCAGAATTGCCGCTGTTGAACATGACTTCCAGGGTGGGGCAGCCCTCCTGGGTGTTGGCTGAGAAGCCGGCCGTGGGCGGCACCACGATGGTCACGTTTTGGGTGACCGATGATGGGCCACAGTCGTTGGTGGCTGTCAGCGTCACTTCGTAAGTGCCGTTGGTGGCATAGGTATGCGTCGGGTTTTCCTCTGTGCTGGTGCTGCCGTCGCCAAAATCCCATTCGTAGCTGGTGGCGTTGGAAGAGGAATTGGTGAAGGAAGCCGTATTGCCGTTCACGGTGAAGGAAAAGTCAGGACTTGGGATGGTGTTCACCGTGATGTAATTGGTCCGGGTCATGGTGTTGCTTCCCGCCGGATTGCTGACGACCAATGTCACGGAATACACACCCGGGGCCGTGTAAGTCACGGTTGCATTGGGGTCGGTGGAGGAGGAAGGTGAACCACCGGGGAAACTCCACAACCAGTCCGTCACATTGGATGAGCTTTCGTCGATGAAGTCCACATCCAGCGAAGCGCAGCCTTCCGTCGGGTCAGCGCTGAAGCCTGCTGTTGGTGCCACAAAGACCGGAATGGTTATGGGCAAAGAAGTGCTGCCACAGTCGTTGGTGGCGGTCAACGTCACAGTGTAGAATCCGTCAGCTGAATAGGTGTGTATTGGGTTCGTCTGGGTGCTGGTGCTGCCGTCGCCAAAATCCCATTCGAAGCTGGTGGCATTGGCCGAAGACTGGTTCTGGAAGACCAGTGTCAGCCCCACTTGCGACCAGCTGTATAGCGGTGTTGGCACGGTTTCCACCGTTACGATGTTGTTCTGGGTGAGGGTGTTGGTACCCACCGTATTGGTCACCGTGAGTGTGGCTCCGTAAGAGCCGGGATTGTTGTAGGTCACCACCGGGTTCTGTTGTGTGGATGTTGCCGGAATACCACCGGGGAAGCTCCAGTTCCAGCTAATTGGGTTGTTCTGCGACTGGTCGGTGTACTGCACCGTCAATGGGGCACAGCCGGAGCTTGGGTTGACCGTAAACTGCGCCACAGGTGGCTGAGAGCTCGGGCAGTTGGTAAGACACCAGCGGGTGGGGTAAAAGGAATTGATCTGGCTCAGGCTCTGCGCAGACCACTGATTGGAACTATTCACAGCTGGTGCCATGATGGTGTTGCTGCCAGAGGGGTCGTGGGTGGCGCTGAAGTTGTGACCCAACTCGTGGGCCTGCAGCACCCTCAGTAGCTGTGCGTTGCTGGAGAAGTCCTGTAGACAGTTATAGCGAGTAGATTGACAAATGGATGAAAGCCAGGCGATGCCGATGGTAGGCCCTGTAAAGTTCCGGTTGGTCCACAGGGAAGCCACATCGTGGGTTTGAGAGAAGCCGGTAGGCCCCCAGCTGGTAAAGCTGTTGAGCAGGGTTCCGGCATCGTTGGAGGAAGTCCAGGGGTCATTGGCCGGAGGCATCACGTTGAAATGCTCCACGATGGTGAATTGCAGTTCGTCGTTGAACTCGTTGTCATAGTTAGTCTGTACGTTGTTCAGCACGCCGATGGTGTGGGCCTGAACCGCACCGACTGAGCCGTATTTGTTGTACATGCTGAGGTCGGAGGCCAGGGCGATTTCCACCTCTTTGCAACCCATCTTCTCAAATGAATCGGAAGCATGGTCATCGTGCTCAGCCTGGGACGGCATGCCGCCCATTTGCTCCAGCATTTCGTCAAATCCGCACTTGCTCTCTTTTTTCTCTTTCACTTTCGAAGCCGGATAAATGACGAACTGGTTTTTGGGAACCGAAGGGTCGAAATACCACACGGGTTCGAAGAAATAGGTTTCATCACCCATTTGCACAAAGCCGTAAAACAGCTCGTCGGTAATGGTCATGGCCACCAGTGATTCACCGGGGTAGCCATTGAGCAGGCCTTTGAAGGTGATGTTTTCTCCCTTCGGCAAAACCTTGACCCCGTCGCCGGTGAGTACACGGCTGACGTAATTGGGCGCCCGCAGATCCCGGGGCACCAGCCAGATGTCCCAGTTCAGGTCACCAAACTCCATTTCGAATTCCATGGAGAGGTCCTTGCTTTTAACGAAGGAGTTGAAAGCGGCAATGTCCAGTTCAAACACCCCAAACTCTTCAAACTGAGCCTGAAGTGCAGGATTGTTGTTGGCCTTTACGGATTTGCCTTTGAAAGTGGGTTTCTGTGCTACCAGGGCAGATGAGAGGAGTAGCATCGAGAACAGCGTAAAAATTATTCGCATCATAAGAAGTGAATGAGGTATTGTGTGGTGATACAGTTCTGATCTTTGTTACATGGGATTAATGGGTGGTCAATAGACCCTGAGAATGACGAAAGTCTGAAAATGTGTTGGCTGAGTAAAACACAATTTGAAGCCAATTGGACTCAAACCGGTTTGTATAAGGATGAGTTGGTCCGAAGGATACGGTGTAGTTCCTGGGGAGTTTGTCTGCTTTCTTGCAGTTGGCAAATTTAAACGATGCCAATGAATAGCAAATACCTTGTAGAAACTACGGGCGCTTTTGTTTCCCAAACGGCAATTTTATGTGACGAGACAAGTGGATTGTTCACCCTGTCAGCCCGTTTCGGTTTGGTTTTTTCCTTCGGTAAACAAAATTCCTTCCCAATTGCAGAGTTACCGGCAGGGCATGCCGCCGTCCTAAACTTTTGAGCATAATTATCTGTATGAAGAAAACACCTGAACTCCTGCTCTCACTGGTGCTGTTTGTGCTGCTGTTTTCCTGCCAGGCACCCTTGTTCAAAGACGATGATGCAGGCCCTTCGGAAAATTCCGCAGCCTGGGATTCACTCAACTTTGAGTCCGAACGCCCCTTGCTGAACCTCTTCGCCAGCCCGTTTGAGCTGATGGCCATTTCGGAGAATCAGTTTTTCCGCTTCGATGCCAACCAGAAATTGCTGGAACAGCGGCCCCTGAGCCTTGCCTCCGGCCACCTCGGTGTGCCGGTCATTTCTGACAATACCTTCGTTCGCCTCACTGCCGATGCCGGTGCCAACCACTTTCTGGAGTTCCGCCTCACCCGCAACCCCATGCAGATGATCCGCCTGTCGGTGGACAGCCTGAAAGCCCCCGGCGATGCCTACCTCGAAGTGGAGTTCCTGGCCCGCAGGCTCGGTGCTTTCAGCGATGACGGCACCCTTTTTCTCCTTCCGGTAAAAGCCTTTCCAGCCAAACGCTATGCGCTGCTGCTCTTCGAAATCCGGCACAACGCCGCCCACGATGAGTTTGAAAGCGTAGAACTGATCAACAGAATAGCCCTCGACGACCTGGACACCGACTTCGCCAACCTGGTCAACATTCGCTTCCTCGATGGCAATTTTTACATCAGCTCACAGGAAGGCGCCTGGCGCCTCACACCCGATGGCGACCTGCTCGAACTCTTCCCGCAATGGATGATCGACTTCTTCCAATGGCAGGGCGACCTGTACGTCACAGGCATCAATACCTTTGACCTGCACAAAAGCACCGACAACGGCCTCAACTGGACCCGCCTCAACCAAAACACCATCCTCCAGTTTGTGGAAACACCCAACGACAGCCTGCTCAACCAAAACATCCTGGGTCAGGCCTGGACCATCCCCACCAGCGATTGGTCTGCCACCCGCCCCATCAAATGGCCAGGCGGCAGCGACCACCAGAACCCCGTCGCTTTCTACGGCCTCGCAGCACTCGATGGCCTGTTCTATTTCTCCATCGACCGGAAAATCTATTTCACGGATGCACTGGAAACGGAGTGATGTCAGGATCAGGATTCTCAGGATTGAAGGATTAGCAGGATGGCAGTGTCAGGATCAGGATTCACGGGATTGACGGATTAGCCGGATTTGGTTCGGCAGCAGAGAGCTCGGGTTTCAAACATTTACTCCGAACCTTCCCCAGTACCCCCTTTTGTCATCCGCCCGAAGGGCGGATCTTCACAATGAATGATCAGCTACACGGATGCCCCAATCCCACCCCGAAAGCCGATCCCGATCCCGAAGGATTTCGGGATTCGGGATATCGGCTTCGGGGCTCAATTCCTCAATTCCTCGTTAATACCCTCAACATCCATAGCTTTGGGCATTCAGGAACAAAGAACTTTACCGAATCACCAATTTTATGAAGCTGAAATTTTGTGGCGCTGCCAGAGAAGTAACAGGTTCGGCGCACCTGCTGACCCTCGACGACGGATTCACCATCCTGCTGGATTGCGGGCTTTACCAGGGCGATGACGATTTCATGGCGGATTTCAACGAGGAGTGGAAATTCGACCCGGAAAAGATCGATGTGGTGGTACTCTCCCATGCCCACATCGATCACAGCGGGCGACTGCCCAAACTGGTAAAAGACGGCTTTGAGGGCAAAATACATGCAACCCATGCCACCCGAAGCCTGTGTGCCATCATGTTGCTTGACAGTGCTTTCATTCAGGAACGGGATGCAGAGTTTCACAACAAAAGGCGCCACCGTTATTCCGAAGGAGAGAAAAGCAAAAAGAAAAAGCCCCTCTACACCCGAGAGGATGTGAAGACCACCATGAACCTCTTCGAGGGCCACGGCTATGGCCGCATGTTTCACATACACCCAAAGGTGCAAGTGGAGTTCAGGGATGCAGGCCACATCCTGGGCAGCGCCAGCGTCACCCTGCACATAGAAAAAGCAGACGGTTCCAGGGTGAAGGTCGGCTTCACCGGCGACATCGGGCGTCCCAACCGGCCCATCTTGCGGGACCCCGTGCGCATGGATCCGGTTGATTACCTCATCTGCGAGTCAACCTACGGAGACCGGGAGCACGAGGAAGGTCCCGCCGAAGTGGAGCACTTCCTGCGAATCATCAAGCACACCTGTGTGGAGAAGAAGGGCAAGCTCATCATACCGGCCTTCAGCGTGGGGAGGACGCAGGAGATCGTTTACATCCTGGACCAGTTGGAGAATGCCGGCCGCCTGCCCGAAATTCCGGTGTATGTGGACAGCCCGCTGTCCGTGAACGCCACGGTGATCTTTGGAGCCCATCCGGAATGCTATGACCGGGAGCTGAGTTCTTACATCCTGAAGGATCCGAATCCTTTCGGTTTCAACCGGCTGACCTATATCAAGGAAGTGGAAGAATCGAAGCGGCTGAACAAGCGCAAGGAACCCTGCATCATCATCAGCTCTTCCGGCATGGCCAATGCCGGCAGGGTGAAACACCACCTCTACAACAACATCTCGAATCCAAAAAACACCGTGCTCATCGTAGGTTACTGTGCGCCACAGACCCCCGGAGGGAAATTGCGGGCCGGGGCCCGTGAACTGTCGCTTTTCGGTGAAATGAAACCGGTCAAGTGCGATGTGGAAGTCATGGACTCTTTCTCCGCCCACGGCGACCGCAACGAAATGGCCGATTTCATTGCCAACCAGCGAAAGAGTGCCCGGGAGCTTTTTCTGGTGCACGGTGAAATCGACAGCCAGCAGGCATTCCGCAATTTTTTGGAAGAAAAAGGGTTTAGGAACATCAGCATCCCAACCCTGGGGCAATCCTTTACGTTGAAATAGCACCGGCCCTTCCAGCACTTACGGACACACCCAATAATCCGCATGAGTTTGTCACAGACATTGCCTCCAATGGCTTTTGCCTTCGGCAAAACACATGCAGCATTACTTTTGCTAATCCGTTTAAAAAAAACTGTATGATTCTTCGGAAACAAATTGGGTGCATTGGAATACTTGCCGTGCTGCTCTTTTCGGCTTGTCAGAAAATAGATGACCTGTCCAATGCCGAGCTTAAAAGCAAGGGGGCAGAATTTGCCATCCCGCTTTTCAGTGCCAGCACCACCATCGAGGACCTCATCGAGGGTTTTGACGAGAACACCTTCATAGAAATCGACGGTGAGGGCGTCGTCCATCTTCGTTACAAGGGTGATGTGCTGACGCAAACCGCCAACGAATTCCTGCAGGCTGCCAGCGACAGCATTCCGCCGGCCATCACTCTCACGGATACCCTTTTTGCCCTGCCTTTTTCTTCGCCTCAGCAATTGAAAGTGGACAAGGCCATTTACAAAACGGGCACGGTGCGTTTCGGCGTCAAATCGGATTACGTGGGCACCATTGACTTCAAGCTTTCCATCCTGCACGCCCAAAAAGACGGGCAGGTGGCCACCCTCGAGGAGTCATTCAGCTCGCCGCCGCCGGTGCAGGGTTATTATGCCTCACAGGGTTTTCTGGACATGAGCGGTTATGAGTTGCTTCCGCAAAACGACACCGTGCTTATCCGCTACGAAGCCTATACCGATGCCGGCGACAGAATCGAATTGCCGCAGGTCTTTCTGATCAGCGAGGACGTGTACTTCTCTTACATCGAGGGCGTGCTGGGCAATTTCACGCACAACGGCCGGGCCGATACCATCTTCATCGATTTCTTCGAAAACTGGATTCAGGGGGAGGTCTTCTTCGAAAACCCCGACATCTTCATCCACGTACAGAACTCTTTCGGAGTACCCACCCGCTCCGACATAAAGGTCTTCGACATCATCACCGCCGATGACCAGCGGCTGCCGCTGGAGAGCACTTTCATCACAGATACGGGCATCGATTTCGTGTATCCTTCACTGAATGAAGTGGGCCAGGTCAAGGAAATGACCTTTGCTTTTGACGAAAACAACTCCAATATCGAGGATGTGCTGGGCTCCAAACCCGTGGCCCTCGAGTACGACGTGGATGCCCTGATGAATCCCGACAACAACAGCACGGAGCGGGGCTTCATCACCGACAGCAGCTATTACAACATCCAGGTGGAAGTGGACCTGCCCCTGCGTGGACAAGCCTCTGGTTTTACCATGCGGGATACTTTTTCGGTGGACTTCAGCAGTTACGACGAGGTGACAGAAGCCGAATTCAAAATGGTAGCCGACAACGGAATGCCCCTGGAGATCATCGCTCAGGCCTGGTTCCTCGATGCACAGGGACAGGTGCTCGATTCGCTGTTTGCCGAAGGGCCAAAAGCCGTGGTGGAGGCTGCCCCGGTTGATGCCAGTGGCATCGCCACCCAGACCACCCAGGCCACCCATTTCATCACTTTCAATCAGCAGCGTTTTGATAAGCTCCGGGCAACCAGTAAAGTTGCACTTTCGGGCGCTTTCTCCACCACCGGCAACGGCACACAAACCGTAAAGGCCATTGCCGGCCAGGGCGCTGAAATCCGGATGGGGATGAAGCTGAAGGAGTGAGCCCCGAAGCCGATATACCGAATCCCGAAAGCCTTCGGGATCGGGATCGGCTTTTCGGGGGAGGAACTGACAATAGGACGAACGGAGCATCAAATAACCCTGCAATTTGCCAGGAGCGATTAAACGCACCGCAGGTGCCTAAACGCCCATAGGGCCTAAACCCGCCAAAGGCGGATAAACAATCTCAAATGAACATCACATTTACACGATCTTCTTCGCTGCGCAATGCGCTCACGGTTTTTGCGCTGTTTTTTCTTTCGGCTGCGCCAATGTTCGGGCAGCATGAGCTGGGCCTGCACTTCATGCGCAATGTCTGGCATTCCGGCCTGACCAATCCGGCCATCGTTCAGCCCCAAACGCTGTCCATCAGTGTGCTGGGTCTGCGCAACAACCTCAGCTTTGACGGGCCTACCTACAACCAGATCGTCAGCACCGAAAACGGGCAGACCGTAATCGATGTGGACAAATTCGTGGACAAGCTCAACCCGCAAAACCACTTGCGTGACGACCTGGAACTGAACACCGTGGCCGTGGCCTTGAAGCTGGGCAAGCTGCACCTCAGCCTTGCGCACGCCGTGCGCTACCAGGCATATTTCAAATACCCGAAAGAGCTGCCACAGATCGTTTGGCAGGGCAATGCCCAGTTCATTGGCCAGACGGTGGAGTTGGGCAATGAGCTGGAATTTTTCGGCTACCACGAACTGGCGGCGGGGGCAGCCTATGAGTTCGGCCCCCTTACCCTGGGTGGCCGGCTGAAATTTCTGAGCGGCATCAACAGCGCCGTTACCGACGAAAATCACCACAGCGCCTCTTTTTTCACCGATTCCGATGTGTACCAGATCACCCTGGCCGGCGATTACATCCTCAACAGCGCCGGGGCTGTCAACTACAATGGCTTCACCGACTTGCAGACGGATTTCAACTTCGGTCAACTGACTTTCGACAAGTTTTTTTCTTCCAATAGCGGGGTGGCTTTCGACATCGGGGCCCGGCTGAAACTGGAGCAACTGGAACTGGCCGCCAGCATCCTCGACATTGGAAAAATTACCTGGGACAAGGACGTGACCAACTACGCTGCCACCCAAACCGTGACCTACAGCGGCCTGGACTTCAGCGATGCGCTCACCGGCGACGATGTACCGGGCTTCGATGCGGCGCTTGACACCTTGAAGAACCTTTACGAAGTGACCGAAACCCACAACAGTTTTGAAACCAAATTGCCCAGCCGGGTGTACCTCAGCGCCATGTACCACCTGACGGAAAAAGTCAGTGTTGGTGCGCTTTTCTTTTCCGAAAAATTCCGGAACGAAAAGGACACCCGGGTGGCCATCGGCGGCACGGCCGAGCTGCTGCCTTTCCTGACCGCCGGCGCCTCCTATGCCCTCGGCAACGACCGCTTTGACAATCTCGGCATCAATGTGGCATTGACTTTCGGGCCTGTACAGCTCTTCGCCGTTACCGACAACATCTTTGCTGCGCTGAATGCCGGCGACAGCAAGGACTTCGGTGCCCGGTTGGGTGGCCGTGTCATGATTGGCGGCGGAGATGAAGAGTAGTGCCGCTTCTGATGAAAAAAATCCTCGTCATCCGCTTTTCGTCCATCGGCGACATCCTGCTGACCACGCCGGTGCTGCGTTGCCTGCACCGGCAGTTGGGAGCGGAGGTGCATTACCTGACCAAAGCGCCTTTTGCCGAGCTGGTACAGCACAATCCCCATGTGCAAAAGGTGCGCGCCATCGAAAAGCTGGATGCTCAACTGCTGTCTGAATTGCGCAGCGAAGGCTACGATGCCGTGGTGGATCTGCACAAAAACCTCCGCAGCTTCCGGGTGACCACTGCATTGCGCAAGCGAGCTTACCGGCTGAACAAGCTCAATTTCCGGAAATGGCTCCTGGTGAATTTCAAATGGGACCGCCTGCCGAGGATAAGCATCGTGCAGCGCTACCTGGAAGCCGTTGCTCCGCTGGGCGTGAAAGATGACGGGCTGGGGCTGGATTTCTATTTCCCGAAGGAATTGCCTGACCTGCCACTGACATTGCCGGAGCGCTACGTCGCTTTTGCCATCGGTGCTGCGCACCAAACCAAAAGGCTTCCCTTCGGCAAAATGTTGGAAATACTGGAAAGGACGGAAGGGGATGTGCTGCTCATTGGAGGCCCTTCGGAGAAAAAGGAAGGCGAAGCGCTGGCCTCGGCCTTGCCCGGAGGGCGAGTGAAAAGCCTTTGCGGCAGGCTGAGCCTGACCCAATCGGCCATGGTCATTCAGGGGGCAAGGGTGGTGCTGGCCCCCGATACGGGCATGATGCACCTGGCCGCTGCGCTGCAAAAAGAGGTCATTTCGGTGTGGGGAAATACAGTGCCGGCCTTCGGAATGTTTCCCTATTTTGGAAAAAACATCAACCGAAGCACAATTTTTGAAGTAGAGGGCTTGCCGTGCAGACCTTGTTCCAAAATCGGCTTCAGCAAATGCCCGAAGGGACATTTCAAATGCATGAACCTGCAGCCCGCCGATTTGATTGCCCGGACAGTCAATCAGGCAGTGAACCATTCCGGCTGACAGAAACATCGAGCTTCAGGTTTGCGTATCACTTTGGGCTTGCTGTGCAGGTTGAAGTTTTTCGTCGCAATGTCAGATGGCAAACCGACCATGGCGGCCAACTTGCAAAAGCAGCTCAAAGCCAACTGGTGGCGTTACCACTTAAACTAAAACTCATATCTTCGGGCTTTCGATAATAAATTCATTGGAAAGAATCTTTAGTGGCCTCCCACTCCCGGATGACATCACAACCAGAAAGCAATATGAAATTGACCAAGACACTGTTGTTCTCACTTGCTTTTATGGCCATGGCGGCCAGCCTCAAAAGCCAGGACCTCCACAACTCGCTTTTCTACATGAATCCCCTGCACATGAACCCCGCTTTTTCCGGGGCTTATGAAGGCACGTACCGGATTGGTGGCGTGTACCGCGACCAGGCCCGCAGCGTGGTGACCAACGCCTACAGCACCCCCACCATCTTCATCGATGCGCCGGTGGTGATGCTGGGCAAGCGCCACTGGCTGGGTGTGGGCGGATTGATGTTTCAGGATGCAGCCGGTGACGGCAAATTGCAGACCTCCTCATTCCAGCTGTCGGGAGCGCTCCACCTGGCACTGGACAAGAAAAGCCAGAAAATCATCACCATTGGCGTACAGTGGGGACAGGTGCAGCGCAAGCTGAAAAACCCGGAAAACCTCGTCTTTGCGGACTACCTGGAGCAGGTACAGCAGGGTATGGGTAACGCTGCTACCAACGATCCGTTTCTCACTGGAACGGGTGGAAGTGGAAGCCCCAACGACGATCCTCAGAAAAATTACTCCGACATCAATACCGGCGTTCTTTTCACCTCGAAAGAAAACAAGGGAACCAGCTACAATTTCGGTTTCTCCGTCAGGCACCTTACCACGCCCGACTACAATTTCAAATCAGCCACTCCGGATTTGCCCATGCGTTTGACCGCCCACGGGCAACTGACCACGCCGATCAATGAAAAGTGGTCCATTACGCCGGAGGTTTACTACACCAATATCAGTCCGGCCAGCCAGTTTCAGGTGCACGGTTGGGCGGGTTACCACATCAAACCGGAAAAGCGGATCAAGCTCAATTTTGGCCTTGGCTACCGCAGCAACGACGCCGGTCAGGTGTTGCTCGGCATCGATTACGGCGATCTGAAAGCAGCGCTGGCTTATGACGTGACCCTGTCAGCACTTAACGAGGCCAACAATTACAAAGGTGGTTTTGAAATCGCCGTTTACTACATCGGCAAGATCTACAAGAAACCGGATGTGAAGCCGGCCATTCTTTGCCCGCACCTCTAAACCATTTTCATTGCATATCCATTTAATGCATTTGAATAGTTTTGAATCAATGCATCAACGAATTGAAAATATGAAAAAGCTCCTTTTGATACTGGCACTTGGTGTTTATGGTCTCACACTGACTGCCCAACCCCTCAACCGCCCTACCTACGCCAGCATGATACAGACGGCGGAGGAACAAATGGAAAAGAAAGACTACTACCGTGCCCTGGAGTGGTACGAGAAAGCTTACGAAGAAAGCCGTGACCCAGAGCTGGCCATCATCCTTGCGGACCTCAATTACATGCTCCGTGATTACCGCGATGCCAGCCGCTGGTACAGCCGTGCCCTGCGCCCCAGCCGCCGCAACAAAAAGGCCGAGGAGTGGCAGGAAAAGCGCTTCGAATACGCCCGCTCGCTGAAGATGGAAGAGCAATACGACGAAGCCATCGAAGAGTTTGACAAGTTCATCCGAACCACTACCGACCCGGTGAAAAAAGAACTGGCCGAACAGGAAAAGGTGGGCTGTGAATTTGCCAGGGTGGCACAGCCGGTTGAAAACCTGACCGTCAGCAATGCCGGCAAAAATGTGAACACAAAAATTTCGGAATACTCACCTTACCTCAGTCCCGATAACAGCGAGTTGTATTATTCGAGCCTGAATTCTGATGAAGTCATCGAACTGGACGAGGATTCCGAAGATTACCACGCAAAGATTTACAAATCAGCAAGAACGGAAAAAGGCTGGGCAAAGGGTGAAGCCCTTGACGACAAGGTCAACCGACCCGGCTTCTTCAACGTGAATGTGAAACTCTCGCCTGACGGCAAACGCATGTTCTTCAACCGGGAGACCATCGAGGGCAACGTACTGGTGGAGAGCAAGATCTATGTAAGCGAGAAAACCGGCAGCGGCTGGTCGGCTGCCAAAGAGCTGGAAAGTGTAAATGGCGATTACATCGCCAAGTCTCCGGCCGTCGGTGAACTCTTCGGAAAAGAAGTGCTCTTCTTCGTTTCTGACATGGACGGCGGTTACGGTGGTTACGACATCTATTATGCCACCTACAAAGGAGGCGGCCAGTATGGCGACCCCGTCAACCTGGGTCCCCAGATCAATACCGTCGGCGACGAGGAAACACCTTTTTACCGTGAGGGCATCCTATACTTCAGCTCTACCGGCCACCCGGGCATCGGTGGCTACGACATCTTTATGAGCACCTGGGACGGAACCCGCTGGAGCAAGCCTGTAAACATGGGCAAAGGTTACAACTCCAGCGTCGATGACCTTTATTTCATGCTCGACAAAGAGGGTTATACCGGCGTTTTGGCTTCCAACAGGCCCGCTGAAGGTGCCCGCTCGCTGAAAGGCAAAACCTGTTGCAACGACATTTACAACATCAGCCTCAAGAAAATCGAAGCTGCCCTGGTGGCCAAGATACTCGACCTGGACACCAAAGAACCGCTGGTTGGCGGCACCGTGGAACTGTATGAATCAAAGGACGGTGAAATGGTGCTGGTTGATTCCAAAACAAACAAAGCCGGCAATGGCTTCGACTGGCCGCTGGAACTTGACAAGGCCTATATGCTCGTCGGCTCGGCCGACAACTACGAAAAGGACACCGTTACTTTCAATACCATCGGCCTGCTGGACTCCAAGGTTTACGAAGAAGTGCTGGAGCTGAAGCCCGGCAAGAAAACCATTACCATCCGCCGGGAGGAGCCCTTCGTGCTTCAGAACATTTATTACGATTTTGACGACGACAAAATCCTGCCCGATGCCGAGCGGGACCTGCAAGTCATTCTGGAACTGATGAACGAGTACCCGGACATGGTGATCGAGCTTTCTTCCCACACCGATTCCCGTGGTACGGAAGCCTACAACCGCAACCTGTCGCAACGCCGTGCTGAAAGCGCCCGCCGCTGGCTGGTGGCCAGGGGTGTGGAGCGCCGCCGCATACAGGCTAAAGGTTATGGCGAGAGCCAGCCGAAAGTGGTGGACGAACGCGTGAAAGAGCGTTTCCCATTCCTCAATGTAGGTGATACCCTTACCGAAGAATACATCAACAGCCTGCTGCCCGACACCGCCAAATTTGAGGCGGCACACCAGGTGAATCGCCGCACGGAGTTCAAGATCATCGATGGACCCACCAGCATCACCATCGAGGAGGAAAGACTGATCCAGATCGGAAACCGCAAGGTGGATGAAAAAATCAAGGAAGAGGTGAAGCCTGGTGGCAAAAAGGAGAACAATGAAAAGCCGGGTGGCAACAGTGTGAAAGAAGCCCCCATCGATATCGAGCTGTCCAGGCAGCAGCGCCCGCCCATTCACCAGCTCTCCTCTCTGTATGGCAAAAAAGACCTGAGTGGCTTGCCCATCATGCACTTTGAGGAAAGGGTGCATGACTTTGGGACGGTGAAAAAGGGCGAGGTGAAAACCCACGTGTTCACCTTTACCAACCTGGGTGAGGTGCCCCTGGCCATCGACATCGCCACCAGTTGCGATTGCACAACACTGGACTATTCAACTTCTGAGGTGAAACCGGGTGAAAGCGGAAAGATCAAAGTCACCTTCGACAGCGGCAAGAAAGACGAGGATGAAACCGTTGACGTGGATATTTACCTCAAAAACATTGACCCGGAAATCGGAGCACCCATTTTTGAGCGTGTTCAATACACCTACCACCTCGTGAAATAATCGGGTAGGGGATACCGAAAAAAAGGGCCGGAAACCATGCATGTTTCTGGCCCTTTTTTTCTGAAGAAGAGAAATAATTCCCTTTGAAAAAATCAGTAACGTATTCCCCAAACCCCTCTCAACCCCTCTCAACTCCTCTGAACCTCTCTCAACCACTCTTTACCCCTCAGTTCATCTTGAAAGGCGGGTGCAGCAGGAATTCCGGAACTTGTACTTCAAAGGTGGAACCATCGTCCACACGGAGCATGGTATAGGAGCCATACATTTTTCCGAAGTCCGTCACCAGCGGGCACCAGGAACTGTATTCAAACTTTTCTCCGGGATTGAGGATGGGCTGTTCACCAACGACGCCCTGGCCTTTCACCTCCTTCTGTAAACCGTTGGATTCGATGATGATCCAATGCCTGTCGAGCAATTGCACGGTATTGTGGCTTTTGTTCTCGATGACAATGCGGTAGGCGTGGATGTATTTCTGCTGGATGGGAGCAGATTCTTCAGCCACATAGTAGGGTTGAACACTGATTTTGATACCGTTGGTAATAAGGGTTTCCATGATGAATTCCGGTTGAGGTGATTCAGGGTAACTGGTTTGCAGAACGAAAATGGTGAAAAACTTGCAAAGCCCCTCAGTTTGCTGACCGGAAATTGAGAAAGTCGGTGAAAGATCAGTTCTTTTCGGTTTCTCCGATGTATTTCCCCACCACCGCATCAGCTTTTTGAAAGGCTTCTTCCAGTTTGTCATTTACGATGACAACGTCGAAATTGTTTGCGAAAGAGAGCTCAAATTCTGCTTTGGCGATGCGTTTTTTCAAACTTTCTTCTGATTCGGATTTTCTGCGGCGCAGGCGTTCGCTCAGCACCTTGGTGGAAGGCGGTTTTACGAAGATGGTGAGTGTTTTGTCCGGAAACGCTTCTTTGAGGTTCAGGGCACCCTGCACGTCGATGTCAAAAATGACGTGCTTGCCTTCTTTCCACAGCCTTTCCACTTCGCTGCGCAATGTTCCGTAATACTGGTTTTCGTAAACTTCTTCCCATTCCAGAAAATCACCATTTTTGACGTGCTCCCGGAATTCTTCCGGCGACATGAAGTAGTAATCCTTCCCATGCACTTCCCCTTTGCGCGGCGGGCGGGTAGTGGCCGAAACGGAAAAAGCCAGGTTGTCGAAAGTTGACAGCAGGTGTTTGACGATGGTGGTTTTTCCGGAACCGGAAGGAGCAGTCACAATGATGAGCTTCACAGTAAGTGTCTTTGAGGATTAAACGGAGTTGGCGATCTGTTCTTTGATCTTCTCGAGGTCGTCTTTCATACCAACCACCAGCCGCTGGATGTCGGCAGAGTAGGCCTTGGCACCCAGGGTGTTGATTTCCCGGCCCATTTCCTGGCTGATGAAGCTGAGGGTGCGGCCTTTGGTGGTTTTCTTGTTGTCGAGCTGTTCCAGGAAGTACTGGCAATGCTGTGCAAGGCGCACTTTTTCTTCGGTAATGTCAATCTTTTCGAGGTAGAAGATGACCTCCTGTTCGAAGCGGTTTTCATCCACGTTTTCTTTTCCGAAAAACTCCTGCAGGTTTTGCCGCAACCTGTTCTGCAGCAGGACGATACGCTCCTTTTCAAATGGGTTGACCTGTTCCAACGCCTGGAGGATGTTGTTCACCCTGAGGCGCAGGTCCTCTTCCATGGCTGCGCCTTCGGCCAGCCGGAAGGAGTGAAATTTTTCGAGGGCTTCATTGACGGTGTTCAGGATGGCTTTCCATTCTTCTTCGTCAATGTCGCTGTCTTCGGCCATCACCACATTTGGGATGCGCAGGATGCCCTGCATGAGGCCTTCTTTGGAGGTGCCCAGTTCATCTGCCAGCGCCGACAGTTCGCTGAAATACTTTTTGAACAAAGGCATATTGAGGCCGTATCCATCGTCACCAGTCATGGATTTCACCTCGATGGTCATTTCGATTTTACCCCGTTCCGCTTTGTTGGTGAGGAGCTTGCGGAGTTGGTGCTCCCGCTCTCTGAAATTGGAAGGAACTTTCAGCCGGATGTCGGTGTATTTGCTGTTTAGCGAGCGGACTTCCACCGATATTGTTTTCTTCTCGTAAGTGCTGGAGGCCCGGCCATACCCGGTCATGGAAAGGAGCATACTGTGGTGGTTGTTTCTGTTTGAAAGCAAGTGAGTGTTGATACAGGCTGCGAGCGGTTTGGATGCTTCCTCAGCCCAGGCCTGTTAAAGGAGGGCAAAGTTAGTGAAGCAGCCGATATATACCACCTGAGTGGCCTTCAGCCTGACTTTTAGAGCCCCGAATTATGTAAATGCCTGATACTTAGACAAAATCGCGGGATTAATTTTCGGGAAAAGAAAAAAATGCGAAATTTGCTGCTCCTTTTTGGAGAGCTCATTTTTTTAACCATAAGTCATTCTAAACCAACTATATAAGATGAGAAAAGCTGATCTCGTAGCAGCCATTTCTGAAAAGACCGGTGTTCCTAAAGTGGATGTACTGGTCACATTGGAAGAATTTTTCCTTCAGGTGAAAGATTCTCTTGCCGAAGGTGAGAATGTTTACATCCGTGGATTCGGAAGTTTCATAGTGAAAAAGCGGAAGAAGAAAGTCGGCCGCCACATCAAGCAAAACGTTTCCATCGAAATTCCGGAACACTACATCCCTGCTTTCAAACCGGCCAAGATTTTCATGGAAATGGTGAAAGACAATGTGAATGCTCTCCCGGAAGATGACGGCAAATGATTTCCTGCCTAGCAGGTATAACTAAACACTCATGACCAACGCACAACGCATCGTACTTTTTTTGGCTGTCGGACTATTTGCGTTGCTGTACTTTGGTTTTGACATAAAGCCTGAAAGTCAAAAGTTCGTTGAAAAGCAACGGGCACTTCAGGCCACCAGTACGGATGCCCAGGCACTGATAGCGCAAGCCAGGGGGCAACTGAGCGGTGACAAGATTTCAGCCCTGGCTGCCATTGAGCACGAACTGGAGGCAGCAAATGATGATGCTGACAAGGCAGCTATTTACAAAGACCTCTCTGCGAAGTGGTTCGATTATGGCAAGCCCGCCATTGCAGGTCATTATGCTGAACTCGTCGCTGAAATCGAGAACACAGAGGATGCCTGGTCAATAGCCGGAACCACTTTCTCGATTTGTATCCGGAAAGAGCAGGAAGAAAAGGTAAGAGATTATTGCACCGCCAAAGCAATTGAATCCCTTGAAAAAGCCACCTCGCTCAACCCCGAGAATTTGCAGCACCGTGTCAACCTGGCCCTGGTTTATACCGAGAACCCACCCAAAGACAACCCGATGAAGGGCATTCTGATGTTGGTGGATCTCAACAAAAAGTACCCGGGCAATGCCATGATCCTCACCCAGTTGGGCAGGCTGGCCATCAAGACCGGGCAATACGACAAGGCAGTGGAAAGGCTCGAGGCAGCCGTCAGCGCCGAACCTGAAAACATGAATGCCAACTGCCTTTTGGCACAGGCCTATTCGGCACTCGGCAATGCTGAAGCAGCAAGCCGTTTTGCTCAAAAGTGTGATCAACTTTCATCGCAATAGCTGGCAAAAAGGTATGAGAACCCGATGCCGCATTTTGATTTAACCTTCAATTCTTAACAACTAAAGAGATACTATTATGCCGTGTGGAAGAAAGCGTAAGCGTCACAAAATTGCAACGCACAAACGCAAAAAGAGACTGCGTAAGAATCGCCACAAGAAGAAGAACCGCTAAGGTCTGAATGGCCTTAAGCTGCTGGCAATCCTGTCCTTTAGGCGGGTTGCCAGCACTTTTTCTTTGAATTTTGGCTTGTGGCAGGTATGGCACCTCCAATCGTTTTGACGGAGCCCACCCCGAAACCAGAACGGCCTTAACATGTACCCTGTAAGTTCTGGATTTCTAAACCAATTGGCCATTAAACAGCCAAACTACCGGGCGAGAGAAGCCCCGGTCAAGAGAAGACAAAAATTAGCGAAAACAATCTCCAGTTCCCGGTGGAAGCAGGTTTGTGACCATTGCCAAGGATAGCAAAGCCCATCCTGCAAACAATTGAACACAACAACCCGCAAAAACAAACCGCGACTGCCTCTCCGTTATCCGCAATGATTGTTGCCTGAAATGCCATCCCTTAATGGCATCAGGGGCTCCGGACCTTACAACGCCTTCCTGCCTTTTTTAACGGCCTGTTTCGGGCCTTACCTGTTTGTACACGGGTAAAAAAACAATCATGTGGAAAAGGAATTAATAATTAACTCAAAGCCGACCGACGTGGAGATAGCCCTCCTCGAGGATGGCAAGCTCGTCGAACTGCACAACCAGAAAACGAACAGCAATTTTACCGTCGGCGACATCTTTCTGGGCAGGGTCATCAAACTCATGCCCGGACTCAACGCTGCCTTCGTTGACATTGGCCACAAAAAGGAGGCCTTCCTCCATTACACCGACCTGGGGCCAAAACTCCGTTCGCTGCTCAAATACACCAGTCAGTCTGTTTCCGGCAGCCTGAATACCCATTTGCTGGACAATTTCAAGCTGGAACCTGAAATCGTCAAAACCGGCAAGATTGACCAGGTGTTGAACCGCCGCCAGCTTATACTGGTGCAGATTCTCAAAGAGCCCATTTCCACGAAGGGGCCCAGGCTGAGCTGTGAAATCACCATCCCCGGCCGCTACCTGGTGCTGACCCCGTTTACGGATGTGGTTGCTGTTTCGAAGAAAATTGCGAGTGCGGAAGAGCGCAAGCGGCTGAAGCACCTCATCGAAAGCATCAGGCCCAAAAATTTTGGTGTTATCGTCAGAACGGCTGCCGAGGGCAAGAAAGTCCAGGACCTGCATGAAGAGCTTTCCCTCATGATGAGCAAGTGGGAAGACATCTTCAGGCAGTTGAAAGGTGCCCGGCCTCCGGTGAAATTGCTCAGCGAGCTGGACAAGACCTCCTCCATCCTCAGGGACATCCTCAACGATTCGTTCAACAGGATCGTGGTCAATGACCAGCAGTTGTACCAGAACATCCGCAACTACCTGGGTAACATTGCCCCTGACAAAGTCAACATCGTAAACTACTACTCCAAGGGAAGACCCATCTTCGATGCCTACGGCATCTCCAAGCAGATCAAGTCTTCCTTCGGTAAAACGGCCACCATGGGCAGCGGTGCTTACATCGTCATCGAGAGCACCGAGGCCATGCACGTGGTGGATGTGAACAGCGGCCACAAGATGAGCAGCCAGAACCAGGAAGAGGCCGTTCTGAATGTGAACATGGAAGCAGCTGAGGAAATAGCCCGGCAATTGCGCCTGCGCGACATTGGGGGGCTCATCATCATCGATTTCATCGACATGCGCAACAATGAGCACAAAAAAATGCTCTACAGGGCCATGCGCCAGTTCATGAAAAAAGACCGGGCTCAGCACACCATTTTGCCGCTCAGTAAATTCGGCCTCATGCAGATCACCCGCCAGCGGGTGCGGCCGGAGGTGCGGATCAATACCGCCGAAGTGTGCCCCACCTGCCAGGGAACCGGCAAGGTGAACGCCACGATCCTCATTACCGACGAAATAGAACGGGATCTGAAGTTCATCATCCAATCCAACCCGAAAGGAAAGGTTTCCCTGAAAGTGCATCCGTTCATCGAGGCTTACCTCAAAAAAGGTTTCCCGAGCATCCAGATGAAATGGTTCCGGCAGTTTTACAAATGGATCCGCATCAGACCAGACAACAGTTATCCGCTTACGAGGTATAAATTCTTCAACGAGAACGAAGATGAGATCAGGTTGAACTGATCAACAGCGTAAAAAGAAAAAGCCGGTAGCGAAAACTACCGGCTTTTTTGATAGGTGCCTTTAACTCATTCGGCTTCCATCGGAAGATCATCAGGCATTTCCACGTCAGGGTTGGCACTTTGCTCCATCAGTCTGACGATGTCGGGACAGGTATTGCGAAGGGCATTCATGAGTTCCTCTTCTTTCTCCATGTCCAGGTCGGGGTATTTTTCCTGCAGGCCCATCAGGCAGCTTTGCACATTGGCGTCAGCTTTCTGTCCGTCGGCAAAAAGTTGCCCCATTTCCTCTTCGGTGGTGTTCTCGTCCATGGCCATGATTCGTTCCTGCAGGTTGGCAAAGGGCTGGACACAGTTGCAAAAATCTTTGGCATAAGCTTCATAGGGATCGGCTTGCTGGCAGCTTACCCCGGCCAGTGCCAGGCAAAAAAACATCGCAATCAACTTGTTCATAAGAAATGATATTGGCGGCCCGGTATTGCAGTGATCTGCAAGCGTCGAAATCCGCTGTTATAGAATAGAATTAAGGTTTTATTACCTGCCCCGGCAGTTGGGCACTGAGCCGTTTCTCCACGCAATGCACCGCATCCTGCAAGGCCTGCTGTTGCTCCTCGCTGAGCACGATTGTGCTTTTGTAATCATTGTACACGATGCGGATCTTTTCCACCTTGTCGTTCTTCATCATGTGGAAGATGTCAATTGGAATCACGCAGGTATGCACCATTTTCCACATGACCAGGTCGCGGTCAAATTCCGGTTCATCCGGCTCATTGTAAATCTTCACAATGGGACCACTGGCGAATTTCAAATAGACCGTGTAGTCATTCTCGATCATGTGAAACTTGTGCTCCACCACGCCAATGGTCAGGAAAAATGAGCGAATGTTCTTTTCATTGGCGTAGCTGAAGATGGCCTTTGCCTCTTCGGTGTAAATCTCACCTTCGAGGTCTTCGGCAAGGGCGCCGGTGGGCACGAGGAAACCAAGTGTTACCGGCTTGGCGGCGATGAGTCTCGTAGAGTCAAATTCATCGAGGGTGTCAAGGGCGATTTCACACTGAGCCTTGGCGGCCCCAACCCATCCCATCAAAAGCACAAAAGCCAGCAGGTATCTCATTTTGTTTGTTCAGGTTATTTGAAAAAGACAGAGAACGAAAGCCCAACAGTGAGCAGCTTTCTGTTCAGCGGAACATGCTCTTCCCACAAGGTCAGCAAGGTCATTTTAGCTTGCGGCTCGATGGCCAATCTCATTCGTTTGGAAAGCTCTTGCTCGTATCCAAAGCCCAGTTGAAGCAGGATGTTTGATTTCCTGAAATCACTGGTCGTGTCATCAGAGCTGGTTCTTTCTTTTTTTCCGTCGGCAAAGGTAGCCACCTGAACCGTCTTGTTGGAAATGTTTACCCAAAGGGATGCGCCGCCGGAGAGATAAAAAAAGTCGGGAGCGTCTCCCTTGCCCAGTTTGAAGTCCACCTGTAGGGGCAGTTCCAGGTAGTTTTTCCGGTAAATGAATTTGACGCTTTCCGGTGCATCTGGCTCAGGCGTTGGGAAATTGACATCACTTTCTTTGGTTCCATGACCGGTGGCCACCAAGCCAAAACCGGTTCTGACACCCAGTTTTTCCGAAAGGTGCATTTTGACGAGCAGGGTGACGCTGCCGCCGGGCGCCCATGTTTCTGCATCTTTGATGGCATCCACCACGCCGTCAGGTGCCGTTCCGTCGTCGACATATAGCGGGAAGCCCAGCGTCGGACCCAGGCTGAGCCCAAATTCAAACTTGCTTTGTGAAAAAATTGCCGAAGGAAAAAGAAGAAGGAGCAGGAAGGTGGATATACTCAAAACGAAGTGCTTTGGTTGGCGTACGCCAACCAAACTCCCCATCTTCTCTGGAATGAAGAGCCTGGATTTTCTCAAACTACTTCTCGTTGGGTATAATTTCATGATTTGTGGTGTTATCGAACGATGTCAAAGTCGTGGAAGTTTTTCAGCGGCCCTTCGGAAATTTCTATTCTGTCCACCCGGGCCAATTCGGGGCCTTGTTTGCACCAGGATGTAAACGAATTCAATTGCTCATCTGTCCCCTCGGCCTCAACGTAAACCCGGCCATCGGGCAGGTTCTTAACCAGGCCTTTAATACCCAGTTCCAGAGCTTTGCGGCGGGTGCTTGCACGAAACCACACTCCCTGCACTTTTCCTTCGATAAAGATGTTGATGTGCTTCCGATTCATCCGTATTGGTTTTGCGGAACAAAAAACTGAAAAAATGCACGACACCAGAAACTCGTCTACAAATGTCAGGTTTTGGCAGACTTTAACGCCCCACCAACAGAATTCAATGGCCTGGTGATTATCTTTGCGCCCGGCTCAATCAGTTGGGCCTGTAAGTTTTTTTTTAGTAAACCCGCCAAAAAGCTGCTTTGAGACCAGTTTGGTTCCCCTGAAACTCACCCCAACTTCAAAGCGGATTTTTGCACTTAGACCAGTCTTATTTTATGAGTCAGACCAATGTCCGGTTCCCGAGAACCGACCAGATGGATTTTTTCCGCACACTTAACAGCAGGGTGAATGCCTACTTTCAGGAAAACAACATTTCAAAGTATGGCAACTGGAAACTCTACCTCAAATCAGTGGTGGTATTTGGCATTTTCCTCACCCCTTACTTCCTCATTCTATCCAATAACTTCAACCAATGGGTCATGTTGGGCCTGACCATCGTGATGGGAGCCGGCATGGCTTTCGTCGGAATGTGTGTAATGCACGATGGCAACCACGGTTCCTACTCCCGCAGCAAATGGGTGAACAACCTAATGGGCAGTTCCATCTACATCCTCTCCGGCAATGTTTTCAACTGGAAGGTGCAGCACAACATTTTGCACCATACTTACACCAACGTTGCCCATCACGATGAAGATCTCAACGCCGACGGCGTGCTGCGCCTCTGCAAACACGACCCCTGGAAGCCTTTCCACCGCTACCAGCACTACTTTGCCGTTGTGCTCTATGGTCTGCTCACCTTCAACTGGGCACTCCGCAAAGACATTCGGCAACTGAAAGACTACCTGAGCCGTGGCTTCTCCACCGGAAAGCCGGTGAACCCTACCAAAGAGTGGATCATTCTTTCCGTTACCAAAGTGTTGTACATCACGGTCTGGATTGTGTTGCCCATCCTCGTTTTGGACATTGCCTGGTGGAAGGTGCTGATCGGTTTCTTCGTGATGCACTACACGGCAGGCTTGATTCTCAGCATTGTATTTCAGTTGGCACACATTGTTGAAGATACGGAAATGCCGCTGCCCGACGACAAAGGCAACATGGAGAATACCTGGGCCATCCACCAGTTGTTCACCACGGCCAATTTTGCTCCTAAAAACAAACTGGTTTCGTGGTTTGTAGGCGGCTTGAATTACCAGATCGAGCACCACATCTTCCCGAACATCAGCCATGTACATTACCCGAAAATCTCGGCCATTGTGAAGCAAACGGCAAAAGAGTTCGGCTTGCCTTACAATGAATATCCAACCACTCGCAAAGCCATCGTTTCACACTTCAAAATGCTGAAGCAACTTGGCCAGCCGAATGTGAATGTGGCCTGAGCCAATTTGAAAGCCCGGCCAAAAAAAAGAGCCAACCATCTCGGTTGGCTCTTTTTTTATGGGCTTCGTAATACGGGAAGCTATTTCGAGGAGGATTGTGTGGCAAACTCCGGAAACTTCTTTTGAAACTTGCCCTCCTTCTGAAGTTGGTCAAAAGCGTCGATGGCCCGCTGGTTGCTCATGAAAAAGTTCTCTTCACCGATCAGTTCCATCAGGCCCCATTTGCGCATGGTATCCCGCACCGGGCCTATAACACTGGTAAAGTGGATGCGCAGGCCACGGTTGCGCAGGTCTTTGATCCATTCGGCCAAAGTATGCACGGCGCTGCTGTCGAGGTAAGAAATGCTGTCGGCATTGAGAACCACCAGGCGCAAGTCCTTGCCCTTTTTACTGATCAACTGTTCCGTCCTGTCTTTGAAATAGTTGAGGTTGGCAAAATACAATGGACCGTCAAAGCGCACCACCAGCACATCGGGCCGCTGTTCCAGGTTGTCGAAGCGGTCGATGTTGCGGTAAAAATCAGATTGCGGAACACGGCCCAGCACTGCCACATGCGGGCGGGTGGAACGGTATATCACCAGTGCCAGCGACAGTACCACACCCACGCCGATACCGGTTTCGATACCCAGCGTCAGCGTCACCAGGAAAGTGGCAAAGAGCATCCAGAAATCTGCCCGGTCTTTTTTCCAAAGTTCGATGGCCTCTTTGTAATCTATCAGACCGGAAACGGCCACGAGTATCACCGCTGCCAGCACGGCTTTGGGGAGGTAGAAAAACAGTGGCGTCAGAAAGAGCAGGGTCAAGGCGATGGTGACGGCACTGATGATGCTGGCCAGCCCCGTTTTGGCGCCGGCCTGGTCGTTCACTGCGGTACGGCTGAACCCTCCCGTCACCGGATAGCCCTGAAAAAAGGCTGCACCAAAGTTGGCTACACCAAGTCCGATCAGTTCCTGGTTGGCATCCACCTGGTAGTTTTTGTGTTTATTTTGGATGGCCTTGGCCACGGCATAGCTCTCCATGAAGCCAACCAGTGAAATCGTAAGCACCGCTGTGAGCAGTGTTTGCCAGGTTTCCAGGTCGAAGGAAGGCATTGAGAGGCCGGGCAAACCCTGCGGCACTTCACCGAGTATTTTTACACCTTGCTGGTCAAGTCCAAGCCCCCACACCAACAGAATTCCGACGATGACAGCTATCAGCGCTCCGGGTATGGCCTTGTGTATTTTCTTCGCAAACTTGATGATGAGGATGGACAAAATACCAATGCCCAAAGTGATCAGGTGGGTGTTGCTGATTTCACCCGCTGCTGCAATGAGAATGTCATGGACATGCTGGCTTCGGGGCAGATTGACCCCCATGATGTGTTTCAACTGGCTGAGTCCGATGATGATGGCTGCCGCCGAAGTGAAACCACTGATAACAGGGTGCGATAGAAAATTGACCAGAAAACCCAGCCGGAAAACTCCCATCAGAAACTGGAACAAACCCACCATAAAGGCCAGCGTAACCGCCAGCATCAGATAAACTTCCGGAGATTCGGGGTTCAGTGCACCGATACCCGCCGCCGTCAGCAGGGACACCATGGCCACCGGCCCCACGGCCAGTTGCCTGGATGTGCCAAACAGCGCATAAAGTACCAAAGGCACCGTGGATGCATAAAGTCCGTGAATCGGTGGCAATCCGGCGATCATGGCATAGGCCATTCCCTGAGGAATGAGCATTACGCCTACCGTCAGACCGGCCGACAGGTCTCCGCTGAACCATTCTTTTTTGTAATTGGGGAGCCACTCCAGGGCTGGCAGGTATTGTTTGATTTTCATCCGTAAAGTTTGTTGCTGAGAAAAGACGGCGCAAAACTAGCACCCTGCCTTGCCGATGGCCGTGATGGGTATCACATTGGGGTTTTTGGGGAGGTTTTTGGAGGGTTTTGAAAGGTTTTTTTTGGTTCCAAAAAACAAAAACGCCTGACAGCACCGCAAGTGCTGTCAGGCGTAAAAACCTCAAAAACCTCAAAGAAACCGCTACTTCAGGGCGATCAGGTCGTGCATGATGTTGAGGGTTTCGAGGAGGTATTTGTCACGGCGGACGTTTTTCAGCCACTCGTCGTTGCGGGCCTTGCGGCTTTCATCGGCATTGATGGCGGCGGTGTCGGCCGGCAGGTTGCGGACATTGGTGATTACATCCACCTCGAAAAGTTTTTCGTAAGCCTTGTTATCGGCTTCCCACTTATCGTTTTTCTGGCGGTATTCTTCCAGGTTGAGGGTAAACTCGGTCTGGTCACGCTGGTTCTTGACGGCCATGGCACGCTCTTCCACTTTCTGAAACACTTCATCGGCTTTGATGCGGGCGGCGGCGCGTTCTTTCACTTTGCCCAGGTTGTGGAGTTTGTACACATTTTGTGAATAGGGTACGGGGTCTATCTGCGTCCAGGGCATGGGGTATTCTTCTTCTTTTTCTCCCGTCGGAATGTATTGCCAGATGCCTGGAAGCTGAATGTCGGGGATCACTCCTTTCAATTGGGTAGAACCACCGTTCACCCGGAAGAATTTCTGAACGGTCAGCTTGATCTCGCCCAGGGGTTTCACCTCGGGGTTGCCGCGCACCAGTGCATCCAGGTCGAAGAAGCGCTGAACGGTGCCTTTGCCAAAGCTGGATGGGCCGACACCCACGATCACGGCCCGGCCGTAGTCCTGCATGGCAGCAGCCAGAATTTCCGAAGCTGAGGCACTGAACTGGTTGATCATGACGATCAGTGGCCCCTTGTACAGAACGCTGGGGTCTTCATCGTCCAAAACCTGCGGGCGGCGGCCACGGGCTTTTACCTGCACCATGGGGCCTTCCTCAACGAAGAATCCACTCATTTCAACGACATCCCGGAGTGAGCCCCCGCCGTTGTTGCGCAAGTCGAGGATGATACCATCCACATTTTCCTGCTTTAGCTTTTCCAATTCAACGGCAACATCGGCTGCGCAGCGGCGGCCGTCTTTGTGGTTGAAGTCAGCGTAAAATTTAGGCAGGTACAGGAATCCTATGCGCTCGTTGTCTGGCGTTTCGATGATCAGCGACTTGGCAAAGCCTTCTTCCAAAATGACCACATCCCTGATGATGCTGATCTCCTGGGTGCTGCCATCGGCTTTTTTGACGTAGAGCCTGACTTTGGTGCCTGGCGTACCGCGGATGAGTTGCACCACGTCGTTGATGACCATGCCGGTGATATCCGTCCATTCGGGGTCGTCGCCCTGGGCCACCTTCATGATGCGGTCGTTGGCTTCCAGCTCGCCGCCTTTCCAGGCGGGGCCACCTACGATGATCTCTGCCACTTTGGTATAGTCGCCGTCGGTTTGCAGGCGGGCGCCGATACCTTCCAGGCGGCCGCTCATGCCGATGTCAAAATTTTGTTTGTCGATGGGCTGGTAGTACTCCGAGTGCGGATCGAAGACGTTGGTGATGCAGTTTAGGAACATGCTGACGTGGTCCTCGCGTTTGCGTTTTTCGAGGCGCTTGTACCAGTCGTCATAAACTTTGAGGAGTTCCTTGCGGGCTTCTGCTTCCAGCTCTTCGTAGGTTTTGTCTTTGAAATCTTCATGCCCCTCCTCCTTTTTTTCCACTTTGTCGGCCAGGCGGGTCATGGTTTCAAACTTCATGGCTTTGCGCCAGTATTCTTTCAGTTCCTCATCGTCTTTTGCGAAAGGCTTTTTCTCGCCGTCGCTCTCGTATGTTTCCTCAACCGTGAAGTCGAAAGGTTGACTGAGAAACTCCCGGTAGTATTCCTGGGTTTTGTTGATGCCCTGTTCCTGGAGGGTAACGGCCAGGTCGAGAAAGGCATAATTGCCCACCTTCACATCGTCGTCCAGTTGGGTTTGGTAGGCTTGCAGTTGGGCTACGTCCTGTTGGGTGAGCCAGCGGCGGTTGCCGTCGAGCCGCTTCATGAACAAGTCATATACTTTTTGTGAAAACTCGTCGTCAATGGTGGCCGGCTGGTAGTGGTAGTAGGCCAGGTCGGTCAGCACCGATTGCATCAGTGCGGCCTCCTTTTGAACATTGTCAACAGGTTTGATGAAGGCAAAGACGATTGCGACGATAAGAGTAAGGCTGAATAGAATAGGGCCTCTATTCTTCATAATAAACGATTTTATCGTGGTTAAAAATGATGAGCGGTCTGTTTGCATAGTCGCTCTGGCAATTCGATGCTGCCCGAAAGCTGCGATCTTGTTTTTTTTGTATTGGAGGGTTTGGCGGCATGCCATGGCCCGGATCATTAGCTGAGCATTTTCCCGCCAGAGCATTCACTCACAGCATCATGCCAAAAAAACGCTGGCAATAATACCGTTTTTGAAAAAGAATGTTCTCCAGCCTGGCCAAGCTTCGGGCAAATTAACGGATTTTAACTGCTTCTGTTTTATACCTGACGACGCAGCTAGTGATTTTCCTGACAGAACGCCCCCTCATCCAGAAGAGCTTTTGCCTTGGCAGACCAGGCTGATGCTTAAAAAACACTTCAAGGACATAACAGCGCCCCAGCCGTTGCTTACCGGCTCCAAAATCGGACTCCCCCGCTGGCGCCGGTCTAGGTCCAGTGCCCCGCCTCAGGGATGAAAGCCCTAGCTCACCCCAAACCCTAAACCCTAAACTTTTAAACCACAGAGTTTAACAGTGTTATTACACAGAGTTCCACAGAGTTTGCACGGAGACCCACGGATATGAAAAAGCTAGGGTCCCCAAACTCTACTCCCTACTCTCTACTCCCTACTCTCAATAACCGCAGAGTTTCTCAGAGTTATTACACAGAGTTTCACAGAGTTTTGACACGGAGTTCCACGGAGATGAATAAGCTAGCCCCCCCAAACCCTAAACCCTACACCCTAAACTCTACACCCTAAACTCTACACCCTACTCTCTACTCCCTACTCTCAATAACCGCAGAGTTTCTCAGAGTTATTACACGGAGTTCCACGGAGATGAATAAGCTAGCCCCCCCAAACCCTAAACCCTACACCCTAAACTCTACACCCTACTCCCTACTCCCTACTCCCTACTCTCTACTCCCTACTCTCAATAACCACAGAGTTAACAGAGTGATTTCACAGTGTTGCACAGAGTTTTGACACAGAGTTCCACGGAGATGAAAAAGCTAGCGCCCCAACTCTACTCCCTACTCTCTACTCCCTACTCACCTTCACAACGTCGTCAGGTTCTCCACCATCTTCCACGGGCTCATGCGTGTCAGGTCGAACTGGAAGCTTATGCGCTTCCAGAAAGAGCCCCGGCCGCTGCCTTTGTAGAGGTCTTTGACATTGGTGGAGTTGACCACGGGGAAGTGGATGGCCACCAGGTTTTTGGCGATGCCCAGGGTGAAACCGCCCTGCCACCAGAGCTGGTCTTCAAAGGTCAGGTCGGAAGAGATGATGCGCTGGTCGCTGTAATAGCCCAGGTCGAAATAGGGGCGCAGGGGCAGTTTGCCGGGCAGGTCCTGTGGCAGATCGCTGGACAGGTTGATGGCGATGATGAAATCATTGCTTCGGCCTTCGGAAAAATCACTGCCGAGGGCCACCTTCATACCTCCCTCTCTGGGGCTGATCTGTTGCGACAGGAAGCCGCTGGTCTCGGTTCTGCCGAAATATAGCTCATCGTAGCGATAGTCGTTGAAGCCCTGGGCGGTCAGGTTCCAGGCGCCGGGGGCGATGAGGCCGCGTTTGCGCATGCTGTTGTCCAGAAAGCCGCCGACGAAAAGCCTGAAATCCAGCGACCTGCCATGGTCGAAAGTGTAGGCACTTTTCCACTCCAATGAGCTGCGGAGGTAGTGCTGGTCATTGCCGAAGAAGTCCTTGTAGCTGCTCTGTTCAAAGGTCAGTTGCAGGCTCCAGGGGTTGATGGCCTTTTCATTGCGCAGCGACCATGAGAGCTCGTGGAGGTTGCGGTTGTTGAACTTCGTGCCGAGGAAATACCCGGTGGAATCTTGTGCAAACAACAACTCCTCATCACTGATTCGGAGCAGGCGGTACTGAAAAGTCTGGCGCAGCTTGTCCTTCGGTGAGCGCTGCCATTCGGCCCGCAGGTAGGGCACCAGGCGGCGGTATTGCTGGTCCACATCCACCGGGCCCTCGGCACTGTTCTGGTTTTCAAACACTTTGCGGGTAAAAGATTTGGCCGATAGGCCGAAGGAGATTTCCCTCCATTTTTCAGCCTTCGGGAAATGGCGGTACTCTACCGATGCCATGTAAGGGGTATAGCCGCTGGCGGTGCCGTAGAGCCCGGCCAGCCGGTAGTTGAAATGCCGTGCCGGCAGCAGCCCATTGTGCAGCACCAGCCCGGCCATGAAGCCATCGTAGTGGTTGCCGCCGATGAGCGGGAAGACATTCAGTGAGGTGTTTCGGCTGTCTTCAAAAACACCGGCCAGCCGGACGTTGAAAGGCTCCACTTTGGGCAGCAATTTCCCGGGGCGGAAGGTGTTGTTCTTGCGCCAAACATCCAGGGTCTGGTGTGCTGCATCTATCCGGAACTTGTCGTAATCCCCGTCGGGGAACTCCAGCTGCCGGCAGCCTTCAAAGCCATCGTACCACACGGTTTTCACCTCTTCGCCTCCGGCAAAGGCAGTGATGGGAACCGGCCCGGCTATCTCGCCTTTGTTGCACAGGGTCAGCAGCCATTTGCCGTTTTTTCTATCGGCTGCGCCAAAGGCGTAGTCGTAATGCGCATTGGAAAACAGGTAGCCATCGAAAAACCAGTTCAGGTCCTTTCCGGTGTTTGCTTCCAATACGGCTTTCAAATCTTCCGGGTAAGGGTGCCGGAACTGCCATTGACGGAAGTAGGCCTGCATGGCCGCATCGAATTGCTCGCGGCCCAGCCAAGCCTCCAGGTGCCGGAATGCAGAGCCGGTTTTGATGTAAGAGGCCGTTCCGTAATTCACCATTTCAAAATCATCGGAAGGAGTGTCGGGTGCCTGATCCAGCCTGCGGCGGGCGGTGTAGAGGTAGGCCAGTTCGTACAGGTCGGCATCGGTGCTGCTGGAGATGAAAGCCGGCAGGGCCTCCACCACACGGCTGCCCCAGAACAGGGTGGTGTAGCGGTATTCGTAAAAGGAATTGATACCCTCGTCCATCCAGGCGTGGTCGCGTTCGTTTGTGGCCAGGATGCCGTAAAACCAGTTGTGCCCCACCTCGTGGGTGATCACCTGGTCCAGGTCTTTGGGCGAAGCCGCATTGCCGATGACGGTGATCATGGGGTACTCCATGCCGGCTCCGGCGCTGAGCGCACTCTGCACGGCAGTGGCATGCGGCCAGGGGTATTCTCCCACCCATTCCGAATAGGATTTTACAGCCCGGTTGATGTAGTCCACGGCCTGGGTCCACAGGTCCGCCTGGTGGTTGGTGAACATTGCCCAGGTATCCACTTTTTTACCCGAAGGCAACAGCACCTCGCCCTTCAGCACATGGAAGCGCTTGTCGGCGAACCAGGCGAAATCGTGCACATTTTCGGCGGTGTACCGGAGGGTCTTCATGGTCGTTGCCGAGGGCGGAAAAGAATCTGTATCGGGGAACCCGCTGCGAATCAGGGCCTGGGTTTCTTCCACTTTTTTCTTCAGAAATTCTTTTTCCTCTTCGCTTCGCAAAACGCCGGTTGCCCCCACCACATAGTTTTCCGGGAGGGTGATGCTGACCTCGAAATTTCCGAACTCAGAATAAAACTCACCCATGTCGAGGTAGGGCATGGGGTGCCAGCCTTTGCGGTCGTAAACGGCGGGCTTGGGGTACCATTGGGTCATCTGGTAGGAGGTGCCCACATGCCCCAGGCGGGAAAATGAGGCGGGAATTTTCAGTTGAAAGGGCGTACTGATCGTGATTTTTCCACCGGGCGGCAGCGGCTCGTCCAGCTTCAGCAGGGCAATGTCGGGGGCTCTTTTTTGCGTCTGCCAGGGGATGCTTTGTCCGTTCACCTTGAAATCCAGCCCGCTGTATCCGCCTCTTTTTTCACCTTCGGCAAAATAGAAGGAAGTGCTGCCGTTGCGCAGTTTCTGGCGGCCAAAGGCCGTTTCGGGCCGGCTGAAGGCATTGCCCCACAGGTGCATCCAGATTTCCCGAAGGGTGTCGGGGGAGTTGTTGTGGTAATCCATTTCAATGCTGCCGGACAAGAGGTGCAGGCTGTCGTCCAGGCTTACACGGATGCGGTAGTCCACCTGCTGTTGCCAATAGGCGTCGTTTTGCGACGAAAGAGAAAAAGCTAAAAAGGAGGAGAGAAAAAAAGTAAAAATGGATTTCATGAAAAGGGCATTTGATTTTCAGAAGGCCGAAGCCGGCGCCAAAAGTAGTCCAAACTTGTCGTTGTTCAGCCGCAGGGCCGACCGAAGAAGTGTCCGTACTCAGCCAACTTTTGGCTAAGATTGCAGCGATTTGTCCCTACCCACATTTTGACGAAGCAAAACCAAAAAAATGAAAGAAGCCTTTATCGTTGACGGGGTTCGCACGCCCATCGGAAAATTCAGAGGATCGCTGTCGCCGGTACGTACCGACGACTTGGCTGCCCATGTGATCAAAAGCCTGGTGGCCCGCCATCCTGACATTCCCGCCGATGCTTTTGACGATGTCATCCTCGGCTGCGCCAACCAGGCGGGTGAGGACAACCGCAACGTGGCGCGCATGGCCCTGTTGCTGGCCGGCCTGCCCTGGACGGTGCCCGGTGAGACCGTCAACCGCCTCTGCGCCAGTGGGATGAGCGCCGCCATCCACGCCTCACGCGCCATCCGGCACGGCGACGGCGACCTGTTCATTGCCGGTGGGGTGGAGCACATGACCCGCGGACCCTGGGTCATTTCCAAGTCTTCCCAGCCCTTCGGCAACGACTGCCAGCTTTACGACAGCAGCTTCGGCTGGCGCTTCATCAACCCGAAGATGGAGCGCCTCTACGGCACCGATGCCATGGGCAACACTGCGGAAAACCTGGTGGCCCGCCACGGCATCAACCGGGAGGACCAGGACCGTTTTGCCTGGTGGTCGCAGATGAAGGCTGCCGCTGCCCAGGCCTCCGGGCGCCTGGCCGAGGAAATCGTGCCGGTCGAAATACCCCGTCGCAAAGCCGATCCGCTGATCTTCGACAAAGACGAATTCATCAAACCCAATACCACCCGCGAGGTGCTGGCCACCCTGCGCCCGGCCTTTAAAAAAGCCGAAGAAGGGGGCACCGTCACCGCCGGCAATTCTTCCGGCCTCAACGACGGGGCTGCCGCCCTGCTCGTTGCCTCTGATGAGGCGATCAAAAAATACAGCCTGAAACCGCTGGCAAGAATAGTGGCCAGCGGGGTGGCCGGCGTGGAACCGCGCATCATGGGCATCGGCCCGGTGCCGGCCAGCGAAAAGGCCCTCAAAAAAGCAGGCCTCAGCCTCGATGACATGGACATCATCGAACTGAACGAGGCCTTTGCTGCGCAAGCCCTGGCTTGCACCCGCACCTGGGGTATCGCCGATGACGACCCCCGCCTAAACCCCAACGGCGGCGCCATCGCCATCGGCCACCCGCTGGGAATGACTGGCGCCCGCATACTGCTCAGCGCCGCTATTGAACTGAACAGGCAAAACAAACGTTTCGCCCTTGTCACCATGTGTGTCGGAGTGGGACAAGGCTACGCAACCATCCTGGAAAGGGTGTGAGGGGCCTGCGGCCTGGGGCCTTCGGCCTTGTTGATCCCGAAAGCTTTCGGGATCAACACTTCAACAATCTCAACACATCAACATTTCAACAATCCGTTTCTATCTTGCAAGATCTTAAACCATACCTAATACCTTAATTGATCAATCATCATGGCCAGAAAATCCTTGTTCTCCTCCGGAAATCCGTTTCTGAATGAAAAAGCGCTGAAAAAGGGCAGCGAAGAAATACTCGATGCCAACATAGACGGCCCTATCACCTATGCAGACAAAATGACGGCGCAAGGTGCTGTCAACAAGACCTTTATGTTGTTCGGCATTTTGCTCGTCACGACCTTTATCGGTTTTACCAACCCGCACCCGGTGCTGATCTGGGGAGGTGCCATTGCCGGCCTCGTGGTAGTTCTGATAGCTGCTTTCAAGCCGCACCTATCGCCAACGCTGGCGCCCATCTATGCGGTGTTGGAAGGCCTGTTCGTGGGGGGCATCACCGCCACTTATGCCTGGGCCTTCGGGGGCGGCATTATTTTTCAGGCGGTCACCCTGACCTTTGCCGTGCTGTTCATGATGTTGTTTTTGTACAAATCCGGCACCATCAAAGTGACCCAAAAGCTGCGCTCCGGCGTCATCATGGCCACCGGAGCCATTTTGCTCGTGTACATTATCAACCTGGTTTTGTCTTTCTTCGGAATGAATGTGCCCTACCTGCACGAAGGCGGGATGATGGGAATTGGCATCAGCTTGTTGATCATTGGCGTGGCTGCCATGAACCTCCTGCTCGACTTCGATAACTTCGACAAAGGCGAGCAATACGGCGCACCCGCCTACATGGAGTGGTTTTGCGCCATGGGACTGATCATTACCCTCGTGTGGCTGTACATTGAAATCCTGAGGCTGTTGTCCATTTTGTCCGGTCGGGACTGATGCCCGCCGTTTTGACTTGAACCCCTTTTTCTAAAAATTTTGACGATGAGAAAAATTCTCTTCTTTCTGTGCCTGATCAGTTTCGTTACCGGCCCCGTTTTGGGCCAGGACCAGGTTTACAAGCCTTTGCCTTCGGAAAACGCCCTGCTGTGGAAGATCTCGGGCAATGGGCTGCAAACACCCTCTTACCTCTACGGCACCATCCACATGATCGACAAGGATGACTTCTTCCTTACCGACAGCACCCGTGCAGCCATCGAGGGCGCTGAAAAGGTGGTTTTCGAAATCGACATGGCCGATATGAACAACATCATGACCCAACTGGGGCTGCTGAAAGATGCCATGATGAAAGACAACCTGACCCTGCGGGACCTCATTTCCGAAGAGGATTATGCCCTGGTGAAAAAGCACTTCGCCAACATGGGTTTGCCGCTAATTTTCTTCGAAAGGATGAAGCCCATGTTTCTGAGCATGTTTGCTGAAATGGATTTCAGCCAGGCACTCGGCAGCGGTGAAATGGTTTCCTACGAGATGGAAATCATGAGCCTTGCCGAAGCCGGAAAAAAAGAAACCGGCGGACTGGAAACCGCCGAATACCAGATGAGCTTATTCGACAGCATCCCCTACACCGACCAGGCGGAGATGCTGGTGGAAGCCATCAAATCGCACGACCCGGATGCCGGAGAGGCCGACTTCGATAAAATGGTGGAAATGTACAAAGCCCAGGATGTGGCCGGCATGGCCGAAATGATGTCCGGCGATGACAGCATCGGTTCTTACGAAGACATCCTGCTGCACCAACGCAACCGCAACTGGATTCCCGTGATGGAAAAAATGATGACTGAGAAGCCCTGCTTCTTTGCTGTGGGTGCCGGGCACCTGGGCGGAGAAATTGGGGTGATTGCCCTGCTCCGCCAGGCCGGTTACACCGTTGAGCCGGTGCGTTAATCAGCCGGCCCAAACGGAAACCATAGCTTCATTTCCAGACCAGATGGATCAAAGGACGCTTGTGCCCAAACCCCTCTGAACCTCTCAACCAGTCAGTAACACCGACAGCCATGGTAAAGCATCAACAAAGCGACACTGCCAGAATTCACCGCATTTTCGAAGCGCAGCAGCAACATTACCTCACCGTTGGCAACAGCAGCGTTGCGGAGCGAAAGCGCAAACTGAAAAAGCTGCTTAAGACGGTGATGAATTACCGCAGCCGCCTGCAGGAAGCGCTTTACAAAGACTTCCACAAGCCAGCTTTCGAGGTGGATGCCGTCGAAATACTGCCGACCGTTGGTGCCATCAAACACGCAATCAAGCACCTCGGTCGATGGGTGGCACCCCACCGGGCGCCCACACCCTTGATGTTTGCCGGTTCCACTTCATGGGTGCGCTACGAGTCGAAAGGCGTGTGCCTCATCATCTCGCCCTGGAACTTTCCTTTCAACATCACCCTCATTCCGCTGGTGTCGGCCATCGCCGCCGGCAATACGGCCATCATCAAGCCATCGGAATTTACGCCGCATACCGCAGCCCTGATGGAGGAGATGCTGGCCGAGGTTTTCGACGAAAAGGAAGTGGCCGTGGTGCAGGGTGAGGTGGATACGGCGCAGGAGTTGCTGAGCCTGCCCTTCAACCACATCTTTTTTACGGGTTCTCCTGCCGTCGGTAAAATTGTGATGGAAGCGGCCGCCAAAAACCTGGCATCGGTCACCCTCGAGCTGGGTGGAAAATCGCCCACCGTCATCGACGAGACGGCCGATCTGAAAAAGGCCGTCAGAAGAATTGCCCTGGCCAAATGGGCCAACAGCGGCCAGATCTGCACCACCTGCGACTACCTGCTGGTGCACGAATCCAGGGAACAGGAGCTGCTGGATTTGCTGAAGGCGACCTTTGAAGAATTTGCCGGAGGCGATGCAGCCACATCGGGCTCTTACACCCATGTGGTCAATGAAAAGCACTTCCACCGGGTTTGCCAGTTGCTCGACGATGCCAAAGCCAAAGGCGCCAAAGTCGTTGCCGGAGGCGAAACAGATGAAAAGGAAAACTTCATTGCACCAACGGTGCTGACCAATGTGGATCCAAAGTCCAGGGTGATGCAGGAGGAGATCTTTGGCCCGCTGCTGCCGGTGCTGACCTTCAAAACCCTGCAGGAAGCCGTGGATATCATCAACGCCGGGGAGCGCCCGCTGACCATGAACATCTTTAGCAAAAGGCGGAAAAACATCGACTTCGTGCTGGCCCATACCCGTGCCGGGGGCACTACCATCAACAACGCCACCATGCACTTCTACAACCACGACCTGCCTTTCGGCGGCGTGAACAACAGCGGCATCGGCAAGGCCCACGGCTGGTACGGTTTTGTAGAGTTCTCCAATGCACGGGCAATCTACCGCCAGGATCTGCCCAGCGTACTGGACCTGATGACACCCCCCTATACCCGCTGGAAAGAGCGGATCATCGAATTGGCGATAAAGTATTTGTAAGTAAGGTTTTTGGGGCTTTTGGAAGGTTTTTTCAGGTTTTTGGGCACTCCCATCATAATCCTGATAATCCTCCATAATCCTCCATCCCCGATGAATATCGGGGCCATAATCCTCCATAATCCATGCTCAACAAACCCATCACCACATTGCTGCTGTTAGCGCTGCTCCCGATACTACTGGGTGCCCAGCCTTGCCGTGAGGTGATCGGTTACTATCCCGGCTGGAAGTGGCCCAAGCGCAACTACCTGGTCAATCCGCAGAGCATTCAGTACCACCGCTACACCACCATCAACTATGCTTTTTTCGAGCCATTGCCCGACGGGCGGGTGATACCCTTTGACGGCTATGCCGACAAAACCATCCTGTTGGGGGAGATAAGGAGCAATGCTCCCGCCGGTTACAAACACCGCCGCATTCCGGGCAATCCCGCTTACCACGATCGCAAAACTTCGCTGGTTTATCAGGCGCACCAGCACGGGGTGAAGGTGGCCCTCTCCATCGGCGGCTGGACCTTGACGGAGAATTTCCCGGCCATTGCTGCAAGCGAAGAAAAGCGACAGCGCTTTGCCAGCTCCTGTGCCGAACTTGTGCAACTATACGGCATCGATGGCATAGACATCGATTGGGAATACCCGGGTTATGCGCCCAACAACGGTTCTCCGGCTGACAAGCGCAATTTCACCTTATTGCTGCGGGAACTGCGAAATGCCCTGGATGCCCTGGAACCCCGGGTTGGCAAAAAACTCTGGCTCAGTGCCGCCTTTGGCGTGGCCCCGGTGCGCATGGAAAACATCGAATGGGACGAGGTGGTGCCGCTGCTGGATCACATCAACCTGATGACCTACGACTTTTACGGCGGCAACTACTGGCAGACCAACCACCACGCCCCGCTGTACGCCCCCCGGGAAGGGCTGGACGGCTACGACCTCCACAGTGTGGTGCAGCGGCTACGGAACCAGTACGGCGTGCCTTCGGAAAAAATTACCATCGGCATTGCCTTCTACGGCAGGAGCATCAAAACCAAAGGCAATCCCGGCCTGCATGTGGCCACCGAAAAAGTCCCCGATACCCGGACCTTCGATGAAGGGAACGGCGCTCCGCAGTTTTACACCATCCTGGCCAAACAGCACCTTTTTTACTACCACTGGGACCAGGAAGCGCAGGCCCCCTACCTCAAAAGCCGGGAGCCCCTCAACACTTTCGTTTCTTTTGAAGATGAAAACAGCGTGGCCAGAAAAGGCCGGTACATCATCCAGCACAACCTGGGAGGTGCCATCATCTGGGACATCACCGGCGATTACCTGGAAACGCATCCCGGCTCCGGCGTGGTGGCCATGACACCCCTTGCCAAAGCCCTCTCGGATGCCCTCTGCGGCAAGTGGTATTTCGAGGAAGATTTCAATCCCGTCTCCATTTTCACTCACCGCCGGCAGGTCACCTTGCCTCCCTGCCCAATCCATGTACACTGTTATACCTCACCTCCCCGCGTTTTTGCCGTTGCGGAACCGCATTTGACGAAGAAAGAAAAGCGCAAACTGAAGCGCAAGCAAAAACGCCAACGGAAAAAGCAAACCCGCCGCAAGTATTTTTATGGGTGAGGATGTTGAGGAACTGAGGAAGCGAAGAACTGAGGAAGCGAGCCTTGACGCCATTGCACTAGGCAGTTGACCCACGATCCCAATCACCTAACCTGCCCTTTGTCATCCTCCGAAGGAGGACCCGAAGGAGGACCCGAAGGAGGACCTGGAGGACAGCACTTCCAGCAGGATGTCAATTTCCCGGAGATCGGTGCGGAAGCAGAGCACTGCCAGCCGCAGCCAGACCACCCCGTCGATGGTGGTGGACGAGATGAACACCCGGCCGTCTTCCTGCACTTTTTTCACCAGCTCCAGGTTGAAGGCATTGGCGTCGGAGCCGTCTTTGGGCACATAGCGGTAAATACACACTGAGAGCTCCGGATAGGGTCCCACCTCGAAGCCCAGTTTTTGCACTTCTTCGTAAAAATGACGGCAGAGCCAGATCTTCTGTTCCAGGGCGGCTTTGAAAGGTTTGAGACCGTAAAGTTGCAGGGGCAGCCACATGCGCAGGCCCCGCCAGTGTTTGGTCAGTTCGGGCGAGAGGTCGGCAGGATTGTATTCGTCGGCGGTGATGTCGGCATCTTGCATGTAATTGGCCCGGTAGAAATGGGTGGCCATTTGCGCTTCCACGTCTTTCACCAGCACGGCCCCAACGCCATAGGGCAGAAACAGCCCCTTGTGCGGGTCGATGGCCACGGAGTCGGACCTTTCAATGCCTTTGAAAGCATCTTTCACGGTGCCGCCATCGGGGTACTCCACATCTGCCAGCAGGAAAAAGCCGCCGTAAGCCGCATCCACATGGAACCAGAGGTTGTTCGCTTCGCAAATGTCAGCGATGCGGCCGAGCGGATCCACGGCGCCGGTGTCGGTGGTGCCGGCAGAGGCCACCACGAGGAATGGGTAAAGCCCGGCTTTTTTATCGGCCTCCACCATTTCAGCCAGCACTTTGGCGTCCATCCGGTAGCGCTCGTCCATGGGCACTTCCCGCACCACGGCCTCTGCCATGCCCCCGATGCGGATGGCCTTGTGTACGCAGTGGTGCACCTGCCCGGTCAGGTAGATCACCGATTGGGGTATCATGGCCGCTTTGATGCCTTTGGAATCCCGGGCCGTTACGAAGGCAATGAGGTTGGCGATGGAGCCCCCGCTGGCCAGGTTGCCGAGGGCCGTTTTCGGATAGCCCACGAGGTCGCACATCCAGCGGAGGAGCTGGTTTTCCATGCGCACGGCGCCGGGGCCGGCGAAGAAAATACCTGCGTACTGGTTGGTCACTGCCGCCAGGTAATCACCCAGCGCCGAGGCATAAACGCCCCCGCCGGGAATGTAGCCCAGGTGGCCACCGGAAGCGGGATTGATGCCGCAGTTGTGCAGGTTTTCGTACAACAGTTGCAGCACCTGATCAACAGGCTTGCCTTCCTCCCCGAAATCCGGTTGCCGAAGCCCGGTAGCCGGGTCGTCGTTCAGGTGGAAGGCTTTCGTTTTCCGAAGGGACTCCAAAAAAGTGTGAGCGTATTGCAGGGTTTCTTTTTCCCACTCGCTGCGCAATGGCGCCGCCGGCTCCAGTGCCGACGCTGTTCTTCCCAGTTCTTCGATCTTTTCCCGGATATCCATGTGTGAAGTTTTTTTGAAGGTTTATGGGGATTATTGGGATTATGAGGATTATGAAGGTTTTTGAGCGTTCATCACGCGCTGACCGGAAGTCAGCTCCTGAATTTTACATGCGGTTTTTCATGAAGGTTTTTAGAAGTTTTCTTCAATTCTTCAAAATCAAGGTAATCAATCAATCACCATAATCAAGGGTCAGTTTTTTATTGGTTTTTGCAGCAGTGCCCGTCCCCCAGTCTCAAAGTCTCCCAGTCCCCCAGTCTCAAAGTCCCCCCGTCTCAAAGTCCCAAACTCACGGCACTGCTCTCAAAAACAGGTAGCTGAGCAGGGCCTCCAGCAGGAGGAGCAGCAGGCCTATTCCGACGAAAAGGGGGTACTCGTCGGAATAGCGGGTGTAGCTGGTCACTTCTATTTTGGTTTTCTCCAGTTTGTCGATGTCGTCGTAAACCCGTTCAAGGGCCAGTTCGTTGGTGGCGCGGTAGAACTTGCCGCCGGTATTTTCGGCGATGCTTTGCAGCAGGGCTTCGTCAATTTCCACCCTTGCCAGGCCGAAGATGAAACGTCCGTCGCTGGTCTGGCTGATGGGGGTGAGGGCCTCGCCTTCCGTACCCACGGCGATGGTGTAGACCTTGATGCCCAGTTCCCGGGCCATTTCGGCGGCGGTCATCGGATTGATGTAGCCGGAGTTGTTGACCCCGTCGGAGAGCAGGATGATGACTTTGCTTTTTGACTTGCTGTCTTTGATGCGGTTGACGGCGGTGGCCAGTCCCATGCCAATGGCGGTGCCATGCTCCAGAATGCCACAGCGGAGACCGGCCAGGTTTTTTATCACCACTTCGTGGTCGGCGGTGAGCGGGTTCACGGTCAGGGCCTCTCCGGAAAACCCAACCACCCCGAAACGGTCATACGGCCGTTTTTTGACGAAATCGATGGCCACGGCCTTGCTGGCTTCCAGCCGGTCGGGTTGGAAATCCTTGCTCAGCATGCTCACCGACAAATCGATGGTCAGCACGATGTCCACCGCATCGGCTTCCACTTTCTCCTCGTGGTGGGAGAGCTGCGGCCGGGCCAGCGCAATGATGAGTGCCGTCAGCGCCATTATCCGAAGGGCGGGCAACAACTCCAACACGGCCCCCCTGCCGCTACGCAACCCGTAAATGCGGTGCAGCGTAGGCAGCTTCACCCTGGGATGATACGCATCCCGCGTCCGCCACAAATGCCAGCCCAAGCCCAGCAGCGGCACCAGCAGCAGCAAAATCCAGGGGTCGTGAAAGCTGTAGTTTCCAGGCATTTGGTGTAGAGTGTAGGGTTTAGGGTTTGAGGTTTAAGGTGTAGGGTTTAAGGTTTGTGGGCACCAGCGTCACGTTTGTCACGCCTGTCACGCCCGTCACGTGTCACGCGTCACGCGTCACGTCCATCACGCCCGTCACGTGTCACGCGTCACGCGTCACGTCCAAAACAGGTTTCGTCTGTTCCACAAAGGCCTTTACACTTTCAAAGGCTTGTTCGTGAAATTGGGCCGTGGGCTGCGCTTTGGCGAATTTCACCATATCGGCCGTTTGCAGTATTTCTTCCAGTCGCTGGCGCAATGCCGAGGGCAGGTTGCGTTTGCGAAGCTGATCGAGAATCTCTTCGGTGGTTTCTTCCAGGGCATTGATGTCGAAGCGGCCTTCCAGGTACTCCCGCACGATGTGGGTCAGCTCCGAGTGGTATTCCTTGACCAGGCCCTGCTGCCACAGTTTCTTTTGGGCCAGTGCGGCCAGCTGTTCCAGTGCAACTTCATGGGGCAGCGGTGGCGGAGGTGGCGGCACTTCCTTCTTCACTTTTACCGGATGGCGCCAGAACCAGATGATGAGTCCGATCAAAACGATGGCCCCCAGGGCGTACAGGTAGGGCAGGTAATCGGCAAACACGGCCGGCTCGCGCACGATGTCTTTGATGTCGTTGAGTTTGAGGCTGTCGGTGGGCAGCCGCACCTCCATCATCAGGGCGGTGGTCCAGGCAGTGTCGGAAAGGCCGTTTCCGGAATACGGAATGCCGATGGGTGGCACCACCTGGTAGCCGGTGTCCCACATCGTGAAAACGGCCTTGTAGATCAGGGTGCCGGTGCTCAGCGTATCCCATTTTCCGAGGGAAAGAAACTCCAGCGTGTCGTTGTTGGGCGGCCAGTAAGGGTCGGCCAGGCTGATGCCACGGGCGGCTTTGGCCTCCAGCTTCAGGTGCACCTGGTCGCCGATCAGCATGGAGGTGCTGTCAACCAATGCCCGCACCTGCACCTGCCCGGCCACCGAGAGGGCAGGCACCAAAAGCAAAGCAGCCAGGAAGACACGCAGGATGTATTGGATCATGTTTTTGCAGGTTGCAGCCGCTAAGCGCTATCTTGCGCCGGCCAAAGCGGGCCAAAAATAACCACTCATGCGCAAGCCGGTAGGCAAGATTCCGAACCCCGACCAACTACTGACCCCGAAAGGGCAGCGGGGCGTGTTCGTTTTACTGTTCCTGTTGGTGCAGTTGCTGTACTGGCCCTCGGCCCGGGCAGGCTTCGTCACCGATTACACGGGCCTGCTGGAGCGGCTGGACGGGGCTCCCTTCAGCGACTTCCTCAACTCCTTTGGCTTTCCGGCGCTGCACCCCGTCACCAATTTTTTTCTCTACTGGTTCCACCAATGTTTTGGCGTCCAGGGCTTGGGCTGGCACTTGGTGCACACCACCCTCCACGCCCTCAACGCCTGGATGGTCTTTCGCCTCACGGCAAAAATGATGGGACAGTGGAAGCTCCGGAATGGCAGCCTCGCCGCTCTGATCACCGCCCTGCTCTTTCTGGCGCATCCCTACAATGTGGAGCCCGTCGTTTGGCGGGTCTGCTTCAATCACCTTTTTACGACGCTGCTCATCCTCGGCGGCCTGTGGTACGCCCTCCGGTTTTTCGAAGAAAAAAAACCGGCCCTGCTTTGGCGCACACACGGACTGTTTGCCATTGCACTCCTCACCTTCGAGACGGCGCTGGTGCTGCCTATGCTGCTGGTCATCTTCGCAGTGATGTGGCCGGAGCGGCCTCCCCTGTCAGGGCACCGGGACAGGTTTCGGCAATGGCTTTTGCTCTTCGCTCCGCAACTGGCACTCCTGGCTTGCTGGGCAGCACTGAACCGCTACCTGTTTGGCTCCGTCGTTGGGCATTACGGTCCGGAGGTGCACCTCCGTTTTTATCCACCGGAGATGGCAGCCACGCTGACAAAATACTTCCTCAAATACCTGCTCTTCTGGCGCCACTGGCCGCACGGCTGGAAGGAGGCCCTCATGCAGTGGCTCGATCAGCCGGCTGCCGGGTGGGCATTGTTCCTTGCCGGGCTGGCACTGCTGACGCTCCTGCTTTTTTCCCTTCGGAAAATACCGACCCGGCTGCGGTTGCCGCTGGCTGCCCTGCTCGCCTTTTTTGCCGTCCTCCTGCCCGTCAGCAACCTCTACGTCTCCTGGCTGTTGTACGCTGAAAACGACCGCTACGGATACCTGGCCTCCTTTTTCTTTTCGCTGGCGCTGGTTGCTTCGCTGGCGCAATGGCGTTGGCGCCTTTGGCAAAAAGTGCTGCTCCTGGCCACCATCCTTTCATTTTTCGCCGCCTGGCAACAGGTGCAACTCTGGAAGCACAATGCTGTGGTTCAACAAAAAGTGCTGCACAGCTGGAAGTGGGCGCAAGCACCGGAGGTGTATGTATTGGCCTATCCGGAGAACTACCGGGGCACACCCATGTTCCGGGATTTTTCCGGTAAGGACGAAGCCCTGGTCATGTCCCTCCGGTACCTGGCCGGCATCAACCAGACCGGCCGCATTTACGAAGTGGCGCAGTTCAACCTGGCCACCCCGGAGGATGGTGTTGACGTTGAACAGACAGCGGGAAATGTTTTCAAGGTCCGGTTCCGCCAATGGGGCAACTGGTGGTGGCGCCGGGGCATCGGCACCTGGAATTACGAAACGCCGCAGTGCCGCTTCACCGTGGACGGCAATGGCAGCATCGTGGAACTGCTGAAGCCCGCCCCGGGCGCCGTGGTCGTCTGGTGGGACGGGGAAGCGTGGCAGGCGCTGGAATGAGGAATTGAGGAACCGAGGAACTGACCGGGCTTCGCCCTTATTGAGGAATTGAGGAGGGGGGCAAGGCACCCGTGTAGCTACTCATTCATTGTGAAGATCCGCCTTCGGCGGATGACAAAAGGGGGTACTGGGTAAATGAGGGTGTTAATGATTAACGCCCGGGTTCTCTGCTAACGAACTAAATCCTGCTAATCCGTCAATCCTGTGAATCCTGATCCTGGGTGCTTGGGTAGTTGCGGGTTAGCGAGACCTTATGAGGTTTTAGAAACCTCGTAAGGTCTGGGACAGGGGCATCCATGTAGCTGATGGTTCATTGTGAAGATCCGCCTTCGGCGGATGACAAAGGGGTGCTGGGGAAGATTCGGAGTAAACGATTGACGCCCGAGCTCTCTGCTACCTAACCAAATCCTGCCAATCCGTCAATCCTGTGAATCCTGATCCTGACACTACCATCCTGCTAATCCTTCAATCCTGAGAATCCTGATCCTGACACCGCCATCCTGTAAATCCTGATAATGTTTTCAGTAGCCCCACGAGCTCTTTACCGGCAGAACCCTTAATCTTGCAAATCAAAAGGCACGGCAAATTTTTCCTTCGCAATGAATTACCTGACGCTTGAGAATGTAGCCCGGAGTTTTGGCGACAAAGTGTTGTTCAAGAACGTGAACCTCCAGATCAACCAGGGGGAGAAGGCCGCCCTCATTGCGAAGAACGGCTCCGGAAAGACGACTCTGCTGAAAGTGATTGCCGGTGAAGAACCAAGCGACGGGGACACCAGCAAAGTGCTGTTGCGCAGCGATGTGAGGGTGGGTTACCTGCCGCAGGAACCGGAGTTCTATCCCGGACACAATGTGCTGGAGGCCGCCTTTGACAGCGACAATCCAACCATCCAGGCTATCCGGGAGTACGAACTGGCCCTGCTGCACCCCGACCGGGAAGAGGCCATGCAAAAGGCCCTGGCCAAAATGGACGACCTTAAAGCCTGGGACTTCGAAGCCCGTGTCAAGGAGATCCTCTTCAAGCTGAACCTGACAGACCTGGAGCAGTCCGTTACCACCCTTTCCGGTGGGCAGCGCAAGCGGCTGGCACTGGCCAAACTGCTCATCGATTCCGATAGCTATCAGAACGAATTCCTCATCCTGGATGAGCCCACCAACCACCTCGACCTCGACATGATCGAATGGCTGGAGGAATACCTCAGCCGCCCCAACCTGACCCTCTTCATGGTGACCCACGACCGCTACTTCATGGAGCGCATCTGCGACACCATTTACGAACTGGACAGGGGAGAGGTGTACAAATACACCGGCGGCTATGCCGATTTTCTGGTGAAGAAAGCCATGCGCCAGGAAAACGAAGCCGTGATGCTGGACAAAACCAAAAAGCTCTACCGCAAAGAGCTCGACTGGATGCGGCGATCGCCCCAGGCCCGAACAACCAAGGCCCAGGCCCGCATCGACCGCTTTTTCGAAATCGAGGAAAAAGCCTCCAAAAAGCCCGACACCGATGAACTGAAAATCGAAATACAGGGACAGCGCCTCGGAGGTAAAATCCTGGAATTGCAATACATCAGCAAGTCCTACGGCGACCTCAAGCTCATCGAAGATTTCCACTACAAGTTCAAAAAAGGCGAGCGGGTTGGCATCGTCGGAAAAAACGGCGCCGGCAAGACGACCTTTCTGCGCCTGATTACCGGAGAGGAAAAACCAGACCGGGGCAAGATCGTCACCGGTGAAACGGTGGTCTTCGGCTATTACACCCAGGACGGCCTGCAGGTGATGGAAAACCAGGACAAAAGGGTCATCGATTTCATCCAGGACATTGCGGAATACATCCCCCTCGACAAAGGCCGCAAGCTGACAGCTGCTCAGCTTTTGGAACGATTCCTCTTCTCACGGGAGCAGCAGCAGGTATATGTGTCGCAACTCAGCGGTGGAGAGCGGCGCCGGCTTTACCTGCTGAGCATCCTCATGAAAAACCCCAACTTCCTCATCCTGGACGAGCCCACCAACGACCTCGACGTCATCACCCTCAACGTGCTGGAAGAGTGGTTGCTGGAGTACCCCGGCTGCCTCCTGGTGGTCAGCCACGACCGCTTCCTGCTGGACAAATTGTGCGATCACCTTTTCGTCTTTCAGGGCAACGGCAAAATCAAAGACTTCAACGGCCGCTACATGGAGTACCGCAAGTGGGTGCAGGAGCAGGAAAAAGCCCAACGTGCATCCTCGGCAACGAACTCCGGCAAATCGCCAAAGCAGGAGGTCAGAACCGGTTCCGGCCTCACCAAACAACAAAAAAACGAGCTGAAAAAACTGGAGCGGGAAATTGCCGAACTGGAGCAGCGCAAATCCGAACTCCACCAGGCCTTCACCCGCACCGACCTGGGCCTGGACAAAATCCAGCAACTCTCCAACGAACTCAAAGAAGTGGATGCCAGCCTGGAAGAAAAAGAACTCCGCTGGATGGAACTGGCAGAGCTGATTCAGGGATGAGGGGACTCAGGGATGAGGGATGAGGGATGAGGGATGAAGGGGCTTGATGTTTGTTGCAGGGGGGCTTCAGTTCCTCCCTGCCAGTCGGCAGACAGGAGTTCCTCAGTTCTTCCCTATTATTAGCACCTTTTAGATTTGCATTTTTGAAAATGCTGCCGTAAGTTTGGACGTAGTTTCTGAAAACGCCTTCTCTTACCCTTTTGTAATTAGCTCTGTTAGGTTCTCTTCGATTGAAGACAACAGATATTTGCACTAATCGAAACACTTACATTAAAAAACAATGTTAACCTGCCTCCAAGTACTGTTTTACCATAGTGAAACAGGTTGAGGCTCAAAACCGATTTCTTATGAAAACTTTCCAAACCCCCCCCCCCCCGCAAAAGAGAGCTATTATCCTTGCTTTCCTGATTCTCCTTTCATTTGGTAGTTACGCCCAGATCATGGAAGGAAACCTGACTTTTCAACCTGGAACCGATCATCCCTCTGGTTATACACGTATTGATGTAGTCTGGAGTGATTTTGGTTTCCCCTATTCCCCTGGAACTAACTACCGGCTCAACTTTGGAGTCAGGATCAATAACGGGACTTCATCTGGCCAATGCGTTGATGTTGCATTGACAGAAGGTTCGATGAATGCAGCTCTGACTACAGGGTCTATTTCTGCCAGCAGTACCAGTGTGGACCTCATGGCTTCGGACATAGGCTCTTTAGGATTGACAGCACCACTTACACTTTTCAGCATCTACTATGTTGGCAGTCCCGGAGGAACGGTGAGTTTTACCTGGAGGACTTCTCCTGCCAACCAGGTGATTGATCTCAATAACCCTACGCAAGTATGGTATCCTGCTCTGGGAAGCGATCACTCCCAGGTGTTTCCAGCAAGAACAATTTCCGGCAGTATTTTTAAGCCACCTTTTACGCAATCCAATTGCAGCGGCGGACAAAATGCAGCTGTTACGGGAGTGACGGTGAGTAATGGTTCAAATGTCACCTGCTCACCTGCTCAACAGAGTACTTCAGTTACCAACCAAATCAACGGATATTATGCATTTACAGTCAATGAGAAGTTCTCTTACACTGTTCGACCCGAAAAGACCAACAACAACGCTTGTGGTGTCAATACCCTGGATGTTACCATGATTACCCAGCACACCAATGGCAACAGTCTGTTTCAGTATGTTTGGCAGGTAATTGCAGGAGATATGAATCTGGATCAAACCGTCACTGCCTATGATGCAGTGTTGGTACAAAAACTCATCAACGGGACGTTTGTGCCTCCTGCCGGATGGTATTCCTGGACTTTTCCACGGGCCATTGATTACGGCTATTTCCCCCCGGTTAATTCTCCCGCGTATCATTACCCCCAATACAATCCCTATTGGGAGTTTCCAAATCTCAACCTGGACCAACCCTTCAAAGATTTTGTAGGCATCAAAAAAGCAGATGTGGATGGCAGTTGTTCCGATTGCGACAGTGAGTTCGATGGAGAAGCGCCTCAAGACAGGGTTTATGCAACGACATACCTGGAACTGGAAATACCTTTTCTGACTACCGGTGATGTTTATGAAATACCTGTGAAACTGCACAATTGGAATCCAGAAACTCAAGCAATGGCATTTGCTCTTTCATTGCCGGAAAATGATCTAGAAATACTAGGGATCAAAGAAGGAGCATTACCCTTTCTTAGGGATGAATGTTTCAATTGGGAAGCCATGTCGAAAGGACTTCTCAGGTTCTCATGGTTGAACATGGGAAATACTCCGGTTAAAATCTCATCCACTGGGCCGCTGTTTTACATGACGGTGAAAGCGAAGCAAAATGTCCTGCTTTCCAAAGAATCAATCCGGTTACGTCCGGATATTCAGGATTGCAGCATGGCAACAACTTCTTTGGAAAGGTTGCCATTCCAACTTGCACTAAATATATCGGAAACATCAAAAGAGCAAAGGCTGGTTGCTTACCCCAACCCGGCAAAAGATTTTCTGACTTTTGAGATTGAAGTTCCAACCGGTGCCCCATTTGTCGTGGTCGAAATAACTACTGCAGATGGAAAACGTGTACTGGCTGAGAAATATCCATCCAACGAAGAAATACAAACCTTAACCATTCCAATAGGTGGCTTGCCAAATGGTTTATTGATGTATAAGGTCAGTTCCGGTGATCGGACTTTACAGGGGAAATTTATCAAGTTGAATTAATTGTTGATTTAATTAATGTAAGGTGGAGGCGACTGGCTTCCACCTTGCATTGTATTCTTATAGCATCTCATGAAGCTTATCATATTTTCATTATTTTTTGTTTTATTGGGATTCTCTTCAAGGTTGAGGTCTCAAGTGTTTTATTTTGTTGACGACTCCAACAGTATATACACGTTTGATATAGAGACTTGCGAAAGTAGTTTCGTTGTGAATATTCAGGGTATAAGTGGCAATTCTAAAATAAGTGATATAACATTTGCTCCAGATGGAAATTTTTATGCAATCGCTGCCGGAAATTTATACTCAGTGAATTTGCTGTCGGGACAGAGTGCCTGGCTTGGATTTGCGGGAAGCAATTTTTTGCCGTCGTTAACCTCTGACTCTGAAGGTAATTTGTATATGGCTGGATATGGATTGTATAGCTACAACATCTATAGTCAAAACTTTCTTTTTCATGGAAACTTTCCTATGGATATTGTTTCTACCGGCGACCTTACTTTCAGAAAGGATACCCTTTTTATGGCTGCTTATTTGAACTCAATTGTTTGGATAGATATTGAGAATCCCGATAGCAGTAGTTTTTATTTTAATTACTCAATTAATGATGACATTTATGGCATAAGTACATTTTTCATCAATTGCGACAGTTTGGTATCATTTGGGTCAGGATTTAATGGCGATATCTATCTCATAGACTTCTCCAGTCAGGAAATCATAGACATTGGATGTTCACCAGGCACAGCCGTATTCGGTCTGGCCACTCCTGACGAGTGGCAGGCCTCTGACTGCACCTTTCGGATAGACCTGGATGGGGATGACAGTTCGGATTATTTGGGGCAGGCTTCAACTGATGGCTATTGGCGCACGGTGTGCAGCACCCCGGTGCCGGTTGTCGATACGGATGTGGTCATCGAGGCGGGGCCACAGATCGATTCCATCACGCTCAGGCTGGATGGTGCCGATGTACTCAACGGCATATTGGAATACCTTAGCGCACCGGCACTGCCCAATGTGGGCGTCGTTGGCAATGGAACCGGGCAGCTAACCTTGTACAATGTTGGCGGAGCGGATGCACAGGATTTCGAGTGGGCGCTTCAAGGTGTGTCCTACCACAACGATGCTCCGCTTCCCGATCCGGGCCTTCGGCACATCGAGGTGACCATGTGGGCGCAGGCCGAGGCATTGAGCCGGAGCGCCGTGGCGGCCATCGAACTGCTCTATCCCGGCCCGCTGACCTTTTCGCTGGGCAATGACACCTTGCTGTGTCCGGGGCAAACCCTTCAGTTGTCCATACCCTACGACTACTACCACCAGGTGATCAAAGGGACCGATACGCTCACCTTCGGCACATATACCTGGCAGGACGGTAGCACTGGCCAGGACTTTGTGCTGGACGCTGCCGGTGTCTATTCGGCCAGCTTCAGCTACGAGCAGGCCTTTGGTTGCACCTGGAGCGATACCATCGAAGTGGCTGCGGGTGACACCGTTTTGACCCAAAGCCAGTCAATTCTCTGTGAGGGGCAATCCTACACCATCGGCAATGTGCAGCTAAGCTCCGATACGATCCTGTGCATCACTTACCAGGCTGTAAATGGATGCGACTCCACACATTGCACCCAGGTGGTCTTCCTGCCGGTATCAGATCCGACCCTCATTGACACCACGATATGCCAGGGGAATTACGTTCAGATTGGCGGAGTGCAATACAGTCAGCCGGGCAATTACACTGACACGTTGCAGGGCTGGAACGGTTGCGACAGCGTGGTGATGCTGTCATTGCAGGTGTTGGAGGCTGATACAACGGTAGTAGGACTTTCCGTCTGTGAGGGAGAAACGGTTGAAATAGGTGGTCAGAGCTTCGGCCAGTCGGGCAATTACGAAGTGATGCTGACCAACCAACAAGGCTGCGACAGTGTGGTGCAATTGAGTCTGGTGGTCACCCAACCCGATACGACCTGGTTGGCCCAAACCATCTGCGATGGTGACAGCGTCGAAGTCGGCGGTCAGACATTCAGCACGAGTGGTTCCTACAGCATATTGCTGACAAACCAGTGGGGTTGCGACAGCACCGTGTTTTTGCAACTGTCGGTGATACCCCCCGTGGTGATAGAAATTGATACTGCCGTTTGTGAAGGCGATGCGGTGGCGTTCATGGGGCAACTCATCGAAGTGGGGGGCACGTACACCCACACCCTACCCGGTCAGCCTCCCGGGTGCGACACCACCTATGTGTTGAACCTGACGGTGTGGCCCCTGCCGCAACTGACGCTGGAAAGTACGGGCAACAGTTGCCTGGGTGAACAGATCACCCTGACGGCCACCACGGATGCGATGGACCTGTTGTGGTCCACGGGAGAGATAACAGGCTCCATCGTAGCGCCACAGAGCGGACAATACACGGTCACGGTTACCGATGCGCATGGATGCATTGCGAGTGCATCGGTGGGGGTCGATTACACCGGGCAATTGACGGTAGAGCTGAGCTGGGCATCACCTGTCTGCCCGGGTGCAGCTGACGGATTCATCGCAATCGACAGCATAGCCGGCGGGCTGGCACCATACACCATTTTCGTAAACGGCATTGCGGCATCTGTCTCGGGCCAATACCACGACCTTCCGGCGGGCAGCTACGAAGTGCTCCTGACCGATGCGCAGGGCTGCCAGTGGGTGCAAACGGTGGTGTTGGCGGAACCCCCGCCATTTGTCGTCGATGCGGGGCCGGACCGCACCATCCGGCTTGGAGAGGAGGTTTTGTTGGAAGCTAGTGTCAGCCAACCGGTAGACAGCCTGTGGTGGTGGCCAGCAGATGCCGTTTCGTGTGCCGGTTGTCCGGAGACGACGGCCTTGCCTACGGCCAGCACGACTTATCAGGTTTACGCCATCAATGCCATGGGTTGCCTCGCCAGCGATGAGGTGCGGGTAGTGGTGGACGGCCGGACAGCCGTTTATGCACCCAACGCTTTTTCCCCGAACGGCGACGGCATCAACGATACGTTCACCCTGTACGCAGGCAAGGGGGTAGCGTCGGTGGAATACCTGGCCGTATTCGACCGGTGGGGCGGCATGGTTTACGAAGAAGAAACCCTGCTGCCAAACGACCCCGCCGCGGGTTGGGACGGTAGCTGGCGAGACCGACCGGCCGCTGCCGGTGTGTACGTTTGGCTTGCCCGCCTGCGCCTCATCAACGGCCGCACGGTGTTGGAAAAAGGGGAAGTGACACTGATGCGGTGAGTAAGCGATTTCAGGGATGAGGGATGAAAGGGCTTGGTGTTTGTTTCGGGGGACCTTCAATTCCTGAGTCCCCCAATAGCCATCGGGGCAAAAAGTCTTTTTTTATTGGAATTGGCGCAAGTTCCGTTATTTGAAAGAAATTGAGCTCATCCTAAAGTCTTGATTTTTAGAGATATAGGAGCGATCGAGCGCAACCCCTCTCAACTTCTCTAAACCTCTCTCAACCCCTCTCAACCACTGAGCGCACTGCAAAAAGTGCGCTCAGTTCCTCAGTTCCTCAGTTCCTCCCTGCCTGTCGGCAGACAGGAATTCTTCAGTAAAAATCAGCAACTCCACATCCTTCCCTTTTCCAGCCATGAATTGAATGCCGACGGGCAAGCCCTCCGGATGTTTGCCGATGAGGATGGAAATGGCGGGAATGCCGCACAGGTTGGCCAGAACGGTATAGATGTCGGAGAGGTACATTTTGACAGGGTCGGCGGTCAGTTCGCCGAGTTTTGGAGCAACTTCCGGGGTGGCGGGCATGGCCAGCAGGTCGCAGTCTTTCAGTATTTCTTCCACTCGCTGCGCAATGAGGCGGCGGGCCTTTTGGGCTTTGGCGTAGTAGGCGTCGTAAAATCCGGCGCTGAGCACGAAGGTGCCCAGCATGATGCGGCGCTTTACCTCCGTGCCAAAGCCTTCGGTGCGGGAAAGTTTGAACACTTCTTCAACATTGCCAGCCTGCTCGCTCCGGTGGCCGAAGCGCACACCGTCGTAACGGCTCAGGTTGGTGCTGGCCTCGGCGGTGGTGAGTACGTAATAGGCCGGGATGAGAAAGTCGAGGTAAAAGAAATGGACCGGTACTAGTTGATGGCCTTCTGCTTCCAGGCTTTTGAGGTAGTCAACAGTCATTTGCCGGATGGCAGGATCGAGGCCCGGATGCGTGAGTGTTTCTTCGATAAAAGCGATTCTCTTCGGTTCGGGCTTGCCCTCCTTTTGCGACGAAAAAGAAAAAGCCGGTGGTGGGTCTGGCAGGGCGGTGGCATCGTACTCGTCCGGTCCGGCAATGACGCTGAGCACCAGGGCTATGTCTTCGGGGCTGTGCCCCAAAATGCCGATCTGGTCGAAGCTGGAGGCATAGGCGATGAGCCCGTGGCGGGAGATGCGGCCGTAGGTGGGTTTGAAGCCCGTCACGCCACAAAAAGCAGCCGGCTGCCGTACGGAGCCGCCGGTGTCGCTGCCGATGGAGATGAGGCAGGTGTCGGTTTGTATGGCCACCGCCGAGCCGCCGGAGCTGCCGCCCGGAACCCGCTCGGGGTCGGCGGCGTTGCGGGTGGGGCCGTGGGCCGAGTTCTCGGTGGTGCTGCCCATGGCAAATTCGTCGCAGTTGACCCGGCCGATGATGATGGCATCTTCGGCCAGCAGCCGCTCCACCACGGTTGCCGAATAGAGCGATTCAAAGCCTTCCAGCATCTTGGACGCAGCATTGACCTGGTGCCCCCGGTAGCAGATCACGTCTTTGATGGAAACCACCATTCCGAAGAGCCTGCCTACGCTGGAGGGGTCAGTCCGGTATTTTTCGTCCAGCTCCCTGGCCCGGGCAATGGCCTCTTCCGTGAAGACCTCCACATAAGCATTCAGGTGGCCGCTGGCGGCTATCTTGCCCAGGTAGTGTTCTACGAGGATGGAGCAGTTGGTTTGCCGGTTGGCAATGGCTGCCTGTATGGCTTGCAGCGAACGGTACTTTGGACTCATCGGTTGCTTTGATTGACTTTGGCCGGCAAAAGTAAAGGGAATTTTTACCGAAGGGGAAAACAGCATTTGGATCGCTAACGTAACAGCGGTTACTGTAACGGCGGTTACGTTAGTTTCTTACCTTCGCAACATGGAATTCATCGACAGAGAAAAAGAACTGGAGAGCCTCAACCGGATCCGGGAACTCAGCCAACAGCGGTCCATGATGACCTTCATCGTTGGCCGAAGGAGAATCGGAAAAACCCGCCTGATCAGGGAGTCGGTCAAAGGGGTAAAATACCTGTACTTCTTTGTGTCTCGAAAGGAGGAGCGCCTGTTGTGCGAAGAGTTTATCGAGATTGCCAGAAATGAAATGGGGCTGGAGATTTTCGGAGAGATCAGCCAGTTCAAAGATTTGTTTGCACTGCTGATGTCCAAAGCCAAAAAGGAGCATTTTACTTTGGTCATCGATGAGTTTCAGGAGTTCATGGGGGTCAATCCTTCGGTTTTCAGCGACATGCAGAATATATGGGACAGCAAAAAAGAAGAAGCCCGTATGAATCTCGTTTTGTGTGGCTCCATCTATTCCATGATGCAGCGAATATTCGAAGATTCCAAAGAGCCGCTGTTTGGCAGAGCCGATGAGCGCTTGACCATCGGACCGTTTTCAGTGGATGTACTGAAAGAAATAATGTCCAAATACCATCCCGGCCATCAGGCTTTGGACTTGCTGTCGTTTTACATTTTTACGGGAGGCGTTCCGAAATATGTGGAACTCTTCGTTGACAAGAATTGCCTGAGCCATTCAGCCATGTTGGATGAAATGCTGCGTCCGGGCTCGCTCTTTCTGGATGAAGGTCGAAATGTGCTGATAGAGGAATTTGGAAAAAATTACGGCATCTATTTTTCTATACTGGCCCTTGTTGCCGCAGGCAAAACCACCCGTTCGCAAATCGAGTCAGTCTTGCAAAAGGATGTCGGAGGTTATCTCGACAAGCTCGAAAACGAATACCACATCATTGACAAGGTCAGGCCCGTATTTTCGAAGCCGGGCAGCCGAAATGTCAACTATTTCATCAAGGATAATTTCCTGAACTTCTGGTTCCGGTTCATCTACAAATACCGGGGGGCGGTAGAGATCGGCAACCTGGCCTTCATCCGGCAAATCGTCGAGCGGGATTTCAACACCTACAGTGGGTATTTCCTCGAAAAGTATTTTCGTGAAAAACTGGCCCTCAACGGTGAATACGCCATGATTGGCAGCTATTGGGAAAAAGGCAATGCCAATGAAATTGACATCGTGGCAGTCAATCCTGTCGAAAAGAAGGCACTTATTGCCGAGGTGAAACTCCAGCCTCAAAACATCTCCATTCCATTGCTGAAGGAAAAAGCAAAGGCCCTTACAAAAAAGCTCGGCGGATACCGGATCACCTACAAAGGCTTTTCACTGGAGGACTTGTGAAGGGCCACACCGCTCAACCGACAGGCGTACTAAACGCACCGAAGGTGCTTAAACCTGCCCTCGGCAGATAAACCCACCAGCGGTGTTTAAACTGGCAGAAGGCCCCTCAAATCACCGCCTTGAACTGCTCCAAAAACCGCACGTCATTTTCGAAGAAAAGGCGGATGTCGGGGATGTCGTAAAGGCGCATGGCCTGGCGTTCGATGCCCATTCCGAAGGCAAAGCCTGAGTAGCGTTCCGGATCGATGCCGCAGTTTTCCAGCACCTGCGGATCCACCATGCCGCAGCCCAGTATTTCCAGCCAGCCGGTTCCTTTTGAGAGGCGGTAGTTCTTTTCGTTGTCCATACCGATCCAGACGTCCATTTCGGCGCTGGGCTCCGTGAAGGGAAAGTAGCTGGGACGCAGCCTGATTTTTGGCGTTCCGAACATCTCCTGTGCGAAGTACATGAGGGTCTGCTTCATGTCGGCGAAGGAAACGCCTTCGTCAACGTAGAGCCCTTCCACCTGGTGGAACTGTGCATGGGAGCGGGCGCTGATGGTCTCGCTGCGATACACCCTGCCGGGAGCGATGATGCGGATGGGCGGCTTCTGGCTGGTCATCACCCGGGCCTGCACCGGAGAAGTGTGGGTGCGGAGCAACAGCTCAGCGCTGTTGCGCAGGTAAAAGGTGTCCTGCATGTCGCGGGCGGGGTGGTCTTCGGGGGTGTTCATGGCGGTGAAGTTGTGCCAGTCGTCCTCGATGTCGGGGCCTTCGGCTACGCTGAAGCCCATGCGCTGGAAGATGGTCACGATGCGATTCAGGGTGGTGGAGATGGGGTGCCTGCTGCCCAGTCCGAAGGGGTCGCCGGGGCGGGTCAGGTCCAGCTCTTTGGCGGCTGCGGCCTCGCTTTGGGCGGCCAGGGCTTCTTTGAGGCTGTTGTACCTGGCTTCGGCCAATTCTTTGGCTTTGTTGACCAGTTGACCATACTCTTTTTTCCGTTCGTTGGGAACATTTCTAATTTCGCCGAACAGTGGCTTGATGACGTTCTTGCTTCCCAGAAAGCGAATTCTGAACTGTTCGAGTGCCTCGGGCGTGTCCGGCTTGGCACTTTCAATCTCGGAAATGAGCTGCTCAACGGTTTCGAATACTTCTGCCATGATTCAATAATTTCATCAGCGAGAGCCTCGCTGCATTTTTCGTTTCAAGCGGCGGCAAATGTAAGTATTTCATCAGCCGAAAGTCCTAACTGAATCTTGTCAACTTAACATTGCATTGCAAACACTGATACAATCCTGGAAGGCACAGAGTCTCGTTTTACTGTTCATCTGGCTGGTGAGCATGCTCTCCTCGGCGGAGTTCGTGCTTTCGCTCAGCATGATCGGGCTGGTGGCACTGGCCCTGTTCGAGTTGCAGGTTGACGGTCCCGAGGTCCACCTTCGGTTGCGGAGCACCCTTCGGCAAAATTGGCAGCGCTTTTTGAGCTACAAGCCCTGGCCGGCCATCACCCTGTTCTTTTTCATCGTGCTGGTATCGGCGCTGTGGTCATCCGACCTCCACTACACCCTGGAGCGCCTGCGCATCAAGCTGCCCTTTTTGGTGCTGCCTTTTGCCTTTGCCGGCATGCCCCCGCTCAATCGCAAGGAGGTGCTGACCATTCTGTATTTCGTGGTGGTCATGATGTTCTGCCTCAGTGTTTATGTGTTCATTGACTTTCTGGTCAATTACGACGAGTGCATGGAACTGCTGGGCAAAGGCGGCCATCTGCCCACACCCTCCAACCACATCCGCTTCAGCCTCACGCTGGCGCTGTCCGTGCTGGCTGGCATCGCCCTTTTCTTCGAAAAATTTCACCTTCGGACAAAAGCCGAGCGCTGGGTGCTGGGCTTTATGACCCTGTTTCTGTTTGGGTTCATCCACCTGCTCTCGGTCAGGAGCGGCATCGTGGCCATGTACCTCGGGCTTTTCGTTTTGGTGGCGCACTGGGTTATTGCGAAGAAAAAATACCTGCTGGGCCTTGCCGGAACGGTGGCACTCATCGCCCTGCCCTTTGTGGCTTACCAGACCATTCCCACTTTCAAGCTGAAAGTAGATTATGCCCGCTGGGACTACCTCCAGTTCAAACAGGGCATCGGTGCCGGCTACCCCGACAGCGAACGCCTTACCTCCATGCAGGCAGGCCTGGAGATTTTCCAAAAACACCCTGTCCTCGGCGTCGGTGCCGGCGACCTGAAAAAACACATGCAGCAGTATTACCAACAGGAACTGGAGGGAAAGTACAATTTCCGGATGCCGCACAACCAGCTCATCACCGTGATGGCCGGAGCCGGTATAGTTGGGCTGGGGCTTTTTCTGCTGGCCTTTTTCACGCCGCTTTTTTTTCGTCGCAATTACGCACAACCCTTGTTCATGGCCTTCCATGCGGTCATCTTCATGTCATTCCTCATGGAAAATACCATCGAAAACAACTTTGGTGTTTCGCTCTACCTGTTCTTTCTGCTGATCGGTTTGAGTTATCTGCAGGGCAGGGCAGGGATGAGGGATGAGGGATGAGGGATGAGGGATGAGGGATGAAAGGGACTAGCTCCTCCAAACCCTACACCCTACACCCTACACCCTACTCCCTACTCCCTCACCTTGCCTTTTGCTTCAGCACCGGATGCGCCAGCACGATGAGCAGAATCAGCAGGCAGCCCCAGTAAAATCCCGGTGAAAGCTGTTTGTGTTCGTTGAGGATGACAATGGCGAGCAAGATGCCGTAAACCGGTTCCAGGTTGACGGTGAGGGTGCTGGCAAAGGCCGAGAGGTGTTTGAGCGCACGAAGTGCCAGCACCCAGGTGAAAGTGGTGCAGGCCACGGCCAGGATGATGAGCCACAGCCAGTCGTTTGCCGAAGGAAGAAATTTGGCCGAAGGTTCTGAAGAAAAGTAGAAAGGCAAGACCAGGCAGAGGAAGAGCCAGGCACTGCTCATCTCGATGAAGGTGATTTGGAGGGGTGGGGCGTCGTGTACCCACTTTTTGTTGAGGATGCTGAACACTGCTGCCAGAAAAGACGACAGCAGGCCCACCCAAATGCCCATGTGCATGCTCACATCCACGTTTTCAACGATGAGCGCCATTCCCGGCACCACCAGAAAGCCCATGAAGATATCCAGTTTGCTGAAGCGCTGTTTCATGATCAGCGGCTCCACCAGCGAAGTGAAAAAGGCACAGGTGGCCATGGCGATGAGCGCCACAGAGGCGTTGGCCAGCTTTATGGAACCGTAAAAGGTGAGCCAGTGGAGCCCGGTGAGAACCCCCACGAAGGCGAATTGCAGCACCTTCTTCCGGGGTATGGTTCTGAGCATGCTGCCCAGCCGGATTACGAAAACCAGGCTCAGACTGGTGAGTAGCACCCGCCACCAGACCAGCACCAGCGCTGATAACTGGATCAGCTCACCGAGAATGGCGGTGAAGCCCCACAGTACCACTGCCAGGTGCAGTTCCAGGTATGCCCTTTTGGTTGGATTCATTTGTCGGAATGCTAAAAGCTGATCTTCTTCGCTGGCGCAAAGGAACAAATTGAACCAAGGATTGTATTACTTTGCGTTCAACAATATTCATTCACGAAAAATCAAAAAAAACTATGGCACTGAAAGTTGGAGATAAGGCCCCTGCCTTCAAATTGTATGCGTCTGACAAAACCGAAGTATCCTTGGATGACTTCAAAGGAAAAAAGGTGGTACTGCTTTTCTTCCCATTGGCTTACACCGGTGTTTGTACCAACGAAATGTGCTCAACCAGTGAAGACCTGGACAAGTACAAAGCTTTGGATGCCGAAGTCCTGGGTATTTCGGTTGATTCTTTTGCAACACTGGCAAGATTTAAGCAGGATTACAAAATCAACTTCCCCTTGCTTTCCGATTTCAACAAAGAGGTTGCCAGGGCCTACGACGCACTCTACGAGGAGTTCGTTCTCGGAATGAAAGGGGTGGCCAGGCGCTCGGCTTTTGTCATCGATCGTGAGGGCGTCATCCGTTACGCCGAGGTCTTGGAAAGTGCCGGAGATTTGCCGAACTTTGAGGCCATTAAGCAGACATTAAGCGAAATCGACTAACCGATACGCAGCATCAATACCTGATCATCATGCCATTCAATCCACTTTTTGAAGAACAGGAGGAAACCCTCGTTGAAGAGGAAGTGACCGACGATACCGATACCGGTAAGGTGGCTCATCTGGTGGTTTTCAACGATGATGTGAATACCTTCGACTGGGTGATTCAGTGTTTCATTGAAGTGCTCAATCACACCAGTGAGCAGGCCGAGCAATTGTCTATCATCATCCATTCAAAAGGCAAGGCAACGGTTAAAACAGCCACTTACAATGAGCTGCGCCCCAAGCGGGAAGCACTGGTTGAACGGGGCCTCTCGGCAGTGATCGAGGAAGAATGATGCTGGCGGGATATGGCCGCAACGAGCGGGCAAAGGCAATTCGGTCTTTGCCCGCTTTGCTTTTTGTACCTTTCGCTCCGCAACAAAGCGTTGATACCATGAAAAAAATCCTCTTTTGGCTCTTCGGCTCACTGGCTGTTCTTTACATGGCAGTGGTTCTGGTGGTTCCGACCATGATCGACAAAAAGTACAACACAACGGCAAACCAGCCTCCCTATCACGCAAGTGAAGCTGCCAACACACTTTACTCCAGTCTCAACTTCATTGCTGATCTGCACTGCGATGCACTTTTGTGGAAAAGGGACCTGACCTTTCGACACGATTTCGGCCATGTGGACCTGCCCAGGATGCGTGAGGCCTGCATGAGCCTGCAGGTGTTTTCCATTGTGACCAAGACGCCCAAGAACATGAATTTTCAGTCCAACGGCGATGACACCGACAACATCACCCCGCTGATGGTGGTGCAGGGTCGCTGGCCCCAGGCCTGGTGGAGTTTGAAACACCGTGTGTTGTCTCAATGCAGGCAATTGAAAAAATTCTCCGTCAAGTCGGACGGAAAATTCAGGGTAATAGAATCCGCTGATGATCTGGTTCTTTTTGATTCCCTTCGGCAAAATGAGGAGGGGGTGACAGCCGGTCTGCTGGCCATCGAGGGGGCGCATTGCCTGGAAGGTCAACTGGACAACCTGGATGATTTTTACGAAGCCGGAGTTCGCATGATCGGTTTGACCCATTTTTTCGACAACGAGTTGGGTGGCTCTGCCCATGGCATCGAAAAAGGCGGCCTGACGGATTTCGGAAAGCGAGCGGTGGAGCGCATGGAAGAGCTGGGCATCATCATCGACCTTGCTCATGCCTCACCAAAATTATTTGCCGATGTGATGGCCATGGTGAAAAGGCCGGTGGTGGTCAGCCATACGGGTGTCAAAGGCACCTGCAACAACATCAGGAACCTCAGCGATGAGCAACTGCGACAGGTGGCTGCCAGAGGCGGCCTGGTTGGCATAGCGCTGTTCAACGGTGCTACTTGCGGCAGCGATGCAAAAGCCCAGGCCCGGGCCATCGCCCATGCTGTCGATGTGGCCGGAGTTGACCATGTAGCCCTCGGCTCTGACTGGGATGGAGCCGTCAAGGCCCATTACGACGTGACGGGCCTGCCCATGCTGGTGGACGAATTGCTTCGCCTCGGCTTTACCGAAGGGGATATCCGAAAGATAATGGGTGAAAATGTGAAGGCCTTTATGCGCAGGAATTTGCCCGGATCCTGATGCGTGATTTCTGCTTTCAACGTTGGCAGGGTGTTTAACCATTGCCAGCGTGCGCTCAATTCTTCGGTTCCTCTCCCGACGAATGTCGGGATCAGTTCCTCAGTTCTTCAATTCATCAGTTTCTCCATTCCTCTCCCAATCCCATCATTTTGTTTTATTTGCAGCGGAGCGAAAGCGCAATCGGGAGGAGCCGTTAGCAAGAGACAGGAAATTTGCTGGCCATCAGAACACCCAAATTTAACCGAGTTGTATGCCCGTAGTATGGCTAAACGACAACGAGATCGCATTTCCCCATCCTGACCAGGCAACAAAGGAAGGAATACTTGCCATTGGCGGCGACCTTTCTGAAGCCCGCCTGCTTTTTGCGTATCAAAAAGGTATATTCCCATGGTACACTGCCGATGAGCCCATCTTGTGGTGGTCACCTGACCCGCGTTTCGTGCTTTTCCCTGATGAGCTGAAAGTGTCCCGCAGCATGCGCCCCTATTTCAACCAGCGAAGGTTTGAAGTCAGCTATGACAGCGATTTTGAGGCGGTGATCAGGGCTTGTCAGGAGCCGAGGCCTGAAAGCGGCTGGGCCGGCACCTGGATCACCGAAGAAATGGTGGAGGCCTATACTGCACTTCACAAAGAAGGCTATGTGCATTCCGTGGAAGTGTGGAAGGACGGTGAACTGGTGGGCGGGCTGTATGGTTTGTCGCTGGGAAAAGTGTTTTTCGGGGAGTCCATGTTCACCCGGGTGTCAAATGCTTCAAAATTTGGCTTCATTTCTCTCGTCAGAAAATTGCAGGAAAAAGGCTTCTGGCTGATCGACTGTCAGCAGCAAACCCGGCACCTGGGCTCATTGGGTGCCCGGAGTATTCCCCGTTCCGAATTTCTGAAAATCCTTCGGAAAAACGAATGTGAACCTACCCTGAAAGGCAACTGGGGCGAGCTGCTCTGACATTTTTTCAAGCCTTGTCAAAATTTCATTTTTCGCCCCATGGGCAATCTGTCAGCTTGACAGAATTTTTTGTCTTAAACGGCTGGTTACAAGCCTTTTAACCGGATGGCACGCCACTTGATCGGGGCCAAGTGTCAAAACATATTACCAACTTTTTTCAAGTTGATCTTTGATGGTTTAACTAAAAAAAAGGAGGTAGTTATGGCACTGGTAAATTTCAATTCCCCGATGATGCCGACGCTTCCGCGTCTGTTCGATGATTTCTTTACCCGTGATCTGTTCGATTGGAACACCAACAACTTCTCTTTCACCAACACTACCCTTCCAGCAGTCAACATCGTTGAGGACAACGATGGCTTCGTAGTTGAAATGGCTGCTCCGGGTATGAAGAAGGACGACTTCAAGATCGAACTCGACAACGAGATCCTGAAGATTTCCTCTGAGAAAAAGGAAGAGAAGGAGTTGAAAGAAGATGAGCGTTACACTCGTCGTGAGTTCAGCTATCAGTCATTCGTACGGACTTTCCATCTGCCCAAGTCTGTCGTTGATGACAGCAAGATCAAAGCCAAGTATGAGGATGGCATTTTGCGGATCATGATCCCCAAAAGGGAAGAAGTGAAAAAATTGGCTCCGCGTAAAATTGCCGTTTCCTGATGAGTCAGATTTAAGCCTCTTATCGCTCCGGTAAGGGGCTTTGGTGTTTTCGGAGGCCAGCAAGCTGGGCCTCCGAAAATTCAATTTTGTTCATTCAGTTCACAAAACCATTTTGAACCTATGAGTGAAGTAAAATTCAAGCCTATCAATGACCGCGTGGTTGTAAAACCCATGCCTGCAGAAGAAAAAACCAAAGGAGGTATCATCATCCCTGACACTGCCAAAGAAAAGCCCCTGCAGGGCAAGGTGGTGGCAGTAGGACCAGGTAAAGACGGACACACCATCAACCTCAAAGTCGGCGATTCTGTGCTCTTCGGAAAATACGCCGGCCAGGAGCTGAACATCGATGGTGAGGAATTCCTGGTAATGCGGGAGGATGACATCCTGGTTGTTCTCAACTAATTCTTCACAATTGGGCCGAAGGCCCGAGAGAGAAAACACTTCCAAAACCGTTAACAAAAACCATTGAAGAATATGGCAGCTAAAGAGATCACTTTCAACAGCCGTGCGCAGGAGCGCCTCAAAGCTGGATTGGATAAACTGGCCAATGCCGTTAAGGTGACCCTGGGTCCAAAAGGCCGTAACGTGGTGATCAGCAAGAGCTTCGGTGCACCCAAGGTGACCAAAGACGGTGTGACCGTGGCCAAGGAAATCGAACTGGAAGATCCCCTCGAGAACATGGGGGCACAGATGGTCAAAGAAGTGGCCAGCAAAACCGCCGATGTGGCCGGTGACGGTACCACCACCGCTACTGTGCTGGCACAGGCCCTGGTGCATGCCGGATTGAAAAACGTGGCTGCCGGCGCCAATCCCATCGACCTGAAACGGGGCATTGACAAAGCCGTAGAAGTGGTTGTCGAAAACATCCGCAAGCAGTCAGAGGCTGTCAAGGACAACTTCGACAAAATCCGTCAGGTGGCTACCATCAGCGCCAACAACGATGAGGAAATCGGACAACTGATTGCCGATGCCATGAAGCGGGTATCCACCGATGGTGTGATCACCGTTGAGGAAGCAAAAGGTACCGAAACCTATGTGGAGGAAGTGCAGGGTATGCAGTTTGACCGCGGTTACCTGTCACCTTACTTCGTGACCAACACCGAGCAAATGACCGTGGAATACGAGAACCCCTACATCCTCATCCACGACAAGAAGATCAGCAACGTAAAAGACATTTTGCCCATTCTGGAAAAAACCGCCCAGGAGAGCAAGCCGCTGCTGATCATCGCCGAGGATGTTGAGGGCGCTGCCCTGGGTACCCTGGTTGTAAACCGCCTGCGCGGCACCTTGAATGTGGTGGCTGTGAAGGCTCCGGGCTTCGGTGATCGTCGCAAAGCCATGCTGGAAGACATTGCCATCCTGACCGGTGGCACCGTTATCAGCGAGGAGCAAGGCTACAAGCTGGAGAACACCACCCTGGATCAGCTTGGCCGCGCTGAGAAGGTGAAAATCGACAAAGACAACACCACCATTGTGGGTGGCATGGGCAAGGACGATCAGATCAAAGCCCGCATCAACCAGATCAAAACCCAGATCGAAAACACCACTTCTGATTACGACCGCGAGAAACTTCAGGAACGCCTTGCCAAACTGGCCGGTGGTGTGGCCGTATTGCACGTAGGTGCACCCACCGAAGTGGAAATGAAGGAGAAGAAAGATCGCGTGGATGACGCCCTCCATGCAACCCGAGCCGCCATTGAAGAAGGTATTGTGCCGGGTGGCGGTGTGGCCTTCGTCAGGGCCATCGAGTCGCTGCGCAATGTAAAATGCGAGAATGAAGATGAGTTCACCGGTGTCAGCATCGTAAGCAAAGCGCTGGAGGCTCCGTTGCGCACCATCGCCACCAACGCAGGTATGGAGGGAAGTGTCGTACTGCAGCAGGTTTTGGATGGCAAAGGCGCATTCGGTTACAATGCCCGCACGGGTGAATTTGAAGACCTCAAGAAAGCTGGTGTAATCGATCCGGCCAAAGTGGCTCGTGTGGCCATCGAAAATGCCGCTTCCATCGCCAGCATGTTGCTCATGACCGAGTGTGCCATCAGCGAGCTGCCGGAAAAGAAAAAAGAACTGGCAGCCGGACCTGATGCAGGCATGTACGACATGTAATCAAATGCAACAGGGGAGCGGATTTCTGCTCCCCTGTTAAATTTTCAACAGATAGCGTTTTTAAGAATACATTCAGGTAGGTTAATCTATTTCAAAAGGAGCTGGAAACAAATGGGTTGAAAGAAGTTTAATCTCAAATTCGCTCCCGCAACAAAACAGGTGTTTCTCATAAAATACTCAGCTCAGCAACAGCTGTTCCTTCGGTAAACCAAAAACTGAATTGTTGGCCTTAAGCGGCTGCGTAGCTACCATTTGAAAACAACAAGAAACTGCTGAACCAAAAAACATTGAACCATGAAACGGAATCATCTGATCACAGGATTGATCGCTTTCGCCGTAACGCTTCTCACAGTGGGTGTTTATCACCTCACCATTGGCGGAGGCGCAAAGGTTGTGAAAGTAGAGCACATCGACGGTTCACCTGCCACCCAGGCAGTTTACACCCTCGATGAAGATGGAAACGTCATACCGCTGGACTTTACCCGTGTTGCCGAAAAGGTGATGGATGGGGTGGTGCACATTCGTTCAGTTCAGACCAACCCTCTGGGCAATCGCCAGCAAATGGAAGACCCGTTCAAAGATTTCTTCAAGGATTCGCCTTTTGAGGATTTCTTTGGCCCGCGCTTCAGGTTTGAAGGGCCCTCCCAGCCCGATGTTCGAGTGGGCTCCGGCAGTGGTGTCATCATCAGCGCCGATGGCTACATCGTCACCAACAACCACGTCATTGCCGATGCGGATGACATCGAAGTGACCCTGCACGACAACCGCACTTTCAAAGCCACGGTAGTAGGCACCGACCCAACGACCGATGTTGCACTCATCCAGATCAAAGCTGATGACCTACACCCGATTCCCTTTGCCAACAGCGACGAAGTGCGGGTTGGTGAATGGGTAATGGCCGTTGGCAACCCCTTCAACCTGACCTCAACCGTTACCGCCGGTATTGTCAGCGCAAAAGCCCGTAACATCAACATCCTTCGGGAACAGTATGCCGTGGAGAGCTTTATCCAAACCGATGCAGCCATCAACCCCGGAAACAGCGGTGGTGCATTGGTCAACCTCGATGGTGCGCTCATCGGCATCAATACGGCCATCGCCAGCCCGACAGGTGCTTATTCAGGATATGGCTTCGCTGTGCCCAGCAACATCGTCAGCAAAGTGGTGGAAGACCTGATGAAGTACGGCGTTGTGCAACGCGGTGTGCTGGGAGTAATGATCCGCACCGTTGACGGAAACCTGGCCAAAGAGAAAGACCTCGGAGTTACCAGCGGTGCCTATGTGGACAGCCTGTTGGAGAACAGCGCCGCCGGTGCTGCCGGTATCAAACCGGGTGATGTGATCATCGAAGTTGACGGCAACAAAATCGACAACAGCCCGCGCTTGCAGGAGATCATCGCACAGCACCGCCCGGGTGACAAGGTGAACGTCAAAGTGTTGCGCGACGGCAAAGAGAAAACCTTCGATGTAGTACTCAGCAACCGCAAGGGAAAAGCCGAACTGGTGAAGAAAGAACACGCCGACATCCTGAATATTCTGGGCGCTGAATTTGAGACGCTTGACAAAGAGACGGCCCGCAAACTGGACATCAAAGGCGGCGTGAAAGTGAAAGACCTGACTGCCGGTAAATTGCGCAAGTACACCACCATGCGTCCGGGATTCATCATCACCAAAGTGGATGACAAACCCGTAACCAGTGTTGACGAGTTGGTCAAAATACTGAAAGACAAGAAGGGTGGCGTATTGCTGGAAGGTGTTTACGAGGACATTCCGGGAACCTACTACTACGCATTCGGAATGTAAGCTGGTCGCCCTTCCGATTTGTCAGAAATGGCATGAATGAATACGGCCTGAAGCCATCTGGAGCTTCAGGCCGTTTTTTTATTGGCATTTTCAAATGACTATTTGCCTGATTTTCAAGTGATAGGTTCGTGCTGTGGCTGTTTCTGTGATAAGGTGTATTCGTCAAATAATTGCCTGCTGATTTCAGGTATTGCCGAAGAAGATTTTAGTCTCTCGGGTTTGCGCCAATAGAGTGCAAAGCTGGCGATTGTCTTGTGCTAAGTTGTTGATTTACAATCGGAAGGATAAATTTTTCCGAAGGGGAAAAAATGCAAATCCTGCTTTTTGAAAAAAGGCCGGAATACATACCTTTGCGCGGCTTTTCTGGAGGGGTCTGTTTTTATTATCAAATGGCTCCTTTTACGCACCAAAAAACAGTAGTCGATGCGCCGCATAATTCTGACTTACATCCTATCTGTATTTTTCGCAGCGTCTTCGTTCGCTCAAGATCACGGTACCCATGGTCATGATGAGCACGCCGGCACTGATGCCGGGGAGCATCATACCGAGGTGATTTGCGGTGAAGAAGTGGATCACAGTTTTGATCCTGGCAAGACAGCTTTTCACCACGTTTCCGATCAGAACGTTTACAGCATCGGCCCGCTTTACATTCCTCTGCCCTGCATCCTGTATGTTCCCGGCGAGGGATTTCATACCTTCTCTTCCGGCAAATTTGAGCCCGGGCACCACGCCAGTGGTCACAAGGCCATCGATCGTTTTGTGCTGTTCGAGGGAACAGTCAGGAGGGTGTCCGATCCTTCTTTCCCTGAGGGGGAGGTTGAGATTTCCGGTTTCGTTCCGAAGGTAGAAGTCAATGAGGACGGAAAGGAAGTGGACGTGGTTTATGTCTGCTACAACGATCAGTTGTACCTGGCTGAGCCCAAGAGTACATTGGATCCGGGGCTTTTCGGAGGTGGCATAACCTCGTTTTACGATTTCTCCGTAACCAAGAACGTGGTTTCCATGATCGTTGTGTTCATCCTTCTTGCCTGGATGTTCATCTCCGTAGCCAATGCCTACAAGAAGAGAGACGGCATGGCGCCCAAAGGCCTCCAATCCCTCATCGAGCCGGTTTTCCTTTTCATTCAGGATGAGGTGGCAAAACCATTCATAGGCAACAAGTGGGAGCAGTACCTGCCGTTTTTGCAGGCATTGTTCTTTTTCATACTGGGTCTGAACCTGTTTGGCCAGATTCCCTTTTTCGGCAACTCAAACGTTACCGGCAACCTCGCCTTCACAGGCGTGTTGGCCTTGTTTACCTTCTTTGTTGTCAATTTGAATGGCAACAAGCACTACTGGGAGCACATCTTCTGGATGCCCGGTGTGCCGGCATGGGTGAAGGTTGTTCTTACACCGGTTGAGTTCCTCGGGCTGTTCATCAAGCCTTTTACGCTGATGCTGCGTCTTGCTGCCAACATCTCTGCAGGGCACATCGTCCTCGTGGTGTTTGTCGGCTTGATCTTCGTCTTCGGCAAGGGACAATTGGCTCCCAGTATTGGAACAGCCATCGGGTCCACCCTGCTTTCCATGTTCATGATGAGCATAGAATTGCTGGTGGCATTCATTCAGGCCTTTGTATTTACACTGCTGACTGCTTCGTACATCGGAGCGGCCACTGAAGAAGTTCATCATTAATTTTTCATTACTAATACCTTATTTATTATGGCACCAATTGGAATGGGTATAGCAGTAATCGGCGCCGGTCTTGGTATCGGTTTGATCGGTTCAAAAGCTATGGAAGCCATCGCCCGTCAGCCAGAAGCTGTGGGTGACATCCGTGCAAACATGATCCTGACTGCAGCTCTCGTTGAGGGTGCTGCTCTGATCGCGATCATCTTGTCACTGGTGGCAGGCTAATCCGTAAAAATTCAAGACCGGGCAGCTCAGCGGTTGGCTGCAGCCCCGGTCTTTTTTTCCTTCTTCAAAAAAAATCAACACCATCAGGATATGATTTTTCTTATTGATCTGAGTGTTCTCAAGCCCGATGTAGGTCTCATTGCCTGGACCATCCTCATCTTCGCCCTTTTCTGGGGGCTGATGGCCAAGTTTGCCTTCCGCCCAATCATCAATGCGCTGAAGAAGCGTGAATCTGATATTCAGAACTCGCTGGACGAAGCCAAGCGCGTGCGTGAAGAAATGGCCAAAATGAAGGCCGAGAACGAAGAACTGCTGGCACAGGCCCGTGAGGAACGTGCAAAGATTCTGAAAGAGGCCAAAGAAGCCGGCGACCGCATCGTTGCCGAAGCAAAAGACAAGGCCAAAGAAGAGGCCAAGAAGATCGTGACCAATGCCAAAGAGCAAATCGAAAACCAGAAGATGGCTGCCATTGTGGAGTTGAAAAACCAGGTTGGCAAGATCTCTCTCGAGATTGCAGAAAAGGTTATTCGCAAACAACTCGAAGGCGACAAGCAACAGCAGGCCTTCGTAGAGGAGTTGGTCAAAGACCTCAAATTGAATTAATGAACTTGTGACCGGAAGGAGCATTCTTTCGGGGTCACAACCATCAATATGTTATGAGCGCACAAAGAATAGCCTCACGTTACGCCAGGTCGCTGATCGAGGTTGCCCAGGAAAAAGGCAAACTCGAAAGGGTTTTGGAAGACATCAAAGCATTTGATGCCTTGAGCAAGGTGCGTGATTTTTACCTGCTCCTCAAAAGCCCGGTGATCAAGGCTGACAAGAAGAAAAAAATTCTGGAGGCAATTTTAGGCGGCAAGTTTGATGACCTGACAATGCAGTTCATCAACATCCTGCTTCGCAAAGGACGTGAAGCCTACCTGTCAGAAATTGCCAATGAATTCATCCAGGAATACAAGCGGTTGAAAAACATCACCACGGTGAAGGTGACCTCTGCTGTGAAACTGGATGAAAAGGCCCTCAACCTGATTCGTCAAAAGCTTGCGGAGAGTGCCATTTCCAAAGGGGAAATCGAACTTGTGACCAAGGTGAATCCGAATCTGATTGGTGGCCTTCTGATTGAATTTGATGGCAAGCAGTACGATTCCAGTGTTGCCCGTAAACTCAATGAGCTGCACAAGCAGTTTGAAGATAACCTGTATATCTCTCAAATCATCGCATCTTAAAGGCGGTTGTCCGATGGGCGCAGGATGGACACATCCTGCATCCATCCTCAACCATCCACGCAAAATTTTCATACAATGATCGACGTCAAACCTGATGAAATATCCGCGATACTGAAAAAGCAACTGTCAGGCTTCGACGCCACCACCGAACTGGAAGAGGTGGGAACGGTGTTGCAGGTCGGTGACGGTATCGCCCGCGTCTATGGCCTCAACAATGCCCAGGCCGGTGAACTCGTGGAGTTCGAAACCGGTGTAAGAGCCGTGGTGCTCAACCTCGAAGAAGACAACGTGGGGGTCGTGCTCATGGGCCCTGGCGACCACATCCACGAAGGCTCTACGGTACGCCGTACCGGCAAGATTGCCTCCATCGAGGTGGGTGAAGAAATGATCGGCCGGGTGGTAAACCCGCTGGGCGAACCCATTGACGGTAAAGGCCCCATCGGTGGCAAGAAGTACACCATGCCCATCGAGCGCAAAGCTCCTGGTGTGATCTACCGCCAGCCGGTAAATGAGCCGCTGCAAACTGGTATCAAAGCCATTGACTCCATGATCCCCATCGGACGTGGACAGCGTGAGCTCATCATTGGTGACCGCCAGACCGGTAAGACGGCCATCGCCATTGACACCATCATCAATCAGAAAGAGTTTTACGAGCGCGGCGAACCGGTTTACTGCATTTATGTAGCTTCTGGTCAGAAGGCTTCTACGGTGGCCAACGTGGCCAAAACCCTCGAAGATGCAGGTGCGCTCGACTATACCATCATCGTTTCGGCTTCTGCTGCCGACCCGGCACCGCTGGTGTTCTTTGCTCCTTATGCGGGTGCTGCCATCGGTGAGTACTTCCGCGACACCGGTCGTCCGGCGCTGATCGTTTACGATGACCTTTCAAAGCAGGCCGTGGCTTACCGTGAGGTTTCGCTCTTGCTGCGTCGTCCTCCGGGACGTGAAGCTTATCCGGGTGACATCTTCTACCTGCACTCACGTCTGCTTGAGCGTGCAGCCAAGATCATCAACAACGATGAGATTGCACAGCAAATGAACGACCTGCCTGAGAGCCTCAAAGAGGCCGGTATCGTGAAAGGTGGCGGATCTTTGACCGCACTTCCGATCATCGAAACCCAGGCCGGTGACGTTTCAGCATACATTCCGACGAACGTTATCTCCATTACCGACGGTCAGATCTTCCTCGAGTCCAACCTCTTCAACGCCGGTATCCGTCCTGCCATCAACGTAGGTATCTCCGTGAGCCGGGTAGGTGGTGCGGCGCAGATCAAGTCCATGAAGAAGGTGGCAGGTACGCTGAAGATCGACCAGGCTCAGTACCGCGAGCTGGAGGCTTTTGCCAAGTTCGGTTCCGACCTCGATGCCGCTACCCTTGCGGTAATCGAAAAAGGTAAGCGTAACGTGGAAATCCTGAAGCAGCCTCAATACTCACCGGTATCGGTTGAGAAACAGGTGGCCATCATATACCTGGGAACCAAAGGTCTGCTCAAGGATGTGCCTGTAAACAAGATCAAGGAGTTCGAAGAGCTCTTCCTGTTGAAGCTGGAGCAACTCCATCCTGAGACCCTTCTTTCGATCAAATCAGGTAAACTGACTGACGAGGACACCGCCACACTCGAAAAGCTGGCAGGTGAACTTTCAGCGCAGTTCAGCAAAGCATAAAGACCAATGTACCTGAGGCGTTCCGGGCGAAAGTCCGGAACGCTGAAAGTGCATGGTAATGTTCCGCCGGCAGGCGGTAAAAGAAACAGAAAATAAGGCATGGCAAATCTAAAAGCAGTACGGGAACGCATAAAGTCGGTGCAAAACACCCAGCAGATCACCAAAGCCATGAAAATGGTTTCTGCTGCTAAACTGCGCCGGGCTCAGCAGGCCATTCAGCAAATGCGCCCCTATGCCAACAAGCTCAATGAAATGCTCCGCAACATCCTGACCAACCTGGATGGCAATGCGGACACTTCCTTCGGTAAAGAAAGGCCTGTGAAAAAGGCCTGTGTGGTGGTGGTTACTTCCAATCGTGGTTTGTGTGGCGCCTTCAACACCAACGTGATCAAGGCTGCCATCAAGACCATCCACGAAAAGTACGACGATGTTCGCAAGGAAGGCAACCTGACCATTTTGCCCATCGGTAAAAGGGGGTACGAGTTCTTTGCGAAGAATTACAAGGACGTCAATCTCATCGATGATTACGTGGAGCTGTTTGCCGACTTGAGCTTTGAAAACGTGGCTCAGGTTTCACAGCGGCTGATGGATGCCTTTTCCAAAGAGGAATTCGATGCGGTGGATGTGGCTTATGGCCGCTTCAAGAATGCCGCCACCCAATATCCCGAATGCGAGCAATGGTTGCCGGTGCCCAAAGCCGAGACGGCTGAAACCAACGGCAGCAAAGCCGACTATATCTTTGAGCCCGACATGAAGTCCCTGCTGGAAACGCTGATTCCCAGCATCCTTCAAACCACTTTTCACAAATTCCTGCTCGACACCCACGCCAGTGAACACGGCGCCCGTATGACCGCCATGGACAAGGCGACGGAGAACGCTCAGGATTTGTTGAAAGACCTCAAGCTCACTTACAACAAAGCCCGTCAGGAGGCCATCACCGGAGAGATCCTCGAGATCGTAAGCGGTGCGGCAGCCCTTGAAGGATAAATGAACTGATCCTTTGAGATCGGTTCCTGTATTGATTTTCGAATAGCATTAAGACAAAACGGAATAGAAGGCCTGGCAGCAATGCCGGGCCTTTTTTGCTTAGGGATGAGGGATGAGGGATGAGGGATGAGGGATGGAACAGCCCTGGTCCAAAAAAAAAATTGCCGGCACGAGGCCGGCAACGAGTTGCGTCAGTTGTAATCCCTTGATGGTTTCCTAAAGGCAAGTGGAAACCAGAGAAGAACGGTAAGAAAGGTTAGAAGTTTGAATATTCTACATGGGTGTAGCTGTCGTTGCCCGGAGAGGAATTTTCTTCTCCGAACCTGTTGAGCAACACCGCAGTCATCAGCATGAGCAGCAGGGCAAAGGCAAAACCCTTGATCATTGCCTGTCGGCGTGATGCGAGTTTTTTTTCACGGTCTAGCCACGATGTAAATTCCGGGGAAAGAAAAAGGTGTGGTGTGTGAGCAGTCCTTGCCATAGTTTTATGTGTTTGTCTTAGCAAATCGGAGTAAAATCATGCCATTCGGAGTATTGTTACCGGATTGGAAGTGCGGAGTGATTTTTAAGTTCCTGGAAAAGAGTTGTTTAGGGCTACAGTCGTCTTAGATATTTTTATTTTGCTAATTATTGAGTTCCCAAGACTATCCGGCTGCCGTTTGGGCTGAAGTTGGCCCTGGTGAGAACAAAATTCTTCCTGATACCTTTACACTAGCTGCTGCTGACAAAACACCACTTAAATGAAATACTCACTCCCAGCCCTGCTGTTTTCTTTTCTTTTTCTATCGGCTTGCGCCAACTTCAGGCTGCACCTCGAAGGTGAGGCGCTGGAAGAAGCCCCATCAGCACTTGGTGAGCCTGAATTCACCGTTTACCTCATCGGCGATGCCGGCGACACAGAAATGGGGGAAGTGCCTCCGGCCGTGCGCTTGCTCGGAGAAAAACTCAAAACTGCCCCGGAGAACAGTGCCACTGTTTTTTTGGGTGACAACATCTACCCGGACGGCCTGCCACCAAAACACGACCCCGGAAGGGCACTGGCCGAATACAGGCTGAAAGTCCAACTCGATATTCTGAAGGATTACAAGGGAAAGCCCTACTTCATTCCCGGCAATCACGACTGGTACCAGGATGAGGGCCGCAAAGGTGTGGAGCGGCAGGAGAAATTTATCGAGAAATACCTCGGTCTGGGGAAAGATGTATGGTTGCCAAACCACGGTTGCGGAGACATTGAAACAGAGAATTTAAGCAAGAGCGTTGTCGGTGTTTTTGTGGACTCAGAGTGGTACCTGATGAACTGGCTCAAAGAACGTGAGCTGAACGAGGGCTGTGAAATCAGGAGCCGCCAGAATTTCATGTTTTTCTTTCAGGAAGCCCTGAAGAAAAACCGCCGGAAAAATGTGGTGGTCTTCATGCACCATCCCTTGCACACCAATGGCGGTCATGGAGGGCGTTACTCAGTGAAACAACACCTCTTCCCGCTGACGGACCTGAATCCCAGGCTGTACATCCCTTTTCCGGGAGTGGGCACGGCCTTTATGTTTTTGCGGGCCACCGTGGGTTCCCGAACCGACACGGCACATCCGCTTTACCGGGAAATGAAAAAGATCATGGAGCGGGAAGCCCGGAAGAACGGCAGTTTCATTTTTGCTGCCGGGCATGAGCACAACCTCCAGTATTTTGAAATTGAAAATCAGTCTTACATCGTCAGCGGCTCGGGCAGCAAGGTAGATCCCGTGGCAAAAGGCAGGGGCCTTCAATTTGGTTACGGAAAAGAGCCGGGTTTCTCCATCCTCAAATTTTACCCCGAGGGTGAAACCTGGCTGGAGTTCTGGGTTGCCGAAGGCGATGGGAGCAAAGGCCGCAAGCTGTTTTCACGACAGATCAAAGGCAAATTGCCAACATTCAAGACTGAAAAACCGGATGAATACCCGATCTACGAATCTGGTGCTGATTCCATGGCCACTGTGCTGAAGCCGGATGTAGCCGGCAGTGCCCTTCACCGCTTCTTCTGGGGCGATCACTTCAGGGAATCCTACCGGGCATCTGTAAAAGCACCCACGCTGGACCTGGCCACCTGGCAGGGAGGGGTAACCCCCATCAAACGGGGCGGGGGCTCACAAACCAATTCACTGCGGGTGGTGGACAAGGAAGGCAAGCAATGGGTGCTGCGTGACATGCTCAAGGACGAGTCACGCATGGTGCCGTATCCCTTCAACAAGACATTTGCCAGCGGCCTCTTTGCCGATCAGTTCACGGCATCCAATCCCTATGTGGCCTTCATATTGCCAAAACTGTCCGACGCAGCAGGGATTTATCATACCAACCCACATTTGTACTACATCCCCAAACAGCCGGTACTCGGTGATTTCAATGATACCTTTGGCGATCGCCTTTACCTGGTGGAAGAACGTGCCGACGGCGACTGGAGAGACCTGCCAAGCTTCGGAAACTCCAAAGAACTGGTCAGCACCCTGGACCTTTTGGAAGAGGTTCAGGAAGACCACGATCACCGTGTGGATTACCGCGCAGTGGTGCGTGCCCGCCTCTTCGACAACATGGTGGGCGACTGGGACCGCCACGACGACAACTGGCGCTGGGCGACCATCAAAGACGAAAATTCCGGGGTCACCTGGTATCGTCCCATCCCCAGAGACCGCGACCAGCCCTTCTCGAAATGGGATGGTGCCGTGCCGGCAATGGTGCGCATTGGCACTCCCTTCCTCAAACAGCTCCGGCCTTACGACGGCAAGATTGCCAACATCAAATGGCTCAACTACCACAGCAAGTATTTCGACCCCACCTTCCTCAGCGGGGCCGACTGGTCCGTTTGGGAGGACGAAGCACTGAAGATGAAAGCCGCCGTGACGGATGAGGTCATTGCGCAGGCGATGGAGGATTTTCCGAAGGAAATAAAAGCCATAGATGCGCCGTGGATCACTCCTCGCCTCCGGCAACGCAGGGACGACCTGCCCGACATTGCCCGCCGTTTTTACTTGCTCATGGCCAGGAAAGTGGATGTGGTGGGCACCGAAGAGCACGATCACTTCACCGTGGAGCGCCTCGACGATGAACGCACCCGGGTTCGCATTTACCACTCCAACAAAAAGGGCGAGAAAAAAGGTGCGCCTTTCTTCGAACGCACTTTTTTGCGAAGCGAAACAAAGGAAGTGCGCCTCTATGGCCTGGGGCAGGAAGACCACTTCACCTTGACGGGCAATGTGGATAAGGGAATTCTTGTACGCTGCATCGGCGGCCTCGACAACGATACTTTCGACGACCAGTCGAGCGTGGCCGGCCTTCGGAAAATGACCCATTTCTATGATACCAAAAAGGACAACCAACTGCTCACCGGCACCGAAGCCGCCGACCGCACTTCCGACGACCCCCTGCTCAACACTTACGACCGGCGTTCCTGGGATCACGAGCACAATTTTGGCATGGGCATCCCGCTCATTGGCGGCAACCCGGATGACGGGCTGGCCATCGGCGGGGCTTATGTGCGCACTGCTTATGGTTTCCACCGTTCTCCTTACGCCAGCCGGCACACCATCAGCGGGCAGATTGCCGTGGAAACCGGATCGGCAGAGCTGCATTACAACGCTGAATTCATCAGGGTCATCAAACGCTGGGATTTTTTGTTGGATGCCAACTTCCAGGGTCCCACCTACACCCGCAATTTTTACGGCTTCGGCAATGACTCCCAGAACTGGCTTTCCGGCGATCAATTTGACGACGATTACATCCGGGTGCGGCAGGAGCGCTATGGCATTGCACCTGCGTTGCGACGAAACCTTGCAAGCAACCTCAGCATAGGTTTCGGAGGGCGGATAGAAATGGTAAGGGTGGAAGACACCGCCGACCGGCTGGTGAACAAAAACAATCCGCAACTTTTTCAATCGGACTTTGAGGCCAATTACTTCTCTTCCGCCGAGGTGCAGCTCAATTACTTCAATGCCGACGAGCCGGCCAACCCCACTACCGGACTGACTTTCAACCTGACAGCAGGCCTCAAAAAAGAACTCCAAAAGGGCAGCGGAAGCTTTCCGTATTACCGGGGGCATTTTGGCCTCTACCTGGGAGGACGCCGGCTGGTGCTGGCCAGTAAGGTGGGTTTCAGCCACGTCGAAGAAGGATTCCGTTTTTACGACGCCGCCGTGCTGGGTGCCCGCAACAACCTGCGTGGCTACCGCAACGAACGCTTTACCGGACAAACCGCCGTTTACCACCAGAACGACCTGCGCCTGCGCCTCTTCAACATCAACAACCGTTTCATGCCCTTCACCCTGGGTGTGCTGGCAGGGTACGATTACGGCCGGGTGTGGTACAACGATGAAGACAGCGACAACTGGCACGATGCCAAAGGCCTCGGCCTGTGGATCAGCCCACTGGACCTGACGGTGCTCACCATCAGCTATTTCGATTCGGAAGACGGAGGGTGGTTTCAGTTCAGGGGAGGCTTTGCTTTTTAGGGCGTGGTTTAAGTTCAAGTTGGTTATGCGGACGACGATTGCATTTGTTGTTGCCAATGTTTGAGGCATTCTGATTATCTTGGGGCATTCTTCCTTCGAAAAAGACTGGAACTCAAATCAAGTGCCCTGGACCATTGCCTGTGATGGTTCTTTGGGTTAGTTCGGATTATCAGGTTAAACCGCAAGCAAGTAGATCTTCTTCATCAAGGTGAAATTTCACGGTTGCAGGTTGCCAATGGTACTCCCAACGAGCTTTTAATTCTCTCTCACTATGAATAGAAAAGTACGCCCTGTCTATGGCCTTTTTTGGGCCATGCTCGCTGCCTACCTGTTTTTGTCATTTTCCAGCAATCCACCCAATGGTTTTACCGGTGCACCACCCACCTTCAACACTTGTTCCTCGGCAAACGGTGGATGCCACTCCGGCGGTACCGGCATGGGCAATGTGATGATCAGCGGCCTGCCTGTCAGCATCATGCCCAATACCACTTATCCCATAACCGTCACCGTTACCCGCACCAACGCCGTTCCGCAACTGGCCGGCTTTCAGATGGTGGCGCTCGATGCCTCCAACAACAATGTGGGCACACTTAGTAACCCTGGGCCGGGGTCAACCATTCAAACCTCCGGTGGTCGAACGTACCATGAACACAATCCTGCCCAGCCATACACCAACAACATGGCCACCTTCACTGTGGACTGGACTTCCCCGTCATCAGGAAACGGAACCATCACCATGTATGCGGCTGCCAATCTGGCCAATGGCAATGGCGGAACGAGCGGCGATGCGATTGTCACAACCACTTCCTCCGGCAACTTCATGGGAGGTGGTGGCCCCATTACGGTTGTGGTTACTGGCACCAACGTCTCCTGTTTTGGCGGCAGCAATGGAACGGCTACCGCCATGGCTTCCGGTGGTGGCGGTGGCCCCTACAACTATGCATGGTCCAATGGTGGAAACACTCAGACCATTACAAACCTCAGTGCCGGTTCATACACCGTCACGGTCACCAACGGTGCCGGCGGGATGGGCACGGGTTCTATCACCATCACCCAGCCTCCGATGCTGACAGTCAGCATAGTCAGTCAGACCAACATCACCTGCTTTACCCCCGTAGGAAATGCCACGGCACAGGCTGCCGGTGGGGTGGGCAACTATACCTACAATTGGAGCACTGGCGCCAGCGGTGCCACTGCCATCTTGCCTGCCGGCAACCACTCGGTAACTGCCACTGATGGCAACGGTTGCATGGCGACAGCCACAGTCACCATCCTCTCCAATACCACTCCACCCATTGCCGAAGCAGGACCATCCATGAACATCACCTGCACCAACAGTACAGTGCAACTCGATGGCACAGGATCTTCTACCGGGGCGGAATTTGCTTACCTCTGGACTACTTCCGACGGACTAATTATCTCCGGGGCAAACACCCTGAACCCAACCGTCGGGTCGATAGGGACCTATACCCTCACCGTCACAAATACCAACAATGGCTGCACCTCGAGTGATAATACCAGTGTCGGAATCAACGTCACTCCGCCTGTGGCCGATGCTGGCCCCGACATGGAGCTAGACTGCCTCACAACCACAGCAACACTCGACGGAACAGGCTCAACCACAGGTGCCAACATCTCTTACCAATGGACCACCACCGATGGGAACATTGTTTCCGGCGCCAATACCCTCACTCCTGAAGTGGACGCAGCCGGCACTTACTGCCTGACGGTTACCGACAATGACAATGGCTGCACAGATTCCGACTGTGTGGTTGTGACGGAAAATATCACCCTTCCCGTGGCCAGTGCAGGTCCTGACAAATCGCTTACCTGCGACAGCACCGTGATCACCTTGGATGGTTCCGGCTCCAGTGCCGGGCCAAACATCTCCTACAACTGGACTACGCCAGATGGAAACATTGTTTCCGGGCAGAATGGAACCAACCCGCTGGTGGATGCCGCTGGCACCTATGTCATTGTCGTCGCAAATTCAGCCAATGGCTGTTCTTCGTCCGATACCGTTCAGGTTACCCTGGATACCGTGCCTCCGTTGGCAGATGCCGGCCCTGCCGCCCAATTTACCTGCGCCAGCAGTGAAGCAATTCTGGACGGGAGCGCCTCTTCGGGCAATGGGCCTTTGGCGTTCCAATGGTCAGGCCCGGGCATTGTCGGAAACAGTGATACTTCTGTAATCATCGTAAACGATGTGGGTACTTACTTTCTGACAGTCACAGACAGCCTGAATGGTTGCTCGGCAACTGACAGCACTACCGTAACGGAATTGACTGGACCGACGGTGACCATCGCTGACACCACCCATGTGCTTTGCCACGGTGACAGCACCGGGGCAGCCACGGCGCAGGGTTCGGGCAGCCTGCCCCCGTACAGCTTCGCATGGTCAAATGGAGACAGCACGGCCACGGTTTCCAACCTGACTGCAGGTACTTATACCGTCATTCTAACCGACTCTCTGGGCTGCACCGACACAGCCAGTGTCACCATCGAGGAACCGGCCCAATTGCAACCCGAAGCCAGCGCAACCCCGGAAACTGCTGCGGGCGCCAATGACGGCACCGCCACGGCCAATCCGTCGGGAGGTGTTCCTCCTTATTCCTATGCCTGGAGCACAGGTGATACCAGCCAAACCATCACCAACCTGGCACCGGGCAATTACACCATCAGCGTTACCGACGCAAATTCCTGTGTCGCTTCGCAAACGGTGACCGTCAATGCTTTCGATTGTTCGGGCTTCGTTCTGGAAGTTGTTTCAACAGCCCCTCTTTGCCACGGCGATAGCACCGGAATGATGGAGGCCCTGCCCTCCAGTGGAACAGCACCCTATGCTTTCAGCTGGAGTACAGGAGATACGACCTCTTCCGTCGAAAACTTGCCGGCGGGTACTTACAGCGTCACCGTCACCGATGCCAATCAATGTGTGCTTACGGAAACCATCACCCTCAGTCAGCCTGCGGCGCTGGTGCTTTCCGTCGTTTCGCAACAGGATGTCAGTTGCAATGGCCTTGCCGATGGCGAGGTCACCGTTGCCGCAGCAGGCGGCACACCAGGCTACACCTATCTATGGAACACCGGGGATACCACAGCCACCGTCGGCGGATTGGCAGCGGGTTTCTACGCTGTTACAGCCTCGGATGAGAATGGGTGCGAGACCAGCCTCATCGTTCCCGTTGCCGAGCCTCCTGTGCTGGAATTGGCCATTTCCATCACCCATGAATCCTCCGTTGGCGCAGCCGACGGAACAGCCTCTGCCACGCCTGCTGGGGGAACCAGCCCCTACCAGTTTTTATGGAGCACCGGCGATACCAGCCAATCCATCACCAACCTGGCACCGGGGACGTATTGCGCCACCCTTACCGACGCCAACGGCTGCAACGCCGAGGCTTGCGGGACAGTCAACCAATTCGGATGCGACTCATTGCAGGTGGAGATCGAGGTCACAAACATAGCATGTGCCGGGGCTGAAAGCGGTGAGCTCTCGGCCATTGTCAGCGGTGCTGCCGAGCCGGTGCAATACGCATGGAGCAATGGCGCAAATGGGCAGACGGTGACCGCATTGCCGCCAGGCGAATACCAAATCACCGTGACCGATGCCAATGGATGCTCGCTGGTGCAAGCCGCAACCATTTCCGAACCCGACTCCCTGTTCCTTTCCGTCGCCTCCGGCAATGTGGAATGCCCGGGCGGTACGGTGGACACAACGTCAGTGATGGCAAGCGGGGGTACCGAACCATATACCTACCTCTGGAGTACCGGTGATTCCAGCCAGGTGGTCTTTGACCTCGGGGCAGGGGATTACTCCGTCACCGTTTCGGATGCCAATGGCTGTACTTCTTCTGCTGACTTCGGAATCAGTGTCTTGCCCGATACGGTGCCACCGGTTGCGATAGCGAAGGACATCACCATCGAACTGGACGAAAACGGAATGGCTGTCATCAGCCCCCAGATGATCGATGATGGGAGTAGCGACAATTGCGGCATCGACACGCTGGTGCTGGACAAACTGGTGTTCAATTGCGACGATGTAGGAGAAAATACAGTCATTCTGACGGCAATCGATCAAGATGGAAACAGCTCGAGTGACGGGGCCACCATCACCGTGGTGGACAACCTGAAACCTGTTTTCGATTGCCCTGAATCGTTCGGCAAATTTGCCTGCGACAGCACCATGCTCGAGTTTGACATTCCAACGGCCACCGATAACTGTGGCCCGGTGACCCTGGTGCAGGTGGAAGGCCTGCCGCCCGGTTCCATCTTCCCGCCAGGACAGACCCTCATGCGCTTCGACGCCACCGATCCTTCGGGGAACAAAGCGCTTTGTGTGTTCACCCTGACCGTGGAACTGGCTCCCGTAAATGTCACCTTGTTTGCGGAAACGCCTGCCTGCCACGGCGACAGCACCGGAACCATCGAATTGGATATAACCGGTTTGTTTGAACCCTACGAAATATTGTGGAACACCGGCGACACCGGCACTTTGCTGACCGGGCTGCCGGCCGGCAATTATTCCGTGACGGTGACCAATCAACTAGGATGTGATGATCAGATTCAAGTAACCCTTACTGAACCGTCTCCACTGCATGTCAGCATCGATACGGTTATTCACGAAGAACTAGGAGACCTGGACCCGCACAAAGGGGCCATCCAGGTAACGGCTCAGGGGGGGAAGCCTCCTTACACTTATGCCTGGTTCCAGAACGGCCAGTTTTTCAGCAGCCAGGAAGACCTGGATGAACTGGATGGCAACAATTATTTCCAATTGGAACTGACCGATGCCAATGGCTGTATTTTCCTCACTGATTCCATTTTTGTGGATTTCTTGGTGCCTGTCAGCACAATTTTGGGCTCAGGCTCGGTGCGCAGCTATCCAAGCCCGGCATCCTCAGTGCTGACAGTCGAACTGGACCTGCCCCGGTTAGCTCCGGTTGACCTCCAGCTTTTGGATGCCAAAGGAACGCCTGTCTGGCGTCTCGAGAGATTGCAGGTGAAAAGTGCGGTACTGGATATCCCCGTGGCGGACTTGCCGGATGGAATATACTTTTTGAGGATTGGCGTGGAAGGCGAGTGGGGGACCCAAAGCGTGATCATAGCCAGGGAATAGCATTTGCCAGGCTCTTTGTCGCCGCTGCAATACTTTTTTGATTTGAAAAACTGCCTCAGCCAAATAGGCCGTTCTTCGCAAAAAATGCACATGGCTTTGAAAAGAAATGCAGTGTTGTTGCTTTTTGCGTGGATGGCCATTGGATCTGTCTCAGGTCAATCGGATGCTTCTGATTCATCCGGCAAGTTCATCCGAAAAAGCAGCCTCATACCCATTCCCATCGTGTATTACACCCCCGAAACACGGTGGGCAGGTGGGCTGGCAGCGCTGCTTACCTTCAGAACCAGGGGGCAAAGCGATGAGATCAGGCCCAGCCAGATTACGCTGGGATTTGCCTACACCCAGGAAAAGCAGGTGTTATTGTACCTGCCTTTCCAGTTTTTCTCAAAAGACGAATCCTGGCAGACCTATGGCGAACTGGGCTATTACAAATATGTGTATCAGTACTTTGGCATCGGCAATGACACCCGCAAGGCCGATGAAGAGAGCTATGATGTCACCTATCCGAGGTTGCGCGTCAATGTGCTGAAGGAAATTGCCACTCACCACTACCTCGGATTCCGCTATTGGTGGGACGACTACCAAATCAAAAGCCTGATGAAAGGTGGCTTGCTGGAACAAAACCACACCACCGGCAGCCGGGGAGGTACCATTTCCGGAGCCGGACTCGTGTGGAACTTCGACAGCCGGGACCAGCTCTTTTATCCCCGCAATGGCGTATGGACGGAGGTGGAGCTGTTCTTCAACCGCAAGGAACTGGGCAGCGATTTCAATTTTTTCCGCTTTTCCATCGATGCAACGACCTACCTGTCCAAAAAGCCCGGAGGCGTGTGGGCGCTGAACGGCTGGCTGGTTGCCAACAGCGGGGATGTGCCCTTTCAGCAACTGGCGTTCATTGGCGGGCCCAAAAAGATGCGGGGTTATTTCGAAGGCCGGTTCCGGGATAAGAACCTCTGGACCTTGCAGGCTGAATACCGGATGAAGATCCGCCGGCGATTTGGTGCCGTGGTGTTTGCTGCTGCCGGTGCCGTAGGCCCGGAACTGCATCGGCTCTTCTCCCAACAACCTCACGCCACTTTCGGTGCCGGACTGAGGTTTATGTTGAGTACAAAAGATAAGATCAACCTCCGGCTGGATCTTGCCGGCAACGACATGGGTGCTTTTTTCCCTTACCTAACAGTGAAGGAAGCCTTTTGAATTTACAAGTGTCTTGACGACAACAGCATTGCTAATCCCTTTGAATTACTTGATCCGGTTTTACACTTTTGTTTCAATGCCCTTAGATTGTACACCAATATTCAGCTGCCCATAAAAGCACAGTGAAATCCATGAAGATCAGCGTCATCATACCCGCATTTAACGAAGCAAAAAACATCAGCAAAACCATCCGCCACATCCGGAAAGCTTCACGCGCTTCAAAGTCAAACTTTGAAATTGCCGAAATACTGGTGGTGGATGGCGGCAGCACCGACGAAACCGTATCGCTGGCCAAAGAAGCCGGGGCCAAAATTTTGCAGTCCCCTCAAAAAGGATGAGGCGCCCAGTTGCACTTCGGAGCTGAAAATGCTGCCGGCGATATCTTCTACTTCGTCCACGCCGATGTGCTGCCACCACTGACATTTATCGAAGACATCGAAAAGGCGATCGGGGAAGGATGGCTGATGGGCAACTTCGAGTATTGTTTTGATTCTGATAGGTTTCTCCTTCGGGTAAATGCCTTTTTTACCCGGTTCCGGTGGTTTTTCACCCAGGGCGGCGACCGCACCTTCTTCATCTTGCGTAACACCTACTTTGAGCTGGGCGGCTACGATCCGAATTACGTCATCATGGAAGAGTATGACTTTTTGCGAAGGGCTAAAAAAACAGGATACGATTTTGTCGTGCTGCCCTGCAAATGCACGGTTTCCGCCCGTAAGTACGAGAACAACAGCTGGTTGCGGGTGCAGCTAGCCAATCTCATTGCTTACAACCTTTGGTCATGGGGGCTCGCCTCTCCTCAAAAAGTCAGAGCTATTTACAGCAACCTGCTCAGGTGAGCCTTCATTTGGCCTCGTTCAAACTCCAGTCGTAATCGAGGTAGCTGATTTTGGCATCCGGGCCGATGGGCGTTTTGGCAAAGCGGTTGACGAAGGCCCTCACGGATCCTGCATCTTTCTTGAAATCACCGCTGAACCAACTGAAGATGGCGGAAAGTTCGGCCTTGTCAGGGCTGATGTGGTTTCGCAATGGGTCGTTGACGAAGCGCCGCATGGAGTCATCCAGTTGTTCATCGAGCCGCTCTGCGGTATAGGCTTCTGCCCGTAGTGGCGGACAGGAAAAAGAAGCACAATTCACCGCTGCATGGAGCCGGCCGTCTCTGAAATTTTTACGCAGGATGCCGTGCTCGATGGCATTCAGATCGTATTCCTGACCCTGTATGTTGATGAACTTGATGTCCCAGACGGTATTCACGAAGGGAATCCCGTTTTTGATGTCCTTGATGCTGGAAACGGGGTAGTGATCGACGATCAGTTTCACCGTAAAAGCATTGTAGGCGTTGATCCAGTAAGCCATCTGCTCCTCTCTGGACCATGAGCGTTGTGGATGAGCGGATTGCAACAATTCGAGGTATTGGTTCAGTTGGGCGCTGTCTCTGATCATGCCTTTGTAATCCACGAAACCTTCGGCGTTGACATGCTTTTTGAGCAATTGATCCCACAGGTCGTGTTTCACGGGTGGGCGCTGGGGCTTTACATTGTAAGTGAGCTGGTTGGAACAGGAGAGCAGGGTTCCGAGGAGCAGCATTCCGAAGAGGAAAAACGAAATCTTTCTGGTCATTGAAATTGAGCTTGAAGGTTAATGGTTCAGCCCTTAGTGCTCTGGATTTCCAAACCCTGACAGCGGCCTCCAAAAACTTTATCTCAACAAAAGTCTGTATTGGTTCGGAGCTGACAAAAATCAGTGCTTACAAAAGTGATTTTAAACAGGATAATTTTGTCTTGTTTAAAATTCCTGTTTAACTATGCAATCGAACAGCACGGGAATACAGATTACTACCGCTGTTTTGACACGCTGAGTCCTGCAGGCCATTTTGCTGGGAATTCATGATTCATTTCTCATAAGAAGGCTGGCCACTTGTATCGGCAATCACTCAGCGTTTTCCTTCGGTAAACAGCCGTCGGAATAGAATTCAAAATAAACTGCATGTTCTCAAAAGCCTGTGAATACGCCATCCGCTCAGCTTTGCTGGTAGCTTCCCACTCCCTGAAAGGAGAACGGGTGAGCATACGGGACATTGCCGAGGAGTCAGACTCGCCAATGGCCTTTACCGCCAAGATCATGCAACAGCTGGCAAAAGGCGGTATTCTTTACTCGGTGCAGGGCAAACACGGCGGATTTGAAATGTCCAAAGAGCAGATGCAAACCACTCGCCTCAGCAGGATTGTCTCGCTGATAGATGGCGACAAGGTTTTTACCGGCTGCGGACTGGGCCTGAAAGCTTGCAATGCCCTGAAACCCTGCCCGCTGCACAACCAGTTTGCCGTGGTTAGAAACGAACTGCGGCAAATGCTCGAAAACACCACTGTACTCGACCTTACACTTGATCTGAACAATGGTCAGACCTTTTTGAAGCGTTGAGTTTTTTTGAATTCAAACAGGACAAATTTGTCTTGTTAGAGAAGTCAGATGACCACCGGTGTGCAACAGCGCCATTTTCCCCACGCTGTGAAGCACGGCAAGGAGGAAGCAATGAACGGGGAAGTAACCACTAAACTGCAATCAAAATGACTGTCAATCAAAACCAGACTGTAGGCGAAATCGTTGCCAGCGACTACCGTGCTGCATCCGTGTTCCGCGCTCATGGCATTGACTTTTGCTGCCGGGGCGGCCGCACCATCCAGGATGTTTGCGAAAGCAAAAACATACCTGTTGACACACTGCTCGGTGAGCTAGAGGAAGCCATGGCCTCAAAGGGAGGCGAAATGGCGGATTACAGCACCTGGCCCCTGGACCTGCTGGTAGACTACATTGAAAAAAGACACCACCGTTACGTTGCTGAAAAATCGCCTGAATTGCTGCAATACCTTGACAAACTTTGCAAGGTGCACGGTGAGCGGCATCCGGAACTGTTCCAGATTCGCGACGAATTTGTGCAGGCTGCCGGTGAACTGGCTGCGCACATGAAAAAAGAGGAGCTGATTCTTTTCCCCTATGTAAGGCGCCTGGCCACGGAAAAGGCACCTTCGGCACCGCCTTTCGGAACCGTGCAAAACCCCATCAACATGATGATGCACGAGCATACCGTTGAGGGTGATCGCTTTGAGAGAATTTCCAGGCTGAGCAACAATTACACGCCACCTGCTGATGGATGCACTACGTACAGGGTAGCTTTTGCTATGTTGCAGGAATTTGAAGAAGACCTCCACATGCACATCCACCTGGAGAACAACATCCTCTTTCCCCGGGCCATCGAGATGGAAAAGAGTGCCGTGGCATGAAAAACGAAAATCCCAAACCCATCAAGCGCCACCCTGCTCTTCAGCCGCTCAGCCGGGAGCACCACCACGGTTTGCTGCTGAGCTGGAAGATCCGGACGGGCTTTGCCAAAGGAGTGGCTCCGGAGCGGATCAAGGCCTATTGCGACTGGTTTTTTGAAAACCACCTGCTCCGTCATTTTGACACCGAGGAACAGCATGTTTTCCCTGTTCTTGGCAACAAAGAACATCCCCTCGTCAAAAGAGCGCTGCGGGAGCACGGCAGGCTGAAAAGGCTATTTACCACCGGCGAAGACCTGGGTAAAAACCTCAGCCTGATCGAAGAGGAACTGACGGCTCATATACGTTTCGAGGAGCGTGAGTTGTTCAATGAAATCCAGCAAGTGGCCACCGCCGAACAATTGGCACAAATCGAACGCCTGCACGATGAGCAGCCCTTTGAAGAGCACTGGCCGGACAGGTTTTGGGAGTGAGAAAAACCAACGGCCTCACATTGAATGAGTCAGCCGCATTCCAGCAGTTCTGGAATGCGGCTTTCTTTTCCGGGAACGTCCTCCCAAAACCCCTCTCAACAATTCAACATTTTCAACAATCTCAAAACTCCACCTCTTTCACATCCCTCGATTCCAGGCTAAAGATGCCGTAACCACCCTCGATGTTGTTGTGGATGATAACGGGTTCAGCAAAAGGGTTGTCGTCGGTGTCGTAACTGAGCTGGACTGAACGAGAAAAGAAGTACTGGTCGGCGGTGATGGAGCGGAGCACGACGTACATTTTCACATCATCGGTAAGTTCGAAAAAGCGGTAGGCTTTGAGACGCCACTCGTAGCGTTTGCCATCAAAGGTGACGTCTTTGAGCAGGTAATTATCCATGCCTTCTTCGGTAATGGGATCCAGCGATCCGAGCGAGAATTCCTCGGTGTACTGGTCGTCAAAAACCACATAGGCGAACACCGAGTAGTAGTTCTCCACCCCGGCCGGGTCTTCAAATTCGATGGTCAGCTCGTCCACCCGTTCACCGTCGTCGTCGATGGCGCCATCGATTTCGAAGGTGGCACTGATGATGGGCACTGGTGGCGGCATCACCTGGCTGGCCTGCACAGGGTCGTAGCCGGGGGCGCTGATTTTCAGTTCGTAAGTAGCCATTTCAGCTGGCAGGGCTTGCACCAGCGGGAGTTTGTACAGCTTGTCGCTGAAGTAAAGCGCCTTGCCCAGCGAAGTGCCGTCTTTGAAAATCTCTACATCGGCGTCGGGGATGGGCTCGGCATCCGTTTGCGACAGAATGTCCAGGCTGTGAGTCAGGTAGATTCGCAGGGTAGTGTCGCCTGCGGCAAAATTGGCGGTGACGGCCAGCGCCGGTTTGTGGGGTGGGGTTTCTATGTCAACGGTGGCCTCGAAGAAGTCCTCACCGGCACAGGCTGAGAATGAAATTGCGACGAGAAAGAGAAAAAATATGCGTGATGACATGGTGCAGGTTTTTTAGAATTTGAAGTTCCAGGCAAAAGACGGTATGAGTGGAAACAGGCTGGTTTGGCGGAACACACGGTTGCCTGTTTCGTCCGTTCCGTCAAATACGTAGTAGGGGTTGGGGCGGTTGTAGGCATTGTACACGCTGATGACCCAGGCCCTTTCGTATTTCCGCTTTTGTTTCCGGAACTCGATGCTCAGGTCCAGCCGGTGGTAGGGTTTCATGCGGAAGGAATTTTTCTCGCCCACTCCCTCCAGTTCACGGGTGAAATAGGCGTCTGAATCGGGGTCGTAAAACACCGGGGTATCATAGCGGTACAGGGGCAGGGTGATGGCGTTGCCGGTGCCATAGACCCAGGTGCCTGAAACGGTGATCCGGTCCGTGAGCTCATGGGAAACCACCAGCGAAATGTCGTGCCGCCGGTCGTATTTGAAGGGGAAGCGCTTGCCTCCGTTGATGTCGTCGAACTGCCGCCAGGTCCACGACAGGGTGTAACCCAGCCAGCCGGTGGTGCGGCCTTCTTTTTTCTGGAGGAGGAACTCCATGCCGTAGCTTTCGCCATCGCCCTGGGTCACTTTGTCCTGCCAGTCGTTTTCCAGGCCCAGGAAGCTGACGCCTTCTCTGTACGACACCACGTTTTTCATCTTTTTGTAATAGCCCTCCAGGCTCAGCTCGTACTCCTTCCACAGCGTGGTAGCGATGCCGAGTGCCGGCTGCCAGCTCTGTTGCGGTTTGATGCGCTCGGTGCTGGGCACCCACAGGTCGGTGGGCAGGCTGAGGCTTTCATTGGTCAGCAAGTTGATGTACTGGGTCATGGTGGCAAAGGAAGCCTTGACGGCGATGTTGTTGTTGAGCAGGTAGCGCAGTCCGATGCGGGGTTGGATGGAGTGGTAAAATTTGCCGTTCACGGAAAAACCGGAGGCATGGATGCCCAGGTTGGCTTTGAGCGCACCCCAGGTGACCTCGTCTTCGCCGTACAGCCACATCTCGATGCCTTTGGTCTGCATGGAGCCAAGAATGGTGTCGAAGTTTTCTTCGTCAAAACGGGCTTTGAAAACGAAAGCGCCGGGGTCGTAAGCGTGTTGGGTGGCGCCGCCTCCAAAGCGGATGTAGTGCTGCGGATTGGGCAGGTAATCGAAATCCACCTTGCCGCTCCAGTCGCGGATGCCCGAAAAATAACGGGCGGAATAGGAGGTCGTTTCGCTGTTGTCTTTTTCTTCCGCCAGAGCGTTGAAATTGAAGCGGAAGCGGCTGTAAGTAAGGGTGGTATTGCTGAACAGCTTTTTGTTGATCATGAAATTCCAGCGGGCAGCGGCGGTGATGTTGCCCCAGTCGATGCCGCCTTCGCTGAGGTAATGGCCCCCGTCGAAATTTTCCTTGTAGCGGGCGCCGAAGATGTCCTTGCCGCTGTAGGTACTCAGGTAGATGCGGTGGCGGTCGTTGATTTTGTGGTTGACCTTGGCATTGAGGTCGTAGAAATACATGCGCAGTTTCACGTCTTCGTTGTCAGCAGCACTGGCTTGGATGAGGGGCCCGAAAATGAGGTCGGCATAGGTGCGCCGGCCGGAGACCATGAAAGAGGTTTTGCCCTTTTTGATAGGGCCTTCCAGGGTGAGCCGGCTGGCAATGAGCCCGATGGAGCCTTCGCCGTGCAGCTCCTGCATGTGGCCTTCTTTCATGTTGATTTCGACGATGGAGGACAGCCGGCCGCCGTACCGGGCCGGAAAGCCGCCTTTGGTGAGGGTCACCGTTTTGATGGCGTCGGAATTGAACACCGAGAAAAAGCCCAAGAGGTGCGACACATTGTAAACAGGCACGCCGTCCAGCAAAATGAGATTTTGATCGGGGCTGCCGCCGCGAATGTAGAGGCCGTTTTGCCCTTCGCCGCCGGCCTGAACGCCGGGTAGCAGTTGCAGCACCTTCAGCACGTCCACCTCTCCCATCAGGGCGGGCAGTTTTTCGATCTGCTGCACCGGCACGTCCACCTTGCTCATCTGGGTGTTGGTCTCGATGCGGTCCACCTTTTTGGCCACCACCTCCACTTCTTTCAGTTCGATGGACTGACTCAGCCGGAAGGTGATGGTGGTGTCATTGCGCAGCGAAAAGGCATATTCGACGGGCTGATAGCCAACGTAGCTTACGAGCAATTTTACCGAATCTGCCGGCAGCGTCAGGCTGTAAAAACCATAGGTGTTGGAGACAGTGCCTTGCAGCGAGTTTTGGTCGAAGACATTGGCGGCAATGAGCTTTTCACCACTGCCGGCATCTTCGATATAGCCGGAGATGGTGTAACTGTTTTGCGACGAAAGAGAAAAGGAAAAAAAGATGAGGGGGATGGTCAGCAGGTAAAGTAAACGCATGGGCTTTTTGGATTTTGACGAAATGACATGCTCCAATAGACAGTGGCCGGTGGCAAAACGTTGGCGCCGGTAGTTATGATGCCTTGAAAACGAAATTGCCCGGCAGTTCCCTAATGCCTTTCCCCGATTTCCAGGATAAAACCGCTGCCGTGGATGTTGGTGATGCGGACGGAGGGGTCTTCAGCGAGGTATTTGCGCAAGCGACCCAAAAAGACATCCATGCTCTTGCGGGCCAGGTAGTCGGTGCGGTTCCACAATTTCTGGAGTGCCAGCTCACGGGGAATAACAGTGCCGGGTGCACTGCAAAACATGGCCAGCAACTCGGCCTCCCGCTCTGTCAGGTTGCGGTTGCCGGAGGGGTGTTCCAGCTTTCTTTCCCTTCGGTAAAAACGGTATTCTCCAATCTGGTAAACATTTCTTTCACCGCTTTCAGCGGCAAGGCTGCTGCCGGCAGCACGTTTCAGCACGGCCTCTATGCGCACCAGCAGTTCCTCTTCGTCAACGGGTTTTTTGATGTAATCATCGGCGCCGGCTTTGAAGCCCCGTACCACATCCTGGTGCAGGGACTTGGCCGTCAGGAAAATGACGGGCAACTGCGGAAAACGCTCCTGCACCAGCTCGGCCACCGTGAAGCCATCCAGCCCGGGCATCATCACATCCAGCACGCACAGGTCGTACCGGTTGTTTTTAAAATGCCGCAGGGCATCCACACCATCTTTGGCCCAGTGCACTTCGTAGTTGCGGCTTTGCAGAAAATCCTGCAACAGCAAGCCCAGTGTGGGGTCGTCTTCAACGAGGAGCAGTTTGGCTTTGGCGGGTTCCATAGGCGTTGAATTGGGTGTTGGGTGATTATTTGCACCTAAAAAATGGCGCTTCTGATTGTCAGAGCAGCCGGCAAGGCCGACCTTTGCGCTCACATTTGAACTAAAGCAAACAGCGGCTGTTCAAAGTAGCTCTTAAAGGTAGCACCGTGAAATCAAATCCACCAAAATTGCAACGACAGGCTGAAGCACAGCTCCCCACCCATTGGGGAAATTTTAACATGCTGGCATACGCCACCACGCCTGACGACCTGACACCGCACGTTGCAATGGTGCACGAAAAATTCGACCCTTCCAAACCCGTCCTCGTCCGCATCCATTCCGAGTGCATGACCGGCGACCTCTTCGGCTCCCACCGCTGCGACTGCGGCGAACAGCTCGACCAATCGCTGCACCTGGCAGCCGAGCGGGGCGGCGTGGTCATCTACCTGCGGCAAGAGGGCCGGGGCATCGGCCTCATCAACAAGCTGAAAGCCTACAACCTGCAAGACCAGGGCCTCAACACCGCCGATGCCAATACCCACCTGGGCTTTGAAGTGGACGCCCGCCAGTACGACCTCGCCGTTGAGATCATGAAAGACCTCGGCATCCGCCAGATCCACCTGCTGACCAACAACCCCGAAAAACTCGAGGCCATCGAACACAGCGACATCGAGATCGTCAGCCGTGTACCGCTCGTCATTCCTCCCCGCAACGAGAACCGGGCCTACCTCGAAACCAAAAGAGCCCTCATGGGGCATTTGTTGAATTGGTGAATTGGTTTAGGGTTGAGAGTGTAGAGTTTAGGGTTTGGGGGCGCTAGCTCATTCATCTCTGTGGAACTCCGTGTAACACCTCTGTTTATCTCTGTGGTTTTAAGAGTTTAGGGTTGAGAGTGTAGGGTTTAGGGTTTGGGGGCGCTAGCTCATTCATCTCCGTGGAACTCCGTGAAATCACTCTGTGGTTTTAAGAGTTTAGGGTTTAGAGTGTAGAGTGTAGGGTTTGGGGGCGCTAGCTCATTCATTTCCGTGGAACTCTGTGTAACTCCTCTGTTTATCTCTGTGGTTTTAAGAGTTTAGGGTTGAGAGTGTAGGGTTTAGGGTTTGGGGGGCTAGCTCTCCCATATCGGTAGAACTCCGTGAAACAACTCTGTTCAACTCTGTGGGATACTCTGCTTAACTCTGTGGTTAAAAAGTGCAGGGTTTGGCATAGTCGTAATTAGAATTTTGGGATAGCTTGCGGTAATATCTGAAAACTGATCCTCCATGTTTGATTCCACCTCCCTGATTCAGCTGAAAGCATTTATCCTGTCTATTTTCTTCGCAATGGGCTTCCAGGCCCTGATGGCACAGCCTTCTCAGCCCGCAGGTCCGCGTGTAGGCCTGGTGATGAGCGGCGGCGGTGCCAAAGGCTTTGCCTACATCGGCATGCTCAAGGTGATGGAGGAAGCCGGACTCAGGGTGGATTACATCGGCGGTACCAGCGCCGGAGCCATCGTTGGTGGCCTGTATGCCTCCGGCCTGAAAGCCAGCCAGCTGGACAGTCTGGTGAGAAATACGGATATGTGGGCCGTCATCACAGAGGAGGTGCCACGGGAATCACAATCCTGGTTTGAGAAAACCTATGGCGAGAAATACGTCTTCTCCCTGGCGCTTGAGGGCATGAAAGTAGCCCTGCCCGCAGGCCTCTCCAACGGCCAGCAGATTTATGACCTGTTTTTTCAGTGGACCAACCATGTCAGCCACATACAGGATTTTCGTTTGCTGCCCATTCCATTTTTCTGCATCGCCACCGATGTGGAAACCGGCGAGGAGGTGCGGCTTGACTGCGGCTCACTGCCCCTGGCCATGCGGGCCAGTGGCGCACTGCCGGGCATGCTGGCACCCGTCAACATCAACGGCAGGCTACTTACGGATGGCGGCCTGGTGAACAACTTTCCCGCCAAAGAAGTGCGGGATCACGGCATGGACTACATCATCGGCCTTAACGTGGAGACCGAGATGTTCGAACAGAGCGAATTGCAATCGGTGGAGAAACTCATCATGCAGATTTCGCTGTACCAGAGCGATCTCCGCTCAAAAGCCCAGCGCCAGAATTGCGACGTGCTGATCCACCCGGATATGACCGGCTATGGCCTGACGGATTTCGACAAAGCGGATTCCATCATTGCCATCGGCGAACGGGAAGCCCGCAAACACTGGAACGAACTGGTACGCATTGCGCAGCTACAAAAACAAGCCAAGGGCTTCAGGAATGTACCTACAGTAAATGAATTCAGGGTGGATACCATTCAGTTGCAGGGCGAAATGCCCTTTCCTCCGAAACAGCTGAAACGCTTTTTGCCGGTACACAAAGAATCCATGAATGAGCTGGACGAGTTGCAGGAGCGCATCGGGGAACTGTATGCCACCGGCCTGTTCCGGTTCATCGAATACCGCCCCGTTTTTGACGAAGGCGGAAAAAGCCGGCTGCTCATCAAACCCGAACTGCGACAGGGCTACGATACCCGCCTCCGCCTCGGCTTGCATTTTGACGAAGTGTACAAAAGCTCCGGAGTGATGAACCTGACCTGGCTCAACATCCTGGGTATCATGGGGTCGGTCTCCTCGCTCGACCTCATACTGGGCGACAAGCTGCGCTACAATTATAACTTCTTTCTGGAGGGGGGTGGACCTTTCAACTTCGGCTTCAACTCTTTTCTTCGCTACAACACCATAGACTACAAACTTCCCCTGCCGATTGCCATCGGCGAAGGGCAGGAACTGACCTCGCTCAGCTTCAAGTCTCTGTACGTTGGCAATGAAGTGTACTGGCAGTTCCTCACCCAAAAGCACCAGGTGTTGGGACTGTCCGCCGGTGTTCAGTTTTTCAAATCCAGGGCACAGGAGATCAGCAATTACACCGGTGAGGCGGGGTTTTCCGACGAGAAGAATTTGTACCTGTCTTCGGAATTGTACTACCGCCGTGACACCCGTAACAAGCGCCAGTTTTTTACCGACGGTATGAAGCTGTACGCCTCCGGCAGATGGCTGCAATTGCTCACCAATCCCGATTTTGAAGGGCAGAGCCGCAAGCCGGCTTACAACCTCGACCTCCAACTGGAAGTGGCCTGGCCGGTGGACCCCCACATGGCCTTTGGAATGGAGATCAATGCCGGGCAGCTCTATGGCAGCACCATGCAGCCCTGGTACTATGTGATCGGCGGCAACAACCGCAATTTTATCAACAACCACCGGCGCTTCCTGAGCTTGCCTTTTGGCGGTGAAATCGGAACGGGACTGGTGGCTGGCAGCTTTTATACCCAGATCAATCCCGTCGGAAAACACTACCTGACGCTGAGCATGAACGCGGCGCTCCTGCACCGCCAAAATTCCCCATCCCCATTCGATCAGTACCGCAACTTTTACAGTCTGGGCATCGGCTATGGCCTGGAAACCCTCCTCGGTCCGCTGGAGGCCACCTACGCCTACGGCAATGGGGGAGGAGAGCTTTATTTCAATTTGGGTTATTGGTTCTGAAAAAGCGACGGGCAAAGTTGATTGACAGCAACACCTTCGATTCCTGCGATGCAATCCCGATGATTGTACCAGTCACTGTCAGTGGCATTGTGAATTACAGCATTATGCTCATAGGTCATTGCCACAGCCAGAAATTTTTGGTCGCTACTGTCAAAACCTGAAAGGCACGCAATCTTTTTAAGGACATTATAGATAATATCCTCTTGGTTGGATTTTAAAACGACAAGATTTCTTACCAATTCATCATTGGCAATGTGGTCGTGTAACCATTTGAAGAAAAAGTCGCCAACGCCAGGTTTGCCTGAGAAATCACAATAGTTTTGATATTCTTCGAAAATATCTCCTTCGGCATCGAGGAGAATAAGTTTTTTATTCGAAATTATTTGTTCCAATAATTCGATGCATCTCAGTTGGCATTTAAACGATGCGTGAGTATCAACACCGTTGGCAGATATGAGAACATTTGTGTCAATTGCGTTGCCCTCCATTGGTGTTTTCAATTTGGCGCTCCAGAATGGCTTTGTTCATTGCTGTTATTTCACGAAAATCGTCGGCAAAAAATCCATCAGGCCAATTCTCTATTTGTCCAAACGAATTGATTGACAATGGGGTTAATTCTGATTGCTGTTGTTGGATGTCACAGAAGTACAGTTTTGCACGCTCTGCGGAATAGTTGTTTTCGGCAATCCTTCTTTGTAATCTTCGCAACAAATACTCACTATGGCTTTCCAGAATTATCTGCACATTTCTGTGTTTGATGGTGTCCATGAAAACATCAGCCAGTCCAGCCTGGACTGAGGGGTGGAGATGGATTTCCGGCTGCTCGATCAGTAATATCGATTTTTCCGGTGCATAGTAACAAAGCGCAATCACAGGCAGTATCTGCGAAACCCCAAAGCCTACATCTGCAAGTGTAACTTCAGGCGAAGTTGAATTTTTCCTCACCAGTACCTGGTACAAACTTTCGCTGCCACTTATTTTTTCAACCTTGAAACTATTAATAAGGCCGAGTTCTTTCAACCACTCGGCCACTCTTTCTTCGAGTGTAACCCGTTTGCGGCCTTTTCCCTTTGAAATCAGACTTCCCTCTTTTTTTGCCGCCAAAATTGCATCGACGAATTTTTCTCCTCTGAAACCCATATCGCCAGGGCTGCCACCGGTCCAGGTGTATTGTCTTTTAGGAAAATCTCTGAGCGGTCCGAGATAATAAATTCTCGATGACAGATTCTCAAAGGCAAGTTGTAAATCGGAAAGAAATCCGGCGTTTTGGTAGTAGGAGTTTATTATTTCCGGAAAACCGTAAAATTTAATCGGAGCGGGGAGGTCCCATTTACGGCCTTTTGTCATTTTCAATTCGAAGTTCTCTTTATTCAATTCCCATGCGTCGTCTCGCTTGTTCATCCCGAAAACGAAGTCGTCCAGCTCATAGCTGAAATTTTGAGTTTTCAATTCACCGCTTTCATCGCCTTGCAATGTAGCTTTGAAGCGAAGATTGGATGTGGATATATTTTCATTGAGAGACAGTGGGTCCTGAATTGTCAATGGTTCCGGTGAATTCCAGTCTATTTGGAAATGGAGTTTGTTTTCAGGGTTATGGGCAAAAATCAAATCTTTCCAACTTCCCAATTCTACCCAGGTTCTTTCATTCCCCAGGTGCATCACCAATTTTCTGTCAGGTGATTCCACCGTCTGTTTGAGCATCAGAAGAAATTGAAGGATACTCGTTTTCCCGGAGCTGTTTGGGCCGAATAATCCAGTCAGGCTGCCGAGCGATATATCAGCTGCCCGCCAAGATTTGAAATTTTCTATTTTGAGATGGGTTATCATTTTATCAAGACCCCATTGAGGAAAAATCTGAATAGTGGTGCATGGCGGATGTAAAGTTACCAGAAAATCCTTTAGTGGCGTGATGGATGAAAATCAGGTTCTACCCTGAAATCCAGCGTCCCGAAACCGTCCCCTTCGAAATGTTCGATGACCAAGTGGTGTTTGCCATCCAACTGCACCGGCACCTCATCCGTGGCCGGTTCGTGGATGTTCCAATGGTCCAGGATGAGCTTGCCGTCCAGGTAGAGGCGCACCCCGTCGTCGCTGGTCAGGATGAATTTGTATTCGCCTGCGGCAATGTCGAATTCGGTTTCGGCGAAGGTTGCGAAGCGATCGGCATGGACACCCTTTGCCGGGCTGCCCCACCAGGCGTAATACAGGTCTGTTTTTTCTTCCGTCGCAATGGGGGTGGTGCTGTTGAGTTTCCGGAAGGATTCGTAGTTCACGAGTGGGTCCGTATCGTCGTCGTAATTGTACCACTTTACCTTCCAGGTCAGGTGTTTTTCGAAGCGCTGAAAATGAAAGGGAAAAACCCGGCCCCGGGGGTTCACCCGGCCAAAGCGATCGGTGAATTCCTGACCGATAAACTCGAAATCCAGCGTCAGTAATTCGGCATCCGCTTTTTTGTTGCAGATCAGGGTGGCGGGGAAACGCCCGCTGACGGGGTTCACCTTCCGCCAGCCCTCGCCGCCAACGGCTTTCCAGTTGCCCTCTTTCGGGCCCAGCAGCAGGAAGGTGTAGGTGTCGCCCTCCACATTGCGAAGCCAGACAGATGGCGATTGGAAATCGTAAGGTCCCCACTCATCTACCAGGATGTACTGGCGGCCTGTGAGTTCTCCTTCGGTAAAACCGGTGGGCATGCCATCGGGCAGGGGCGCCACGCTGTCGGGCAGGGTGGGTGCCGGCAGCTCTTCCACCCAGTTCAGGTTGTCGTTGGGTTGGGTCACTGTCAGCATGTCGCCGCAGTCTTCGAAGACATTGTCTTTGCCGATGGCGATGTTTTTCGAAGAAGCTATTTTGAGCGGATTGGCCACCTTTCTGAACACATTCCCGCCGATGCTGTAATCCCGGCTCGACACATCTTTGGTTTTGGCATAGCCCCAGTCGGCAGGCTGGCTGCGGCGCTCCCAGAGCTGAATGCCCGTTTCGCAGTTGATGAACTGGTTGTTGTAGATGCCGTTGTCCTGCCCGTGCTCGATGGCGATGCCGGTTTGGCAATCCTCGATCAGGTTTCCGAAGAAAACGGACTCGAAACTGTAACCACCCCAGACGCCGTAGGTGCATTCCCGCATGGTGTTGCCGATGACCTTGTTGCTGCTGAAAGTGACCTCCACGCCGTTGGTAGGGGCGTAGGAGAAGTCGTTGCGGAAGAGCAGGTTGCCGTTGCAGCCTCCCTCGCCGGTGTCCATGCTGTGCTGGCCTGCCCAGAGGAAAAATCCGTCGCCGGAATGGGTGGCGGAGTTGTAGGCAAAGACGTTGTCGTTGCTTTGTTCGTACACCAGCAGGGCCGCCGAGTCCTGCCCCCGCTTGTAAAAGCCGTGGGAATAGCCTCGCACATTCCAGTCGAGGCGGTTGTGCATGATGCGGTTGCGGTTGCTCCGGTAAAGCCCGATGCCTACCCCGGAGTTGAAGTGGATGGTGTTGTTGTAAAACAGGCCGTCGTTGCAATTGGTGAGCAAGAGGCCGTTCATGCCGCCGGTTACGGTCAGGCCCTTTACCAGCGCACCGTTGCAATTTTTGAGGTAGGCCGCCGCACCGTAACGCAGCCATTCGTCCTGGTCGTTTTGGTGGTAGCTCAGCCAGTCGGAAAAATCCTCCCGCTCCCGGCGGCTTTTCAGCCGGGGGCGCCAGTTGTAGCTGAGGTCACAGTCGAGCAGTTTCAGGCTGTCGCAATCCTCCGCCAAAATGGCCACCTTGTAACCCCTTATGCGGGCATTTTTCAGGGTGATGTTTTGCCCTTTCAGCAACAGGCCCAGCCCCCGGAAGCCATCGGGCGGAAGGCTGTCAGGGGCTCCCCTCAGGGTGGCTCCGTTGAAGTCCACCGTGATGTTGTCGCCTTCGATGGTGATGACGGGCCGGTCCAGGCTGTCGGCGCCGGCCAGCAGGTACTCACCGGCTTTGATGGTAGCGGATTGGGTGATGCGCATGCCAGCTTCGAGCGGCAGCTCACGCTCCTGGTTGCACGCAAACAGCAATGAAAATGCAAGAAGTAAAAGGGGTGTTCTTCCCATGGTCAACAGCTTTTTCGCAAAGGAAGGGAATTTTGGATTGCGGGTTTACGAGACCTTAGACCTTAAGACCTTATGAGGTTTTCGGAAACCTCATAAGGTCTGGAAACGATCATTCATTGTGAAGATCGGCTTTCGGCGGATGACAAAAGGGGGGCTGGGGAAGTGACGGTGTAAATGATGAACGTCCCTGTTCTCTGCTAACGAACCAAATCCTGCTCATCCTGATACTGACACCACCATCCTGCTAGTCCCGGTAATCATCAGACAATATCCTGCGGTCCACTTGCACATTTCAAATCCACACCTTAAATTTGGCCACAGTTTTCAAAACGCCTATTACCGCTGGCGCCGGCCTTCATCCGGTGACATTTCCCACAAAACAGTATACCCAATTCGAAGTAGTTTGGGAAAATTTTAGTTATAAACTTCAGCAGGAGTTGGGAGTTTGGCCGGCTTCGCCGCCCAAACCACTTTGATTTGAGTATAGAGCTGAGCAATTACACTGATTGAAACACTAAAGCTGAAAACATTTATTCTTTAACCTGCCTGCTGTTTTTATGATCAAGCGCTCCTTGCTTTCAAAAAAACGAGGCCCAAAACCGTTACACCATGAAAACTTTCAAGTTTCGAAAATCCGCACTACACCAACACTTTCATTCCTTCACCGGGTGGGCATTTGTGGCTGCCCTGGCACTTTTTGCCCGATACACAAGTCCCCCCCCCCCCCCCCCCCCCCCCCCCCCCCCCCCCCCCCCCC
>PAAY01000084.1 GCA_002698985.1 Saprospirales bacterium | reverse complement strand
TGCAAGCGGCCAATTTTATCCTGCACTTCGTTAAATTTTTCGCCGGATTACCCGTATCCGACTGCAAAATTTGCCTCGTTCAGAATAAAATATGCTCACTTTCGCTCAAGCATGAAAATCTAAACAGGCTCTTAGTCTGGCGCCCATCCATCCGTTCATTGGCTTCCCGAATGAAAAACTTTTCTAATTTCACCCCCGGGTGCCGGGCGTGGTTCATTTCAACAAACTGAGGCTGACTGGATTAAATAAAACAGCCAGTCTTCACGTTCAATGCCGGTGAGGGCCGGAGGGTCCCCTGATTATCCCACATAACGAAAACGGACAAACAACATCACCATGATAAGATCGAGTTGCGTATGGGCTGTAGTGGCGCTATTGTTCAGCTTGCCGCTGGCTGCTCAGAAAACCACCGTTTACACAGAGGCCAACCTTGCTTTTAAACGGGGGGAGGATTTATTCAACAAAGGCGTTTACGGATACGCCATGGAGGAGTACGCCGATGCAATGCGGATGCTGCTCCCGGCCAATGAACCCAGTTGGGAACTGCTGTCCATGCGGGCGGAGTTGGGTTATGCCAAAAGCGCCGTTCGGATGGGCTTGCCGGAAGGCGAAAACCTGATCCTGGATTTCATCCGCAAATACAAACCCGACCCGTTGGCCAGCCAGGCCCTTTTGGAGGTAGCCAACTACTTTTTCAATGCCCGCAAGTACGAGCAGGCGAACGAGTTTTTCAGTCAGATCTCTCCACGGGACCTGGCGCCTGCCCAGATGGCTGAGGTCAATTTCAAAATGGGTTACGGTTATTTCGTTCAGAAAGAGTTTGACCAGGCCGAAGCCAAATTCAAAGAGGTCAAGGACATTCCGACGGACTATTTCTATCCTGCCAATTATTACTACGGGCTTTGCAAGTTCTTCAAAGGGCATTACAACGAGGCCATTCGCAGCTTCCGGCTGGTTGAGCGCTCCAATGACTACAAGCCCCACGTTCCTTATTACATCGCACAGATCTATTTTGCCCAGCGGGATTTCGATCAGCTGATTAAGTACGCGGAACCCAAGTTGGATGACAAGCGCATCCGCAATACCCGCCAGATGACACAGTTGGTAGGGCAGGCGTATTTTGAAAAAGGCGACTACGAAAAGGCATTGCCCTACCTGGAGGATTACGCACAGTCCAGCGGCCGGATGCGCGAGGAAGAATTTTACCAGCTGGGCTACTGTCAATACAAAATGGGCAAGTACGAAAGTGCTGCCCGCAATTTTCAGGAATTGACTTCTGTAGAGTCACTTCTCGGGCAGAGTGCCCTTTACTACCTGGCCGATTGCCGGCTGAGAGCCGGCGACAAGCAGGCTGCACGCAGTGCATTTCTGGCGGCTTCCCGCATGTCTTTCGATCCGGAAATGCAGGAAGATGCCTTGTTCAACTACGGCAAGCTTTCGCACGAACTCCGTTTCGACAAGGAAGCGCTGGTAGCTTTGCAGAGCATTCCGCCTTCTTCCCGCCATTATTCCGAAGCACAGGAACTGATGAGTGATATCTTCCTCAACACGAGGAATTACGCCCAGGCCATTGCCGTGCTGGAATCCATGCCCGACAGGACACCAAAGCTGCGGGAGGCCTATCAAAAGGTGCTCTACCTGAGGGGTGTGCAGTTGATGAAGGGGGGCGATGACACCGCTGCTGCCGACCTGTTCTCAAAATCCATCAGCAATTCTGTCGAATCAGAATACAAAGCGCTGGCCTTGTATTGGCTTGGCGACATTGCGCATCGCAAGAAGCAATACGATCAAAGCATCAATTACATCAACCAGTTTCTTGCCCTCGGCAAAACACTGTCATCCCTGCCGGAGGAGTCTTCGGTTTTCACAGCCAACTACATCCAGGGCTACAATTACCTGAAGAAAAACAATTTCAACACGGCAGCCTCTTATTTCACCGAGACGGTGAACGGCATCAGAAGAAACCGGGCTTTCATCACCAGCAAAACGGTCAAAGAGACCATTCTAGGGGATGCCACCCTTCGGGCTGGTGACTGCAATTTCAAGCTGAACCGCTACAACGATGCGCTTTCGTTTTACGACAGCGCTATAAAGTCACGCTACCCGAATTTTGAATATGCCCTCTTCCAAAAAGCCATCATTTTGGGCTTGCGCGGACGCAATACCGAAAAGCTGGTGGCTTTGGAAGACATCGTCAACAAATACCCCAGGTCGGAATACGCCGATGATGCCCTCTTCCAGTTGGGCCTGACCTACATGGAGCTGCGGCAGTTCAATCCGGCCATCAGCGCCTACCAGCGTTTGGTGGCGGATTATCCGAATTCCGAGCTGGTGAACAGCGCCTTGCTCCGGCTGGGATTGGCTGCCTACAATGCTGCCAACGTCCAGGGTGCCATTGACTATTACAAAAGGGTGTTTGCACACAACCCGACTCCGGCAGAGGCTGATGCTGCGCTTTCTGCCCTTCGTCAAATCTACGTGAACGACCTGGCCGATCCGGATGGATACGCCTCCTTCCTGGAAACAGTGCCTGGGTACAAACTCGACAACCTGGGCAAGGATACCCTGGCCTTTGAAACGGCCGAAAAAGCCTACGAACGCGGCCAGTATGAGCGGGCGGTAACTTCCTTTACCGACTACATCAACAAATACCCGCAAGGTGTCAACATTTTGTTGGCGCACTACCACAGGGGTGAGTCTTATGCCGTGCTGAAGCAATACTCCCAGGCACTGCGGGACTACGAGTGGATCATTGCCAAAGGCGAAGGAAGGTATTATGTGGATGCGCTGAAAAAGGCTGCTGCCATAGCCTATCACAATGAACAGAACTTTGCCAAAGCCTACGAGTACTACACGAAGTTGGAAACCGTGTCCACATCTTCGGCCGACCGCTTTGAAGCCCAACTGGGAGCCATGCGAAGTGCCTACCGCCTGGGGGATGTGGCAGCGGTGCAAAGTGCCGCCCGCAAGGTGGCAACCAACCCGGCAGCCAGTCCGCAACAGGTGGCCACAGCCCAGTTTTACATCGGTAAAATCGCCATGGACAAGAAAGATTATGCAGCGGCAATGGAATCCTTCCAGGAAGTGGTCAAGCTGACCGACGACGAATCGGCGGCCGAGGCACACTACCTCATTGCAAGGATACACTACCTGAACCGTGACCTTGAAAAGGCCAAGGAAAAGTGCATGGCCAACAACACCGAAGCCAATGACTATCCGTATTGGGTGGCCAAGAGCTTACTCCTCTTGTCCGATGTATTTGCCGAACAAAATGACGCTTTCAGTGCCAAAACGGTTTTGGAGGCCCTCATCGAGAATTACGACAACACGGAGGACGACATTTTGCCGGAGGCGAGGAGAAAACTGGAATTGGTGAACCGCCAGATCAACGAGGGCAGCCGCCTGGACCGGGATTCCGGCAACAACTTCATGGAAAATGATCCCAACGGCAATGGCAACTAAGCCCTTCAGGAACCTATCCATTCACGAAGAAAACAAACAACTGATGTCAAGAATAAGCATTTTGTCAGCCTGTTTCATCCTTCTCGGCGCCTTCAGCGCCAACGCCCAGCCCGGTGGCAACCTGCCTGCTGAGCAGGTTGAAGTGATCAAAGCATTCGATGCAAAACTGGCCGAAAGCAACAAAGTGGATCTCGCACCTTCATTGCCCGGCGTGGACACAACGGCCAAGACCTTTAACTATGAAGTGGCTCCAAAAGCCATCAATGTGGAATATCCACCGCCTCGCATTCGCCCGGTGTCTTACCGCACCGGTGATGAGGAAATTGGCGAGGAATACAAAGCCTACGTAAAACTGGGAGGTGGCCTGCCCTCAGCCATCTACGGCGAAGGTGCTTACAACACCTTTGTGAAGAAGAGTGACAAAGAAGCTTACAGCCTCGGGCTTAACCTGCTGCATCACTCCGCTGACTATTCTTCAGGTAATGTGGAGAACCAGAAATTCGGATTGACAGAAGCGAATGGAGATGGCACCTACTACCTCCAGAATGGCGCTGCCGTCAATGCCGAGCTGGGCTATAAATCAAACAGGGTGCACTATTACGGTTACAGTCTGGATCCTTTCAACACCGAAACGAATGTGTCGGCTGATGCTGTCAAACAGTTGTTCAACACCTATGATGTTGGCGCAAAGCTGTTCAATGGCGTGAAAACCGCCGGTGACCTCAACTACCTGGCCGGTGTTAAGCTCTACCGCCATACGGATGAGTTTGCCTCCAAAGAAACCGGACTTCGACTGGACCTTGGTGGTACCAAATGGGTGGCCGGCAAGCACTCCATAGACATTGGGGTTTATTCTGACTTTACCTGGTACCGTGATACCCAGGCCATCAGCCAGACCCTCCACAATTTCGGTTTCCTGCCATCTTTTACCTACCACAGCCGTGTTTTCAAAATCAAGGTGGGAGGAAAGATCATCTCCAGCAACGATGAGTTTGAACTCTTCCCCGACGCAGAACTGGTGCTGAACCTCACCGGCAATGAGCTGGCCCTCTTTGCCGGAGTGACCGGAGACCTCCAGAAAAACACCTTCCGTTCGCTCAGTGAGTACAACCCCTACATCCACACCCGTTTTGAAGACATGGGCATCAGAAATACGAGATACCTGAAAGGGTATGTGGGTGTTCGTGGTAACCTGAGCGTTTTCGAATACACTTTCGAAGCTGCCTTCAAACCCACCAACGACCTGCCCCTTTACAAATTCCGCTACGACAGCGACCTGATCTACGATTTCGACGTGGTTTACGACGATGTGGATGTGGTCAACCTGAGTGGCTCGCTGAAAGCCAGCCCCATCAAAGGACTCGATTTCACGGCCACCGTTAGCCAGAACTTTTACGACACCAAGTTTGAAACTAAACCCTGGCACCTGCCCTCTCTGGATCTGAACTTCATGGCCCAGTACACCAGCCCGAATGGAAAACTGAAAGGCCGTGGCCAGATCTATATGCAAAACGGCGTGCCAGCGAATACCTCTTTCATCCCCGGTAAATTCACCACGCTGAACAGCCTCTTTGACCTCAGCCTGGCAGGAGAATACTGGTTTGCCGAAAAGGTGGGCGCTTTCCTCGAACTCAACAACCTGCTCGACAACAAAAGGGAACGCTGGCTTTACTACCGCACCTACGGCATCAACTTCCTGGGTGGGGTGACGATGAGATTCTGATTGGTTTAGGGTTGAGGGTTTAGGGTGTAGAGTTTGGAGGAGCTAGCTCCCTCGATTCCTCGGTTCCTCAAAAAAAGGACGGCTGCGAATCGCAAGTGGTTCGCAGCCGTTTTTTACATAGCATGTAATTCCCTTATTCTTTCCTGTCATCGTCGCACTTCCACGTATCCGCTGAAGCGCTCCTTTTTACCATTGATGGTCACTTCGAGGATGTAGAAATACGAGCCGTCAGGCAGGTAGGTATTCTTGTATATTCCCTTCCAGGGGCTGGCATTGGTGTACCTGGTTTTCTGGTAAACCATGTTCCCCCAGCGGTTGAAGATGGTCAGTGTATTGTCGGGGTACAGTTCGATGTTCTTGATCTTGAAGAAGTCGTTGTACCCGTCTTCGTTAGGACTGAAGCCGTTGTAGATGACCAGTTGTGTACTGGTGTCCACCACTTCGATGATGACGATGGTTGTGTCACAAACACCGAGGTCGTCGCAGATCACCATGCAGGCCTGGTCGTCGCCTACGCTCAATCCATTGATGTCCAGGCAGGTGCCGGAGGTAAGTACGATCTGCGTGTTGAGCATCAGCGCCGGGCATTCGTTGGAAAGCAATTCCGGAGTACCGGGCAGTTCATCTGTTTCAAGACAGACCGTTGAAGAGCCATCGAGTGGAACCGTTACATAAATGGTGTCCGTAGTTGGCTGTCCGCTTTCCTGAACGTTGATGAACAGGGTGTCGAGGCAACCGTTGTCCGGGTCTTCCACGATGAAAATATGTGTCGGCTCGTTGGTGACAAAGATGCTCGGGTGCGCCACACTCACGGTGTTCACCTGGAGGTTCAGCGTGGTGTTGCTGCCCAGGTGGGTGATGACGAGCGGACCGTAGCTGGCCCCCGGTTGTCCACCGGAAATGCTGCTCTGGGCTGCGTCGTTGACCCAGTTTCCGAACACATCCAGTTGGTTCATGTAGTTCACCAGTTCCTGAATGGTGTTGAAATCGAAGTCTGTAACCTGGTTGCCGCTGTAACTCCACTGATCGAGGCGGTAGGGCGGATCACCCAGGTTGTCGAGCATGCCATAGCCGTAGAAGATGGCATTGTCGGTGCATTCGCCGATGTCACCTGTGTAAGTGCTGCCATCCAGCGTCAGGTCATACACCTCGATGTCCGGAACGTCAGTAGGCAGGCAAACTTCGGTGAGACCGGGTTGCAGCACCACATAGAACGTATCCACATTGAATACCGGCTGACAGGGGCAGTCGATGTCGATGAAGATGGAGTCGAGGCTGGTACTGCAGCCCATACCGTCTGTGATGGTCACGCTGTAATAGCCTTCGGTCAATCCCGTCAGGGTGTCTTCGGTTGCACCGTGCGCCCATGTGAAGCTGTAATCGCCGTTTCCACCGGCAACGCTGAGGGCGATGCTGCCATCAGCGCCGGCACAGCCGACGGCCTGAGCGTTCGCACTGACAGCCCATTCTTCCGGACCATCAACGGTCACGGGCAGTTCAGCGGTGCAGTTGCCGTTGGTGTAGCGCACGATGTAGTTGCCGGCCGGGGCATCCATCCAGGGCGTCATGGCCAGCAGGTTGTTGTTTTCGTCAAAAATCAGGTACTCATTAACCGTGTTGGAAATGATGGCCCCGATTTCGCCCGGACAGGTGTAGCCGTTGATGGTAACGCTGTCGGCTGACAGCGCAACCACCGGCATGTCGGGCAGCTCAATAGAAGTTGTGATGGAACATCCGTTCGCATCCGTAACAGTAACCGGTATGATTCCTTCGTAAAGTGAGGTAATGCAGGCTCCTTCGAACAATGGGTCCGTCGGGAAATCACCTTCCGGTGCATCGATCAGGTAAGGCCCGGTTCCACCACTTATTGTCAGGCAAATGCTGGCATCGTACATGTCGCAGCCACTGGCGCCGGTGGCAACTGCGGTCAGTTGCATCGGGGCAGGACCATCGATGACAAAGGCGTCCAGCACCTCACAATCGGTGATCAGATCCGTAACCTTCACAACATAGGCACCCTCTTCCAGCCCTTCCACCAGGATGGGCTCGCCAGGTGTTCCAAATCCACTGAACCCGGCGTTCAATACCTCATAGCTGAATGGATTATCACCCGAAACGGTGAAGGTGAAAGTACCTGAATCATCGCTGCACAAAGCAGCAGTCAGGGTGTCAATTGAAATGGAGGGTCCACCATCCGGTTCCAGAACGAAGGTGAGTTCACTGGTACAGCCATTCACAGGCTCGGTAACTGTAACCGTGTAAATGCCTACGCCCAGGTTGTAGATGGTGGAGTCTCCGCTCAGCGGTACGCCATTGGTGCCTTCCCAACTGAAAGCAGAACCCGCCGGGAAGTTGGTCAGAATGATGCTTCCGTCCAGGCTGTTGCAGGAAGGAGCTGTCACATCCGACAGGACTCCCAGGTCTCCGCCCTCATTGTCAACGGTAACGACTGCCGGTACCACGCATCCAAAATCATCCGTGAAGATGACCACGTAGGTGCCAGGCATCAGGTCGTTGAGTTGCAGCAATGAATCGTTGAGTGTTTGGTCATCGCTGATCAGCGTGTTGTTTTGGAACACATCATAGCTGAATGGCGCCTGGCCGCCCGTCAGGGTCACCGAGAGGGCACCGTCAGCAGTGTTTTCGCAGGTTGCAGGCTCAGTGCCGAGTGAGTCGATGGCCAGGGCAGAGTTGATACCGGTAACGGCAGTAGTGCCGCTGTTGGTGCAACCTGTGGCACTGGTTACCACCACCTGGTAAGCACCGGCCACGAGGTTGTCAAAGCTTGCTGAATTGCCGGCATTGTCAATCGTTGCCAGGGCAGTACCCGGGTTGGCGGCATCGAACAATTGGTATTGGAATGGCGCATCACCGCTGCTCACTTCTATGCTCACGCTTCCGTTGTTGGCACTGCCGGAGCAATCCGTTGCCGGAGAGCTACTCAGGTTGGCAATGCTCACGGGTTCAGGAGCTGTGATATCAGCAGTAGCGGTGGTTGAGCACTGAGAATTTGATTCTGTAATGGTCACCTGGTAGCTGCCTGCATCCAGGTTGTTGAGATTTTGGGAAGTGTCACCGGTAACACCGGGGCCATCCCATGAGAATGTATAGTCGCCGCTGGTGGCAATGCTCAGGCTGATGCTGCCATCCTGTCCTTCGCAAACGCTCACATCGGTGGCGTCAACGGTGAGACCCGGATCAAAATCCGTGATGTCGAGGCTCATGCTTGCCTGATCGGTGCAACCAAACTGGTCGATACTCAGGTCGATGTTCTTGGTGCCCGGCGTATCCCAGGTAACCACGATGGTGGCACCAGCAGGGTCGTCGGCAGTGGCAGGGCTGGAGAAATCAACCACGCCGCCATCCAATGACCAGTTGAGTGAAGCCGAGGCGTCTGCCGTTCCGGTAAATGTTAGCGTTACCCGGCCGTTCACACAAGTTTGCGAAGCGACCTGGAAATCAGCTACGGGATTTGACAGCGTAGTCAGTTGGAAGCTGTCAACGGCTGTACAGCCATTGATACCGGTAATTTCGACGATGAAATCAGAACTGCTGCCGCCGGCACTGGTGAGCACGTCAAAGCTCAGCTGGTTGCCACTCACGGCATCGTTTGTGAACAGGCCTCCACCGCTGATGGAGTAGCCGTTGATATCAATGCTGGAGTTGATGGTCAATGAGGCAGACTGTCCTTCGCAAAGGCTGAAATCCGCAACCGGATTCTGAATGGCCGGATCAGCCGGTTCATTCAGTGTGACAGGGGCACCTTCTACCGGACAAATACCGCCAACGTATGCCACCCGTGGGGTGTAAGTGCCCGGAGCCAACAGGTTGAAGGTGTTGGAGGTGAACCAGTTGACACCATCGATGCTGTATTGCAGGCTGCTGCCGTTGTTGCTGACACCGGTAATCTGAATACTTCCGTTGTCAACGATACAGGATGTCGGATCCACCAGGCTTACATCTGAAATGGACGGTGGCACAGGTTCCGTCAGTGAAATGACTTCTGAATGCTGGACTTTACAAGTCGTGTCAGCATTTGCGATGAAAACGGTGTAGTCGCCTGGCGGCAAATCGGTGAATGTGCCGTTGTCGTAAAAGGTCTGGCCTCCATCGATGCTGAAGAGTACCGGAGCAATGCCACCGGAAGCAGTGATCATGATGGCCCCGTCGTTGGAACCGCATGAGCTTGGCTGAACCGAACCAACACTGTTGATGGACGGACTGACCGGCGGATCTACGGTGACAGGGTTGAAGTTGAAGGCAACCGGGCAGAGTCCACCCGCATTTCTGACCATGACTACGTAATCACCGGCGCTGAGACCGAGGAAAGTCTTGTCAGATTGCCAGGTGGCACCGTTGTCAATGCTGTACTCCAGTGCGCCTGTTCCGCTTGCAACGATTTCGATCCAGCCATTGGGCGATTCGCAATCGGTTTGCGGATTGATGTTCACTTCGGTGAACACCGGTTTGTTGGCGATGCCAACGGTCACCGTTCCGGAACCTGTACATCCATCGGCAGTAGTGCCGGTGTAGGTGTAAACGGTGGTTGCCGAAGGAGCAGCCATTGGCTGCATGGAAGTGGAGTCAGAAAGGCCGGTGCCCGGGCTCCAGCTGATGCTGACGGCATTGGCCGGAGCGAATATCTGAACAGAGTCCCCGTTGCAAATGGAATAGGTGTCGAACGGGGCTGCGTCGAGTCCTTGAAAAACGGTGACGGAATCGGAGAAGGAAGCAGAGCAACCCTCTTCGGTCGTCACCGTCAATGAAACCTCAAAATTCCCGGAACTGGAATAGAGATGAGCAGGATTCTGCTCGTTCGACGGGGTTGAACCATCCCCGAAGTCCCAATTCCAAGAATTTATAGTTCCAATAGAAGTTGTCAGATCTGTAAAGGATACGGTATCCTTGGCGCAGCTACCACTGGCTGAAAAATCAACTTGTGGAGCCGGAATGACGGTCACGGTCACATTGTCACTGGTCATACATCCCACAGAATCCGTCTGTGTAACCGTGTAAACCGTCGTGCTGTCCGGAGTGGCTACCGGATCGGCACAGTCAGAACAGCTGAGGCTTGCCGCAGGCGACCATGAAATGGTTCCCGTTGCACCGCTCACGCTGAGCTGTGTTGATTCCCCTTCGCAAATGCTCACATCCGCACTGGCGGTAATGGCACTGCCACTGCAAGGTTGGCAGTCGGTGATGGCATCACTGCTGATACACACAGGTGCATCGGCCGCTCCGTAACCGGCCACTGTCAGCTGCTGGCCTACGTTGGCGTTTTGGCTGTTGGGTGGCGTGAAGGGGTCTGTATCATTGTCCATCAGGAATACGGCACCGCCGGTGCAGTCCCCGCCGTTTTGGAAGGTGAACAGCGGTGTTGAACTGCCTTTTGAGTAAGCGATGGCAGAGGTGCCGGGAGTATTCAGAATGAAAGAAATATAGTCGTGTGTCTGGTCTTCAGGTGGTGCAGTGTAGGTACTGGCCACACTGAAGGTAACGCCGGACACCAGGCTTGTCAGGTTGCTGACGGTGAAGCCGCCCGTCGGAACTTTCACTGTTACCTGCATGGAAGCAGTGATGTTGGCAGGGAAGTTCCAGGTGGTATCAGAAAGCAAGGATACACGGTAGGTGCCGTCGGGGTCCTGGTCGAGTTCGTAGGTCAGCAAACAGCTGGGTGGTGGAGGTGGCGGTTCTTCGTTGCAAACAGCAACGGCCCCGGCCCCCAGGCAAACATTGGCCGCTCCACCGGCTCCTGAAACAGAAAGTTTGAGCCCCACATCCGCATTTTCTGAGTTGGGCGGATAGAAAGGATCGGTATCCGACATGATGTAAACACTGTCACCAGCACAAACTCCCGTGTTGGTGAAGGTGAACAGGTGTGCCGTCTGGCCTTCTATGTATGGGATAGCCGTAGTATTGGTCGTCGTCAGCGTGAACGTGATGTAATCCCAGTCAGGAGCCTCGGAAGGTGCCTGGTAATAAGAACTGATGGCAAAATTTATCCCGCTGATCTGCGGTGTCAGGTTGGAAATTTCAAATCCGGTATGGGGTACTTTCAAAGTTACCTGCAACTCGTGAGTGGTGTCTTGCAAGGCTGCATAGGTTACACCTGTGGCCATCGAGACCTGGTACAGGCCGTTGCCGGTGTTTTCTATTTGGAATGTACCCACACAGGGTTCGGGCGGACAGGCATTGAGGGTATAGGCCCCCACCATTGATTCGCAGTTGTTGGTAATGTCGGACACCCAGAGGTCATAAGTGCCGGGAGCCAGTCCAGTGATGACATTGGAATCCTGGTAAACCGGCGGGGTGCCAACGCCGTAGTTCAGCGTTCCACCCAGTGGACTGGTGGCTGTCACAGCTATTTGTCCGTCGGAATTGCCGCAGCTTGGATCGGTCAGTTCAACGTTGGTGACCACGGCGGCCAACGGCCCCTCCATGGTGAATTCTCCCAGGTTGACGATACAAATCGGCGGGAAATCCCGGACGATGATTTCTATGAAATTGCCGGACGCAAGGCCGGTGAAGATGGAGTCAAATGAATAAGATTGTCCGCCATCAATGGAGTACTGGAGCGGGAAACCGGTTCCGTTGTTGACGGCCTGTATTTCTATGCTTCCGTCGGCAACTCCACATTGCGACGGCGATGTAATTATCACGTCGTAAACCTCGATTCCACAGTTACTCACCGGCGAACAGTCGGCTGGAAAGTCACCGTAGTTTCCCGTGTATGCATTTACTCCTATACCGGCTCCAATCACGGAAATGGAATTCCCAACGTTTGCACTTTGACTGTTGGGTGGCATGAAAGGATCCGTGTCGTGATCGATCAATGAGAGTGCGCCAGTGCAGGCTCCATTGTTGGCAAATTCAAAAAGAGCTACTTCCTCACCCTGCACAAAAGGGATGTCAGAGGTGGCACTCGTCAATCCGAAAATGATGTAGTCATAACCAGGATTTTCCGAAGGAGCGGTAATGGTGGTGTTATAGGTCCAGTTGCCCAGCAGAGAAGTGACAGTTCCGACGGAAAAACCGCCGGTGGGTACAACCAGGGTCACCTGTGCAGAGGGTACCGCATTGAGCGGTGCAGCCCAGGTGGTTTCGGGCTTCAGCAATACCTGATAAGTCGAATTGTCTGGCAGCAGCTTTACCTTGAATTGCACCTGCGCAGAAGCTGAGAAGGTGACACAAAGAAGCAGCCACACTAAAAGTGTTGAATGAGGCTTCATAGATTTAAGTGATTTTATCACATCCGGAAAAGGCGAGGGAAAATGAGGGGAAACTCACTGGATTGACCCGGGAGTCGGGGGAAGCCTTTTCTCATGTGATTTGACTGAAACCAGCTCGGGGGAATGACAGGTGGGGGGGAGTATGCTGTCGTATCCCTGTTTTGCCAAAACGGTGCCAAAATGGGAATGCCAGACATTGGCATTCAACGCATTAAAGTTACTTCTCCTGCGAACAACACTTCCTCTCCATCGATGAACTCAACATTGATGGCGTAGAGGTAGGTGCCCGCCGTGAGCGGCTTGCCGTTGACGGTTCCATCCCATCCGCTTTGGTCGTCGCCAAATGCAACAGGGTTTTCCAATTCGTACAAAGTTCCTCCCCAGCGATCGAAGACCTTGAATCCGGTTATCCGGATGGCTTCAAATCCGCCATAGGGGATGAAAATATCGTTGATACCATCACCATTCGGACTGAAGGCGGTGGGTATGTACAAGTCTCTGGATTTTCTGACGAAAACGGAGAAAGCATCGGTGGTACTGCATCCGGCCGAGTCGGTCACCGTTAGGCGGTACGTCCTCGAGTCAGTTGGATACAGGACAGGGTCGGGACAATCATCGCAACTGAGGTCGTCCGCCGGTGTCCAGCGGATGATTACACCGGTCTGCGGCGAAATCTGCGGGGTCAGTTGTGTCTGTTCTCCATATTTGAGCAGCAGGTTGTCACCTGCTTCGACGTATAGTGGTGTCGGTGCCGGAATCAGGAATTCCTCTTCGTGAATACAGCCTTTGGCATCTTCGATGGTGAGGATTTGCTGTACACCCGGCTCCACCTCATATTCGAAACCCGGGTTCAGTTCTCTTCCTTCGGTAACAGAGATGGTCCAAGGCTCTTCGGCGTTTTCAACGGCCAGTACGGTCAGATAGCCTTTGTCACCGTAACACACCGCTTCGCTGAGCTGGTAATCCGTCTCGATGGCCGGCGGGTCATCCAAAACAAACTCTACCGTTGTATTGCAGACACCGGTTGCATCCGTCACGGTGACAGAATAAGTGCCTGCCGGCAATTGCCAGGCAGATGAATACGGGCCCGTCTGAACATTTGAAGACCAATCGTAGGTGAACGGTGGGTTAAATCCTACCGGATAAAGGTCGATGATGCCATCGGCACCACCGTGGCAGGTGATGTCCCTGACGATGGGGTTCGGATAAATGGTTACTGCTTCACCCAGTTCGATGGATTCCTCAGCCGAGCAGCCGTTGTCATCCACAACGGTAACCGTATAAACTCCGGGATCCAGGAACCCGATGGATGGGCTGGATACCGTGGGGTTGGTGTTCCAATAATACTGGTAATCGTTTGCGATGGTGCCACCGGAAACGTTTTTGACCAGGGCCACACCGTCCATGCTGCCGTTGCAGCTGGCATCGTAGCCCAAGAGGGTAATATTGATTGGGGCCGGCTGGCTGAGTTGGTAATTGGTCGTAGAAGTGCTGTCGAGGTTATCGTGAACTTCAATGTAGTATTGCCCGCCTTCCATGTTGCTCATGCTGACACTGCCGCCATAATCTGCAATGCTGGCATAGCCGTCAGCGCCACTGCCTGTGTGCTGCCAGTAAATCTGGTAGGGAGCTTCGCCCCCAAGCACTGCGATGTTCAGGGTGGTGGTTTCGCCATAGCAATCGATGCCTTCGTCGGAAACGGAAAGGCCCAGTGCAGGGCAGCTTACCGATGATTCAGGTGCATTGCCTTCATAGGCATTTTGGCCAATGCCGGCGCCGATGATCGAAAAGGAGTTGCCGATGTTGGCATTCATGGAGTTGGGTGGCATGAACGGATCTGTGGCTGTATCGATGATTTCCAGCTCGGCACAGGTACCGTTGTTGCGGAACGAAAAAAGTGGAATGGGGCTGCCATTCTCATACGTTACGTTGGCCACCGGACTGACCAGCGAAAAACTGTAGTAGTCATATTGCGGAGCTTCCGAAGGGGCAATGATGGGGTTAGCCGGAGTCCAGACTCCAAGCTGTGACTGAAAGTCGGTGAGAACAAATTTGCCGCTGGTGGCCCTGATGGTGATCTGGGCACTGTTGGTAACACTCATTGGGGGCGACCAATCCACCGTCGGGATGGCCGAAACCAGGTAAGTATTGTCGGAAAGCAGTTCGAGTTGTCCCTGGATTTGTGAAAAGAGCGGCAGTACAAACAGCAGGGTGGGGGGCACGAACGAGAGTAAGCGTTTACATAAAGCCATAGTCCGTGCTTATTTAGGGTTCTTTTGCCCCTCCTTTTGCAACAACCATGCTAAAAGGTCCCGCAATATTGAATCATAGAAACTGGCGATTCATTGTTGGACGATATACATCTCCTATAACCCCCATACCAGGGATGAGGGATGAGGGATGAGGGATGCAACACCTGGGCCCAAACCTTAAACTCTACACTCTAAACTTTTTAACCACAGAGTAATAGGAGTTGAAAACAGAGTTTTACAGAGTATTCCTGCCCAACCTACAACCTACAACCTACAACTTAATAATCCTCCATAATCTCCATAATCCCCATAATCCTCACAATCCTCACAATCCCACCGCCACCGTCACTCGGAAATTCCTGCCGGGCATTGGGCGAGAGTCAATCACTTCGTAATCCTTATTCAGCAGGTTATTGGCAGAAAAGGAGGTGGAAAGTGGAATGCTGCCCAAATCCCAATGTCTGACCAGGTGCAGATTCACAATTGAGAATGGATCAAGGCTGTATTTCCGGTTGTTGTACCGGGTGGTGTAAATTCTGCTGGTGTGGTTCCATTGCAGAATGGCTTTGTTTCTTCCTCGCTCCGCAACAATTGTATAGTTGGCTGTGATCACAGGGGTGTAGATGAGTTGTTCGGTCTTGCCGGCTGAATAATTCCCCAATTCAGAACTGCGATTGAAATTGACAGTGAATGAGTTTTTGTATTGCCAAGCCTGGTGGCTCTTGTCAAACCCAACTTTCATGCTGAGCCCTCTCGACCAGACCTCGTCCAGGTTCATGGGTTGCCAGGATCCACCGAACTGTACCCATAGAATCCTGTTGGCCACCGTGGTGCTGTGCAAACGAAGATCAACATAGAAGGCTTCATCGGATAAACGCAGGCCCGCTTCGAAGCCATAACCTGTTTCCGGTTTTAGGTCCGGATTTCCTTCGGCAAAACCATCCTGCCAGTACAGGTCATTGAAGGTGGGGATGTTGTAGCTTCTGCTGAAACGGAAAGTGGTAACCGCATTATCGGCCACCTGCCAGTTGATTCCGGCGCTGCCGGTGAGCGGAACGGCCTCTCCATCCACCAGTTCCTGCCGGAGGAATACTTCCAGGAAACTTTTTTCCGAAGTGCTGTAATACTTCCAGCCGGCCACGGCAGCCAGCGTTTTGCGTTGCTGGTCGCCGGTCTCACGGGTGCTGGCCTGCTGTTGTTGGCCTTGCAATTTCAGGATCAGCTTGTTGCGGCCAAAATAGAGCTGTTGCTTAAGGTCTGCCACCCAGGTGTGCGATTGGCTGCGGGAAGAGTCTATGAGGTCGTTGAAAAAAAGCAGGCGCTCATTGAAATATCCTGCCTGCAGGGTGGTCATCCCCGACTGTTGGCGATTGTTCCAGCGGACTCCTGCCCGCAGCACCTGGTCGTCTTGTTGGGCGTGGGTGTTGACTTCTGTCCGGGAGGGGGGAATCTGGCGGGTGACATCCTGGTACCAGAAAAAAGAGCCCAGTTCATTGCGTGCATTCAGCCTGAACCTGTTGGCTTGAGATATGCCGCTGTGTCGCAGCTTTGCATTTTCCTGCCGGTGTCTGTCGGGCTCCACCGGAAAGTCGTTGCGGGCGGTCTGGTTCCACAATTTCAGGTTGGAGGCCGTTCTTTTCTTCGCAAAATGGAGCGCTGCACTTTGGCGATAATCGGAGAAACTACCCCCGCTGAGCGACAACCTTGTGCGGAATTCCTCGTCAAAACTCAGCCGGTCGTTCAGCATCAGCGTGCCGCCGATGGCCCCATTGCCGTAAAGGCTGCTGCCCCCGCCGTCGAACAGTGCTACATCATCCGACAAACCCATTGGAAAAAGGGAGTAGTCAATGACCCCATTCATGGGGTTTTTGATGTTGAATCCATTCCAGACTACCGTGCTGTGGTTGGCGCCGGTGCCCCGGAAAGCACTGGTGGCCAGGCTTCCGCTGCCGTAAGTTTTCAGAAAGAAGCCCATCTGCGGCAAAACCTCCGCACCGGTGCCCATGCTGTTCAGCAGTTGCAAAGCAGTGTCCGGCCGGTGAATGGCAGCCGTACTGAACACCTGCACCGATTTGTCCGCACTCACCTGCACCTCCGGCAAAGTGAGGGTGTCCGATTGGGCTGACAGGCTTTGAACAAAGGATAGGAGCAAGATTGCGATGATAGAGGATGGAGTAGGGAGTAGGGAGTAGGGAGTAGAGTTGAGAGTGTAGGGTGTATGGTTTAGGGTGTAGGGTTTGGAGGCGCTAGCTACTTCCACTCCGTGGATCTCCGTGTCTACTCTTTGATCCTCTGTGTAACTTGGGAGTGGAG
>PAAY01000083.1 GCA_002698985.1 Saprospirales bacterium | reverse complement strand
GCAGGCCTCTCGTTTGGAAGATCCGCCTTCGCCCCCTCCCCCTTGTCCTCCTCCGAAGGAGGAACTACCAGTCGAACATTCAGGGCTTTGTGGGCTGCCATGTGCTAGCCCGTTTGTTTGGAAGATCCACCTGCGGTGGATGACAAAGGGGGCTAGCAGATGGCAAATGAAGTGGTGGACGACAAAAAGAGCTAGCGGATGGAAAAGACATGAGTAGATTGCAAAGTGGCTAGCACTTTGCCACCTGCCTCAATTCCTCGATTCCTGCCTGTCCATCGACAGACGGGTCGGCAAACAGGGTTTCTTCAGTTCTTCCGTTCCTCACTCCCTAAAATATTCTATTTCCACAAAGAAGCGGGGGTCGCGGGCGCCGAGGAAGCGGGCCACGGAAGGAGAAAGAATCACGATGACATCCTGCCCATATCGGCGGTCGTCGATGCGGCCGATGACTTTGGCGTAGGCCTCCACGCCGGTGTGGGGGTTGAAAATGCGGATGGGCGTTCCCGGTTTTGCGTAGCGATGGAGGGCATAGCAATCCGCTCCACCCCTCTGGTCTCGAGGCCAGTAGGCAGCTCCTTTCTGATACCTGGTTTTGGAAAAGCTCCTTTTCGATTCAAATTGCAGAAACAGCTTCTGCATGACAGGTCCCAGCGGGTGCCCATTCATCAATTGCACCGAATCGGGGATGCCGCTGGTGCTGAGCCAGCCGATGTGCAGCACCTGCCCGATGCTCAGTTCGTTGCTTTGCAGGCCGTTGCGGGCCTTCAGCGTGTCCATGTCAATTTTGAAGTATCGCTTCGCAATGCTGTAAAGGGTTTCTTTGGGTTTCACCACGTACATCAATGGGGCATAGGATTCGCTCCATTTCCGCTCGGCTGCATAGCGCACCATGGCCGAATCCGGCAGCGGTATGACCACCGCCTGGCTGTCAGGGATGCTTTCCAAATTGCGCAGCGAAGGGTTGAATGCATACAGCGCATCCAGTTTCAGGCCGTAGTGTTTGGCCAGTGAAAACAAGGTCTGACCTTTGGCGTAGTAGTGGGTAAATGACATGCCGGCGGTGGGGCTCACCTGCAGGAAAAGCGTATCTTGGGGCCGCAGGTATTGAAGGCTGTCGCCGGTTGCAAAAGCTGCCATTGAAGTCAAAACGACCAGTCCGAAGGTGAGGAGTAGTTTTTTCATGTTTGGTTAAAATTCACTGGGCCGGGGAGCCTCAGCCGCCCGCAAATTCCACAAAAAATCTATGACCAAAAATAATAAATCACTCGGCATCATTCCGGCCCGGTACGGGTCTTCTCGCTTCCCCGGCAAGCCCCTGGCCGATATTGGCGGCAAGCCGATGATCCAATGGGTGTATGAAAAAGCCCTTCAATCGGAGCTGGATGAGGTAGTGGTGGCCACCGACGACCAGCGGATTTTAGAGGCCGTGGAAGCCTTTGGCGGCAAAGCCGTGATGACCGCCTCCACCCACAGCAGCGGCACGGATCGCTGTGCAGAGGTGGCAGCCATGACGCCATTCAGTGCTTTTTCTTTCGTCGTAAACATTCAGGGTGACGAACCGGGCATCGACCCCGCCCTGATCAACGCTGTGCTGGAGGTGTTGCGAAGCGACGAAAAACTGCTGATAAGCACCCTGGCCAGCCGGATACAGGAGCCGGAGCAGGTGTCTGACCCTAACGTGGTCAAAGCCGTTTTTGACCGGAACCAAAAAGCCCTGTATTTCAGCCGGAGCCCTGTGCCCTTTGTGAGGAATGATGGCGCCACCCCTGTTTATTACCGCCACATTGGGCTGTATGCTTTTCGTCGCAATGCTTTGCTGCAGGTGGCACAGATGGAGCAGAGCAGCCTGGAAAGAGCCGAGCAGTTGGAACAACTCCGATGGTTGGAAAACGGCATCCCCATCGGCGTGGCAGTGGTGGCCCACAGCTCCATAGCCATCGACACTCCGGCGGACCTGGAAAAATTCAAAAAGCATCTCAAATGAAACACGGTCCCATCAATTTTTGCAGCCGCTGCGGGTCCGACCGTTTGCAGCACCTGGTTCCGGAAGGAGATCACCGCATCAGGGTGGTGTGTACCAAATGTCAGACCATCCACTACGAGAACCCGAGGATCATCGCCGGCTGCCTGCCAGTTTGGGAAGACAAAGTGCTGCTGTGCCGCAGGGCCATCGAACCCCGCCGGGGTTTTTGGAACATCCCCGCCGGATTCCTTGAAAACGGAGAGACCATCGAGGCCGGCGCAGCACGGGAGGTTTGGGAAGAGGCTGCTGCCAGCGTCAAAATCGAAAGGGTGTTGGCCATATTCACCCTCGTTGATTTCCACCACGTCTATGTGCATTTCACCGGCGAGCTGGTGGACGGTGCCTTCGGCGTGGGAGAGGAAAGCCTGGAAACCCGCCTGTTTTCCGAAGAAGAAATACCCTGGGACGACATCGCCTTCATTTCCTCAAAATTTGCACTCGAAGCTTTTTTTGAAGACCGCCGGCTGGGCCTGACCCGCACCCATGTGGGCTCTTTCTGATGATTGTCAGGGTCCAAACTGATCTTAGCGTTTCGCCATTTAATTCCAGTTGTGGATTTTTACCGCCGGTCAGCCGGAAGGCTGTTTTTTTATTAACCTTCGGAAAACGACAAGGACCATTGAAAAAGATCATCATAGCCATTGACGGACACTCCTCCTGCGGCAAGAGCAGCCTGGCAAAAGCCCTCGGCGAAGCCATCGATTACACCTACATCAGTTCCGGGGACATGTACCGGGCCGTAACGCTGTATTTTCTTCGCAACAAAGTGAACATCAACAACCCCGAAGCCGTAGCCGAAGCCCTCAAAAACATACAGCTCGAATTCAAAAGGATCGATGGACAGAACAGGATTTTCCTCAATGGCGAGGATGTAAGTGAAGAAATCCGCTCCATGCCCGTGGCCGAATGGGTGAGCCCCGTGGCCGCCATCCCCGCCGTACGCCGTGAGATGGTGCGCCAACAGCGTCTCATGGGTGAGCAGAAAGGCATCGTGATGGATGGGCGGGACATTGGAACAGTGGTTTTCCCCAATGCCGAATTGAAGATATTCCTCACCGCCGATCTTGAAGAAAGGGCCCGCCGCCGTTACAAGGAATTGCTCGAAAACGGCTATGATGTGGAGTTTGAAGATGTGCTGCAAAACCTGGAAGAGCGCGACCGCATCGATTCCACCCGGGCCGACAGCCCCCTGACCGTGGCCGATGATGCCCGCATTCTGGACAACACCAACCTGAACAGGGAGCAATCACTGGCCAAAGCTCTGGAAATGTACCGGGAAACCCTGGCAGCATTGGAAGCCCAAAAAGAAGCCTAATTAGCTGCTTCTTTCTGCTGTTCTTCGAATTTCTTTTTGGCCGCCGGACTGATCATGCCTCCATCCAGTTCTTTCTTTTCAATTTTCTCAACCACCTCAGGGTATTGCACACTGAGGGTGTCCATCAGCCTTTGTACATCGTCGAGAAAGGGATCGTTTTTATACCTCCAGGTGAAAGTGCGATAAACGATGAGGGCAGAATCTTTCCGGTTCAGTTCGGTATCGTACAAAAAGCCTTTCAGGAAAAGCGCCCGTGGCGCCTGTACCGTGCCCCTGAATTCATTGGCAATGCGGTCGTACAAGGCAATGGCCTTGGCATTGTTGCCCAACATGCGGGCGCAGTCGGCGGCTTTCATCAGAAAATTGGCATTTACCTCCCGGCGCTCCGGGTATTTGTTGGCGTGCTCTTCATAAAGCTGGATAAGGGTTTTCAGCTGCTCCGGATTGGGCGCATCCTGCAGCGCCACTTGGGCTTCGATATCGCTGATTTGGGCATCCACTTTTTGGTCTTCTCCTCCGTTCTTCGGGTCCGACTGGCATCCGAAAGTGAGTGAGAAGGAGATCATTGCGACGAGGAACAACAGGCGTTTCATAAGCGTATTAATTGGATATGTCAGAATTCAAAATTGCTGCGAAGCGGCGAAGTTAGGTTTTTTGGATTATGGAGATTATGAGGATTATGATGGATTATGAGGATTATTAGGATTATGAGGATTATGGGGATTTTAGTTGGTCTGTTTCAGATTTCGGATGAAATGGGGGTATTGTAATCCATTGGGCAACTTATTTCAGGCCAACTCAACGTGTCACGCGTTACGTGTCACGCGTCACGAGTCATGAGTCACGCCTCACGAGTCACGAGTTGACTTGCCAATCACCGGATTCTTGTGTTATTTCACGCCTTTTCGGCGCAATACTTTGAGACATGTTTTTAGAAATACATCCGGACAATCCGCAGGAGCGGTACATCATGCAGGTAACTGAGGTTCTGGAAGACGGTGGAGTCATCATTTTACCGACGGACACCGTTTATGGCATTGCCTGCGACAGCACCAATCAAAAAGCCATTGGGAAGATTAGCAGGTTGAAAAACCTGGATCCTTCAAAAGCACTCTTCACCTTGCTCTGCGATGACATCGCACAGGTGGCCCAATACGCCTGGCAGCTTGACAACCAGATCTTCAAGCTCATCAAACGCAACACTCCGGGGCCTTTCACTTTCATCCTCAAAAGTGGGCGTGCCCTGCCGAAACTGCTGCTTAATCGCCGAAAAACCATTGGTGTCCGTATTCCCGACAACCACATTGCGCAAGCGATCATAAAGACCTTTGGACGGCCGCTCATCAGCACCTCACTCATTTCCGACGACGATATCCACCAATACCCGAACGATCCCTGGGAAATTCACCAGGAGTACGAAAACCGGGTGGACATGGTCATTGACGGGGGTCTGGGCGGCATGGATCCTTCAACGGTGGTTGACTGCACCCAAACACCCTACGAGATCATCAGGCAAGGACCGGTAGAGTTGGTTGAATAGCAAATGAAATGAGAAAATTCGGATTGATAGGATTCCCGCTAAAGCATTCTTTTTCAGTAGCTTATTATGACGAAAAGTTCCGGAAAGAAGGCGTTGAGGATTGCAGCTACCAGGCTTTCCCACTGGAAGATATCAATGCCTTCCGGCAACTGCTCGAGCAACATCCTTCACTTTGTGGCCTCAATGTCACCATTCCGCACAAAGAAGCCGTCATCCCTTATCTGGATGCCCTGGATCCGGTGGCCGAAGCCATCGGTGCCGTGAACTGTATTTCCATCGTTGACGGCAGGCTTACCGGCTACAATACGGACTCCTACGGATTTCTGACATCCTTGCACGAATGGATGAACCGCTACAGCCTCACCCTTCCGGCAGGGGCCCTAATACTGGGCACCGGCGGTGCCTCCAAAGCGGTTGCGTACTCGCTGCGCAAACTCGGTGTGGATGTCCAGTTCGTGTCCCGTCGGCCCGGCCCCGGCCTGCTGACCTACGAAGACCTGGACATGGAGGTGATGCGCCAACATGCCCTCATCGTCAACACCACCCCCCTGGGCACCTGGCCGGATGTGGACTCCTGCCCTCCCCTGCCCTGGGACACCATCGGCCGCATGCACTTGCTTTACGACCTGGTGTACAATCCCCCGGAAACGAAATTCCTCCAACTCGGTCGCCAGCACGGCGCCGCCACCACCAACGGTCTCCGCATGCTTGAGCTACAGGCGGATCGATCTTGGGAAATATGGAATGGGTGAAAAAGTGAAGAATCGAGGACCTGAAGAATCGAGGAGCTGAGTGGGTCACCCGTCACGCCCGTCACGTTTGTCACGTTCGTCACGTTCGTCACCCAACAACCGCCTTCCGCACTGCCTCCACTTTCCGGTAGAGCCGTTCTGCCTCCTGGAAATTCAGCGTTTGCTGGCCATCTGAGGCGGCCTTCTCCGGGGTTTCGTGCACCTCCAACAGCAGGCCGTCGGCGCCGGCGGCCACACAGGCCAGGGCAATGTCAGCCACGAACCGGCGCACCCCGATGCCGTGGGATGGATCGGCCACCACGGGCAGGTGGCTCTTTTCTTTGAGGATGGGGATGGCGTTGATGTCGAAAGTGTTGCGACTGGCTGTTTCGAAAGTGCGGATGCCCCGCTCACAAAGGATGATCTTTTCGTTGCCATTGCTGAAGACGTACTCTGCCGCCTGGAGCAATTCCTCGATGGTGCCCGACATGCCCCGCTTTAGCAGCACCGGCTTGTCCACCTCACCAAGTGCATCCAGCAAGTTGAAATTCTGGGCATTGCGAGCCCCCACCTGGAAGATGTCCACATAGGGCTCCATGGCCTCGATCTGCTCTGTGTGCATCACTTCCGTGATGATCTTGATTCCGTTTCGCTTCGCAATGGCGGACCACATTTTGAGGCCTTCCAGTCCCAGCCCACGGAAAGAGTACGGCGATGAGCGGGGCTTGTACACCCCACCCCGCATGATGCGGATGCCGTTTTTCAAAAGGTGCTCCACCGTTTTTTCCACCTGCTCCTCGCTCTCGATGGAGCAGGGGCCGGCCATGATGCTCAGTCTTTGCCGATCGACCACAACCCCATCGCCCAGGTCTATGGCAGTATCCTCCACCCGCCACTTGCGGCTCACCAGTTTGTACGGATCGCTCACCCGGTGGATATCGTCCACACCGGGCATGGTGCCCAGCCGGCGGATGTCGAATTCCGTTTTGCCGACGCAGACGAGGTACTGCCGGAATTGGGTTTGCACTTCACTGGCCTTGTAGCCGATGTGCGCAACGGCCTCCAGCAGGGCCGATTTTTCTTTTTCAGTAAGCCCGGGTTTAAGTTGGATGATCATGGAGATGGGTTGATTTTGTTGAAACTGTTTAACTGTCAGTTGGGTTATGGGATGGTTCAGCTCACCACCTGCCGTTCTCGCAGATTTTTGACGAAGGCTTTTTCAGAAATGCCCTGTTCCTGTGCCCGGATGAAGGCGCTGCCCACCACCCCACCGTTGAGGTGCCGGCATACGGTGCTGAAGTCCTCGTGCGTCGAAATGCCGAATCCGACGAGGACGGGATTCTTCAGGTTCATAGCAGCCAGCTTTTGAAAATAGGCCTGCTGCTCAGGGCCAAAACCCCGGCTGCTACCCGTTGTGCTGTTGGTCGAAACGGCGTATAAAAAGCCCGTCGAGGCGGCATCCAACTGGCGAATGCGCTCGTCAGGCGTTTGCGGTGTCACGAGGAAGATGCTGCACAGGCCGTTGGCCTCGAAAAGCGCTTTGCAGTTTTCTTCGAAAAAATCCATCGGCATATCCGGCAGTATGAGCCCGTCCACGCCCACTTCCCGGCAGCGCTGGCAGAAGCGTTTCAGTCCGAATTGCAGCACGGGATTGAGGTATCCCATCAGCACCAGGGGCACCGACGTCCGCTGCCGGATGTTTTCCAGTTGGCTGAAGAGCCGCACGAGGCTCATCCCCTGGTCCAGCGCCACCTTGCTGCTTTGCTGGATGGTAGGCCCATCCGCCAGCGGATCGCTGAAGGGCATGCCCACTTCCACGATGTCGGCCCCGGCCTCCGCCAGTTCGACGATGGTATCGGCCGTGCCGTCCACTTTCGGATAACCGGCTGTGAAATACACGGCCAGAACGTTTTCCCGCTTTTTCCCGAAGAGCTTATTCAAGTTGTTCATGATTGAAAATTGTCTGGTTTAGGTACCGTAGCACATCCTTTAGGATGTGCAAGTACTCCGACCTTCAGGTCGGAGGTAATTCATCGTTTCACACCGCAACGACCTAAAGGTCGTCGCACTTGCGCAGCATAAATGCTGCGCTACTGTAGGGGGGAACTCACCTTTTTTCGCACAACGACCTAAAGGTTTTCGCACTTGCGTAGCATACCTGTCTTCCGCCAGGCATGAATGCTGCGCTACCGTAGCACATCCTTCCCGTCTGGCCGACGGACAGGCAGGATGTGCAAGTCCCCCGACCTTTAGGTCGGCGATAGTCCCAAAAGAACTAAAATCAAAAAATCACTTCCTATTTTAAAAAATCACAATACCTCCCTAAATTCACCGAACATACCCAATCAGAAAACCCAAAGCCATGAAAGCATTCTACCGTCGTAGCTTACCTCACCTTGTCCCACCGGGAGCAGTATTGTTCATCACATTCAGACTTCAACACAGTATTCCACTGGACCTACTCAAAAAGTACCATGACGAATACCACAAAGAGGTACTTTCATCCATTAGCAACATCCCTGAACTTTCGGACAAATACCTCCCCTGGTCGCCAAATAACCCTGTACCGCCCAAACCCTTCAATTCGAAACGAGTTGGGTATGATATTGCATTCAAAAAATTCTTCAAAAAGGTTGACGACATCCTCGACAGAAGGGCATTTGGACCTACCTGGCTTGAAAAGCCAGAATTAGCACAAGTCGTTTCCAAAAAGCTTCATTCATTCGATTACAAATACTATTGGCTCATGGCCTATACTATTTTACCAAACCATGTGCATGTCCTGATCGACACTCATTGCCAAATACGCAGAATACCCCCGAATACACCTATTACGGAAGAGAACTACACCCCCTACCAGAAATTCATGAACCTGATCAAAGGAGCTACCGCAAAAGAGTGCAATCAACTGCTCAATCAAACTGGAAAGAGGTTCTGGCAAAAGGAAAGCTGGGATCGTATGGTTCGAGATGAAGAGGAATTTTACCGTATCATCGCTTACATCCTAAACAATCCTGTGAAAGCCAAATTGGCCAAACGCTGGCAAGAGCATCCCTACACATGGCTGAATGCTGAATATCAAGAGCTTTTCAAAGAACTTCATCCGTAATTGCCCCCTCGACTGTAGCACATCCTTTAGGATGTGCCAGTTCCCCGACCTTCAGGTCGGGGGTAATTCACCGTTTCACTCCGCAACGACCTAAAGGTCGTTGTCCCTGCGCAGCATGAATGCTGCGCTACTGTAGCACATCCTTCCCGTCTGGCCAACGGACAGGCCCATCTGACCGACGGACAGGCAGGATGTGCCAGTTCCCCGACCTTCAGGCCGGGAATAATTTACCGTTTCACTCCGCAACGACCTAAAGGTCGCTGTACCTGCGCAGCATAAATGCTGCGCTACGGGGCGCCATACACCCCCATATCCTTGTCCCCCCTGCCGGACAGGCACACCACGACCACATCCTTTTTGCCGAAGGGAAGCTCCTCCAGCAGGGCCAGGGCGTGGGCCGATTCCAGTGCCGGGATGATACCTTCCAGGCGGGCCAGTTGATGGGCAGCTTGCAGGGCTTGCTCGTCAGTGACGGAGAGGTATTTGGCCCGGCCGAAGTGGGCCAGGGCTGCGTGCATGGGGCCTACCCCGGGGTAGTCGAGGCCGGCGGAGATCGAATAAGGCTCCACCACCTGCCCGTCGTCGGTTTGCATGAGCATGGACAGGCTGCCGTGCAAGATGCCGGGTTTGCCCAGGGCGATGGTGGCGGCCGTCTCACCAGAGTGAACCCCATGTCCGGCGGCCTCGGCGCCGTAGAGCTGCACACTTTCCTCTTCGATATAATGGTAAAAAGCGCCGGCGGCGTTGCTGCCACCGCCCACACAGGCCAGCACAGCCGTGGGGATTTCGCTGCCCGTTTTTTCGGCCAGTTGTCGGCGCATCTCCTCGCTGATGACCGACTGGAGTCGGGCCACCAGGTCGGGGTACGGGTGCGGCCCCACCACCGAGCCGATGATGTAGTGGGTGTCCGTGGGGTGGCAGATCCAGTCTCTGATGGCTTCGTTGGTGGCGTCTTTGAGGGTCTGGTTGCCACTGGTGGCCGGCACTACGGTTGCGCCCAGCATGCGCATGCGGGCCACGTTGGGCGACTGCCTTTCCATGTCGAGGGCGCCCATATAGACCACGCACTCCATGCCCATGAGGGCGCAAACGGTGGCCGTGGCCACGCCATGCTGACCGGCCCCCGTCTCGGCAATGATGCGGCGCTTGCCCAGGTGGCGAGCCAGCAGGATTTGCCCGATGGTGTTGTTGATCTTGTGGGCGCCGGTGTGGCAGAGGTCTTCCCGCTTCAGGTACAGGTTGGTGCCGTATTTTTCTGACAGTCGCTTCGCAAAATAGAGAGGCGTTGGCCGGCCGGCATAGTCGCGGAGCAGCCCCAGAAATTCCTGCCGGAATGCCTCCGACTCGATGATTTCCAGGTAGCGGCTGCGCAATTCCTCCACGTTCGGGAACAGCATTTCCGGAACGAAGGCCCCGCCAAAGGGCCCGTAAAAGCCCTTCGCATCAGGGTTGCGAAGCGAAGCTAGATCGATTGCCATGTCAATGTTTGATTTCATCGAAAAACAGTTTTAAGCGCCCGGGGTCTTTCAGTCCGGGGCTGGTTTCAAAACGGCTGTTGAGGTCGAAGCCGATGAGCCGGGGGTGCCGGGTTTCAGCATTCCGAAGCAGAAGGCCATGCTCCGGACCGAGGCCGCCACTGAGCAGAAAGGGAGTCTGGCCGGCGTACTGGCCGAGCAGGTTCCAGTCGAATGGCACACCGTTGCCGCCCCGCTGGGGGCCTTTGGCGTCGAAGACGAAATACTGGCAATGCGGCTCGTAGGGTGCTGTTTTGCCGAAGGAAAAACCCGCTCCGACACCGAATGCCTTCCATACGGTCAGGCCTTTTTTTGCCATCGCTGCGCAATATTCCGGCGATTCATCACCGTGCAGCTGCACCGCATCGAGGCCCAGGGTCTCCACAATGGTCAGCACCCACTCCGGCGCTTCGTTGACGAAGACACCCACTTTTTTTATCCCCTTCGGCAAATGCTGCACCCAGCCCAGCTGCTCCACATCCCCCGCATGGCGCGGCGATTTTTCGAAGAAAATGAAGCCGAGAAAGTCGGGCATCAGCGCAGCCACGGCCCGGGCATTGGCCTCCCGGCACATGCCGCAGACTTTGATCAGGGGGCTGGTATGTCGGTGGTTTTGGTTCATCGCATGCAATGGTTAGCTGGCGCTCACCGCCTCTTTCAGGTTCGTCTGCACGGCTTTGATGAACTCCCGGCAGGCCAGTTCAGGCCGGGCATGTTTCATAAAACCCTCGCCAATCAGGAAGCCGTCGAAGCCAGCGGTTTTCAGATGGGCCACGGTCGCCGGGTCCTGCAAACCGGACTCGGAGATTTTGGCCATTTCCTTCGGTAAATGAGGCAGCAGCCGGAGCGACGTGTCGGTGTCCACGCTGAAATCGGCCAGGTTGCGGTTGTTGATGCCCACCACATCGATGTGCTCATCGAGGTGCCCCAGCTCCGATTCATCGTGCAGTTCCAGCAGCACCTCCAGTCCCAGCGAGTGGGCGAAGGCAGCCAGGCGGCGGGTCTCGCCGGGTTGCAGCGCAGCTGCGATTAGCAAGATGGCATCGGCTCCGATGCTGCGGGCCTCCACGATCTGGTACTCGCTGATGACGAAGTCCTTGCGCAGGATGGGGCAGTAGTTGAATTTCCGGGCCGTTTGCAGATCCTCGTTGCGGCCGCCGAAGAAATGCTCATCGGTGAGCACCGACAGCGCCGAAGCCCCGGCCTGCATGTAGCCGATGGTGACCTGCTCCACGTCGGCGTAGGCGTTGATGACGCCCCTCGACGGTGAACGCCGCTTGAACTCGGCGATGATGCCGAGGCGGTCGGTGCGCTGAAGGTACTTGCGCAGGCTCACCACGGGCGTGTCGAAAAATATGCTCCGCTCGAGCAGTGCCACCGGGTAAAGGGCCTGCCGCTGTTCTACTTCCTTGCGTTTGTGGGCGATGATTTTTTGTAACATGTTTATGAGGATTATGGGGATTATGGAGGATTATGGAGGATTATAGAGGATTATTAAGGATTATGGGCTACCAGCTACGAGCTATCAGCCACGAGCTACGAGCCACCAGCCACGAGTCTCTCCAACGCTCGTTTTGCCCTTCCACTTTGCAGTGACTCTTCCGCCCGGGCCAGGCAATCATCCAGGCTTTCCTTCGGGAAACAACAGCGCAGGGCGGCAGCGGCATTGGCCAGCACGACCCGGTTTTGAGCGGGTGTGCCCCGGCCGTCCAGGATGTCGGTGAACAGGCGGGCATTGGCTTCGATGCTGTCGCCGCCGGCAATTTCCTGCTCGGTCACAGGGCCGCCGAGTTGGACGGGGTCCAGGGTTTCGGGGCCGGCTTCGGTGAATGTCATCACCGGGGCGGTGAGCGATATTTCGTCGTAGCCGCCGATGGTGTGCACCACGCAAAAACTGCTGCGCTCGCCTTTGCGGGTGTCTTCCTGCATCAGGTAGCCATACAGGCGGAGCAGCTCCAGGCTGAACACCCCGGTAAACTGGTGCACCGGCCTGGCCGGATTGACGATGGGGCCGAGCATGTTGAAAAAGGTCTTGATGCCCAGCGCCCGCCGCACAGGGCCCACGCTCTTGAGCGCCGGATGGAACAGGGGCGCATGGAGGAAGCAGATGCCCGCCTCGTCGAGTTGGCGGCGCAACACCCCGGTGTCGTTGGTGAAGCGATAGCCGAGGGCCTCCAGTACGTTGGATGAGCCGCACACGGAACTGACACCGTAGTTGCCATGCTTGACAACCTTGCCACCGGCACCCGCCACCACAAAGCTGGCCAGGGTGGAAATGTTGAAAGTGTTCTTGCCGTCGCCTCCGGTGCCGCAGAGGTCCACCGCCGGCAAGCCGCCGAGGTCGAATGGCACACAGAGGTCGAGCAAGGCCTGGCGGAAGCCGTCGAGCTCCTCGATGGAAATGCTCCGCATCAGGTAAACTGTCAGAAATGCAGCGATTTGGGCCTCATTGGCCTCGCCCCTGGTGATCATGGTCAGGGCATCATAGGCCTCCGCCCGGCTGAGCCGCTGGTGCTCGAAAAGTTTGTTGAGTATATTTTTCATTATGCTCGAATTTCAGTTGAATACATGCACAAGGCAGATTCGTTACATTTGTATATCAAAAGGTTACAGCACATGACACTTTCAAAAAAGTCCATCGAACTTCCATTGCGACAAGACGAACATGGTGTCATCAGAATAGGTGATTCCCGTGTTTCGCTCGATCTGATCATTCAGTCCTGGCAGAATGGTTTTTCAGCTGAGGAAATTGCGTCCCAATTCACAGCCATTTCATTGGCAGATGTATATGCTTCCATCTGTTTTTACCTGCAAAATCAAGAGCAGGTGGATGCCTACCTGGCAGAAAATGAAAAACTTGCAAAAGCCCTGAGAAAGGAAATCGAATCGACCTTCCCAAGTTCCGCTCTTCGTAAAAAGCTCCTTCAAAATCGGCCCCAATGATTGCTCTCCTCTTTGATGAGAACATTCACAATGGAATCATCAGGGCGATTAGTCTCCGAAACCCTGAGATTGATATCCTCAGGGTTCAAGACACCCTATTAAAAGGGAAACCGGATGAAGCTGTATTGGAATACGCATTACAAAACAGGCGTGTACTGATTACCCATGACCTCAACTCCATTCCACCCTTATTGACGCACATGCACTCACAAGGGAAAGAACACCATGGAGTTGTCTTTGTACCTACGAGCCTCCCTATTGGGCAAGTAATTGATGATTTGATACTGTTTGCCATAACAGGTGAACCTGAGGATTTGAAAAACCAGGCGCTTTACCTTCCTCTTTGATTTCAAAAACTTGCGACAGTCTTACTTTTAAGACCAGTCTACTTCGATTCAGGATGATTACGTCCCCACCCAATTCCTCAGCATCTCCTTCCCCTGCGGGGTCATCACGCTTTCCGGGTGGAACTGCACGCCACGCAGGTCGTAGCTTTTGTGGGTCAGCCCCATGACGGTGCCCTCCTCATCTACACAAGTCAACCGGAAACAGTCGGGGATGCCATCGGGGGCAACGACCCAGGAGTGGTAGCGACCGGCCTCGAAAACAGGTGGCAAACCTCGAAAAAGGGGTTCCGTTTCATCCAGCACCCGGATTTGCGAAGCGACTCCGTGAAACACCCGCTCCATGTTGAGCAGCCGGCCACCGTACACCTCTGCCATGGCCTGCAAGCCCAGACATACGCCGAGAATGCTCTTCTGTGGTGCCCAGGTCCGGATCAGGTCGCACAAGATGCCCGACTCAGCCGGCAATCCCGGCCCCGGTGAGAGCAGGATCTTGTCGTACTGCCCCACCTCTTCCAGGCTGATCTCATCGTTGCGGGCAACATCCGGCCGGATACCGGTGAGCTCTTCCAGGTATTGAACCAGGTTGTATGTGAAAGAATCGTAGTTGTCGAAAACGAGAATGCGCATGTTTGAGGATTATGAAAGATTATGGAGGATTATAGAGGATTATGAGCTACCAGCTACAGCCTGCCCCGAGTACTCGGGGAGCCACGAGCTACCAGCTACGAGCCACGAGCTAATCTCTCCGCCTGCACGATGGCTTTCCGTAGGGCGCCGATTTTGTGAAACACCTCCTGCAGTTCCCGTTCCGGAACGGAGTGCTTGACCACCCCTGCGCCAGCCTGGTAGTGCAGCCGATTGCCTTTCGACAAAAAGCTGCGGATCAGGATGGCGTGGTTGGCCGCCCCGTCGAAGGTGAAGAAGCCCACGCAGCCGCCGTAAAAGCTGCGGCCTTCGGCTTCTATCTCGTCGATCAGTTCCATTGCCCGGTATTTGGGGGCACCGCTGAGGGTGCCGGCAGGGAAGGTCTCTGCCAGCAAGCGCATGGCGGAGCAGTCCTCGGGCAGTTCACCAGCCACTTCCGACACCAGGTGGATCACATGGCTGTAAAACTGGACCTCCCGGAAGGTCTCCACCCGCACCTTGCGGCAGAGGCGGTTGAGGTCGTTGCGGGCCAGGTCCACCAGCATGACGTGCTCGGCATTTTCCTTAGGATCGGCAGCGAGGGCCTCGGCGGCGGCCCGGTCGGTGGCGTCGTCGCCGGTGCGGGGGAAGGTGCCGGCAATGGGATTGATGCGAGCCAGGCGGCGGCCATCGGCATCCTTGCCGAGCCGCACCTGCGCCTCGGGGCTGGAGCCGAAAATCCGGTAATCGGAGTAGTCGAAATAAAACAGGTAGGGCGATGGATTTACGGAACGAAGCGCCCGATACACATTGAAATCATCACCCTGAAACTGCTGGCTGAAAGGCCTGCTCAGCACGATCTGGAACACATCGCCACGCTGGCAATAATGCCGGCCCCGCTCCACCATTTCGAGGTAGTGACCGTCGCTGATGGTCGATTTTTCTTCCCCTATCCGGCGAAACGGAAATCCCGGAACGGGTGCCACATTCAGTAACTCGAGCAAGGCCGGCAGCTGCGCTTCCATCTCCGCCAGGCGGTTTTCGATGGCCGTCATGGTGTTGTCGAAATGGTTGATGGCCAGCACGAAGCGGGGCAGGTGATAGCGTAGTAGCGGGATGGCCCGTTCGGGTGCTTCCCTTCTCTCCAGCCGGATGGACTCGAAATACTGAACCGCACCGTATGCCGAATAGCCGAAGAAGCCGTTGAGTGAACGGGCGGGCCCGGCCTTCCCCGATGCCTGGTATCGCCCAAAAAACTCCTCCAGGTATTGCACCAGCTTTTGGCGGTCAGTCACCGCCTTTTTTTCTTTTTTTCCTTCGGGCAATTCAAAGACGAGCTCATCGCCATCCAACTGCACGCCCGCCAATTTCCCGAGGCAGATGAAGGAATAGCTGTTTTCCTGGCCGTGGTAATCGGAACTCTCCAACAGCAGTGCCCCCGGAAAGCGATCGCGCAAGCGCAAAAAGAGGCTGACCGGCGTCACTGTATCCGCCAGAAGGGTTTTTGATGAAGTGAGGATTTCAGTCTTTTTTTCAGCAGCTATCATGGGTGCTGGATTTTGTGGTTTGGCATTACGAAAAAGGCCCGCCGTGAGTACGGCGGGCCTTTTTTGCGAAGAAATATACTTACAACAGGCACACGGGGCTACTCACGGAACCGGGGTTCACTGGAAAGCCACCACCACCAATTTTGGGCGGTCGAACGCGTGCCGTATGTACCTTGAATTTTCATCGATTCATAAAAGTTTGTGGCATCGAGCCGGGGCAAAGAAAAAGCCATCGTAACCAAAATGGCAACTTTCCCGCCAAAAAAATTTTTCAGCAATGCCCTTTGGCAAAATTGGACAGCCCCTCCCCTACCTCAACAAAGTCACCTCGCCGCTGGCGCTGCGGCTGAACAGCTGGCCCTCGTGCCAGGCCGTGTAAGTGGCATGCCACATATAGACCTCCGAGGGTGCCTCCTTGCCGTCGATGCGGCCGTCCCAGCCCTGGGCAGGGTCGGTGCTGGTGAACACCTCCTGCCCCCAGCGATTGAACACCCGCAGCAGGTAATCCGCAAAATAGCACTGGTACACCGGCCCGAAGCTGTCGTTGATGCCGTCGCCATTGGGGGTGAAGGCATTGGGCACCTCGAACACACAGGGGCACTTGCCGTCGGGCACATTGAAGACGACCTGCTGCGTGGTGCCGCAGTGGTGCACGGTGGCCCGATACACTCCCGGCTCCGTCACATGGAACAGGCTGTCCATGCTGCCGTCCTCCCACACCACCGTGCCGGTTGGATGGGTGTATTTCAAATCGATCTCGGCCCCCAGACAAATGAAGGTGTCGATGACGATGTCGGGCAGGGGTGGGCCGTAGTAGGTTTGGCAGAGGAGAGTGCCATTGAAGAATTCACTATCGTCAAGTTTCACGTTTGTCGACAATTGCTCAATAGGAATATCTATTACTGACTCAAGAGTATCATCTGCCAACAAGAAATGTTTATTGATTTGACCAAAGGAGCCTGGCAAATCATTATTATCAAAACATCCAATTTCCAGAACTGGACTTGTTGTTGCAATCCCAATACTGGCAATATTATCAAAAAAAACGAGCCCTACTGATTTATTCGTAAAAACCGTCGAAGAAACTAAACCAGAAGAAGACTTTTTTATGGAATTGAAAAATACCATCTCGAGTTGCTCATTCCAAACATAAACAACAGGTTTCGCTGGCTCTTGAAAAGAGTAAGACAACCCAGCAAGAATAATCAAGCTGTCATCGTAGGAAAAAAGATCAAATTTTAGAGCTCTCCTTGATACCAAAAAATATAATTCTGACACTTCCTTACTAAAGGAAAATGGGTCGCTTTGCCCTGCAATCTCAGCATCCGATGAAATTTCAATGATATGTTTGCTAAAATCATTGTTCTGACAGACGGCGTAAATTGCTCCATCTCTAATAATTGGTTTTACACCAACAAATTTAGCCTGCTCACCGCCCAAACCCTCAAAAAGTAATTTTTTGACATTGATTATATCCCCAGCGGAATTCAACAATATCAACTTATTCCTAAACAACAAGAACGTTGAGTCACTCGATAATTCTGCAATAAGAACATCTGCAAAAGGGGTCGTGGGCGAATCTATTAAGAATTGGGAAGAAAATATTTTTGAGAAATGAACTACGCCTGTACTCCCCACCACAACATATGCTGGCCTGTGATAGTTCCCATATTTTGAATCAAATGTACACATCCACCGACCAGATTTTAAGAATTGGATAGAATTTGGAATGAGCATAATCGGAGCTTGGAATTTATATACGTTCTTAATTCCATCTTGCTCATTGAAAACCAATATCAAAAACGAGTTTTGAATACCCCTTTCTTGAATCAGGATTCCATAGTCATAGTCAGGTGTTTTGTGTACATCATATATTTCGACGAAACCATCAAATCCTTCAATGTCCTTTTTCCACATCACGAAGCCACAACTATCCACTTTAAGGACAGCAAGGTTGCCACTGACACCTGTTGTGAATATCAAGGTTTTCCCATCTTTTGACTCTTCGATAGCGGAAATAGCTGTGTAGGAGAGTGAATTGTCTAATCCCAATTCCACCCAGTAAGATGCCTGACCATTGGTATCTGAGCATACAAAAACAGAGAACAGAACAAGTGTAACAAAGCGAAAAAAAAGAAAGGAAAATCTCGCTAATTGTAACATAACAGAATGATTTCAATACCCTGAAATTAAAGGATTGGATTTGGGCGGAATCATCCACCCAAATCCAATCCTTTACAACAATCAATCTACTCGAAAATATTCATTCTAAGGAATTGATATAACAATCTGAATCTAATCCTGTGTAAATTCTTTTATCAATAACAGTGCTATCCGCTTCTGCATGGAAGTATACATCAAGGGAAGTCAGGTCATTTGGATCCATGGGTGCAGGAGGCCAACCAGTATAGCCACATTTCAAATTAATGTGAACATCTACAGGTGAGCTATTGCCTGGATTAGGACTTACTGCGAATTCGAAAATAATGTCTGACTCCGTACATGCATCAAACTCATAAACATCCCCCTCATCCCACAGCACCCCAGCAGGGCCGTTGCTTAACACGCAATTGAAATTCGGAAAAGTGTGATACACACCCACGGCCCACACCCAGAAGCTGCCCTGGGGTGGGTCGGCTTCGACGACTGTGGCTCGACAATGGCAACCTGGAGTTGGTTCGAATGACTGTGTCACATTCTTTTCAAACAACGAGGGGTTCTTCAGGATATCATAAGTGGTCGGAGGATCGGGTAGTTTCTGAAAGGACGGACCGGGGAATTCATCGGGTTTCACATCGTGGTCACATCCTGTGAGCAGGGGTAAGAACAGGCACAAAATCAACGAGTAACGAGTAACGAGTAACGAGTAACGAGTAACGAGTAACGAGTAACGAGAGCAGTTTTCATTGTAAAAAGTTTTTGGTTAAAAGATTTTCGAAGGTAAAAAAGCCAGTCCATATTATCAAAAATTCCGACTAAAAAAATCACCCATATCTTCCAATTGTATTGTTATATACTTAAATCGGAGTTGTTTGAGAAAAATCCAGGCTCTTCATTCCAGAGAAGATGGGGAGTTTGGTTGGCGTACGCCAACCAAACCACTTCGTTTTTAGTATATATACTTAAATCGGAGTTGTTTGAGAAAAATCCAGCGCTATTTGAGTGCCGATGAATGATTTCGGATTGAATAGTTGAGCCTGTCCGGGGGCCAGAGGCTGAACAAGCCTGTCCAACCAACCCAAAAAATACCTCTCACGCATCACCCGTCACGTGTCACCCGTCACGTGTTACGTATTACGCGTCACGCTGAAATTCATGCAATGCGAATTACCTTAGCTATTATCCCAGTAGGTGTAGTGAGATCGAGTATATTACCTTTACCCCATGCTTTTCCAAAATCCAGTCATCGATACGGAGGAATTGCCGGCTGTAGAGTCGGTTGAGTTCCGGCGCCTGTCGCCAGCCTATCGGGCGGTGTCGTACATCAGCACGCTGATCTTTTTCGTATTCCTGTCGGTGGGCTGGGGGCTGTTTTACCTATTGTCGCAGGGCGTTCCGGAATGGATCACCACGGGCAGTCTGGTGGCGCTGCTGGTTTTGTTTGTGCTCAGCATGGTGCTGGTGAACAGTCGCTACCGCATGGCCGGTTATGCCCTGCGGGCGCACGACATCATGTACAAGAGCGGGGTGTTCTGGCACAGCACCACCGTCATTCCCTACTCCCGCATACAACACGTGGAGATCAGCCAGGGGCCCATCCAGTCGGCATTTGGCATTGCGACGCTGCGCATCTACACCGCCGGTGGCACCCGCAGCGACCTGACCATCGAAGGCCTGGAGCGTAAACGGGCCAATGAAATCAAGGAATTCATCACCGGGAAGGTGGCCGGCATCAGAGCTGCGGAATCGGAGCAGCCCGTGGCCCCATTGCGCAGCGAAGAAAGAAAAGCCGAAGGCACTGAAGACCAGCCGGAAGGCTGAAACTCCTCACCGCTTTTTTCCTCTCAATCTGGAAGCCCCCGCATAAGTATTGTCGATGATGGCGCCGGCAATGTCCACGCCGGTGGTGTTTTCGATGCCCTCCAGGCCGGGGGAGGCGTTCACTTCCATCACCAGCGGGCCCCGGTCGCTGCGCAAGAGGTCCACGCCGGCAATTTGCAGGCCGAGCAGGCGCGTGGCTTTCAGCACCAGGTTGGTTTCGTGGTGGGTGAGTTTGACGTTGAAGGACTCGGCGCCGCGATGCAGATTGGAACGAAATTCTCCAGCCGCCGCCACCCGGATCATGGAGGCCACCACCGAACGGCCCACCACGAAAGCCCGCACATCGGAGCCGGCAGCTTCAGCAATGTATTCTTGCAGAATGACGGGCTGGTTCAGCTTGGCGAAGACCTCCGCCAGCGAAACGGCCGTCTGCAGGCTCTCGGCCAGGATGACGCCGACACCGTGGGTGCTTTCCAGCATCTTGATGACCACCGGCGCTCCCCCCAGTTTTTCCACCAGATAGGGTACGGCAGCAGGACTGCCGGCGATAAACGTGCGGGGCACAGGCACCCCGTTGGCGCTGAGATATTGGAGGCACTTGAGCTTGTCACGTGCCAGGAGCAGGGCTTCGGAGCGTGTGGCCGTGTAAACACCCATGAGTTCGAAATGGCGTATCACGGCTGCGCCGTAATCGGTCATGGAAGCTCCGATGCGGGGAATGACGGCATCAACTCCCACCAGTTTTTCGCCTTCGTAATAGACCTGCGGGTGGTCGCCATCGATGAGCAGGTGGCAGAGCTGGTGGTCGATGACGCGCACATTGTAGTTCCTCAGGCGGGCAGCCCTGAAGAGACTCTGGGTGCTGTAAAGCGCCGATCCTCTTGATAATATGGCAAGGTTGAACACAGGGATTGAATTGATGTTTTTCCGGGCTTTGCCGCTGCCCGGCGGACAAATGTGCTTTAAAATTGTCAATTCCTGCTAACTTGCCCCGGTCACTTTTTGCCTGGCACTCAATTCTCCAAGCATTGAAGCATGAGCAAACTCAACAGCGCCATTGAACAGAACAACCCCCGCACCATCAACGGCTGGGCATTTTTCGACTGGGCCAACAGCGCCTATGCACTGGTAATTACCGTGGCCATTTTCCCGGGCTACTTCCTCGCCGTCACCGACGATAATTTCAGGCTCTTCGGCATGGAAATGACCGACAGTGCCCTTTACGCCTTTGCTGTTTCGGCGGCTTACCTGCTCATTGCGCTGATGTCTCCCCTGCTGTCGGGCATAGCCGATTACGGCGGCCGGAAGATGTGGTTCCTGAAATTCTTCACCACCCTGGGGGCCCTCTCCTGCATCTCTTTGTGGTTTTTCACCAACATGGCCACCCTGCCGCTGGGCACCATTGCATTCATGCTGGCCACCATCGGATTTGCCGGCGGCATCGTATTTTACAACGCCTACCTGCCCATCATCGCCACCGAAGACCAATACGACCGGGTGAGCGCCAAAGGCTTCTCTTACGGCTACATCGGCAGCGTCATCCTGCTCATTACCAACCTGGTGATGATCACATTCTACGATGACCTGGGCTTCAAAGACGAGAGCATGGCCGTCAGAATGTCTTTCATCATGGTGGGGCTCTGGTGGCTGGGATTCTCCCAGATTCCCTTTCGCCGCCTGCCACCCGATGCGAAGAATGCAATGGACGAGGATTTGCTGAAGAAGGGTTTTCAGGAACTGAAAAAGGTCTGGAACCAACTGACCCACTTCCAAAACACCAAGCGCTTTCTGATCTCTTTTTTCTTCTACAATGCCGGGGTGCAAACGGTGCTGTTCCTGGCGGCCACCTTTGCCGAGAAAGAGCTGCAATTCAAAACCAGCGATCTCATCATTCTCATTCTCATTCTGCAACTGGTGGCCATCGTTGGCGCCACTTTCTTCGCAAAGGTCTCCGACTGGCGGGGCAATAAATTTTCACTGACGGCCATGATCCTCATCTGGATTCTCATCTGCGGCATCGCCTACATCGTTACCAGCAAGATGGAGTTTTACATCCTGGCCGGGGCCGTGGGACTGGTGATGGGGGGCATTCAAAGCCTGTCGCGCAGCACCTACTCCAAACTCATCCCTGAAGACACTCCCGATACGGCCTCCTGGTTCAGCTTTTACGACGTGCTGGACAAAGTCAGCACCATGCTGGGCACTTTCGGCTTCGGCATCGTGCAACTAACCGGCGGCATGCGGAGCGCTGTCCTGGCATTGGCGGTTTTCTTCGTCATCGGCCTGCTGATCCTGGGCATTACCCGCATTGCAAGGGCCTGAAAATGACGGCTGCATTGCGACGAAAATAATTTGTTGGAAAAGAATGACCTTCATCTTCGGCATTGGCAAGCGCAATGATTAGCTTTGCCTTCAGATACCAGAAGCCGAAAAACCAAATCCACAAAAGCTATGACCCCCAGGCTGTCCATCCCCCCGGACGCAATCACAAGTTGGTTACCCAGGCATCACGTTCTTCCCGCCACTTCCGGTATCCTTTCCAGTATTGCTCCTTTTTCTGTTTTTTTCGTCGCAATGGCTTGCTGCCTCATGGCGGCTTTAGGTTTGAAGGCGCAGGACACCCTTCTGTTTGAGAATAAATGGAAACTTCCGGTCATTATTGAAGAAGAGAACGAATACGAGGTCATTTACCGGAAGGCCGAATGGGTAAACAGCCCGCTGTACGTCATCGAAAAGCGTTTCATCACCAACATCAGCTACCTCGACACCCTCGAAGCTGCCAAAAAATTCAAATCCCGCCCTTTCGACGGCAGCAACATCGACCTGTGGGTGAAGCCACTGGACACCAACACCGTGCTGCTGCGTGGCCGGCTGTTGCACATGGACGACACCATGCTCATGATCAGGCATCGAGGCAGTTTCTTTCCCGGCAAACCGAAAATCAGGTCCGAGCTGGTTTCGGTCATCACCTACGATCACATCCAAAGGCTGGAATACCGCAAGCGCAGCAAGATGCGCAAAAGTGCCATCATCGGTGCAGCCACCGGTTTCGTTGCCGGCACGCTAACCGGACTGCTGTTTTTCAACGACACCCCCGCCTGCGAAAACGGCGGCATAGATGGCAAACCACCTTGCGACCCCAACCTCAAAAGCCCCATGACCCGCTTCGAAAAATCACTGATACTGGGAGCGGGGGCTGCCACGGGGGGCTTTGTCACGGGTGGCATCATCGGCGGGGTGCGCATCAAATTCATCATCGGAGGCAAGAAAGACCGGTACAACCAGGCCATCCCCCACATCCTGCGGTCATTGAACTGAGTGACCAGATAAGTGTTCTGCTGCCGTGACCCGCTGCGGGGTCCTCGTCATAAGGGCGAAACAACTATTCAATCAGAGCACTGCAATAAAGATGCAATTCGAAAGTGTCCTTTGATTTTGGGTTTTTATCCCGAGGCAAGCCCCGGGCATGAACACCTGAAAAAAACGGATTGACCAGAAATTGGACTTTTAGCAGTTGTCTCTTCACTCATTTTCTATTTTTGCGCCGCTATGATGATAACGGTATTCAAATCAAAGATTCACAGAGCTAAAATTACGGAGGCCAACCTCAATTATGTGGGCAGTGTCACCATTGACGAAGCCCTGATGGAAGCCGCCAATTTGATAGAAGGGGAAAAGGTGCAGATCGTTAACAACAACAACGGAGAGCGCCTGGAAACCTACGTCATCAAAGGCCCCCGCAACTCAGGCGTGGTCTGCCTGAACGGTGCTGCTGCCCGCAAAGCACAACCCGGCGACATCGTCATCATCATCTCCTATGCGATGATGACCCCCGAGGAGGCCAAAAACTTCAAACCAGCCACGGTTTTCCCCGACGAAAACAACCGGCTGCCGGAAAACTGACCGCCAAACGACCCGACACCCTGAGGAGGCAGCAATCAGCATCAAAACAGCGTGAACAAGACCCTTTCAAATATCCTGAAGTTTTTGTTTTTCCTCAGCCTCGGTGCCGGAATACTCTACATGGTTTACAAAAGCCAGAACGAGGCTTTCCTTGCCGACTGCGCCCAGCGGGGCATTGCTGAACAGGACTGCAACCTGATTGACAAACTCATCAACGATTTCAAATCCGTAAACTTTGGATGGCTGGCCATGGTATTGGTGGCCTTTCTCATCAGCAACTTCAACCGAAGCATGAAATGGCTGATCCTGCTGCGGCCCCTGGGCTACCGCCCCCGCTTCATCAATGCTTTCCTTGCAATTTTGGTGGGTTACTTCGCCAACCTCGGATTGCCCAGAATGGGCGAAGTGGTGAGAGCCGGTATAGTGGCAAAATATGAAAAAGTGCCGGCAGAAAAGGTGCTGGGCACCATCGTGGTGGACCGTGTGGTGGACCTGGTGCTGATGGCGCTGGCTTTCGGTCTGGTGCTCATTTTCGAGTACGACAAAATCGCTTATTACCTCTCAGAGCTTTCCGCAACGGACAAGGAATCCTCGGGCCCCGGACTGCTCGTCATCCTCGGGATATTGTTCTCAGTCCTGCTCATCCTGGGGTTCATCTTCCGGAAAAGGCTGATGAAAACAGCCCTCTATGAAAAGATCTACAAGCTGTTTTTCGGTTTTTACGAAGGACTGATGACGGTGAGGAAGCTGGATACGCCCGGCTGGTTCATCTTTCACAGTGTCAGCATCTGGGTCTTGTATTTCCTGATGACCTGGTTTGGCTTTTTGTCCTTCGGACCAACGACGAACCTGAGCATCAGCGCTGCCCTGACGGTATTCGCCTTTGGCACCCTGGGCATGGTCATCCCCTCACCGGGGGGCATGGGCACCTTCCACGCCATGGTCATTGCGGCACTGACACTTTTCTACGGCATCCAGGGTGATGATGCATTTTCTGCTGCCAACATCATATTCTTTACCATATCCATTGGATCCAATGTCTTAATGGGTCTTCTTTCACTTCTTTTGTTACCCATTGTCAACAGGGATTACGAACCCACTCACCAATAAATACATCGAGCTATGAAGCACCTGGAAGTATTGCAGTCAAAAATCATGGAACCGGAAAGGGCCCTGAAGCAGATCGCTGCCTGGCGGATCAACGTTGACCGCATCGTTTTTACAAATGGGTGCTTTGACCTCCTGCATCCCGGCCATGTCAAGTACCTGGCTGAAGCCCGGGACCTCGGCCACCGCCTGGTGGTGGGCCTCAACTCCGACGCCTCCGTAAAACGGCTGAAAGGAGCTGACCGCCCCGTTCAGGATGAAAATGCAAGAGCCTTTGTCCTGGCCGGTCTCAGCACCGTCGATGCAGTGATCATTTTTGACGAAGACACCCCGCTCAACCTCATCAAAGCCATCCAGCCGGACGTACTGGTCAAAGGCGGTGACTGGCCCGAAGACCAGATCGTAGGTGCCGATATCGTAAAGGCCGGAGGCGGTCAGGTGCTCAGCCTGCCCTTTTCCGAAGGATTCTCAACGAGTGCGTTGATTGAGAAAATCAGGAATTGAGGATTTGAGCCCCGAATCCCGAAATCCTTCGGGATCGGGGGAGGATTTGAGGATGTGAGGATTTGAGGATTTGAGGAAGCGATCAGCTAGCCCACTCAGTTCCTCAATTCAATGAGGAACCAGTCTTTGCAAGGCATCCAGGTCACGGATCAGCAGGCGGCGACGGTTGTAGGTGATCAGCTTGTTTTTTTCCAATTCATTCAGAACCGTGGTGACCGTTTGCCGGGAGGTGGCCGTCAGGTTGGCGATGTCTTGATGGGTGATGAATTTGCGGACCACATGCTCGTACCCCATCCGGTGGCCTTTTTTCATGGCGAGATCTACAAGGAACTCGATGATCCTGGTGCGGGAATCTTTGAACACCAATGATTGGAGGCGCTGCTCCATGTCCAGCATCCTGGAGCCGATGACCTTCATCAGAAAAAAACTAAGCCCACTGTGTTGGCGCATCAGTCCCTTCATCATGTCCACAGTTAGCACACAGCAGGTGGTATCCTCCATGGCCATGGCAAAATGGCGTCGGTTTTGAACGCCCGCCAGCGGCAGCTCACCGAACACCTCGCCAGGGTCAATGATGGCGAGGGCGATTTCCTTACCCGATTCGTTGTAGCTGCCAATCTTGATCCGGCCCTCTTCCAGCAGAAAAATCTTATCGGCATATTCCCCGGGAAGGAAAATGTATTGTCCCTTCGGAAAAATGCGGTGTTCCACCTCAGCGGCTGCAGCACCCAACTTGGTTGGACAAAAGAGGCTTTTGAGGTTGATTTTCTCGAGGAACCAGAATTGCTGGGCATCTGCCATGATGTGAAGTTTGGTTGGAAGTAGCTGTATCAACACACAATTTGGCCTCAGGTTGTAAAAATTCCCGTTTAGTCGGTGATCACTGTCTTTGGAACAACAAAAAATTGAACGATGTGATACTTTTTCGTACTTTCGGCGTTGTTAAGAATGTCACACAATTGAACACCCGCAGGACGAATCTTTAATGAAGAATGCCCTGCTCTGGGCACTTCAAAAGGAATTTAAAAAGTGTTGACGTACTACATGAAAATCCCGTCTGGTAAAACTATATTTGCCGACGAGTCAACTACAGAGAATTTAAAACGTTAAATCCTCTGCCTAACCAAAAATCTTGACGAATGAGTGAACGATCCTTATTTCAACGCCTATTGAACGCCAAATCAGCCCTGAATGCCACTATTGAAAAGATCCTTGACCTAAATCGCCGATTGAAAAGCCTTTCCTGGGGTAAAAAAAGCCCCGAGAACACCGCCATCAAACAAGAACTCAAGCTGCTCAACAAAGTAGCTGACCAACAAGCCAAAATCGTTCAGATGTATGAGAAGCGACTCAACCAACGATTTGGCAACTAAGAATCACAATCTTGCCATGTAAAAAAAGCAGCCCCTGGGTGATGAAAATCTCCAGGGGCGCTTTCATTCACACCATAAGGGTCTCGCTTTCACTTCAATCGCTCCAATAAATCCATGGCCTTTTGATAATACCCGGAATCTTCCGGAATGGACTGAAGCACCTTTCTACATGCCTCCTTATTACCATCTTTCAGGAAGCTCAGGGCCAGGTTCCACACGGCAAAATCCCGGATCTCGGGTGAGTTGGAAGTGGCCAGGCTACTGAAAATCTCCCGGGCTTCGGGCGTTTCACCAATTTCCATTTTTGCAATTCCCAGGTACACCTTCACCAGGTCATCATCGGGGTTGTTGGCCACGTATTCCTGAAGGATTGGGAGGGCTTTGCGGTAATCTCCCTTGTTGAAAGCCTGTTCGGCTTCGGCCAATGTGAGAGCATCTGCACCCGATTTTTCCACCAGGGCCAGTGGCGGGTGAGCCGCATATTGCTCGTAGAGCGAAGGCCGCAGTGCAAACCAGGCCACGACCAGCACCAATAAAGTGGCAGCGATGCCCAGCGCCCAGCGGCGGCGGCCGACCATGCTCACTACCCTGCCCTGCTCCGCTTTTGCTCCGAAATACTCACTGCCCAGTGAATCCAGCTCGCCTTTCAGGGCCTCACGTCGTCGACGCTTTTCCAAAAAGCGGTTCATGTCCTTTTGCAGGGCCAGCTCTTCTGCCAAAGCCTTGTTGGTGTCGAGTTCCTGCTCGAAAGCCCGCTTCTCTTCGGCTTCCATTTGTCCGCTCAGGTATTTGTCAATTCTTTTTGTCGCTTCCATTATGCATCAGTCTTGTGATGTTGATAAAAAAGTTTTTTCCAGCGGGCCAGGCACCGGTGTTTGGCCTGGTAAACCGCATTGGCCGAAGGAATGCCCAATTGCGCAGCGATCTTGTCAGGGTCTTTCTCCCCTTCGGAAAAAAGGGTGAGCAGTTGCCTGCATTGTTCGCTGAGCAACTCAAAGACCCTGGCAAGCACCTCCATGCGCTGTTTCTCGAGCATGGCAGCTTCGGCCGCTTCCAGTTCGGGTTCCTCTTCCAATTGTCCGTAGAGTTCCTCTTTTCTTATGCTTTGGCTGCGCTTTTTTTTGCTCAGTTGGTCGTACCACATTCGCTTCGCAATGACCATCAAAAGGCCCCCGAAGTTCCCGGTAAACTGAAAATCGGTTCCGCAATACCGGTCGTGGATGGCCATGAGGGCTTCCTGCATCAGGTCTTTTGCGTCGTCGTCATCCCCGTTGTTGCGCAACACCCAGCTGCGCAATTGCGGAGCGAAACGAGTGTAAATCTCCCTCAATACGAGAGAGTTCCCTTTGCAAAGAGCTTTCAGGTAGGTTTCGTCGCTTTGCCAGTTCATACAAATTGGTTTCCGACAAATGTAACGCACACAGGCCACAACGCGCCAAACGGTTTTTCGAAGAAAAAAAAATGCTACCAAGGGTAAGACAACATGGCTAATGGGCATGGGTAGTTGACAACCCGATCTTTTCACCATCAAATTTTTAAGCCATGTCAAAGAATTCCATGATTTTCAGAACAGCAACCAAATCCCTGTTTGCAGCACTTTTTCTTCTCCTGTTGTTCAGCTCAGCCTGTAAGAAGGAGCAGGTGATACCCGACAATACCGATGAATCCGGCACTGACACCTTCGTTGTGGAACCTGCCGATGCACAAAACGATCTCATTGCATTTGTGGACCCATTGTTTGCCATTGTATTCGTGGATCCGGCCTATCTCAACGAAGTGATCGAAGTTTTGCAGGCCAGTCAGAATGATGCGGCCCTCATCGATGTGCCAGTTACCACTGCGGAAGGGGTCAGACTAGGGATAAAGAAATTTGAGCTGATCTTTATGCCCGCACAAGAAATTGCCAATGTAGCAGTTCAGGCTGAAGAAAGCCTGACGCCCGACCTCGTCGAAACTTTTGAGAAAGAAGGGACCCGGTACCGCGTCTTCAGAAATGCCAAATGCGGGCAGGTGAAAAATGGTTTTGATGGCCCATGCTACCCTACCAGCAACAACAGGTCAGCAAAAAACACCTGGTACGATCACTCCAATTGCGTAAGAGGAGATTCCTACTGTGTGGAAGCCTTTTCTATTGTTGGCGTGAAAAACACTTACGACAATGCAGATTGCAATGGCCCGGTAATCAAAATAGAACCTTATTACGGCTGGGCCTGCAAATGATTTCAAAAAACCTTCTGACTGGAAAGCCAGGGCCTAAAACCCTGGCTTTCTGCTTTTTAAGACGCCCAAAGTTGCACCAGCGAAAAAAAAAATCAAAAAAAATTTACCGAAGGGAGTAAGAAAGAGAAAGCCTTGAAGATGGGTAGTTGAATTTGATCGCAAACTGAATTTTCTAACCTAAATCTTCACATCATGAAAAGGATTCATTTTTCATTCTTCACCGTTCTCGCATTGGCAGCTTTGAGTTTCACCGCCTGCAAAAAAGAAGACATCAAAGACAACGCACCTACCGTTCGGAACTGGACGAAATTCCTCCTCATGGGCGATGTTGAACACGGTAAATGTGTACCTGGGTTGGGCCTTTGCCTGACGCTGGAGCAACTGGACCCCAACAACGCCTCTGACTTCCCGCTCGACATCGACGAGATGCTTGCAGAACCCTATTTGACCAGCGACGGCAGAATCCAGTTCAACGCCAGCATACCTGCCAGCCGCCTCAGCCCCGAAGCTGAAAACCAACTGCTGGGCCGCCGGTTTCTCGACTTCAAAAATGACATTCCGCTGCCCGAGGCCATCGTGAAACAAGCCTACGAAGACGCCGGAGTTACTTACGACGGACAACAAGTGACCATTAAGAGGGGTGTCTATGATGCATCCGCAACAGAAAACCATGACGCTGCCGGCAACCTGGTCTCGATCGAACTTTGCTACAACGGCAGCGGATGGAGCATCTGCATCACCATTGAATTCTAATCCCATGATCAGGCCGTTACGACAGGCAAGGGGGAGACCCCAAAAGCCGGCACCTGGCTCCGATGGAGCCGGGTGTTTTTTTACTACCCCAACCGGATGTTCGACTTACCCGGTGTTGCGCCCCCGAAAAAAAATTCAAAATAATTTTGCCGAAGGGCGTAAGAAAAAAGTGCCTGTGCAGATGAGTGGATGAATTTGATCACAAACTCAATCTTCTAACTAAAATCTTCACATCATGAAAAGGATTCATTTTTCATTCTTCGCCGTTCTCGCATTGGCAGCTTTGAGTTTCACCGCCTGCAAAAAGGAGGAATCAAACCCCACTAAAACTTTTGGCAAGTTTCAGCTCCTGGCTGATGTTGAACATGGAAAATGCGTTCCTGGCTCTGGCCTTTGCCTTACTGCTGCCACACTCGACATCAACACCACCGGATCTTCAGTCAGTCTCGAAGATGAGATAATCGCTACCGGTAAAATCAATCCTGCCGATGAGTCACTGCACTTTACCGCCACCATCAACCAAAGCCAGTTGAGCGATGAGGCTTCCCGCCAGTTGCTCGTCGACCGCATGGTGGTCGTGAAAAACAGCTTCGAAGTTGACCCTGAGCTGGTGCGTCAGGCCTTCGCCGACTCCGGGCTTTCGTTCAATGGTGAAACCTACACCATTCCAGCCGGCACCTATGATGTGCAAGTCGAAGAGGAACAAGACGCAACCGGTCAAACGCTGCGAATTGTAATCACCATCAAAATCGGACCCGTTACCATCGAGATTACCATTGAATAAAACTGTTGAACAGCCATCAGGCTTCCTACCAAAAACACCCGGCTTCGATAAAGCCGGGTGTTTTTCTTGCCCTGAAAAGCACGTACCTTTCGCAAAAGATCCCGTTAATCAATGCACTGCTTACCAACTCTCACAATTCACCAGGCTATGCGTGTCCTTCTGACTATACTGTTTTTTCCGGTGTTACTTTTCTCTCAGAACCTGCCCGAGCGGCAAGCTGATTTCGTCGCTTCGCAAAGCGGAGATGCGGTAAAATTCACGCCCGTGTTGCCCCCCCTCATCCAACGAGCAGGAGCACCTCCGGCCTTTTACGACCACTATTGGGAGTTTGGCGACGGGGATTTCAGCTTTGAGGAAAGCCCTGCCCACATTTACCCGAAGGGAGGAAGCTACGAGGTGTATTACCTGGCCACCGGCAAATATGACAACGGCAAGGCGCCCCGCTCCCGCAAAAAGCGAACGCCCGCACCGGAACCCCGGGAGGCGGTGGCTTCGCTCAACAATGTGCTACCTGAAGGCAGTGCTTCCATTGGCATGAAGGCCGTTCGAAATCCACGGGCAGGAGAGGAGTTCGTGTGCATACTCAGCTATGCCAACCGGAGTCCCGTAGCCCAGTCGGGCAAGCTGTACCTGTTTTTCAATGAGCGGAGTTGGCCGGCCAGTCATTTTGAATTTTTGGAAAGCCGAAGTCATTTTGGCGAGACAGAAATCGAAGAGCCATTCGCTGCATTGGGAACAGCCCCTGCCAGCGGATGGGCAGGTGCCGACGATCCTGAAAACCTGTACGATTTGCTGCTGCCCGACAGGTTTCCGGAAGTGGCGCTGGCCGATCTCAGCCGCAAATACAAGCAGGTAAACGCCTGGCAATTCGGCGGCCTGGAACCGGGAGCGGCCCGCAACCTCTTCATCTCCCTGCAAGCCACCGAAAGCATGGTGAAAGACACCCAGGCCATCATCAGCATTTCGGGCCTCTACATCAGTGATGACCAGCGCATCGTGGAGCAGTACGACCTGGAACTGGAGATCGTGTCCAGCCACGACCCCAACTACATGGCCGTTTCGCAACGTCGCATGGGCTTCCGTAGGGTGCGCAGCAAAGCGCTCGAATACAAGGTTCATTTTCAGAATGTGGGAGAGGGCCCAGCCAGCAGGGTTCAGGTCACCTGCACAATTCCGAGAGGGCTCAGCACTGAAAAGCTCCGCATCCTCGACGTGCAGCCACAATGCCCGCTTTGCCCGGAGGGCGAGACCATCCAAAGCTGCCTGGACACCACCATTTACGATGACCGCATCGTTTTCACCTTCCGCAACATCTACCTGCCCGGCACCCGCCAAAGCGGCATTGCCGACAAAGACTCCACCCAGGGTTTCATCAAATACCGCCTCACGCCGGGGCGCAAAATCAAAAAGCGGGATTTCAGCGCCAGGGCCAGCATCGTCTTCGACAACAACCCGCCCATTCGCACCAACCGGGCCCCTACCCGCTTCAAACCGGGGCTGAGCCTCACGCCCATGATCGGCAGGGCCATGTTGCCACAGAGCAGCGGCGAAGACCACTGGCAGGTGGGCTTCGCCGTGGCACCCTACAAACCGTACCGCCTCTTCTGGCAGGCTGAGGCCTGGGCCGGCCAGACCACCGAAACCACCACCACGGACTTCTTCACCAGCGACACCACCTGGTTTCAGCCCATCGAAGATGCCACCGGCGCCATCATCGACGCCAGGTTTGACTCCCTGGCCAACACCGACCTGGTGCAAACGGTGCAAGTCAGCCGCTACGCCCTGGTGCCGGTGCAGTTTCGGTACAACCTATCGGCTTTCCTGAGCATCGGTGCCGGCGGCCAGCTGGACCTTGAGCGCAGAAAAACCACCACCGACGAAACCCTGAACAGCTCCGTGCAGGTCTTCGATCTGGCCACCGGCGCCTTTCTGGCACAGTACAGCACCGACTACCCGCCACAGACCAACAGCACCACCGGCACCGAATGGAACTGGCGCCCTTCTGTCTTTGCCGACGTGCACCTGGGAAGCGTGCGGGTGGGTCCTGCCGGTGGGCTGAGGGCCGTGCTACCGCTGGAGAGTGGTGCTGATCCCTGGCTGCTGGCCTTCGTCTATTGGAAGTTTTGACACTTGCCGGGATCACGGACGTATCTTAGCGGCGTGCTGCCCATTGCAGCCGTGCCCTTATGAAACATCGTCCAGTCATCTTTGCGCTTTTTCTTTTCCTGCTTTCGCCTCCCGAGGTGTCGGCACAGGTTCAGGCAACGTGGAGCCAGGGGGTTTGGGAACAAAAAATCGAAAGCTACGGCGAGGCTGCCCAGTGGGATAGCCTCGACCATGCTTACCGCACTTATCTTGATTTCCTTCGGCAAAAAGACGACCTGGCCGCTTGGCTTTATGCCTGCTGGGACTGGCAGTCATGGAATTTCGACGACACCGAAAAAGCCCTTGACATATTGAACCGGGCAGTTGAGCAGGCCTGGCGGCAGCCGCAAACCGCGCAGGAGGCTGAAGCCATGCTCTGGGTTCAGACCAACCGTGGTTACCACTATTTCCAACTCGGGAATGTGGTGGCCTCCATTCAGGCTTACGAGCAGGCCCTCAGGTGGTACCGCCAATACCCACCGGAAGACTTCGAAGCGCTGGATTACCTCTTCCTGCCGCTGGGTGCTCACTACACCCGCCTGGGCGACAATGAAAAAGCCCGCACACTCTACGAGTTGGCCATCGGCAGCCATGCCGGCGGACCGGAAGATGCGGCACTGGCTGGAGTCTACAACAACCTGGGGCTGACCTGGTGGAACGAGGGCAATTACCCGAAGGCCATCGAAATTTACCGAAGGGGATTGAAGTGCCGTGACCTGTCCCATGAAAAGCGGGGCTTGCTGCACCTGTCCATGGCCCAGGCTTTTTTCGACGAAGGGCAAGCCGACAGCGCCACCGTGTACCTGCGGCAGGCTTTCCGGTTCCTCAATGAGGCTGGCCCCTCGGCTACTGTGAAGGATTACCTGTCCGGCGCATGGCTCCTGCGAGGAAAGCTCCTGGCTCAGGCCGGAAAGTTTTCCGAAGGTGAAAAAGCCATGAAAAAGGCGCTGGAGCTGGAAGTGGAAGCCCTGGGTACCTCCCGCCACCGTGCCGTGGGAAAAATCCAGGTGGCACTGGGGCAACTCCAGCTGACGGAGGGCCGGCCGGCAGAAGCCACGAAAGCCTTCAACCGTGCGCTGGCCAGCCTGTTGCCTGATTTTGACGAAGAAAACCCAAAAGCCCTGCCTGCCCCCGCCAGGCTTTACGAAGAAAACACCTTGCTGGAAGCCCTTGAAGGCAAGGCCGACGCTGCTGCCGGGCAGTACCAGGCCACCGGCGATTCAAGCTGGCTGCACCTCGCCTTGCGCTGCCACCACCTGGCCGATAAAGTGGACCTGCGCCTGCGCATGCTGTTTCAATATGAATCCAGCAAACTGTCGCAACAGCAAAAAAGCCGGCAGCGACTGGAAAAGGCCATCGAAACGGCATACGAACTGTGGCGGCTGGACTCTGCAGAAAACCATTTCTGGCAGGGCTGGTACTTTTCAGAACAGGCAAAGGCCGTGGTCCTGCTGGAGGGCATTCTGCAACAGCGGTTCCGTTCCGGAACGGTGGGAGCGGATGAACTGGCCAAACGGCAGCAATTGGCCTGGTACGAAAAACAGCTGCTCCTGCATCCTGAAGCTCCGCAGCGCAGCACCTGGCTGGTCGGCCGCCAGCAACTGCTTGACGAACTGGAAAAACGCCCTGAATTACAACAAGTCCTGCGGCAATTTGAAGACCTCTCTCCGCAGCGCATACGGGAAATCGTGGGCTCGCTCGCGCAGCAAACTGCCGTGGAATACTTCGTCGGCCGCAATGGCATATCGGTTTTTTCTTTCAGAGGGAAACCGATCTGGGTGCGCACTGCTGATGCCGGCAATACAGCAACAATGCTCCAAAAGCTCCTGCTATGGCTGCCCAACAGGGCATTGCTGGAGGCGAACCGGAGCGAGTTCTGCCGGTACGCATTTGAGCTCTACAGCAGGCTGGTGCAGCCGGTCACCAACCACACCGATGCCCCCCTGCCGCTGCTGATCATTCCCGACGGGCAACTGTCCTTCCTGCCTTTCGAAGTTTTACTGACTGAAGCCTCGGATGCCACCTGGCAGCGCAGCCCTTTTCTGATTCGCAGTCATGCCGTCATGTATTCCTACTCCCTCTTCGTTTTTGACACGCAGCAGAACCTGAAGGGCCGGGCAAAAGGGAACCTTCTGCAGCTTGCCCCTGTCTTCGAAAACGGCGAGCGGCAGCTCAGCCCCCTGCTCAACAGCCGGGACGAAGCCCCCGGCAGGTTCTTTTGCAAATCGAAGCACCTCGATGCCGCAGAAGCCACCTTCGAAAACTTTGCAGCCTCGGCCGGCAACTACAAGGTGCTGCACCTGAGCACCCACGCCGGCATCGACAGCACGGGCGCCATGCCCCGCATCGAATTTTACGACCGCAGCGCCTGGCTGCCCGACATCTACGCCTTGCCCCTGCAAGCCGATCTGGTGGTGCTGAGCGCCTGCCAGACAGGCCTGGGAGAACTGGTGCAGGGAGAAGGCGTCATGAGCCTCTCCCGGGCTTTCACCTGGGCAGGTGCCAAAGGCCTTGTCGCTTCCCAATGGACCATCAACGAAGCAGCCACCGCCACCATCCTGAAAAACATGTACGGCCACCTCAGGGAAGGCCAGCCAAAGTTCATGGCCCTGCACCAGGCCAAACTTGAATGGTTGGAAAGCGAAGAAATCCCCCCGATCCAGAAATCCCCCTACTACTGGGCAGCCCTGGTGTATGTGGGCGATTCAGAACCGGTCAACCTGCACACCTGCGTGCACTGGTGGATTTTGGGTGGGCTGTTGGTGCTGTTGATGATTGGAATCGTTTTTCGGAGAAGGGCGTAGGGTTTGGGGCACTAGCTCCGTGGAACTCCGTGTCAAAATCTCCGTGGAACTCCGTGTAATAACTCTGTTTAACGCTTTGGTTTTGAAAGTGTAGAGTTTGGAGGAGCTAGCCCCCAAACCCTACACCCTAAACCCTACACCCTAAACTCTACATCACAGTTCCCTAATCCAGATATTCCGGTAGCTGACGGGGTTTCCGTGATCCTGAAGCTGAAGTGGTGCGGGGCCGTGGGCTACGTTTTGCGGCAGGCCCCGGTATTCGGTAGTGCCGTGCAGCGGCACGTGGTTTTGCACCACGATGCCATTGTGGATCACCGTAATGTAGGCTGGTGTGATGCGGATGCCGTCTTCGTTGAAGCGGGGAGCGGTGTAGATGATGTCGTAAGTCTGCCATTCGCCGGGGGGGCGACAGGCGTTCACCAGCGGCATGTATTGTTTGTAAATGGAGCCCGCCTGGCCGTTGGAATAAGTCCGGTTGTTATAGTTGTCGAGCACCTGCACTTCGTAGCGGCTCTGCAGGAAAACGCCGCTGTTGCCGCGGCCCTGGCCTTCGCCCTTCACTTCCGCCGGGGTGCGCCACTCGATGTGCAGCTGGCAGTCGCCAAAGGTGCGTTTGGTGTAGATGTCGCCGGTGCCGCCGACTACAGTCATCACACCGTTTTCCACTTTCCATTTTACCGGGGAGCCGTCTTTGTGGGTCCACTCACCGGCATTGGTGCCGTCAAAAAGCACGATGGCATCGGAAGGGGCTGCCGTGCCTTCTCCCGGGGTCACTACCCTCGGAATGGGTTCCCAAACCTCCGTCATTTCAGGTGGCCATTTTTTGGAATGCTCAGCAGGTGCTATTTGCGCCAGCGAAGTGCATTGCAGGAAAATCATTGCGACGAAAAAAGAGAAAACGGGTGCGAGGACTTGCTTCATGGTTCTAAGATATTTTTTGGTTCCACAATGGGGCGAATGTAGGGGTTTTTAAGGTTGTAGGTTGTAAGTTGTAGGTAGGGCAGGGATTATGAGGATTATGTGGATTATATGGATTATGGAGGATTATAGAGGATTATGTGGTTGTAAGTTGTAGGTTGTAGGTTGGGCGGGAATACTCTGTTACACTCTGTTTTTCACTCTGTTTACACTGTGGTTAATGAAGCCTGTCTGCCGCCAGGCAGGGATTATATGGATTATGGAGGATTATAGAGGATTATAGAAGTTCATTTGGATTGGCTAGCCCTGACTACGAGCTACGAGCCACAGCCTGCCCCGAGTACTCGGGGAGCTACGAGCTACGAGCTATGAGCCAAACATTCAACAGTAAGGACGCAGAAAGTGTGAACCGGGCATTGAATTGCGTAATTTTGCGCCTTTTCCAGAAAACCCGGCAACGACCACATGAACCTGACCAGTTTCCGCCAGAGATTCAAAGAACTCCCCCCGCTGGAGCGGGACATTCTGAAGATCATGGCCATCGCCTGCGAACCCCTCGATACCGGCCTGCTGGTGCGGCTGCTGCGCCGTTGCCAGATCTTCGGGCCGCGGGGCGAGCTCATCACCAGCAAGCACCTGGAGGCACCGCGCCAGGTGCTGGACGATGCCGGCTGGCTGGACTACAGCGCCGGTGAACAATGGGCCCTCCGGTACAACTACCTGCACCTGGTGCTGCGCATGGCCGTGATTGACCTGTGGTACAAAACGGTGCTGCAAATGCTGCGCTCGGAACTGCCTTTCGTGGTGCAGCCGGGGCAGCCACCCCGCAATTTTGGTGTTTGCCTTCGGGAACTGAGCGCCGCCCTGTACGCCGGTGATATGGAACGCATGGACGAAGTCAGCAGGGCAGCCCGTCGCTACTTCCCCACCCAATGGCAGCACACCGACCTGCTGGCCACGGTGTTTGGCCCTTTCGATCCGGAATGGTTGGGCACCTTTCACCGGGATGTCCAGGTTTTCATCCTCAACCGCTTCATCGAAGAGGCAGTCGAGCAACTGGAATCCACCGAAGAATACGAGGCAGTGGCCCAGGCCGCCGGGTTTTCCGCAGTGAAGGACTGCCCCGGACTGGCCGTAGCCCGCTGCCTTCAGGGAAAAGCCAAAGAAGTACTGATTGAATTGCAGGGTCAGCCCCAGAGCAAGGACATGGCCCCGATGGAGGGCCTGGCCAGGTTTTTCAACGGGCAGTTGCATGCGGCACTGGCAGCATTTACCGAAGGAAGCAAATACAGCGGTGTGCTGACTCAGGCAGAAGCCGATTTCAAAGGGGTGGTGCTGATCCTGACCCTCTTCGGGCTGTATGGTGACAAGGCCGCCGGCAAAGTATTGCCCCTGCTGCCCAAAGAACCCAACCCTGCCTTCGGTAAAATTTTCGACTACCTGAAAGGGGCCGCTCTGGTGCAGCAAAACCGCCTGACCGAAGCAGAACCCCTCCTCAACGAACTGCCGGCCTTGCCCCTCGAATGGTATTTTTTCGGCCTCGCCAATTTCTGGAGCATGATCAGCCTGGGCGATTTTGAAAAGGAGAAGATCAAAACCATTGGCCGGCAGGCCGAAAAGAATGGCTATTCATGGCTGAGCCGGCAAATCAAAGACCTGCTGGCTGCAACGGAATCAGAAGCCCTTGCCGGAACCTCTCCCGACACCCCGGGAGGCGAAGAAAGAACCGGCAAGAAAATGCCCTGGTGGCTGCCACGGAAACCTTACTGGCAGCGGGCCCTGGATGCCATTCTGGAAATTGCGCCCGAGCCAGAGGACTCGGCGGCGACAGCGCGCATGAAGCGCCTGGCCTGGCAGGTGGATTTCGAGGAGCGGGTGGTGCAACCTGTGGAGCAGGTGCTCGGAAAAAACGGTTGGTCAAAAGGCCGGCAGATTTCGCTGAAGCGCCTCAAAACCGGCGAAGTCGACAGCCTGACGAAGCAGGACCTGGAAATCGCCAAAGCCATCAGCGTGATGGGCGACAGCGGTGTCAACGCCGGCTACACCCTCGACTTCAACAAGGTGCTTCCGGCATTGGCAGGGCACCCGCTTTTGTTTCTTCACAAACAACCTGACGTTCCCGTTGAATTGGTGAAGGAGGAACTCCAACTCCGCATCGACGAAACCGGCGAGGGCTTCGTGATTCACTTTTCGCATCCTCTTAAAAACGACGGGTTGACCATCATCCGGGAAACACCCACCCGCTACCTGCTGCTCCAACCCACACCGGCACAGCAACGCATCTTCCAACTGATGAGCGGCGGGCAGATAAGCCTGCCCAAAGAGGCCAAAAGCCAGCTCCTGAAAATAGTGCGACACATCAGCCCCATGGTGGTCATCCACACGGATGTGGACGACATTGCCGGAAAGGTGGAAACCATCGAGGGCAACGCCACGCCACACATCCACCTGTTGCCGGCAGGCGATGGATTCAAGCTGGAGATCTTCGTAAAACCATTTACCGATGAGCCCCCCTACGCCAAACCCGGCAAGGGCCACACCGTGCTGTTCACAAAAATCAACGGACTGACTACCAAAGCCATCCGCAACCTGGAGGCCGAGGAAGAAAATGCCCGCCAGGTGGAAGAAGCCTGCCCCACCCTTTCGGAATTTCCTTCGGAAAACAGGGAATGGATCTTTGAACAGCCAGAACTGGCACTGCAGGCATTGCTGGAACTGGAACCCCTGCACAAGGAGGGTAAAATCGTAATGGAATACCCCAAAGGGCAGCAACTGCAACTGAAAGGTCAACTGGACATGAGCCGCCTGCGCCTCGGCATCCAGAGCCGGAACAACTGGTTTGAGGTGGAAGGCGGTGTCCAACTGGACGAAAACGAGGTGCTCGACCTCAAAAATTTACTGGCCCTCAGCCGGCAGAACAGCCGCTTCGTCAAACTGAACGACGGGCAGTTTGTAGCGCTTACAGCGCAATTGCAGCAAAAACTGCAAGACCTGGACGCCCTGCTCAGCGACATGGACAACGCCCTGGCCATCCATCCGCTGGCCGTGGGTGTTTTCGACGATTTTGCCGAAGGGCTGAGCGAACTCAAAGCCGATGCCGCCTGGAAAGAACAACTGCAGAAACTACACGAACTGGAAAATTTCAGGGCAGAACCGCCAGAAAACTTCACCGCAGAGCTGCGGCAATACCAGCAGGAGGGCTACCAATGGCTGATGCGCCTGGCACACTGGGGCGTGGGCGCCTGCCTGGCTGACGACATGGGCCTCGGCAAAACCGTGCAAACCCTGGCCGTGCTGTCCAAAAGAGCCGAATCAGGGCCGGCGCTGGTGGTGGCCCCGGCCTCTGTGGTGCGCAACTGGTACCACGAAGCCCGGCGCTTTGCACCCGGTTTGGAACCCATCATCTTCGGCGAAAATGACCGAACCGAAACCCTGCGGGAACTCAAAGCCGGTGATTTGCTGCTGTGCAGCTACGGCCTCATGCAACAGGAACAGGAGCGCCTTACGAAAATTGAATTCAGCACCATCGTGCTGGACGAAGCACAGGCCATCAAAAACAGGGCTACCAAACGCTCCAAAGCCGCCATGCAACTGAAAGCCGGCTTCCGGATCATCACCACCGGTACGCCCATCGAGAACCACCTCGGCGAGTTGTGGAACCTGTTCCGCTTCCTCAATCCGGGCTTGCTGGGCTCACTGGAAGTATTCACCGAGAAATACGCCCTGCCCATCGAGCGGGACAACGACCATGCCCGGCGCGAGCAGCTCCGCCGCCTCTTGCGGCCTTTTATTTTGCGTCGCAAAAAGGACGACGTGCTCAAAGAACTGCCCCCGAAAACAGAGGTCACCCTGGAAGTGGAACTGTCGCCAGAAGAGCGGGTCTTTTACGAAGCCCTGCGCCGGCAGGCCCTGGAAAACATCCACAGCAGCGAAGGCGGTTTCAACCAGAAGCGCTTCCAGATCCTGGCCGAACTGATGCGCCTGCGGCAAGCTGCCTGCCATCCCCGCCTGGTAAAGGCCGACAGCAAGCTCCAAAGCTCCAAGCTCCAGCTTTTCGGCGAAATCGTGGAAGAACTCATCGAAGAAGGCCACAAGGCACTGGTCTTCAGTCAGTTTGTATCACACCTGCACATCATCGAAAACTGGGTCAAATCCCGCGGCATCAAATACCAGTACCTCGACGGCTCCACCCCGCTCCCGCAGCGTGACCGCTCCATCCGGGAATTCCAGTCCGGCGAAGGCGACCTCTTCCTCATCAGCCTGCGAGCCGGCGGCTTCGGCCTCAACCTGACCGCCGCCGACTACGTCATCCACATGGATCCCTGGTGGAACCCCGCCGTGGAAGACCAGGCCAGCGACCGCGCCCACCGCATCGGTCAGGAGCGCCCCGTCACCATCTACCGCCTCGTTTCCTCAGGCACCATCGAAGAAAAAATCGTCAGGCTCCACGCCGAAAAACGTGAACTGGCCGACAGCCTCCTGGAACGCACCGAAGCCGCCGCCCGCCTGAACGTGGAAGAACTGGTGGCGTTGCTGGAAGGGTGAGGTTGATGAGGATGTGAGGATGTGAGGATTTGAGGATGTGAGGATTTGAGAATTGAGTCCACTGCAAAAAGTCTTTTTCTATTGGGGTTAGAGTAAGTTCCGTTGTTTGAGTGAAGTTTGGTCCGCACTAAAGCCTTGGTTTTGAGGGGTTGTACATTTTACTCCTGACAGCACTTCGAGTGCTGTCAGGAGTGAGATTTCTAATTTTTCGCAGTAAAGGGACTTTTTGCAGTGCGCACAGGATTTGAGGATGTGAGGATTTCCTGTCTGCCGACAGGCAGGGAGGATTTGAGGATGTGAAGAACTGAGCGCACTGCAAAACCAATAATTCACGAAAGGCTCATGTTTTTCAGGTTTTTGGATGGTTTTTTAATCCCGAGGTAATCTCGGGATGAAAAACAAGCGGCACCCAGAATATGGCCTTTTTGCAGTGGACTCATTGACTTAGGCCAATGAAATATTTCGGAAGTTTTTTTAGAGATATTAAACTGTAAAATATTGATCTATTACTGCCATAAAAGCTGCTCCTTTCGGGAAATGCTTTTTAGGTACACACAGGTGGGGAGGTATCGCATGATGGCTTTGGGAGCACTTGGGTTTGAGCCTCATCCTCGTATTTGGAAGGACAAACGTCTTCCTCATCTTCATTCAATTCTTCAAGGAAGAACTCCTTATCCACTTATTGAGGCATAAAGCATTATGGCAAGTTTTTCCTTGGGTAAAGAATATATCTTTTAGGCAAAAAGTAATAAACTTGCTACAAGTTCACAGGAAAGAACTTTATACCCGAAACGAAGTGGGACGAACAGCGTACGCCGCCTAAACTCCCTCATCTTCTCTGAAATGGAATACTTGGATTTTTCTACCACATCGCAATGGGTATAAAAAGTTGATTTTCCTAAAACGAGCAAAACTGGACAACGCGTGAATGATTCCTTTTCCAGCGCAAACAAGGGCCGCCAATAATTCATGGATTTTACCATTTCATCAGATGCTGATGGCGTAACCCATTGAGTTACAAGTGACCCTCCTTGCAAACGTGAAAAATCTTCCACCGAAATTCACACGCGCAAGAAACTCACCTGCAGCCCGAAAGGAAAGCACGCATCCACAAAAAAATTCAACATGAAGCTCCCACTTTTACTCCTCCTACTCGGGGCGACTCAATTGCTCTCAGCCCAAATCCAGTTCACTGAAGTCAGTTTTCCTTGGAATGCCGCCGGCTCCTGGTTTGGTTCCGTTGCTTTTGCAGACATCGACAACGATGGCGACCAGGACTTGCTCATTACCGGGTTGAATCGTTCGAACCAGCCAATGATAAAGCTCTACACCAATGACCAGGGCGAATTCTCCGAGGTGAGCGGCACCACTTTCGAAGGGGTTGCCTACAGTTCGGTGGCATTCACTGACGTGGACAACGACGGCGACCAGGACCTGTTCATCACTGGACTCAACGATGCGAATCAGTGGATTGCCAAACTATACTCCAACCAAGCAGGTGTATTCTCCGAAGTGAGCGGAACCCCTTTTGAAGGGGTGAAGCCGGGGTCTTTTGCTTTTGCAGACGTGGACAACGACGGCGACCAGGACTTGCTCATCACGGGGCTGAACGATATGGATCAGCCGTTTGCCAAACTCTACTCCAACCTGGCAGGTACCTTCTCCGAAATGAGCGGAACTCCTTTTAATGGGGTGAATCCAGGGGCTTTTGCTTTTGCAGACGTGGACAACGACGGCGACCAGGACCTGCTCATCACGGGACAGAACGATGCGAATCAGCGGATTGCCAAACTATACTCCAACCAGGCAGGTGTATTCTCTGAAG